>CAVXDA010000019.1:0-119329 GCA_963760415.1 uncultured Acidobacteriaceae bacterium | reverse complement strand
AAAACAAATTCAACGCTACAACGGATTCGAACTTCCTGCCAGCTATTGGCATCAGGCTAGCGCCTCATACCGCCTAAATTACACGTCTAGTACGGTCGCAGCCTCGAAGACCGTCCCTCAATCCCGCGTGCACAGAAATGCCATCCACAAAACCAAATGGCTTCTAACCGCCTGCCAACGTGAAATTGACGTTGATCGTGGTTTCCACTTCCACCGGCTCGCCGTTCAGGTAATAAGGCTTGTAGCGCCATTGTTTCACGGCTTCGAGTGCGGAAGAAGTCAGCATCGGGTGCCCGCTGACCACGTGCAGGTTCTGGATCGTACCATCCTTGCCGATTAACGCTTGCAGCACAACCGTGCCCTGAACACGCGCCTGGCGGGCCAAAGGCGGGTACTGCGGCTGCACCTTATGGATCAGCAGGCCCTGCGATACGCCCTGGGACACACGGACACGCTGCGGGGTGGCCGCTTTGGGCACGGCGGTCGGAACGTTGCCGATGACGCTGCCCAGCACTCCACCCATGGCGCCTCCGGGAACTCCGCCGGGGACGCCGCCCACCACGCCAGCCACACCGGTGCTCGGCGGTGGTTCATCCTCTTTAATCATTTCAATCTTTTTCGGAATGGCTGTCGGAGTCCGCAACTGGCCGTTATCCAACTCAGTTTGGGGCTTCGTGACATGCACGGGAGCCACGGCCGGCGGTGGCGGCGGTGGCGGCGGCGGTGGCGGCGCAACCAGGAACGTCATCAGTTGCTGCTTAGGCAGGGCCTCAGTAAAGATCAACGGCAACAACACCAGGACGCCAATCAGCACAGCTTGCAAAATAAACGAGAAGAGGGTTGTCACTCCCCGTTTGGTTTTGAGCTTGCCTCCCGATTCCATGAGGCTGTCTTCAAACATGGCCTGTTCTCCGTCGAAGGCTTTTGATTACTTAGACACCGGACCTGTGATGTTTGCTCCCTAAAAGCATCACGCTGTCGCCCGAAAACTGCAGCCTGCGGAAAAAAGCTGGCGGTCTTAGCCGATCCTTAGGAAACAGCGACCCGAAGTATACACCCCGACAGCGAAATTGCACACTTACTTTAACGGATCCGGCATCGCGCATCTCTGACACCCTGAAAACGGCTCCGAAGCGAGCCGCCTACGCCTTCACTTTCACTTTTTCCCGCGCCTTGGTCCGGGACGAACTCAGGTTCCGTGCGACCGCCTCACCGGCCCTTCGCGCCCGCCAATCCTGGTAGGCCACCAGCATGGGAGCCGCGACCGCGATCGATGAGTAGGTCCCGATCAGGATGCCAATCACGAGAGCCAGCGAGAATCCGCGCAGGACCTCGCCGCCGAACAAGTACAGCGAGAGCACGGTCAAAAACGTTAGGCCTGAGGTGAGAATGGTCCGGCTCAAAGTCTGGTTGATGCTCTTGTTCACGATGTCGGTCAGCGGTTCGCGGCGCAAGAGCTTAATGTTCTCGCGAATGCGGTCAAAAACGACGATGGTGTCGTTCATCGAGTAGCCGATCAGCGTCAGAATGGCGGCAATGACCGTCAGGCTGATTTCCTTATTCAGCAGCGAGAAGAAGCCCACGGTGATGATGGTGTCGTGGAAGCAGGCCACAACTGCGCCTATGCCGTAGATCATCTCGAAACGGAACCACAGATAAACCAGCATTCCAGCAAGCGAATACAAGGTCGCCATGATGGCCTGGT
Source organism: uncultured Acidobacteriaceae bacterium (assembly GCA_963760415.1). Classification (GTDB taxonomy): domain Bacteria; phylum Acidobacteriota; class Terriglobia; order Terriglobales; family Acidobacteriaceae; genus Bog-257. The sequence continues at coordinate 117,624 of CAVXDA010000019.1, read as the reverse complement.
GGCGAAGCTGGCCGCCCACTTGCGGTCCCACGATTTCGACGTTACGCACCACAAAATCCGAGGTATAGAAGCCCTCTTTCAAAGCGTTGATCACGTCGGGCGGGACCACTCCTCCCAGTTGATCGACGGAGTTGAGAATTCCGCCTCGCTCTTTATTGCGGAAATCCTCGATCTTCTGTGCGATGGCGAGGTATTGGCTGGCCGCGTCGGTTCCCAGGTGCAGTGGGTCCTTTTGCAGGAGATACCCCTCCAAGGTCGGCGTCCCGCTGTTATTCAGGTCCTGCCTGCCTTCATTGCCGGCGTTTTGCGTCTGCAGCGCCTGGATGATTGCATTCTTGCCGCGATCAAGCGCCGACTCGCTGGTTTCCTGCAGGCCCAGGTCGATCAGGACCTCATTGGCGGAAACCGGGCCGAAGCGCTGGATTCGCGGATTCTTCAGTCCTGCCCGGTCCATGTCCTGCCGGACCTTGTCGAGATCCGGAGTTTGGGCGAACTTGACATAGACCAGCGTGCCGCCGCGGAATTCCACTCCCAGTGGAATGCCGTGCCAGAAGAAAATAGAAAGCAATCCGGCGACACTGAAGATCAGCGAGAAGGCAAGGAAGTACCACTTCTTGCCCAGAAAGTCGATATTGGTATTGCGAAATAACTCCACCGCTAGCCCCTTACCATAAACGACGTTGTCTCCTGCCCGGAACCGTCATACTAGAAACAGCCTCCTTATTCCCAACCAAAACGCCAATCACCACGGAGGCACGGAGGACACGGAGTCTTATAGAATTCTTCTAACGATACCTCGCCGCAAAACCGGGACGTTGAAATTGATCAACAGCCCTACGTGGATTCTGCTCAGCCGAAGATACGTTATCAATTGCGCTTCATGCACCGAGAGAATGCGTTCCACTGACTTAAGCTCGACCAGAACCCGATTATCAACGAGCAGATCGATACGGTACCCGCAATCCAGACGCACACCTTTGTATTCAACAGGCAGCTCCAGCTGTGAACGAAAAGGGACGTGTCTCAGCGTCAGCTCACGGCACATGCTGACTTGATAGGCTGACTCCAGCAAGCCAGGCCCAAGTTCACGGTGCACGCAAATGGCGGCTGCAATGATTTCACCACTCAGCTCTGCTTCGGCGAGCGTAACTACGCCAGTCCTCTCAATCTCGCCAATCATGAACCATTTCTCCACAACGAAAGATCACCCTGAATTCTATTCCTTCCTCCGTGTCCTCCGTGTCTCCGTGGTGAAACGCCTTCTCCACAGAAAGGCACAGTTTTAGATACTCAATGCCTCGCCACGCTGGTGGCGATTGAGAATGGACTCGAAGATCACGCGCGAAACGAAGACCGATGTGAACAGGTTGGCCGCCAGACCGAAGCTGAGGGTCACGGCGAACCCGCGCACCGGGCCCGTTCCAAACAAAAACAGGATGATGGCGGAAACGATCGTGGTCACGTGAGTATCGACAATCGTGACCCAGGCGTGAGCGAAGCCCTGGTCCACCGCCGACGGCGGCGTCTTGCCGTGCCGCAACTCCTCGCGAATGCGCTCGAAGATCAGGACGTTGGAATCCACGCCCATACCGACCGTCAAGATAACGCCCGCGATTCCGGGCAACGTGAGCGTCGCGCCGGTGAAGCCAAGAAAGCCCAGCAGGATGACCAGGTTCAGGAACAGTCCCAGGTCCGCATTGATGCCCGCGGCGCGGTAATAGAAGAGCATGAACACCATGACCGCGACCATGCCGATGATCGCCGCTCTCACGCCCTGGCGAATGGAGTCGGAGCCCAACGATGGCCCGACCGTGACCTCTTGCAGATACTTAATACCCGCCGGCAGCGCGCCGGAACGCAGAGTTAAGGCAAGGTCCTGCGTTTCCTGCGGGGTGAAGGAGCCGGTGATGCGGCCCTGATCGTGGATCTGCTCCTGGATGGTGGCAACCGACTTTACCCGGTTGTCGAGCACCACCGCCAGCTTGTCGTTGACATGCGCGCCGGTAAACGCCGCGAAGCGCCGCCCGCCATCTCCCGTCAAGGTGAAGTTCACATCGGCACGGCCATTCTCGTCGTGACCGGCGTCGGCCGTGCGCAGATCGTTTCCACTCACCGCCGACGAGCGGCTGATAAGCCAGTACACCTCTGTGGTCTCTTCTCCGGCCTGCGGATGAGGAGTAGTGCCCTTCATCAGCACCGTATCCGGCGGAAGAACGCCGCCGTTGGCTTGCATGGCCGCCTGCTCACTGGGAAAAGGTCCGCCCACCGCCTGCCGGATTTCCAGCATGGCGGTGGACTGCATGATTTCCTTCACCCGCGCGGGGTCGTCAACGCCGGGCAGTTGCACCAGAATCTGGTAGTCGCCCAGTCCGTGCTCCTGGATGACCGGCTCGGACACGCCGAGCTGGTCAATTCGATTGCGGATGGTCTCGATCGCCTGCTGCACCGCTTTCTTCCGGGTGTCGTTGGCGATCGATGGCTTCATCGTGACCGTCCACGAGTTCTCAGCCCCAGACCCCAGATCGTACTCCGGCAGCTTTTCGCTGACGATGCGTCGCAGGTCGGAGGAAGACTCGGGGGGCACGCCCTTGATCACGATCTGTTCCGGACGGTTCTGCGGATCGGGCTTGGAAATTTCCCCAAATGCAATATTGCCGCTCTTGAGGGCTTCCTTCAGCCGCTCGACGGCGCGATCGCTATCGGCATTGATGGCGTCATTCACCTGCACCTGCAGAATCAGGTGGGTGCCGCCCTTCAAATCGAGTCCGAGGTGGATCCGGCTTTGCAGCGCGGCCAACAAGCCTTTACCGCTCAAGCTGCCCGGAATTCCGAAGATGCCGAACAGAAAAGCAATCAGCACCGCAATAATCAGAATGGTTTTGGTGAGAAGATTCTTGTTCATTCGTAAACGGCCCTGTTAAGACTTGGACGAACCCTCCGCGGTGGTTAAAGTGACAATGGAGGAGCGGGCGACTTCGAGCTTGATGTTGTCCGGGGGCACTCGCAGAACTACCACATCATCCTTGACGGATAGGATAACGCCACTGAGCCCGCCGCTGGTGACCACCCGGTCGCCGGGCTTGATTTCCTTCAGCATCGCCTGCCACTTCTTCTGGCGTCGCTGTTGGGGCATGATCAAAAGGAAGTAGAAGATTGCGAAGATCGCAACCATCATCAGGATCGGGGCAGACCCGCCACCGATGCCCTGCGCCAACAAACCGATCAGTCTAACCATTTGTTTCGACTTTCCTGAAGACGCAGCCCCAAGTTCGCCCGCTTGAAGCAGCACAACCCAGTTGCGCCGCAAAAGCAGCGGTTCTACCTAACTCGAAGCCGGAACGCTCTGGGATGTTTCGGAGTTCCAACCGAACACGGTATCTATCAGCCGGCGCATCAGCGCGGATCAGAGACACAGCCCTGTCCACTATAGTATCGCGTTTTGCCGGATTCCGGTGCTCCCGACAAGTTCTACAGCCCCGCTGTGCCGCCTTGGGCCGCAAAGCCTTAACCAGCACGACTGCTAAGGAACGCTCAGGCCTTTCCCGGGGCCCTCAAGCCGCGCCGCCTTTGCGCGGTTTGGGGTGGTAGATGTGGGGGCCGGACACCAGAAAGAAACTTCGCGAAATCCCCAAGTATTATAGCTTGCCGCACCCTGCGCATGGTGTCAATGTAGTGCGCCAGATTGTGGATGGTATTCAGGGTCTGCGCCAGCAGCTCGTTCGAGGCGTACAGGTGCCGCAGATACGCCCGCGAGTAGCGTGCGCAGACCTTGCACCGACAGTTCGGATCCAGCGGGCCATCGTCGTTCGCAAAGCGAGCATTCTTGATCGTCAGGCGCCCCTCGGAGGTGAACAGCAACCCGTGACGCGCCGCCCGCGTCGGTAGGACGCAGTCCATCATGTCCACGCCCGCTGCGACGTAGTGGACGATCTCTTCCGGAGTACCGACGCCCATCAGGTATCGGGGTTTGTCTTCCGGAAGGAAGTGGATCGCCGCGTCCACCATCTCGTAGGTCATGGGGCGCGGCTCGCCGACGCTCAGGCCGCCAATCGCGTAACCAGGGAAATCGATCTCAACCGTCTGTTGCGCCGATTCGCGGCGAAGGTCGGGAAACATTCCACCCTGCACGATGCCAAACAGCGTCTGCGTTTCCCGTCGCTCGGCAAACCACGGCGCCTCTTGCTTGTGGGCCTCGAAATAGTCTTTGCTGCGCTGCGCCCAGCGCAGCGTCATCTCCATTGAGTCGCGAGTTCGCGCATACTCCGCGGGATGCTCGGTGCATTCGTCGAACGCCATGATGATGTCGGCGCCCAATCCGATCTCGGCGGCGATGGCACTCTCCGGGCTAAAGAAGTGCGACGAGCCATCGAGGTGCGAGCGGAACGCCACACCCGCTTCCGTCACCTTCCGCAGATCGCTGAGGCTGAAAACCTGGAAGCCACCCGAATCTGTCAGGATCGGATGGTTCCACGCCATGAACTTCTGCACCCCGCCGAGCTGTCGCACCATCTCGACGCCCGGTCGCAAATACAAGTGATAGGTGTTGTTCAGCAGGATTTCGACGCCCAGTTCTTCCAGAGTATCCTGCGGCACGCCTTTCACCGTTGCAAGCGTGCCAACCGGCATGAAGACTGGTGTCTGCACCTCGCCATGTGGCGTGAAGAAGCGTCCCGCGCGCGCCGCGCCATCGCGCGCCTCGATCTGAAAGCGAAACGACATCGGGGTCGATTGTAGCTCTGTCCTCACGGGCGACGAACGCCGGCGGCTGGCTGAGCCGCGGCCCTTTTAGTCGCCGCCGACCGTACTTTTTGCCATACGGTGAACGAAAGGTGGAAGAGCAGGTTCGTGGGTACCATCAGCGATAGATAGACGATCGGGACCATGTAAACATTGGTTCCCGGAAAGCAATACCGCGCTACATAAAGCACGACAATCACGCTCCGCATGCCGGTCGAAGTCGCCAGTACCCGGCGAGATTCGGGATCGGGGCCGCCGATCATCCACCCGATCAACATGGACAGAAGCAGCAACAAGAACATCGCCAGAACGCTGCCGCCGCCGCGGATTTCATTAAACGCTTCGCGGCGCACGAGACGCGTCTCCCACATAAGGAAGACGAACACAGCTGTGGCCAAAATGCCCAACGGCAATACCAAGCGGGGAGCAATCTTCGGTACGCTTCGCGCCGCCCACAAGCCGGCGCACAGCGGAAGAGCGATGTACAGCGCGATATGGGCGATGAGGAGCAGGAGCGGCCGCTGATTGCGCTGGATTGTCTCCGGCATCACTTCGACGGCCAGCGGGACCATGGCGATGCTCACGACCGAGAGCGTGAAGGTCATGGCGGCAGCGAACGCCAGCCGCGTCTTGGCCTGCCGGGTAAATTGCAAAGCGATCGGCGTTCCCGGGATCGCGGCCAGCAGCAGGATGCCGATCTTCGCGTCTGGCGCCAGCGGAAAGATGTGAACCAGCAGGAAGCCGAGGGCAGGTATGAGCGCGCAATTCGCCAGCAACGTGCGCGCAAACAAAGCGCGGTTGCGCAGGATGCCGAGCAGTTCTCCGCCGCTAACTCGCAGCCCGATGGAGAACATCACGACTGCAACAAAGAAATTGAGTAACGGCAAGGGCGGAATCAGCACGCTTCCTCCGCGCAAGACTTACCAGCAGGAACCCTTCAGGGTACAACAACGCATCGCGAGTCAGGCCGGTCGATGCTGACTGATCCACGTAACCCCAGAAACCCGTGCTGGCGGGCCTTCATGACTTACGCGCTCTGCCTCTGCTTGGCCCGCTGCCTGGCTTCGAACTTACCTTTGCTGACGATGGCGCGCTTGATGGTTCCGTGACCGAGCATCTCCGTCCCGTCGCTAGCCGCTAACCCGAAATGTGTAGAAGCGCCCGTCGAACTCCTCCAGCACGGCTTCGCATTTGACGGTCGCACCGATGCCGGTCGCTGCCCGATGAATAACGTTGATGGCGGTGCCGACGCTGACCTCGTCACCTTCACAGAACGGCAGCAGCGCTTCGAAACCCGCCGCCTCCATCCAGCCGATCATGTTCGGGGTGGACAACACCGGTGGGAGCTCCTCCCGCCACGCCGTCAAGGTGTTCTTGAACTCGACACGCTTTTCGACTTCTGCGCGCGTACCAATGGGAATTGGTTTGGCCATGCGTCGAGAGTATCGTGAGCGATTGCGCGCTGTCATCCCTTCAAGAAAGAGCCACAGGACGGCACAATTTCACCGCCCAGATTGAGTTCCGGGGGGTGCTGTAGCCAAGCCTGATGGCCTTGGCTGTTGACTCACTTGTAAAATCTGACCACCTACTGCGTCAGTATCGGTTTGCGGCGTCACTGTTTCTCAACCAGTAACCCCACCCCCTCCCCACAATCATTTAGAATCAGTCGATTACGCAATTTTTATTGGCAACCTATTGACCTGCAATAGTTTAACAGCTAAGTGCTTTGATTGCAACAGTTGTAGGCCATGTTTTTCGCTCAAAACCAACCTTCTACGGAAAGAAGCAGCTGGGCTGGGGTATTCAACTGGTAATTACACCGCAAGCCTGCTCCCGTCTTGGGTAGTAACCCGCGAATTGTCAAAGAACCTTGCACCACGTCCTGGGACGAGTGCGGGCACACCACGCCCTGAAGATAAGGGTAGGCCGAGAAAGAGTTCTGTCAAGATTACGAAGGTACAGGTTTGGTATTTGTACTTTCGTAATGGTTAGGACGGAGGGTAACCTGGTCGGCGGATTTGGGTGACGCGCGACTGAGAACGGCAAAGGAAATGTCCGCAAGGTTCCGGCGGAAGGGCAGGGCTTCAGCGACTGCTGGAAAAATCCGAAAAGCGGATTCCCAGCGGGCTAAAGAGTCCGTGTCAGAACCCTGCCGCCCCTACGGGGCTCAGATAATTTCGCAGTCTACCCAGCATTCCGCCTGCGGCTCCATGCTGGGCTAAACTGATTCGCCACTGCGTGGCTGTTGTCTTGACATTTCGTTCCACGGACTCGCAAATAAAACCAAGTTCTCACGCAGACTCTAAGGGGCTCAGACTAATTCCCTACTTGCAAGCGCAATGCACCACTGCTACATTGCGCTCTTCTGGCGCCGCTTCAGGTCTTCGATGAACATCTGCTCGACCGGCTTGTCGTAGGTGCGCAGCACGTGGCGAACGCTGTGTCCGCTGACCAGATGGCAAACCTCCTCGGCAAGGTTCTTAGCGTGGTCTCCAGCGCGCTCCAACGACTGCGTCATGAACAACACGTGGAAGCTCTCCTGGCGGGGCGCGCCTTCGTAGTTTTCCAGGTGCCGCAGGAACACGAGATTGCGCAACCGGTCAAGCTCGGCGTCGGAGCGCAGCACCGCCAGCGCACGGTTGAGGTCGCGCTCGCAGAAAGCGTCGTGCACATCGCCAAGCATCCTCTCCAGTCGCGAAGCCATTAAGGTGAGATCGCGAATGTCCTGGAGGTCAATGCGGCTGCCGACGGTGGCGGCGCGATTGCTGCAGTTGAGCAGAAGATCGCCTACGCGCTCCAGGTCGATGATGAACTTCAAGCAGGCCAGCAGTTCGCGGGCCTGTGCCTCGCTCACCCGGGTGATGACCGAGGTCACGCCCTGATCAATGACGCGATCCAGCGTGTCGAGTTCCTTCTCGCGCTCCCGAACCCCATCCAGCAGGGACGGAACACCGGTCGCTATGCCTTCGGCGACAATGCCCGCGGCGATGCGCGCGACTTGGCAAGCCTGCAGGGTCTGCTCTCGCAGCTGCGCGCAAATCGCGTCCGGATTAGGAGGCGCCAGTTCGGCGGAACTCATGGTGGCTCTCTACCCTGCCAAAGACACTGGTAAGTGCGTTCCTGGCTTCGTTGTTCCTGAGCCAGACCCATCAATAACATGGACGGAAGAATAATGGATAGGATAACCCGGATTTGTGAATTCCCGATGAAATCGGCATGAACTTGGGTTGAATTTGCAAGGCGCGGAGAGCGGGTTTCGCCGTCCGAATGGCAATGAATGCGAGCCGACAGTCAGTGTGAATTGTCATCCCGAGTGGCACATGTCTTCTGCCCACCCGTAAGGATGAAAGTCGGTGGAAGCGCCCTGGGGTTGGGCGCGAGGAATCTGCTTTTCGATGGAACCGGCAAAAGCAGATCCCTCGCCCGCCGCGGCGGGCTCGTGATGACAAACGTTAGCAATGTCACGATATTTATTGCGCAGCTAGGCCCTAAGCTCTTACCGGCACGGGCTGCCGCGGCAATGTGAAATAGAAGGTCGAGCCGTGGTTTAGTTCGCTCTCGGCCTTGATGGTGCCGCCGTGGGCGCGAACGACGTGTTTGGCAATCGCCAGGCCGAGACCAGTCCCTCCCGACTCGCGCGAGCGCGCCCTGTCCACGCGGTAGAAGCGCTCGAACAACCGCGGCAGATGTTCACTGGAAATTCCGGAACCAAAATCCCGTACATAAAACTGCACCCCTTCTTCGGTCTCGCACGCACCCACCAGGATTTTTTTGCCCGTGTCACCGTACTTCAAAGCATTGTCGATGAGGTTGGAAAACACCTGTTGAATCGCATCGCGATCGACCGAGACGAGAGACGTTGCCGTGTTCATCACCGAGAGTTCGATACCCCGGCTGGCGGCCGCGTCCTCGAAGGTCTCCACCGCGTCATCCAGCAATTCGCGAGGCATGGTGAGCTGAAAGTTAAAGTTCTGTTCGCCCGACTCGACGCGCGCCAGCACCAGCAGGTCTTCCGTGAGCCGCGCCATGCGGGTCGCATTCTTGCGAATGATCTCGACGAATTCCCGCACATGCTCCGGGATATTGTTGTGATCGAGCAAAGTTTCGGAGTAACCCTGAATGGAGGTCAGCGGCGTGCGCAGCTCGTGCGAAACGTTGGCGATAAAATCGCGCCGGGTTTTCTCCACACGCTCGATCTCAGTTTGATCGTGCAATACCGCGACCGCACCGCCTCCCGGCATGGGCGCAGCCGTGACATCAAAAATGCGCCCGGAAAAGATCTTGGCGGCGCGCGCTACCGTCACATCACGGTGCTGTAGGGCGCCCTCCACCGAGGCCAGGATCTCGGGATCACGCACCGACTGCACCAACGGCTCTCCCAGACGTATGCCGCTGGGAAGCAGACGCTCCATGCGCTGGTTGGCCCATAACACGCGGCCGTCCTGTGACACCGCAAGCACGGCTTCCTGCATGGAATTCAGCAGGGTCTCGAGAGTCTGCCGGCTGTTTTCCAGGGCGCGGAATCCGTCTTCCAGTTTGCGGGCCGTTTTGTCGAGCGCGGAAGCTACGTGGGCAATCTCGTCGCTCGACTCCTCCTGAATTCGCGCCGAAAGGTCGCCGGCCGCGACCCGTTCAGCGAAATCGGTAATCCGTACCAGCCTGCGGCCGATGGACTGCGTTGCGAGAAAAGCCAGCATCATTGCCAGCAGTGCCGCGAAAGCCGAACCTTTCAGCAAGTCGATACGAATGCGGCGATTGGCCTGGCGAATCGCCGACAGCGGATAAGCCATGCGCACCGCGCCGCCAGGGATCGGCACAGCCACGTAAAGCAGTTCAATGCCAATGGTGTGGCTCAAGCGGGTCGAGCTTCCCACCTGGCCGTGCAACGCAGAGACGAACTCCGGCCGGGTGGCGTGGTTCTCCATCTTTGCCTGGTCGGCTTCAGAGTCGGCCAGCACCTTGCCAGTGGAGTCGATGACGGTGACGCGGGCATCCGCCGCACGCGCCGCCTGCATCGTGATTTCACCCAGGGATGCAGGAGAAGAGTTCTCCACCCGGGAAGCGAACATCGCTGTCTTCTGGCGGAGCGAAGTCTCGATCTCGCTGCGCAGCATGCCTTCCCAGGCATGCTCGAGGAGCACGTACAAGGTGAGGGTGCAGGCCGCGACGATCAACAGCGCTGCGAGAAACAGCTTGAGAAAGATGCGACTTCTCACCGTCGGCTCTTAGGTTTTAGGGACCTCGAAGCGGTAGCCTGCTCCGCGGACCGTCTTGAGATAGCGAGGCTCGTCGGGGTTCTCTTCGATCTTCTCACGGATGCGGCGCACATACACGTCCACCGAACGCGGCGTGACGTAATGAGTGTCGCGCCAGACCGCATCCAGCACCTGGTCGCGAGTGAACACGCGTCCGGGATGGCGGGCGAGATATTCCAGCAGGCGGAATTCGGTGGCCGTGGTCTGAGTGAGCTTGCCACGGACCATCAGCGTCATGCCGCCGCTGTCGATTTCGATGTCCCCGGCCTTCACAATGGCGGGCGCCAGCGGACGCTCGAAACGCCGCAGGACCGCCCGTACGCGGGCCACGAGTTCGCGCGGGCTGAACGGTTTGGGAATGTAGTCGTCCGCGCCAAGTTCCAATCCGATGACCCGGTCGGACTCGCTGACCTTGGCGGTAAGAAAAATCACCGGAATCATGCTGAGCGTGGGGGTCTGGCGAATGCGCCGGCAGAGATCCAGACCGTCGCCTCCCGGAACCATTATGTCCAGAAGGAAGAGCGCCGGGGCCTGCTTCTCGGCTTCGGCGATCACGCCGGCAGTGGCGGCGAAGGTGCGCACGCCGTAGCCGGCGGCTTCCAGGTGATAACGAACCAGCCGTGAAATGTCAGTGTCGTCTTCCACGGCGAAGATGGTCTGTTTCACGGCTGTATTGTAGCCGAGGGTGGGCGATGGGCTCTCTTGTATCGGTATCACACCCATAAGGTACACACAAATGTGTTACAGGATGATGAAACTATTCCACAACCTCGGTTCGGGAACCTGCATCCAACACGGCAATTTTGTAGCACTCGGAAGCGAGTGCGTGGGGTATCACGTTGCTGCGCCCAAAGCTGCCAGCCGGTGCGTCTCGCCGAGCGCGCCGCGGTTTCTTCTCTGGCAACGGCGAAGCCGAGCTTCTTCTCACCGGGATGGGCAGCCACTTTGGTTGCGGTTCTTGCCGGGCGAATTCTGCCTCGTCTCAAGCTTCAATGGGGCATCGCCGATTACCCAACTGTGCGGAGGTTGGCGTTTATCTGCGGGGTGACGTTGGCGGTGAGTGCCGCTACCCTGGCGGGAATCGGGGATTCGGCGAAAGGTGGGTTGGACAGTTCCGCGCCGCCGGACTCGGCAAGTTCGGTTGCTGTGCCGGGGGAATATGCGCGCAATCATGTAGGCCCGGGGCCTTCCTTGCCGTACTCCGCGATGGCTGCAGGGAACGATGTCAGACTGTCCACAGCGCCTGGATACACGATCAGCCGAACCGTGCCGGAGGTACGGCTTCAGTTCACCGTGGCCGATGAGCACGGTCGCCCAATACAAGATCTGTCTCCCGACGATATTCGCATCCTCGATGATCAGCTGCCGGTCACGAAGCTCCAGGACTTCGCGCGCGACGAGGACCTGCCGTTGCGGCTCGGCATCGTTCTTGACGTAAGCGATTCAGTCAAGCGCGCGCTTACCGAGGAAAAGGCGGCCGCACTGGAGCTCTTCAATCGGATCCTGCGCCCGCAAACGGATCGCGCTTTCGTGATGGCCTTCGGCGGCAACGTCCAGGTCTGGCAGGAGACGACCAGCGATCGCGCAAGCCTGATGCAGGCTGTAGATCGTGTGCGGCAGCCGGGATGGGGCACCCTCCTGTTCGATGCGCTTTATTCAGCCTCCGTTGATCACCTTGTGAAGGGAGATGCCGGCATGCTCGTGCGTCGCGCCATCGTGGTGCTTAGCGACGGCAACGATACCCACAGCCTTCGTACCCTCCAGGATGTGATCGCCGCCGCGCAGGCGAGCGAGATCCAGATTTATCCTCTCACGATGCATAAGAAGGGCCTGCGGCTGCCGGGAGACGCAATCTTACAGCGCCTGGCTGATGAAACCGGGGGCAGCTTCTTCGTTGCCCAGTCCGCCAAAGAACTGCAAAGCGTGTTCGCCGAAATCGAGCAGGAAATGCGCAGCCAGTACTGCGTCTCGTTTCCGCCCCGACGATCCACGCCGGGATTCCACGCGCTACGGGTCGAGGTGCGCTCTCCTCAGAAACTGCAGGTGCACGCGCGTCAGGGTTACTACGCAGTGGCGCAGTGATGGGGCCTGGTGTAAAGCGAATCCCTAGTCGCCCAAAAACAAGAAGCGCCCCGCCGCAGCGGAGCGCTGGTCGAGGACAGTCACGGGTCAATGGCTCAGGTTCGTGGACCAGGCGCGCGAGATGTAGTCGGTCATGGTGAGCGAAAAGAGGATGAACAGCCAGAATATCGAAGCAATCACGGTGACCATGGTGAGCTTGGTGCTGTAGCGCAAATGCATAAAGAAGAGCACCACCAGAGTGCCTTTGATGCTGGCAATCAGCAGCGCCACAACGATATTGAAGACGCCGAGTTCAAGCGTCGCCGCGAAGACCGTGATCGCCGTGCCCAGCATCAGAATGGCCCAAATCACGACGTAGTTCCTGGCCGGTATGATGTGCCCTACATAGTCCGGGTGTTCGGTGTGGTTCGCCATGCTTCCTCTTCGTTCAGTTTCGCCCTTTGTAATGCGAGGGTGGAGCACGCCCTTCAGGCGTGCACAACAGGCTGCAACTTTTTGACTCGCGCTTTAGCGCCTGAGGTAACGTCCTGTTACCTCAGCGGCTGAAGCCGATTCGTATACAAACCCTCAATTGCACCGCTAAAGCGGCGCTCCACCCTAAAACCAGACGCAAAAGTGCTCTACCCGCCGTGCTTGTGACTGATCAAGTAAAGCAGCGGGAATAAGTAAATCCAGACCAAATCGACAAAGTGCCAGTACAATCCCACATTTTCGACCGGATTGTAGTACTCGGGAGTGAACGCGCCCCTCGCGCCCACTATCACAATCCATGCCACCAGGCCGATGCCGATAATCATGTGCAGCGCATGCAATCCGGTCATCGCCCAGTACAGCGAGAAGTAGATTTGGGTGTGCTGCGGATCGGTCGGTGGATGCTCGGGGTCGCCAGTCTCGAAGTGAAAATTGGGTCCGGGAAATTCATGATTGACCCAGTGCTCGTGATACTCGACAGCTTTGATTCCGAGGAAACCGAAGCCGAACACAATGGTGATCAGAAGCAGCACAATCATCAGCTTGGGTTTGGCCATCTGAGCGGCGCGAACGCCCAAGGCCATGGACAGCGAACTGCAAATCAGGACCGCGGTGTTGGTGGCGCCGAGCCAGATATTCATTTTCTGGCTGCCCTCGACGAAGGCCTGATAGTAGGAGGCGCGGTACACCAGGTACGCACAGAACAGCCCACCGAAGAACATGATTTCCGTCAGCAGGAACATCCACATGCCGAAGGTGGAGGTTTCCTTCTGCTGCTCCATGTCAGCGAAGTGGTGCTGCAGCGCGTGCTCAGCGACCTGGATCTCGCTAGTGGCCAACGGTGACCTCCTCTTGCGGCTGATGCTCGTAGTCGTAAGCTTCCCAGGTGACCACCGGGGTCTCATCAAAGTTGAAGGTGGGCGGCGGCGAGGGCGTCATCCACTCCAAGCCGACAGCGTTCCACGGATTCGGACCGGCGGGCTCTCCGTAACGCAGCGACCACAGGAAGTAGATCATCGGCAGCACGTACCCGACCGCCAGGATGGACGCCCCGGCAGTAGAGAGCACGTTCAGCACCTGGAATTCCGGCGGATAGGCATGATACCGGCGCGGCGAGCCCATGTAGCCGAGGATGAACTGCGGGAAGAACGTGGTGTTGAATCCGACGAACACCAGCAGCGCGGAAAGCTTGGCCCAGGCCTCGGGATACATGCGGCCGGTGATCTTGGGCCACCAGAAGTGCAGCCCCGCCATATAGGCCATCACCATGCCGCCGACCATCACATAGTGGAAGTGCGCCACCACGAAGTACGTGTCGGTGACGTGCACATCGAGGCCGAGCGAAGCCAGAAATACTCCGGTCAGGCCGCCAATGGTGAACAGGCCGATGAAGCCGAAGGCGTACAGCATCGGCGTTTCGTAGCGAATGGAGCCTTTGTATAGAGTGGCTGTCCAGTTGAAGACCTTCACGGCCGACGGGATTGCGACCAGGTAGCTTAGCAGCGAGAACACCAGCGCGGCGTAAACCGAAATTCCCGCGACAAACATGTGGTGCGCCCAGACCAGGAACCCGAGCACGGCGATGGCGATGGAAGCCAGCGCGACAAACTCGTATCCGAAGACGCGCTTGCGCGAGTAGCAGGCGATAATCTCGCTGATGACGCCCATGCCGGGCAGAATCATGATGTAAACGGCGGGGTGGGAATAAAACCAGAACAGATGCTGGAACAGAAGCGGATCGCCACCCAGCGCCGGGTTGAACACGCCAATGTGGAAGGCGCGCTCGAACGCCACCAGCAACAGCGTGATGGCGATTACAGGCGTCCCCAGGATCATGATGAGCGCAGCTGCGTAGTTGGACCAACAGAACAACGGCAAACGGCGCCACGTCAGGCCCGGCGCGCGCATGCGGTGGATGGTGACAATGAAGTTCAGTCCGGTAAGAATCGAGGAGAAACCGGTGATGAAGATGCCAACGGCGGCCCCGATTACGTGGGTGTTGGAATACGTGGTGCTGAAAGGAGTGTAGAAAGTCCAGCCAGTATCGACTCCGCCCGTGATCATGGCGGTCAGGGCAGTCGCACCGCCAATGATGTACAGGTACCAACTGAGCAGGTTGACCCGGGGAAACGCCAGGTCCTTGGCGCCGACCATCAGCGGGATGAGAAAGTTGCCCAGCACCGCCGGCACGGACGGGATCAGGAAGAAGAAGACCATGATGATCCCGTGCATGGTGAACAGCTTGTTGTAGGTGTCGGACGAAACCAGGTCACCGGCTGGTGTCAGCAGCTCCAACCGGATCATCATGGCGAAGAAGCCGCCGATCCAGAACATCACGGTGATAGAGATGAGGTAAAGCACCGCGATGCGCTTGTGATCGGTGGTCAGCAGCCACGACTTGATGCCGTAGTTGGAATTCAGGTAGTTCTCGCGCTCGACGGTCTGTACTGCGGTAGCCATGTCACTTCCTCAGGTCTAAGACCTTTACTGCGTGTTCGACATCTCCGGAGCAGCCGGCTGGTCGCTCGCCGATCCCTTTTGCTGCGATAGCGATTTAATGTAAGCCACCAGCGCCATCAAGCCCTCTTCCGAGACCTGGCCCTGGAAGGTGGGCATGATGGGCTTGAATCCGGAGACGATCTTCGCGCCCGGATTCAGGATGGATTCGCGAACGTAGTTCTCGTCGGCCACGACGGTGCGGCCGTCCTCCAGCAGACCGGCTTGCCGAAGATGCCCGTCAGGTTAGGCCCGCGCCCCTGGGTATCGAAGCGATGGCAAGTAGCGCATCCCAACTGCTGGAAGAGCTGCTCGCCATTGGAGGCCAGCGTGCCGGTGCTGCCACCACCGCTCATCCAGGCCTGATAGGCGGCAGGCTCCATCACGATCACGTCCCCGATCATGCCAGAGTGGTCGGTGCCACAGTACTCGGCGCAGAACAGATGATACGTTCCGGCTTTAGTGGGGCGAAACCAGGTTTCGGTGTAGCGGCCGGGCAATACATCAGCCTTAATACGAAATGCAGGCACATAGAAGCTGTGAATCACGTCCTGCGAGCTCATGATCATCTTCACGTCGCGGCCCACCGGCACGTGAAGCTGATTGATGTCGCGTTGCCCGCCCTCATACTCGAACTTCCACATCCACTGCTTGGCGACGGCGTAGACTTCCATCGCTCCTTTGGGTGGGCGGGCCTCCTGGAAGAAAATCAATGAGCCCCAGGCAAAAAAGACCATGCAGATGCCGAGCGGTATCAGGGTCCAGGCAAGTTCCAGAGGTAGCGAGCCTTCGATCTGCTCCGGATGGGGATGAACCGACCGGCGGTACTTGATCGCGAAAACAAGGATCACCACGAAGATCAGCAGTGTAAAGAAAGCAGACACTGCGGTCAGCAAGAAATAAAGTCCGTCCACCTGCCATGCCAGCGCCGAGGCACGTTCAGGAAAGAGTGGGAAGTTCTTCCACATATCGATCAGGCCCGTCCTGTTTCCTTTTCTCCGTGATGAGACTCGCGGCGGTACATCACGATGAGAAAGCCGCCGAGAATCAGCATGGTAGCGGCCCCCGCTACCCGCATCATGTTGGTAACCACCGCGCCGTAGCGCCCGGTCTTCGGGTCGTAGTGATAGCAGTAAAGCACTACCTGGTCCACCAACGTTCCAATCTGGTCCTGCGACGCCTCAATCAAACCGAGGCGAATGTCCTTTGGGGAAAACTCAACCCCGTAGTAATACTGGGCAATTTTGCCCGTCGGCGTCACGATCATGATGGCCGCTGCGTGAATGAACTGTCCGGTGCGCGGATCGCGCCGGTAGCGAAACCCTACCGCGTCGGCCAGTTGCTTGATCTCCGGCTGCTGCCCGGTCAGGAAGTGCCAGCCGTCGCCGTCGGTCTTGTGTTCCAGATGCTCGTTCATCCGGGCGATATAAACCTGCTTTTTCTCCGCCGCGTCTTTGGGCGTTTCGTCCGGGTTGAAGCTCACGGACACAACCTCGTATTCATTTCCCGGGGTGAACCGCAGAACGCCGAGCGCACTGGCCTCGCCCGCCAACTCCTCGCCGCACAACATGGGACAGGTGTAATACACCAGGTTGAGCAGCACTGGCCGCCCGGAATGAAAGTAGTCGCCCAGCTTCACCGTATTCCCGACCTCGTCCTTGAACTGCAGATCGAGCGGTACCTGCTGATTGAGTCGCTGATCGATGCCGATGTTCGACAGGTCGGCCGGACTCATCTGGGATGCAGGCTGGGTACTCCTGTCCTGGAATGCGGACGGGGGCTGAGCGAACGCGAGGGTGCTGGCCGTCAGGATCAACAGACCCAAGATCCGCCCGATATGTGAATGCAAAGTTTTCAACGCCTGAAATCCGCTTCTTTGTGCCGCCCCTACGGGGCTCTGATTAATTTGCCGCCTTACCCAGCATTCCGCCTGCGGCTCCATGCTGGGCTAAACTGAGCCGCCCTGCGGGGCTGGTTTTTTAACAGTTCAGCTCACGGCCGCAAACAAAACACAGTTTCCACTCAGACTCTTACGCCCTGGGCTAAAAGCAGCGCCGCCCCTACGGGGCTCGGTTACAACAGGTTCTACTTCCCCGCCTCCCACCGCCAATTCGCAACCCGGCTGCGGGGGCTGGCATCCTTGCCGCATTACGGTTGCTTCTGTTCTCCACTCGCCGCCGCAAGCCCACTGTGATCTGCCGCCGCAGGCACATTCGGGCGCACTGGTAAGCCTCGCTCCTCAATCAGTTTCATGGCCTGCGAAATCGGAATATGTATCGCCCCGGTCGCGTCCTTGAACGGCTGCGACGGGTTTAGCAGCTCATTTTCCGAGTACAGAAATTTGCTCATGTCGGCTGCATCATTCACTTGCAACCGCGGCTCTGGAAAAACTCCCAGGTTGACTCCGGGAGCATTCTGGAATATCGACCGAGAACTTGACGGCGGAGGCGCTGGCTGGGAACTCGCCATCGGATTCGTCTGGGCCTGGGGAAACAGGACATCGCTCTTCGCCATGAAGCGGAACATCCCCCAGACCACGAGTTCGATGAAAACGCCGCACAACAGCAGCCCCACCAGGAATAGCAGGATGCCTCGCGGGCTGAGGTCGGTACGATCGAAATCGACCTGCGGGTTCCGCAACGGATCGTAATTGGAATTCTCAGTGGCCATGGCCCCTCTGGTGCAACAAAATCGGCATTTGCGGTTCGTAAACCGGCAACAACGGCCTCTGTTGCAGGTTGTAGAAGAAGAGCGCCAACCACAACCCGCCAAGTCCGATGGGCGCGACGATGTACCACACGCTCAGGTAGAAGTGCCCCTGCTCGTGGGCGAAATTCGGCACGACGTACCAGTAGATGTCCACCAGCCGCATGAACATGAGCAGCAAGGCCAGCCCGATCAGGCGGCTTCCGGCGCGCTTGCGCTCACGCGACAGTAGCAGCGCAAACGGCAACGCGAAGTGGAACAGGATAATGATTAACGCCACCACGCCCCATCCCCCGCGTATGCGGTGCAGATACCAGCCGATTTCCTCCGGCAGGTTTCCCGCCCAGATGATGAGCCACTGCGAGAACGAGAAATAGGCGAACAGCATGACGAACGCCAGCATTAGTTTGCCGATGTCATGGAACTGCATCGGCTTGATGATTTCGCGATAGGCGCGGTAACGGGTAAACACGGTCAGCAAAATAACGCTAAAGGCCAGCGCCGAGAGGCCCTGTCCGGCGATGAAGATCAAGCCGTAGATAGTCGAGCCCCATGTCGGATCGAGCGACATGATCCAGTCCACCGCCGCAAAGGAGACGGTCAGCGAATACACCACCAAACCCAGACCGCTCAGACCCTGGAAGCGTGGCTGGACACCCCCCGGCAGGGGACTGTCCTGCTTGTCTCCGCGGCGGTTCAAGATGAACGCGAGCAGAATCCAAATGGCGAAATAGACCGGCCAGCGAATGATCCAGCCGGGAGTGTTGAGATACCAGTGGTTCCTCTGCGGTCAGCGCCGGATTCGTCATCCAGGCATAAAGGCTGGTGCGGAAGACGAGAATCGGCAGGAACAGGACGAACATCAGCGGCAGGCACTTGGTGGCGGCTTCCAGAGCGCGGCGGATCACCAGCCCCCACAGGCCTCCGGAAAGGTACTGCACCATCAGCAGCGCCAGGCAGCCGAGGCTCAGACCCAGCCAGAACATATAAGCGATCAGGTAGCCGCGCAGGAACTGGTCCAGCGAGGTGACTGCCCCGGCCACGCAGAGCAGTGCCCCGACCACGCCAACGATCAGCGAGCGCTTCTGCCACTGGGCAGCCTCAGCGGGCACCGGGTAGTCGGTCTGCTGCCGGTACATGGTCTCGTTGCTCATGGCTTGGGCGCGCCTCCTGCTGCCGGAACCGCAGACGGTTTGGGCGGAGTGGACGCAGCCGTGGTGGCGCCCTGCGTGTCATACAGCAGGCATGATGTTCACGCCCGGCGGCGGAGCGTCGGCGATCTGCGCACCCGCAGGAACATCGGACGGACTGGCGTTCTGGCTCAACTGCAGCGCGCGGATGTAAGCGGCGATCGCCCAGCGGTCGTGCGCGGGGACCTGCTCCGCGTAGTCAGCCATGGCGCCAAAGCCATTGGTCATAACGTCAAAGAAGTAGCCGAGCGGGGCCTTGCGCAGCCGATCGATGTGATACGACGGCGGATGCTTGTAGCCGCGCTGCACCACCATGCCGTTGCCGTCGCCGGCTTCACCGTGGCACGGCGAGCAGTAGATGTTGAAACGCTGCTGCCCCCTGGCCAGCACCTCGGCGTTTGCCGGGAACGGCAGATAGTCGCCATCGTTGCTGCCGATCTTGCCAGTGTAGAAGTACACGTCAGCGTTCAAATGATCGCGCGCCACCGTTCCCGCGACGAGCGGCCGCTCCGAACGCTTGTCGGCGTAGAAGTCGCTCTCGCGCAGCGGACGGTAGTACGGCTGGTTCTGCATGTCCTCGCGGCAACCCGCCAGCGTGAGCGAGGCCGAGGCCAGCAGGAGATAGACTGCAGCCTTGCCGGCCCAGCGATTGCGGTGGCCCGTCGTCATCGTTTCGATCCCACATTGAGCTGGCCGATTAATGCGGCACCTCCTCAATCGCCACCGGCTTCAGACTCTCCATAAATCGTTGCGTGTCCACAATGTCGAACTTGGGATCGGCCGCTTCAACGCACAGGAAGAATTTGTCGCGGGTCACTCTCGAAAAACGGTCCACGTTAAACAGCGGGTGGTACGGCATGGGCAAACCATTCAAGGCGAACATCCCGAAGACGCCGGAAAGTCCGGCGAACAAAATGGTCATTTCGAAACTCGGGACGATGAACGCAGGCCACGAGTCGTAAGGCTTGCCGCCAATATTGAGAGGATAGGAAATGACGTTGATCCAGTACTGCAGCCCGAATCCGGAAAGACCGCCCAGCAATCCACCAAGCAGCACTACCAGCGGCACGCGACTCTTATGAAACCCGATCGCCTCACTGGCTTCTTCGATGGGAAACGGACTGTAGGCATCCATCTTGCGATAGCCGGCCGCATACGCAGCCCGGGCGGCATCCACCAGATCGGTCGAGGTATCGAACTCCGCCATCAAGCCGTAGATCGGCGGTGCGAGCGCTCTGTAACTCATTTCGCCTTCACCTCCGCCTCCGGCAGCAGGGCGCGCATTTCAAAGATCGAAATGGCCGGCATAATGCGGATAAAGATAAACATCGCAGCGGTGAAGAGTCCGATGGTGCCGAAAAACACGGCATAGTCCCAGCGCGTCGCCACATAATGACCCCACGATGACGGCAGGAAGTCGCGGCTCAGGCTGGTAATGATAATGATGAAGCGCTCCAGCCACATCCCCACCAGGATCACCAGCGAAATCAGGAACAGCCACTTGGTGTTGGCCCGAATCTTGGGTAGCCAGAGGATCTGCGGCACAACCAAGTTCAAGAGAATCAGCGACCAGTAAAACAACGCATAGGGACCGAACCAGCGGTTCTCCATCATGAAGCGTTCGTAGGTTGAGCCGCTGTAGAAAGCGATGAAGGCCTCGAAGAAATAGCCGTAAGCCACGATCAACCCGGTGGCCAGCATGATCTTGGCGGAGTTCTGCAGGTGGCGCATGGTGATCATGTTTTCCAGGCCGTAGTAGTGGCGGATGGGAATTGCCAGCACCAGCACCATGGCAAAGCCGGAGTAGATGGCGCCCGCGACAAAATACGGTGGGAAAATGGTTGTGTGCCAGCCCGGAACGATGGAGATGGCAAAATCGAAGCTGACCACGGTATGCACCGAGAGCACTAGTGGAGTCGCAATGCCGGCCAGCAGAATGTACAGCGCCTCATAGCGCTTCCAATGGCGAGCCGAACCGCGCCAACCCATCGCCAGGAGTCCGTAAATCGACTTGGTGTAGCGACTGGTCGCCTTCTCCCGCATGGTCGCGAAATCGGGGACCAGGCCGACATACCAGAACACGGCGGAGATGGTGGCATACGTCGAGACCGCAAATACGTCCCACACCAGCGGGCTGCGGAACTGCGGCCACACCCCCATGCTGCTGGGGTAGGGGAACATCCAGTAACCCAACCAGGGACGGCCCATGTGGAGCAACGGGAACATGCCGGCGCAGGCGACGGCGAACAGCGTCATGGCTTCCGCGAAGCGGTTGATGGAATTACGCCAGCTCTGCTTGAGCAGCAGCAGAATGGCGGAGATCAGCGTGCCGGCGTGCCCGATGCCGATCCACCAAACGAAATTGATGATGGCGAAGCCCCAACCTACGGGGATGTTGATGCCCCAGATGCCAACGCCCACCAGAAAGAGATAGGTGACGGCGGCCATCAGGATCCCCAGCAGGCCCATGCCGATCGCCAAACCCGCCAGCCACCCCAAGCCGATCGGCCGCGTCAGGACGGCGTCGGCGATCTGGTCGGTCATGCTGCCGAAGCTCTGCCCCGGGGTTAGTACCGGTGGCTCGTCCTGCCACGGCGTCTCAAGTAGAGCGGTTTTTTCCTCTGGACCCTGCTTCATCGCTAACTGGACTCCGACTGCTCAAGTTCGGGGTTCGGGTTCTGCACCACGGCCATGTAAGTGGTGCGAGGACGCGTATTCAGGTCTTCCAGCAGGCTGTAGTTGCGTTGCTGGGCCTTGATCTTCGCCACCCGGCTGTCTTTATCGTTGAGGTTGCCGAATACGATGGCGCCCGCCGGGCAAGCCTGCTGACATGCCGTAAGAACTTCGCCGTCCCGCACGCTGCGATTTTCCTTTTCCGCCGCCAACCGCCCGTGGGTGATGCGCTGGACGCAGTACGTACACTTTTCCATCACGCCGCGGCTGCGAATGCTGACTTCCGGATTGCGCATCATCTTGTACTGCGGCGTGGTCCAGTCCTGCCACAGCAGGAAGTTGAAGCGGCGCACCTTGTACGGGCAGTTGTTGGAGCAATAACGGGTGCCGACGCAGCGGTTGTACACCATGTCGTTCAAGCCTTCGGTGCTATGCACCGTGGCGCCGACGGGACAAACCACTTCGCAGGGGGCGTTCTCGCATTGCTGGCACGGAATCGGCTGGTAGAAAATCCCGGGATTCTCGGTTCCGCCCTCGTAGTACACGTCAACCCGGAGCCATTGCATCTGGCGCCCGCGCATCGTCTGTTCTTTGCCGACCACGGGAATGTTGTTTTCCGCCTGGCAAGCCACGATGCACGTCTTGCAGCCGATGCACGAGTTCATGTCGATCGTCATACCCCATTTCAGTTCGGTGTACTGATAGGGGTAATAGAGCGTCATCTCGGGAGGGACCTTCTCTTCCTCCTCGTGCGCGAAATTCGGATTCTTGATGAAGTCTTCCAGGGTCGCCTTGCGAATGATGTGCCGGTTCTTGAGCGGCTCGGTGCCCTTAGGCAGGTCGGAGTAATCGATGTACTGGAATCCCTGTGGGTGAGCAAAGCCGTATCCGCTGCCAGACTTCGTGATCTTGGCGTACGCGACCCACGGAGCGTCACTGCTCCGGATCTGGTAGGCATCGAAGCCCACGCCGTCAGCAACGCGTCCACCTTTGGTGCGTCCGTAGCCGAGGAAAACTGTGATCGACTCATTGGGATGCCCGGGTTGCGGCCAAATCCCGCCCTGTACCTTGCGCCCGTTGACGTCGATTTCGACGATGTCGCCAGTAACCAGGCCGCGCTTCTTCGCCGTAGCCGGGCTGATCAGGACGGCATTGTCCCAACAGAGGTTGGTGATCGGCTTGGGCGTTTCCTGCAGCCAGGCATTGTTGGCGCGGGTGCCATCGTAGACCAGCGGATCGCGCCGGAAAATGACTTCCATGTCGCCGCCGGCGTTGCTCGTCGATGGGATCGCACCGCCCTTCGCCGCTACGCTCTTGGCTGGGAAGGCGGTATTCGCGACAAAGCCGTCGTGCACAGCTTTGCGCCACGCGGCGTCGAAGTCGCCACCCTGCATCTTGCCTTGCCAGTATTTGCGAACAATGTCGTAACCCGCAGTCTCGGAAGACCCGACCAGCGAGAAGATAAACTCATACGGACTCTTGGCGTTGTATAAGGGCGCGACCAGCGGCTGGGTGATGGTGCAGGTCCCGTCGAAGGCGCGGCAGTCACCCCACTGTTCCAGATAATGCGTGCCGTTGATGTGCCAGTGAACGTGGTCGAAAGTTTCGTCCTGATACAAGCCGTACTGCACACGGAGCTGCACCTTGTCCATCGACTTGGCGAATTCGAAGTCCGCAGGCGCGTCATACACCGGGTTGCTGCCGAGAATCAGCAGCAGGTCCACCTTGCCGGCGTTCATGTCGCCGACAAGTTCCTTCAGCGCAGCCGTCTGAATCTGTGGCTTGACCTCTACCGTGTCGGTGTAGATCACGGTGTTGCCGACGGCGCCGAGCGCCTGATTCATAGCATGCGCCAGCGCATGCACGGCTGGCGGCTGGTTATCGCCCGGGATCACGACCGCCGCACCCTTGTGGGCCTGAAGGTCCTTCACCAGCGCCGCGACAAACTTCTGCTGCTCGGCCTTCGCAGCCTCACCGCTGCCGGCGCCTAATCCAGCGGCAATCGCGCGGGCGACTGCCTCCACTTCCGACGCGCGTACCGGCAGCCGATGATCGGCCTTGCCACCAGTATTCGTGGGCGTGCTCTCGATCGCGTAGAAGCGCGACATCCTCTCTTTGAGGTCAGGATTGCGCCGCGCCGCGAAGGTGCGCGCGTAATAAAGGAATCCCGGGAAGCCACTGGAGAGGAAGTCGCCGTCGAGCGACAGAATGATGTCCGCCTTCTCCAGGTTGTAGCGGGTCTCGACGAACTGCCCAAAGGCCATCTGCGAACCGGCGCGAACATTGTCGCGATTCACCGGCTCGTACTGCACCCACTTCGACTCGGGATAAGACGTCTGCACCGCATCCATCAGCGAAGCCATGGTGGGTGAGCTGGTAGGACGGCTGAGGATCCGCAGTCCGCTTCCGTTCACTGCTTTCTGGGAATTCAGCGGTCCCTTGAGTGCCGCTGTGAATTCGCTCCACGTGCTCATCTGACCGCGGTAGGTGATGATCTGCGAGCGGTCGGGATCGTACATGTCAAGGATGGAAGCCTGCGCGAATACATCGCTTCCGCCCAGCCCCGCCGGATGATCAGGGTTGCCTTCAATCTTGGTGGGGCGCCCCTCGTGGCTCTCGACCAGGACCGGGGTCGCATACGCGCCGAACGGCATCGCGCTGGCGAAAAAGAGCGGCTTACCCAGAACGATTTCATCCGGCTGCCGCACGTAGGGAACGATGGGCTCCAGCGGCTGCTTCACGCACGCCGAGAGCCCCGCCAGCGCCATGGAGGCGCTCATCAGCTTCAGGAAGTCGCGGCGCGACGAGCCTTCCGGCCACACCGATGCCTGCCGCGGAAACTCACGGTGCAACATCTCGTAGAAGCCATCCGTCTGCGCCAACTCTTCCAGGCTCCGCCAGTATTGCGGACCGCTCCCGGCGCGCGACAGCTTCTCCTTGACGTCGGCAAGTTCCAGTTTGCTGGGACAAACTGCCTCAGATTTGTTCGGGCTCTCTTTTTCCATTCTGCTCGTAGGTTCGGTGGAAGCACCGGGCTTTAGTCCGGTGACACCGTCGCGTTTACAAATGTGTGGGGCTTCAGCCCCGGCTTAAAGCCCGCTCTCAATTCCTTTCCATCTTTTTGCCGGGCTGAAGCCTGGCCCTCGCATCGCTCTAGCGATGACAGGTACTGCAACTGGTAATGCCTTCAACACTGCGAACGTTGTAGCGGTGCTTCAACTCCGTGCCCAACACAATCTGATCAGTGAAGACGCTACCGTCAGCCAGCTTCACCGGATGGTCGGAGCTGGGCTGTTCGTAGCGCATGTTAAAAACCTGATCGCGCGGACGCAGGAACTTCTCCGTCGCGCGATGGCAGTTCAAACACCATTCCATCTGCAGCGAGTTGGCCGCGTACGTCAGCGGCATCTTGTCAACCGGGCCGTGGCAGCTCGCGCAGCCCACACCCTTGTTGATATGAATGCTGTGATCGAAATACACGAAGTCGGGCAAATCGTTTACCCGCGTCCA
Organism: uncultured Acidobacteriaceae bacterium; assembly: GCA_963760415.1. Classification (GTDB taxonomy): domain Bacteria; phylum Acidobacteriota; class Terriglobia; order Terriglobales; family Acidobacteriaceae; genus Bog-257. The sequence goes on along the minus strand of CAVXDA010000019.1, from coordinate 92,504 downwards.
GATCAGCGACTTGCCGGTGCGGTAGCTCTCGCGCACTGGCTCCAGGATGGGCGCATTGGTCCAGATCTGCGAGTGGCAATTCATGCAGGTCTTGGTGGGAGGAATGCCCGCAAAGCTGGAGCTCTCGACCGAGGTGTGACAGTAGCGGCAGTCAATGCCATCCCCTGACACATGATGCTGGTGGCTGAAGGGGACCGGCTGGGCCTGCGCCACGTTCTGATAGGTCGCGTAGGGCGAGCGCTGCATCTCCAATGCCGCCCACAGCAGCACCGACACCACCAGAACGACGCCGATGATTGACGCCCGCGCAATTGTATTCGCACTACGATGAAAGACTTGGGCCATGTATGAATATGAAGCGGTTCCAGGTTTGCAGGTTCGGGCCCGAGTACCCCTGTCGGCGCCCAGCTTCGTACGGATTGCTTATGTCTCGAAAGGGTGTGACGCAAATCACCCAAGCGTGTGATTATAGCAACTCATGTTGTCTGCGATGCAAGTGCCTTGAGGAATTCTCGGATATCGCTTTCGCGTGAGGCAAAAGGAGCGGGTTTAGTGCTCAGCATTCAGCGAAAATCGAGACGATTGATTGCCCTGGTGGAGCACCGCTTCAGCGGTGCATTTGACACTGCTTTGAAGTCCGGCTTTAGCCGCTGAGGTAACGGAACCTTACCTCAGCGGCTGAAGCCTCTCTCTTCTTCTGGGGGCCTGGTTTGCACGCCTGAAGGCGTGCTCCACCCTACGACTTGACTAACTGTTGCCCTTCCGAACATTGGCAGCAGCAGCAAAGCCAGCAAGTAGGCTGCGGCGCCGCACGCCAGAGTTACATTCAGCCCGAACTGAATCGCAATCACCATGGCCATCACCGAACCGAGCACGCTCGAGGCGGCGTTCATCGCCCACGCCCATTCCACCGCACCGTGCTTCGCAGGGTCTTTTTCATCCTTCGCGGCGCCGTGAGAAAGAGCGCGCAACCCGCTGGGGAACGGCATTCCCATCGCCAGACCAAGTGGTATCAGGAGTGCCGCGCTGATCAACAGCTTCATGACAAATGGCAGGCCGACAAACGATCCCAATAAGCGCGGCAAAGCAAACACGCAGACCAGCAATGCGATGACGATGACCGCCATGGCCCAAGCCACACGGGTTGGCTGCCGGAACCAGTAGCGTGAGAGCAGGCTGCCGGCGCCGCTGGAAAGCAGCATCAGGAAGATGACCACGGTCAACGCGTATGTCGGATTTCCCAAAAACAACACAAAGCGCTGGATGAACGCGATCTCGACCAGAATGTATCCCAGTCCAATGGCGACAAAGTACAGCAAGCGAACGCTGCGCCCCGACCGTGCCTGCCGGGACAGCGCCAACGGCACCACCAGAAATGCGGTTACGGCGGCGATCGAGATGAGCAGCAGCAGCCCCAGGATGGCGATGCCCAAATTCACTTTCCAATCCATGCCGCCCTGGTTCAAGTCGCCAAAGACCTGCTCCGGCTTCAGCGTGAAGAAGAAGAACGGCGCGTTGTCGCTCACGGGAGTTACGTTGTACGCATAGTCCGCCGAAAACGCCCGTGCGTCCTGGCTGCGAATCAGCCCGGCAAATGCCGGATGCGCCATCCCCGGGCGGTCTGCGGTCGCGGGCAGATACAGCACATGCAGATTGAGACGAGCCTCATCCGGTGTCGTGCCTTTGATGTGTCTCAGCACCGCAAGCTGCTCTTCCTCGGTGAATGGAGACTTCTTGGCCAGCACCAGCACGGGGCGGCCGTCCACGTCGAGTGGACCATCGCTGACGACGATGAAATTCTGCCTGCTGTCCGGCACGCCAAGCTCACGAAGTGCTTCCATGGCCTGCGAAACCACGCGCAGCGCTTCGCGTGGTTGGGTAAACTCCCAGCGGGTGATCGCGATCATGCCATCCGGCTTAAGGTGCTCGAAGTACTCGCGGAAGGCTTCCACGGTGTACAGGTTGTTCTCGCTGAGCGCGAACGCTCCAGCCGCGGTCGAGGCCCAGGTGTCCACCAGCGTCATCTGCACCACGTCGTAGTGATCGCGGCTGTTGCGAATAAACGAGCGGCCATCGCTAACGTGGATGTGCACCTCAGGAATCTCATAGAGATGGTAGGTGTAATCCGCAAAGCGGTCGCGCATGATGTCATTGGCGATGATGGGATTGATCTCAATACCCGTGACACTCGGGCTGCCATTGGCCACAGCCCGTTGCACGTCCACTCCGCCGCCGGGACCGATGATGGCGTACTCGCCCTTCGGACGCAGCACGTTGACCAGAGCGGGCGCCGCTGACATGAGGTCGCGCTGATACCTGGCATCCCAATGATGCGGGTCGGCGTTCATGAGGTAGGTGCTGGCATCGGCGTCAATCACAATCACCTTTGCCCAGCCTTGCTCATCCACTTCGACTCGTGACAGCGCATTCCACTTGGCGAACAGAGGCGCCGCGCGCTTCATTCCTTTGGCATACACAATGTCGATCAGCTTGCCACGGAAGTTGACGGCGATCAGCGCCAGCAGCAAGAGAGTCAGAACCGCGGGCATCCAACGCGCACGCGTCCGGGCCCACGCCACACCCGCCAGCGACACCCCCACCGCCGCGAACAGGATCGTATTGGGGCCACCGATAAAGTTGAGCAGCGGAACCAGCGCCAGGCAAGCCAGCGAGCCACCCAGCAGATCGGCGCCATAAAGCTGTGTAATGCGCGCCGGATGCCGCGCAAAGACGATGGCGAACAGCAGCCCGGTAATGAAGAATGGCACCGCTGACGCGAGATAGAGCACCGTCAGGCGTCCAAAGTTGGCCCAGTCGAGATGCATCGCGACGGAGGAGTGCAGCACCACCACCAGAGCGCCGAAAATGACGAGCGCATTGGCGGCGCACAATGCCGTGCCCAGCTCAGTGATGCTCCAGCGCTCCAGCCACTCACGCCGCAGAAAGGCAAAGACCGCTCCCGCTCCCAAGCCGAGCAACGCAATCGAAATCGCCAGGAAGGCGAAGTGGTAGAACAGCACCACCGAGAAGAGCCGGGTCAGGCCGAGCTCCAGCAGCAGCGCCGAGAAGCTCATCAGGCCGACCGCGAGCATGGCGTCGCGGGCGGAAAGCTGCTCGGCAGGCGTGGCGGTGATGGCTTGTTCCGTGGCCTCGATCATGGACGATTGAGATTACTACGAGCCGCATCCCCCGCGGTCCGGGAAGGATGGGTCAACGCCCCTCGGGCGGTGCGGACTCCAGGATGACCTGCGCCATGGCGTGTTCCTTAGTGTGGGTAATCGAGAGATGGGCGCGAACCGCTCCCAGGCGATGAAAGAACTCGGCCGCCTTGTGATGGAAAGTCACCGTCGGACGTCCGCCCGGAACCCTTGTCACCTCTACATCTTGCCAGGTGACCCCGCGGCTCCAGCCGGTGCCGATGGCCTTCATGGCAGCCTCTTTGGCGGCGAAGCGTCCGGCATAGCGCTCTGCCTTGTTCGCCTTGGACTCGCAATAGCGAATCTCGTCCCGCGTGAAGACCCGCTCCAGGAACCGTCGCCCAAAGCGCTGAATGGAGGCAGCGATACGGTCAACCTCAGCTATGTCAATGCCGGTTCCGACGATCATGGTTGAGTACCCGAGCGTTCCCAAAAGCCCCATGTTGCGCTGCTCCGAAGAAGGTAACACATTGAGAACACGAGCGCTTTAGGGCTTGGACGAATACCGCCCAAGCAAAAATTGCTTGGGCTTTTTGGCTACGGACTGCTATGATGGAGGTGCTCGATTGATCGTCGTTGTAAGCAGCAGTTTCCTGCCTAACCGCAATCCCTGCCGCATCACATCCCGATCGAATTGCAGCTATATCACTTCGAAGGAATATGCATCACCATGGAACAAGGAACAGTTAAGTGGTTCAATGACGCGAAGGGCTACGGCTTCATCAGCCGTCAGAATGGCGAAGACGTATTTGTTCACTATTCTGCCATCCAGACAAATGGCTTCCGCAGCTTGCAGGAAGGCCAGGCTGTCTCGTTCAACGTGGTCAAAGGGCCCAAAGGCTGGCAGGCGGAGAACGTGCAGGTTCTGTAGATCTCGAGCCTCAGGGTTAGGAAAGGCGGCCAATCGGCCGCCTTTCTTATTTCGTGCCGCAGCTTTCAGCTCGAAATCCTAAAACGACACTTCTGTGGTATAGCCTAACTGGCGGCCACGCGGTATAACCAGTCTGCACAATTGACCCGAAAGCTTCCTGGGATTTTCGCACCCCTGCTCGCGAGATAGCCCGTGCAAGCTGCCAACCGACGCCGTTGCTGTAGTGCCAGCTTCGCGGAGGCCAGTCCTCGGCGGCTATTCACATATCGCTTTCCCGTTGCGATACTGTTGCTCGCTGTTTCCCTCGGGGTTGCGGCGCAGACCAATCAGGCCGACGCAAAACTCAATCCTCCAGCGCCGACGAATGCAAGTTCTCCGGCGACGGTTCAGGGCTCGCTGACTTACCATCTGCAGAACACACTGGGCCATCCTTTGACCGGTATATCCGTCGAGGTCCGCAATCTCCAGACGCATGCTGTCGTCAGCAGCGCCAACACCGGACGAGATGGCACGGTCTCGTTCCACAATCTCTCCGCCCGGCCGGTACGACGTTACGGTCGCTGGCGGAATCCTGTCTCCACAACGGGAAGTCGAGATCGACGCATCGGACAACCACTTCGCCGTGGAATTACCACTGTTGCAACCCGACGCTCAAGGCGTCGAGACGGTCTCGGTCCGTCAACTCACAATTCCGCGCAAAGCAAGAGAAGCGTTGAACGCCTCCATGGACGCCTGGCAGAAGGGCGACTGGAAGAAGATGCGCGAGCAGGCGACGCGCGCCGTGGCGCTGCATCCTGACTACGGCGCAGCGCTGGCTCTGTTGGGCTTCCTTGACCTGCAGGATGGCAACCCGGAGCTGGCATGCCCGGAGTTGAAACGGGCGATCGAATTCGATCCCAACTCGGCGCTGGCCTATGTGTCGCTCGGTTCTGCTTACAATTCCATGAAGCAATACGACGCCGCGCTCGAAGCTTTGTCGGTGTTTCCCAGCGTCTCCGCCGATAACTGGCAAGTACACTACGAACTCGCGCGCTCCTATATTGGATTGCGTAGATACGAATCGGGCCTGCGCGAAGTCAACACCTCGCTACATCTCTCTCGTAGCGATCAGGGTGTCTTGCATTTAGCGAAGGCGCATGTGCTGTTGGGAATGCGCAGAAATGCAGAAGCGATACCCGAGTTGGAAAACATTCTGCGCACGCAGCCGAATGGGCCGTACGCCGCGGAGGCCCAAAAGCTACTGCTGACGCTTCGATCCCAAGGTCGGCCATGAATTCGCCGCCATGACCCGCGATCAAACCCCCGCCGCCGCGATCCCCTCGTAATGCCGCTGGGTTCGCGGCAGCTTCGCTGCGTAACCCAGCACGAAGAACACCGCGGTCGAAATCAGGCACACGGCCAAGTCGAACATGGGCCAGCGGCAACGGCGGCAGATCCATGTACTTGCCCAGCCGCCACGCGGCCCAGTTGATGACCTGCGTCGGCACCACCGTCCAGATCGCAATGTAAAACCAGGCCCGCTCGACGCCTTCACCGAAGGTGTCGCGGCGCGCCCGCGGCGTCCAGTCAAAAACCGTCGCCAGCGCCACCGCCACCGCCAGCGGATAATAGCCGTACTGGTACAACTCCTGCAGCAGCCAGCGCCCGTTACTTGAAGCCACGATCAGCCCGATCAGGTTCAATGTGTACGGCACGATGAGGTCAATCCACGCTGCCGTGTAACACACCACGCGATAACCCAGGTTGGGTTGATGCACGCCGTAATGGGTGATGTAGGGCCGCAGCTCGCATCCCGGAATGCGGCCCTTGGAAACCACGCCACGCGACGCCGGCGACGCACGATCGCCAGCCAAATCCAATGGCGCATGTCGGGCCCATGCGCATACAGGTCGTAGGTGAGCGGATATCCCGGCAAAACCCAGAACACCCAGATCCAGATGGGAGCGTGCAGAACGCGGTAATACTGCTTGTTGCGTTCGCGGAAGACGGCCTGTTTCATGAGTAACCGATGGTAGCGAGAAGCGCGCGCGGCACGCAAGCAACTCCGACCTTTCCCAACGGCGCTTCGCAGATTGGCTCGCATGCGCGACGTCTGGGTGCAGTTGCTCCCTGCCAGCCTGTCTTTTCTACTGAACCAGCTAAACTGGCTGGAGATGGCACGCACCACCATCCTGGAATATCTCGACAACTTCCAGCGCCACGCGCGCGAAGCGGCCTACGTTCACCATCGCGGCTATCGAGTGCAGCGCTGGACATATGGCGAAGTGCTGGCCAACGCCCATCGCTTTGCGCGCGAGCTGGACTCGCGAGAGATCGCCACAGGCGATAAAGTCCTCATCTGGGGCGAGAATTGCGCCGAGTGGGTGGTTGCCTTCTTCGGATGCCTGCTGCGCGGCGCAATCGTTGTTCCCATCGACAAGATTGCGACTCCCGATTTTGCCCAGCGCGTCGCTCAGCAGGTGGACGCCAAACTTTGTGTCTGCTCGTCGGAGAACCAGATCGCGGACGTCTCCGTCGACTTCATCTGGAGACTCTGCGCGACCGAATCGCGGTGCGCTCCGAGGTCTCGGTCACGCCTCCGCCGCTGACTCGCGACGACATCGTGGAGATCGTCTTCACTTCGGGCACCACCGCCGAGCCCCGCGGCGTGGTCATTTCCCACGGCAACATCCTCGCCAACCTCGAACCGTTGGAGCGCGAGATCGGCGCGTACCTCCGTTACGAGCGCATCTTCCATCCTTTACGGTTCCTGAATCTGCTGCCGCTCAGCCACGTCTTCGGGCAATTTCTTGGGATCTTTTTGCCGCAACTGCTGGCCGCGACCGTGCTCTTCCAGGACACGCTGAACCCGACCGAGGTGATGCGCGTCATCAAGCGGGAGCGCGTCTCGGTGGTGGTTGCCGTACCGCGCTTGCTGGAGTCGCTGAAAGACAAGGTTGTGCGTGACCTGGAATCGGCGGGCAGGCTGGCGCGTTTCCAGCGGCAATTCGAGGCGGCGAAGGACCAGAACTTCGTTCGCCGCTGGTGGCGCTTCCGCCGCATCCATAATCAGTTTGGATGGAAGTTCTGGGCGTTCATCTCGGGCGGCGCGGCGCTCGACGCCGAGACCGAGGAGTTCTGGCGCAGGCTGAGTTTCGTCGTCATTCAAGGCTACGGCCTGACCGAGACAACCTCGCTGATCTCGTTGAACCATCCGTTTCATACCGGCAGGCGCTCCATCGGGAAGGTGCTGGAAGGGCGCGAGATCAAGTTGGATGAGACTGGCGAAATTCTGGTGCGCGGGGCCAACGTCGCCGCCGGTTATTGGCAGGGCAAAGAGCTGAAGCCGGTGCTGACCGACGAAGGCTGGTTTCGCACCGGCGATCTCGGCGAACTTGACGCCGAGGGCAATCTTTATTTCAAGGGCCGCAAGAAAAACGTCATCGTTACTCGCGAGGGAATGAACATCTATCCCGACGACCTGGAGGCTGCGCTGCGCCAGCAGCACGAAGTGCGTGACTGCGTGGTGGTCGGATTGGAACACGGAGGCAACGCCGAGCCTTGTGCGGTACTCCTGCTGCGCGATTCCGCCGATCCGGAGGCCGTGGTCAGGCGCGCCAACCGGCAGCTTGCGGAGTTTCAGCAGATGCGGCGCTGGCTGCTGTGGCCGGAGCAGGACTTTCCCCGCACGCCCATCCTGAAGCCCAAAACGGCCGTCATCCAGCAGGCCGTGCAGCAGCACTTCACTACGGGCGATGGAGGAAGCAGCGTCGCGCAAGGGGCTCTGGCCGGGATGATCGCGCGCATCACGGGGCGCGACGTCGGCGCCCTCGCGCCCGACGCCAGGCTCGACGACGACCTGAACCTGAATTCCATGGACCGCGTCGAGCTGATGAGCGCGCTGGAAGACCGTTATCAGGTGGATCTAAACGACGCAGATTTTACCCAGGTCAGGACCGTCGCCGACCTGGAGCGGTTATTGCGCGAGCCGCAGCAATCGTTGCAAAGCGGGTATCGCTATCCGCGATGGGCGCAGCGCTGGCCCATCACTTGGATTCGCACCTTTATTTATTACCTGCTTACCTGGCCGGCGACTTTGATCATGGCGCATCCCAAAATCGTTGGCCGAGAGAACTTGCAAGACGTCGAGGGGCCGGTGCTGATCACCTGCAATCACATCACGTACATTGACGTCGGCTTCGTGCTGCGTGCGCTGACTCCGCGATTGCGGCACAAACTTACCGTCGGCATGTGGGGGGAGCTTTTGTGGGAGATGTGGCGCCCGCCACAGAACTGGAATCCGTTCAAGCGCTGGGCCTGGAAAGCGGGCTATTGGCTGGTGGTCGCGCTGTTCAACGTCTTCCCCCTTCCCGCAGCAGTCGGGAGTGAGGGAGAGCTTCGCCTACGCGGGAGAATCCGTCGATCGCGGCTACAGCGTGATGGTCTTCCCTGAAGGCGTGCGCACCGCGGACGGAAAGCCCTGCCCGTTCCGGTCAGGAATCGGAATGCTGGCCGCGCGCCTGGATATTCCAGTGGTGCCCATGCGGATTGACGGGCTCTTCGCGATGAAAATGGCCGGCCACAAGATCGCGCGTCCTGGCGAGTTGACGGTCGTCGTCGGCAAGCCCATGCGCTTCGCGCCCGAAACTCCCGCAGAAGAAATCACCCGTCAGATCGAGCACGCGACGTGGTCGCTGTAACCTTCCGGGGTATATCAAAGTCGCCGGCGACTATAATTGAATCATGGCGCGTGGGTGGGAAAGTAAATCAGTAGAAGCTCAAATCGAAGAATCCTTTTCTGAACCATCAAGAAACGAAAGGCTGCCGGCGTCTCGCCGAAGACCTGCAATCCAGAAGAAGGAAAACGGACTTGATCCTCTCACGCAAATGCGTCCTTCAACAATTGAATGGCAGCACCAGCGAGCGTTATTCCGAGTTGTTGCGCCGGACGTTGGCCGATCTCGACGCACAGATCGCAGCGCTGCCCTGACGCTATGGCTGCTTTTCTTGCTTACCGGAATTCCCCGCCATCCGAACTCCGTAACAAAAAGTCGCTAACCTTAGAGGCTGGAACGACCGTCTGCACATGGAAAGCGCCGGAGCCTGAATTAGAATAGGGGCCTCCAGAGGAACCTTGTGAGACCTTCTCTTTGCTCGCTCGCTTATGTCTTGATTGCTGTGGTCGCCGCTTTTGCCGGGACCACCGATAAGAGCCCAACCAGTTTCACCGTGCCGGTGGAATACTACAAGCTGCCGAACGGCTTGCGGGTGGTGCTTTCGCCCGACCACTCGTCACCGACGGTCGCCATTGGCGTTTACTACCGGATCGGCTTCCGCATCGAACCTCGCGATCGCACCGGCTTCGCCCACCTCTTTGAGCACATGATGTTCCAGGGCTCACAAAACCTGGGCAAAATGGAAATGATCAAGCTGGTGCAGCAGAATGGCGGCTTGCTGAATGGATCGACGCGGTTCGACTTCACCAACTATTACGAGGTCATGCCCGCGAACAAGCTCGAGACCATGCTGTGGGCTGAGGCGGACCGCATGCGCGGGCTGGCTATCACAGAAGATAACCTCACCAACCAGAAAGGTGTCGTGAGTAACGAGGTGAAGGTCAACGTAATCAATACTCCGTACGGTGGCTTTCCCTGGCTTGACATGCCGCAGTACGCCAACACCAATTGGTACAACGCGCACAACTTCTACGGTGACCTGAAGGACATCGATGCGGCGACGTTGCCTGACGTCCAACATTTCTTCACCACTTACTACACGCCCAGCAATGCCGCGCTGGCTGTCGTTGGCGATTTCGACCCTGCCGATGCCAAGAAGATGATCGCGAAATATTTTGCCGGCATTCCCTCCATTCCGCCCGCCAAGCAGCCGGACATTGCCGAGCCGAAGCAGGAGAAAGAGCGTTGGTCAACCAAGGTGGATCCTCTGGCCAAGCGGCCGGCGTTGGCGGTTTCGTACCACATGCCCGATCGGAACACTCCCGAGTATTACGCCATGGGGCTGATCGATCAGTTGTTGCTGCAAGGTGACAACAGCCTGCTGCATGACGAACTGGTAAAGCGACGCGGCTATACCGACAGCGTAGAAGGCGGAATCAACATGCTGGGGAACATGTTCAATTACCAGGGCCCAATGTTGTGGACCGCGTATCTGTTCCACGACAGCACGGTAAAGCCGGAAGAGATTGTGAGTGCCATGGAATCGCAGATTGCACCGCTGCGCGAAAAGCCGGTCGATCAGGCGATGCTGGATCGGGCGTTGATCAAGATGCGCTCCAGCTTCTACGACTCTCTGGGCGATTTCAATGGTTTCGGACGCGCGGACATGCTGGCCAGCTTTGCTTTGTTTGACGACAATCCGGCAGAGATCAATAACGTGGAAGCTGAGTTCCAGAAAGTCACGCCACAGTTGATTCAAAAGACCGCAGCCGAGTACTTACGGCCGACGAATCGCACGGTTCTTGTGGTCGAGCCCAAGCCAGCGGACACAGCCGAAAAGAAGAGCGGTAACTGAGGACAGGATTCTCATGCGGAATATATGCATCAACCTGATTTGCGGGGCACTGTTGTTGCCCTTCGCGATATCGGCGGCAGGCGCACAGAACAGCGCTGCGCCGAAACAGACGCCGCCGGCTGGCGGCCCTCCGAAGTCCTTCCACTTGCCACAGCTGGAGAAATTCTCGCTGCCCAATGGCCTGCAGGTCACGATGGCGCAGTTTGGTTCCATTCCCAAGGTGCAAGTGCGCGTCGCAGTGCGGGCAGGCAGTTTGAATGAGCCGGCCAGCCAAGTGTGGTTGGCGGACCTGACGGGCCGGCTGATCAAGGAAGGCACAACCTCGCTGACTTCAGAGCAGGTAGCGCAGCAAGCGGCTTCCATGGGTGGATCGATTGACGTGGACGTTGGGCCGGATGTTACACGACTCGACAGCGATGTCCTTTCGGAGTTCGGACCCAAGATCGTGGCTTTGCTGGCGGACGTAGTGATGCACCCGCTGTTGCCGGAGTCCGATGTCCCGCGGCTGAAGCAGGATTTGCAGCGCAAGCTGAGTATCCAGTTGACCCAGCCGGGCATGCTGGCAAGAGAGCGGTTTGTGCAGGCGCTCTATCCGGACCATCCTTACGGGCGGTTCCTCTCGACCGAGGCGATGATCAACTCATTCAGCGTGGCTGACGTAAGGAAGTTTTACGAGAGCAATTTCGGCGCTGCACGCACCCATATTTATGTGGCCGGAAAGTTCGATCCGGCTGCCGTCAAGAAAGCGATCACGGCGGCGTTTTCCGATTGGAAACGCGGGCCGGATCCGTTGATTGATATTCCCAAGCCGGTCGGCAAGCGGCAACTCGATCTGGTAGATCGTCCAGGCTCGGCGCAATCGACGCTGTATATCGGTCTGCCGGCGATTGACCCCAGCAACCCGGACTACATCCCTCTGCAGGTGATGGATGCCCTCCTCGGCGGTTCTTTCGGCTCGCGCATCACTTCCAATATTCGCGAGCAGAAGGGGTATACGTACTCGCCCAGAAGCCAGGTGTCGGTACGCTACCGCGACGGCTACTGGGTGGAGGTTGCGGATGTCACGACCGCGGTAACCGGGCCCTCCATCAAAGAAATCCTGTACGAGATCGACCGCTTGCAGAACGCACCGCCGCCGGTGGCGGAGCTGGATGGGATCAAGAATTACCTGGCAGGGGTGTTTGTTATTCGCAACTCCAGCCGCGACGGAGTGATCAATCAGCTGCAGTTTGTTGACTTACACCAGCTGGGCGACACCTACCTCGAAACCTATGTACAGAAGGTGCATGCGGTAACGCCGCAGCAGGTGCAGGAGATGGCGCGCAAGTATGTGGTGCCAGACCGGTTCACAATCGTGGTCGTTGGGGACAAGGAAAAGATCGCCGACCAGGTGAAGCCCTACGCTAACTAGTCGCTAACTGGCGACTACGACCTCACAGCGACCTGTGATCGCCATCACGGAAGCAAGTTCATTCGCGACGCACAATGGCCTTAGAGGTGAGGTATGCCAGTCCTCGTAATTGCCATTGTCTTTTTCGCGATATTCCTCGTCATGGGTGTGATGGGGATAACGGCGATGGTGGCCGAACACCGTGGTCATACACTCTTCAGCGGCAAATGGAGCGACCAGCCCAAGCCTGCGAAGGTCGCGGGTAAGCCTGTTGCCTAATGCTCTTCCCTGCCCTGACGAGACCATCGCTCCCCGAGCAGTCGCGGCGTGACGCCGGATTCGGGCCTCAGTTCGGCTCTGCCGCTTGCTCGTTCAGTTAAGACCCACCTGAGACACCAGTCTTAATTTTGCGCGTACTCGATCTCGAACTCGATCTTCGCCGTTTTCTCCAGCATCGCCGAGACCGAGCAATACTTGTCCTTGGACAGGCGCACTGCATCCTCCATCGCCTTGTGTGTGACGCTGCCTGTCACGCGGTAAAGCAAACGAATGCTGGTAAAAACCTTTGGAAACGTTTCGGCGCGTTCGGCCGTGGCACGCACTTCCAGGCTGGTAAAAGGCTCGCGTTTCTTGCGCAGAATACCGACAATGTCACTGGCCGTGCAGGCGCATAACCCAATCAGTAGTAACTCGACAGGGCTGCTGGCCGACTTCTCGTTGCCGGCGTCCACCGCCAGCGCATGCCCGCTACTGGCCTGCCCGATGAAACGGTCGTGATCCGTCCACAGCGCTTTGGCTTCGATCATGGGGCTCCCCATCGTTGCTATTGACTACTTGTCTTCAGCTGTTAAACAGCGGAATTGGCGTGGCGTGGCTGGTAAGATCCCGGAGCGGAGAGCCTGCGGTTACTGCTGGTCCTTGGGCTGGCTGCTCCCAGGCTTGTCGTAAATCGTGTATTGATCGGACGGGCGCTTCAAGCGAACGGTGACGACCTGCTCCGTTTGATTGATGGTGTAGTCATCCCCGAAGGTCTGAAAGCCAGGGGCAATCACCTGCACCCGAAGCACGCCGAAGGGGACGCCATCGGCTTGAGTTCTACCATCCGCATCCGTCTTCAACTCGAATCCGCCCTTGGATTGTTTGCCACTCTTGCCCACCGGGTGCAAGATCACCGCGGCGTTGCGCACAGGCTTGTTGTTGTCGTCTTTCAGCACAACAAACTTGATGGAGGACGCCTGGCCTGAAGACTTGTTTTCACCGCCAGCGGCAAGCAGGGCCGGAGTGACCACCAACGCAAGGACGATTAATATTCGGCGTGGGATCCTCATGTCGTCATTCTAGGCAGGAAAGCTGCCGCACGGCAAACCAGAAGAATGTCAGTCAGTGGTGGTGGTCCGCTTGAGCGTGGGGCGATCGTCGTCCGGTTGGGCCGTCGTACTGCTGCCTTGTCCCGACGAGCTCCCGGAATCGCCGCTGTCCGACGAAGATGAACTGCTGCGCTTCAAGCAGCACGGGACGGTTCCCGCCGCCGCCCTTGGCGCCACCCAGTCGGCGGCCATTCTCCAACGAAATCAAGCGGTCTTTGACGTTCTCGAATTCGCTGGTATTCACCAGATACTCCGGACGGTCGGGCAGATATTTTCGGATTTCATCCTGCGCCGCCTGAATACGGTCGGCGGTCATGGGATGGGTGGCGAAGGCCTTGGCCAGCGCGCTGTGTTTCTTCTTCCCGTCCACATTCAGCTTCTCGAAGAATTCCACGAAGGCGTGTGGATCGTAGCCGGCTGCGTAATCGTATTCCAAACCAAGGAGATCGGCCTCACGCTCGGCGTCACGCGAGAACTTGAGGTACGTCATGGGCACTGCGATCGACGCCACTTCGCTGATTATGTAAGCCGCCGGGCCTCCAATAAAGATGAGCGGCACAGAAGCCATATTCCAGATTTGCGCCCGCGTCATGTTCTTGGTTGCGTGACGCGCCGCGACGTGCGCGATCTCATGCGCCATCACGCCGGCAAGCTCGGCTTCATCGTCGGCCGCCAGGATGAGTCCGCTATTCACGTAAAAGAAACCGCCCGGCAGCGCGAAGGCATTCACTTCATCGGTGTCAAGGACCTTGATGGTGAATGGCACCCGGGCATCGGAGTTACGCACCAGGTTCTGTCCGATCCGATTGATGTACTCGTTGATGATCGGATCGGTGACCAGCTTCGTGTTCTGCTCGACTTCGGTTGCCAACTGGTGGCCCAGCGCAATCTCGCGGTCAATGGAATAGAAGTCCAGACCTGAGCCTATATTCCGATGGCCGATCTGCGAAACGTCGTACTTCGCCTGCAACGGCCCACCGGGGTTGGCTGCGCCGGGCGACTGGGGGTTTTGGGTGGTGGCGGTTGTAGAGCCCGGGTTGGCAGGAACCTCCGCGCTTGCGGCGTCCTCAATCTGCCCAGCCGTCGCCAGCTGCGAAGCGTCCCAGGTCACGGGTTTTGGCAAAGCAGACGCGGCGTCCTGAGAGTTATCAGCTGGGGCGGTTAGAATCGGAGGCGGAGTTTGTTCCGGCGGAGTACTAGTTCCTTCGCTTGCCGGTTGATCTTCGACTTGTGTCGCAATCGCGGTCTGCGCGAAGCTGAATGCCGGCAAACTCAGAACTGCAATCAGCAGGATCGACAACCTTACCCGCTCTCGAACTGACGAAGAGACGCGAACCGCACCCTGGACTGACACGATCACACCCACCGATTTCCCGATTATGAAACCGCCCCCGCCTTCTAGGGGTCAACACTCACTTCAGTGAGAGATCGAAAAAACAAGAGATCGTAAGAACCAGCAGTACTTAATGAGCCCATTTATACGCCAGATTACCCTTTTTTGGAAGCGCTCTCGTTCGCTGGTAGTGGTGCAGCGGCTTGGCTGAAGTCCTCGCTCGTTTGGCCGGGCCTGTGGGCCTTGATCACGTGCTTTGCGAACGCCTCGTCCACGGACGACTTTGCATCGGACGGAAAGGGCATCATGCAAATGGAACAGCGCTGTGCGCCTTGATAGTCGATCAGATGAGGCGGGAGTTTAAATCTAGGCACGGTCAAACCCCTCGCGAACGGCTTCCTCTTCTGCTCGCTTCTTGCGGAGTGCAGCGTCCTTTTCTTGGACTTCGCGGGCATGGTCAAGGGCTTCCCGCACCTTTTGGTGAACCTGCTGGAATGGGTTTAGGGACTTATTGCTTTCCATGCCCCAAGTCTACGCCGATCCGGTCAACTCGCAAGGCGTCGGGATTTTCAAACTGCACCACTACCCGTTCGCTGCGCTGCAAACCCGGCCGAAAAAACCGTGAGTAGTCAAATCCCTGGCTAAGTTATTGATTTATAACACGATCCACATTTTTGTGCGAAGCGGGGTGAAATTTGAGTGAATTACGCTCATATGCGTCTTGACATTGGGCTACAGACTTCGTATGATTAGCACTCGTTGGGAGTGAGTGCTAACAGCGGGTTCGAGCCCGCCAGTTTTACGGCGCCGCCCTCCAGCATCGGGATAATCCCCAAGTTCATGACAAAACGCTGACCGCAACGCAGAGGACACGCGCCAGGCCGGCAAACGTAATGCAATCCAAAACTGAAACCAAAAAAGGAGTTCGAGAATGGCTACAAAACTGACTCCCCTGCATGACCGTATCGTGGTCCGCCGTGTTGAAGAGGCCGAGACCACCCGTGGCGGAATCATCATCCCCGACAGCGCGAAAGACAAGCCTCAGGAGGGCGAGGTGATCGCGGTGGGCCGGGGTAAAACCAACGACAAGGGCGAAACTTTTCCACTTGATGTGAAGGAAGGTGATCGCATCCTGTTCGGCAAATACGCCGGCACCGAGATCAAGATCGACGGTGACGACTTCCTGATCATGCGTGAAGAGGAAGTGCTCGGCATCCTGCAAGGCGCTGCCAAGCAAAAGGAAGTCGCCGTAAAGAAGTAATAGCTGTCAGTCGCTAGTTTTTGCAGCTTTTTCTGACACTGGCCACTGACTACTGACAACTGATTTTCACAAGGAGATTGAAACAATGGCAAAGCAGATTCTGCATGGTGAAGAGTCACGCCAGTCGATCCTTCGCGGCGTGAACGTCCTGGCCGATGCGGTCAAGGTCACCCTCGGTCCCAAGGGCCGTAACGTGGTGATCGAGAAGAAATTCGGTTCGCCGCTGATTACCAAAGACGGCGTGACCGTGGCGAAAGAAATCGAACTCAAGGACCCGCTCGAGAACATGGGCGCGCAGATGGTGCGCGAGGTTGCTTCCAAGACCTCCGACGTGGCCGGTGACGGCACCACCACCGCGACCGTTCTGGCGCAGTCCATTTACCGCGAAGGCGTCAAGACGGTTGCCGCCGGCGCGAACCCGATGGCGCTGAAGCGCGGCATCGAAAAGGCTGTGACCGCAGTTTGCGGCACCATGGATGAAGACGGCAGCCACAAGGGTGGCGCTCTCGACAAGTACTCGCAGAAGGTTTCCGGCGAGATGATCGCTCAGGTTGGCACCATTTCCGCCAACAACGATGAAACCATCGGCCGCATCATTGCCGAGGCCATGAAGAAGGTCGGCAAGGACGGCGTAATCACCGTGGAAGAAGCCAAGACGATGGAGACCCAACTGGAAGTCGTCGAAGGCATGCAGTTCGACCGCGGCTATCTGTCACCGTACTTCGTCACCGATCCTGAGCGCATGGAAGCCGTTCTGGAGAACGCGCTGATCCTCATCCATGAGAAGAAAATCTCCTCGATGAAGGACCTGCTTCCGCTGCTCGAGCAGATCGCCAAGGGCGGACGTCCGCTGGTCATCATCGCTGAGGATGTCGAAGGCGAAGCGCTGGCGACTCTGGTGGTCAACAAGCTGCGTGGCACGCTGCAGGTCGCGGCCGTCAAGGCCCCGGGCTTCGGCGATCGCCGTAAGGCCATGCTGCAAGACATTGCTACTCTGACCGGCGGCAAGGCCATCACCGAAGATCTCGGCATCAAGCTCGAGAACGTTCACCTGGACGACCTCGGCCAGGCCAAGAAGATCACCATCGACAAGGACAACACCACCATCATCGAGGGCAAGGGCAAGCCGGGCGACATCGAAGGCCGGGTAAAGGAAATCCGCGGCCAGATCGAGAAGACCACGAGCGACTACGACCGCGAGAAGTTGCAGGAGCGGTTGGCGAAGCTGGTGGGCGGCGTTGCCGTCATCAAGGTCGGTGCTGCGACCGAAACCGAAATGAAGGAGAAGAAGGCCCGCGTCGAGGACGCGATGCATGCCACCCGCGCTGCGGTGGAGGAAGGCATC
The DNA here is from genome assembly GCA_963760415.1 of uncultured Acidobacteriaceae bacterium. Taxonomy (GTDB): domain Bacteria; phylum Acidobacteriota; class Terriglobia; order Terriglobales; family Acidobacteriaceae; genus Bog-257. The sequence goes on along the minus strand of CAVXDA010000019.1, from coordinate 75,230 downwards.
GTTCCCGGAGGCGGCGTCGCGCTAATGCGCTGCGGTGATGCGATCGAAGCCCTGAAGCTGGAAGGCGACGAGAAGATCGGCGGCAACATCGTGCGCCGCGCGCTGGAAGAGCCGCTGCGCCAGATCGTTGGCAACGCCGGCGAAGAAGGCGCCATCATTGTCGGCCGCATCAAGGAGTCGAAGGAAGCCAACTTCGGCTACAACGCTCAGAGCAACAAGTTCGAAGACCTGGTCAAGGCCGGCGTCATCGATCCCACCAAGGTCGCGCGGACCGCGTTGCAGAACGCAGGCTCCATTGCGGCCCTGATGCTCACCACCGAAGCCCTGGTAGCCGAGCTTCCGGAAGACAAGAAGGAAGCGGCAATGCCTCACGGCGGCGGCGGCATGGGCGGAATGTACTAAAGGCAGCAGTTAGCCATTAGCACTTAGCAATTAGCCAAAGGCAAAAAGAAAGGCCTCGCAGAAATGCGGGGCCTTTGCTTTTTCTGCTACTCAGCCATCACTTGCCCGGAGCGAGGACCTCCTCGAAATGGTCCTCGATCATATGGAACAAGTGGGTGCGCGCCTGGAAGCCTGCAATGCCGTGGGTCTTGCGCGGATAGACCATCAGGTTGAACTGCTTGCCCGCGTTGATGAAGGCGTTGACCATCTGGATGGTGTTCTGCATGTGCACATTGTCGTCACCCGTGCCATGCACCTCCAGCAGCTTCCCGTGCAGGTTGTCCGCAAAGTTTACCGGCGAGCTTTTCTTGTAGCCGTCTTCGTTGTCTTTCGGCAGACCCATGTAGCGCTCGGTGTAGATGGAGTCGTAGTTGCGCCAGTCGGTGACCGGAGCCACAGAAACTCCGCCTTTGAACTTGTCGGTGTGTTCCAGCGCATAGAGAGTCAGATAGCCGCCATAGCTCCAGCCCCAAATGCCAACGCGGCTGGCATCAAGTTGCGGAAACTGTTCGAGCGCCTGCTTGGCGGCGGCGAGCTGGTCGGCGAGTTCGACTTCGCCGAAATTGTGTTTGATGGGCAGCGCGAAAGCTTTACCCCGGTTCGCCATGCCGCGGTTGTCAACTTTCAGGATGGCGAAGCCCTGGCGCGCCAGGATCTGGTCGAAGAAGCCGATCTCGCCCCAGGCGTCAGGGATGTCGGGCGCGCCCGGTCCGCCGTAAGGATTCAGGATGAGCGGCGCTTTGCCATTGGCCATCATCGGCCCGCTCTCCGGCAGCAGAATCGCGCCTCCAAGCATGGTCGTGCCGTCGGCAGCCTTGAAGTCCACCAACTTCGGTGTCAGCAGGTTATAGGACGCGACGCTGCGCGCTTTCCAGAACGGGTTGCAGTGGCCGTCCACGGTGCACAGCGAAATGCTGGGTGGCGTGGTCAGGTTGGAGTAGCCATCCACGTAATACTTCGAGTCCTTGGGATCGAAGTCAGCAAAATGGGAACCGTTCTCCTTCGAGATACGGTGGAAGTTCTGGCCGTCCAGTCCCACCGCAAAAATGTTCTTCTGCCGCCAGTCGCCTTCATTTGCGGCAAAATAGACGATGCCGCCTTGCGCGTCCACACTGTCTATGCTTTCGACTTCCCAATCGCCATGCGTTAGCTGCGCCACCAGCTTGGCTTCGCTGTTCAGCGGGTTCTGCTTGTCGAATTGATACAGATAAATGTGGTTGTGGCCGTCGCGCCAGCTCGTCCACAGATAACGATCGCCAGAAGCCAGAAGCTGGAAATCGACTTCAGGATGCATGTCGATCCAGGCATCCGTGCTTTCGTTCATGATCAGCTTCGACTTGCCGCTGTTCACGTCGATGAAGTACAAGTCCAGCCGGTCCTGCACGCGGTTCATCGCCATCGCCCAGAGCAAGCCGTTGCGCACCCATCCGAAGCGTGGCACCAGAACGTTGGAGTTTTCCCCCAGCGGCAAAGACCCGGAGCTGGCTCCGCTGACCGTGATCCACTTCAGCTTGCCGCCGTCGGAGTTCACCACCCCGAGGCGCACGTTGGGATTCGGATCGCCGGGCTGTGGATACTTCTGCTGGTCCACGGTCGCGTGCAGCGGCATCCAGTCGGTGATGGGATAGGTCGGCACCTCCTTCTCGTTCATCTGGAGGAAGGCGATCTGCTTGCCATCCGGCGACCAGAAGTAATTGCTGCGCGTATACAGCTCTTCCTCGTACACCCAGTCCACTTCGCCGTTCAGCAGATTGTCGTCTCCGTCTTTGGTGAGTGTTCGTTCGTTTCCGCCGCTCAGGGGCCGGACGTACAGGTTGTGTTTGCGGATGTACGCTATGCGACTCCCGTCAGGCGAAAACTTGGGGTCCTCGCTGGGCTCGGCGCTGGAGGTAACTTGCACCGCCGTGCTGGTGTCCAGCGTGTACAGCCAAAGCTGGCCCTGGGAATCGAACAGCAGCTTCTTCGAATCGGGCGACCAATGGTAGGCAGCGATCGAATAGCGCTGCGCCGCTTCCTTCTTGCGCTCGTCTTTGATAGCGCTGGACGACGGCGCCAGCGTCGCCAGCTTCTCGCTGGCCACCAGCACGGCCCCCCTGCCCGTAGTGACGTCCACAAACCGTAGCGCTCCATGGTCGCCGCTGTCATCGCGTTGCACGAACGAGACCTTCGTCCCGTCAGGACTCCATTTGATCGACTCGGGGCCGCGTCCAAGGATGCCTGCATCCTTAAAGATCGACTCAATGGTCAGCTCTTTCGTGGCTTGGGCCTCTGGTGCTGGAACTGTCGTGCCGGTTTGGGCGAAGGCCATCAGTGAACTGAACAGGTAAGTAAGCAACGCAGTAAGCAGGGATCTCACATCGGCTCCGGGAATGGAAATTAGGCGACGGGAAAGTTTATATCAGGAGCGGACGCGGCCGCGAAACGGCGCACTTCGCGCGCCTGGCACGTTCCTCAGGACGAGTTTTCGCGTGCTAGAATCCGAGCAGGCCCCTCAGTCCAATGCATTCCGACATACATAAGTTGATTGACCTGCAGCAGGTTGACTCGCGCATTTCCGCGGTGAAAGCGGAAATAGCGGCACTCCCCGCGGAGGTGCGGGAAATCGAAGCCAAGCTGGCCGTGTCCAAGGCACGGGTCGACAGCGTGCAGGCCGCGATCAAGGCGGACGAAAACGCACGCCGCAAGTACGAATCCGAGATCCAGGACCAGCAGCAGAGAATCAGCAAGTATCGCGATCAATCGCTCGCCGTCAAGACCAACCAGGAATACAAAGCGCTGCTGAGCGAGATCGAGCAGGCGGAAGCTGAAATCCGTAAACGGGAAGACAAGATCCTCGAGATCATGATCGCTGCCGACACCCGCAAAGAGGAGCTGAAGCAGGCCGAGGCGGCGCTGAAAGCCGACAGCGTTGCCAACGAGAAAGAGAAAGAGCACGCCCGGCAGCAGACCGCCGAAGACGAGAAAGAGCTAACCGGGCTGAACCTGCAGCGCCAGGAACTCCGCACCCAGATCGACGAGAACACCCTCCGTCATTATGATCGCGTATTCAAGCTTCGCCATTCGGCGCTGTCCGCGGTGCACGACGATCAGATGTGCTCAGTCTGCCGGGTCATCCTGCGACCACAGGTCTTTCAGGACGTGATGCGCGGCGAGGAGATGCTCACTTGCGATTCCTGCCAGCGAATTATGTACTACGTTCCACCACCGCCCAAACCGGAAGAGGCGACCAAGGCTGGAAAAGCCGGAGCTGTCGCCGAGCCGCCACAAGCAGAGATTGAACCGGCAGACGAGGCGGCGGCCCAATAGCCGATACAGGTCGGGCTGCTCGTCTTTTTGGAATCGGTCGCGTAAAGGACTTTAGGCGGCAGGCTTTCCCGGTACACTGTTGCGGGCGGCTACATCTGGCGTGCAAGCCAGACTGCCCGGTCTAATCTGCTCTTCCACCGAACCAAGAGGAGTTCATGCTGCCGCATTCGGACGCGTTCGTTTTCTTCGGTGCCACCGGCGATCTTGCCCACAAGAAAATCTTTCCCGCGCTACAGAGCATGGTGAAGCACGGCACGCTCGAGGTGCCCGTGATCGGCGTTGCCAAATCGGGCTGGACGCTCGACCAGTTGATCGAGCGCGCCCGCGACAGCGTTACCAAGTTTGGCGGAGGAGTCGATCCCGTGGCCTTCCCCAAGCTCTGCGCGCTGCTGAGCTACATTGACGGCGATTACCAGGACGACAAGACCTACGCGGCGCTGCGCACGAAACTTGGCAATGCGCAATCGCCTACCCACTACCTGGCCATCCCGCCCAGCATGTTCCCGGTGGTAGTGACGGGACTCGGCAAGTCAGGGTGTGCCAAGAATGCGCGCGTGATCCTGGAGAAGCCCTTCGGACGCGACCTGGTCTCGGCTCGCAAGCTGAACGATACGCTGCACCAGGAGTTCCCCGAGGAGAACATCTTTCGCATTGACCACTTTCTGGGCAAAGAGGCGGTCGAAAACCTGCTGGTCTTCCGCTTTGCCAACAGCTTTCTGGAGCCCATCTGGAACCGCAACTACGTTCAGAGCGTGCAGATCACGATGGCGGAATCGTTTGGCGTCGCGGGGCGTGGGAAATTTTATGAGGAGGCCGGCTGCGTCCGCGACGTGATACAGAACCACCTGCTGGAGGTGGTCTCGTTCCTGGCCATGGAGCCGCCGACGAGGATGTACCCAGACTCGGTGCGCGATGAGCAGGTCAAAATATTCCGCACTATTCCGCCGCTCAGTCCGGCGAAACTCGTCCGTGGGCAGTTCAACGGTTATCGCAACGAGCCGGGCGTTTCGCCCACCTCCGACGTGGAAACGTTCGCTGCCGTCCGGTTGGAGATTGACTCCTGGCGCTGGGCGGGAGTTCCGTTCCTGATTCGTGCCGGCAAGTGCCTGCCGATTACTGCGACTGAAGTCTTCGTGAAATTGCGCAATCCTCCACTCGCCAAGATGGGAGTAGATGGACGTAACTACTTTCGCTTTCGTCTCGGTCCTGACATCGAGTTGAGCCTCGGTGCAAGAGTCAAGCGCCCCGGTCCGCAAATAATGCCGATGCCGGTGGAGCTTTCGGCGGTGAAATACAGCGGCGGCGATGAGATGGAGGCCTATGAACGCCTGCTTACCGACGCCATGAAAGGTGACCAGTTGCTGTTTGTGCGTCAGGACGCAGTGGAGGCTGCGTGGGCGATCGTCGAGCCTATTCTCGGCGACTGTTGCCCGACGAAGATGTACGAGCCGGGCACCTGGGGTCCGCCGGATGCCCGCGAGCTTGCCGTCGACATTGGCGGCTGGCACGATCCGGAGTAGGCGAAACATGGCTTCCAAAGAGGGGATGCCCGTCTAAGTCGCTGAATTAACTATACTTCTGCACCCATCCAAACTTCTTCTGCCCTTCCCCAAGGCAAGCATCGTATGGGATCCTAGTCCTGATTGAGCCGTCGAATCTCCCCGGCCAACGTTGAGATCTGTAGACGTCCCGCTACAAATGCGCGCTTTCATCACCAACTTGGGTGATATGCCTCACCTTTTGGTGTAACGGCCCTCACTCGATAAGGCAGTAACTCATTTAATAACAATAGTTTAAGCATTGCTGCATGCTTGGCTCGCGACGTGCATTATCCCTTGTACGGGGGTAGGAACTACATGGCCGTCAGCCCACTTTCCATACCAAAACGCATTTATAAGACCCTCGCCAACCTGCGAACCGGAATCGTTCTGCTGATTCTGGTTGTCATCGCCTCGGCGCTGGGTACATTCATTCTGCAGCGGCCCGCCACCGACCCCGATCAAGTGGCCCGGACCTATCCGCCGGCGGCGCTACTCTGGCTCGATCGCCTCGGCTTGACCGACGTTTTTCACGCCTGGTGGTTCATGACGCTGTTGACGCTGGTGAGCCTCAGCATCGTCTTTGTTTCCCTCGATCGTTTTCCCAACGCCTGGCGCTTCTATGCCCGGCCCTATCGCAAGACCGATTCCCACTTTCGCTCGGCGCTTCCCAATAAGGTGGAGTTGCCGATCCGCGACGCCGAACAAGGATTGAACGCCGCCGAGCGAGCGCTGAAGAAACTGCGTTGGCCGGCGGAGCGGATTTCCTACAAGACCGAACCCTCTTTGTACTCCGAGCGTCATCGCTTCTCGGTGATGGCGGTTTACGTCATTCACGCCAGTTTGCTGCTGATCTTCTGCGGCGGCATCATCGACGGCGTCTTCGGCTACAGCGGATTCATGGCGCTGCAGCGTGGCCAGCAGGTCAATCAGATTGAACTCCGAACCGGCAAGAAGAAGACCATTCCCTTCAGCATCAAGTGCGACGGCGCAGGGCAGGAAAACTATGCCGATGGTTCGCCGAAGAAGTGGTGGTCCAAGCTGGCGGTCGTGGAAGACGGCAAGGAAGTCCAAACGAAAGAAATCGTAGTCAACGATCCCCTGGTGCACCGGGGCCTGCGCTTTTATCAGGCGAGCTTCGGCATGACCGGCAACCTCGATGGGGTCAAACTGCTGGCGACGCCGGAGAACGGAACCGGGCGCGAGATCACGCTGCGCATGAATGAGCCGTTCGACCTGGACGCGAATACCACGGTCACTCTCGCCGAGTACATTCCAGACTTCTTTATCCGCGATAACCAGGTCTTCAAGCGCTCCGATAATCCCGAAAATCCTGCATTCCGCCTTCAAGTCAAGAACAAGGCTACCGGCGAAGATGCCAAGCAGTGGCTCTTTCCCGCGTACGGCGAAACCGCGCAGGGCCAGAAAACCAACTATAGCTTCTCCTATCGCGACATGCAGATGGGCTACTTCACCGGACTTGAAGTTTCGCATGAGCCCGGCCAGTGGCTGGTGTGGGCCGGATGCCTGCTGATGGGAGCGGGACTTTTCGTGGCTTTCTACACGGTGCACATGCGGCTGTGGATTGTGGCTGTCCCCGACGCCAGGGGCAAGCTGGTGCTCTGGATTGGCGGGCAGGCCAACAAGAACCGCGACCGCTTCGAACAGAAGTTTGGCGAAGTTGTGGACGCAATCCGAACCGAGCTGGAAAGCGCCTCAGCCGGAACTGGCCGGGCGCGACACGAAGAACCTGAATTGACGCTGGTTGGCGTCAAGTAAGAAACCGCGAGCACGCGACAGAGGAAGGAAGAAAGACGATGGCAACCCGAGCACGAGTAGTACAGATGGAACAACCTGCGGCGACTGGCGGCAACGCTTTGCTGGTCCTGGTGGGCCTTTCGGTGATGTTTCTGCTGATCGTCGCCTTGCTGGGCGCAGCCAAGGCGGGCGGCAGCCTGTTCAGCGAGAGCAACCTTCTGTATGTTGCGCTGATCTTCTACGCCGGCGCCGGCGCCCTCTACATGGGATTCGGCGTGACCGGGACCGCGCGCTACGTCAAGTTTGCCTCCACCTCGACCGCTATCGGCCTGGCCGCCAACACGCTGGCCGTGGCCCATCGCTGGTATCTGTCCGGACGTCCCCCGTTCGCCAGCATCTACGAGATGCTGCTCAGCTTCGTGTGGGCCGTAGCGGCACTTACCCTGGTCGCGGAAAAGAAGTTCGGGGTCAAGATCATCGGCAGCATCACCATGCCGCTGGCCGTGGTCTGCGTCATCCTGATGCAACTGCTGCCCTCGGAAGTCCGTCCGCTGGTGCCGGCGCTGCAATCCACCTGGCTGCACGTTCATGTGACGCTGGCGATGTTGAGCTACGCCGCGTGCGCCCTGAGCTGCGCGCTGGCCATGATGTTCCTCATCCAGGACGACTTGAAGACAGAAACTTTTCTGGCTTGGACCAGCGCCATGGTCAGCGGAATTTACATTGCCATCGTCGCCACCCGCTTCGAGAAGTGGGGCGGCTTGTCGGTCACCGGATGGGACGCAAAAAATAAGGCTGACATTTTCCTTGGCCGCGGCATGCGGCTGTTTGTGACCGTGCCTGACCTGGGATGGTTGTTCGTCATCGCCGCCGTGGGCGCAGTTGCCCCGCTGGCGCTGTACTTCATCGGCCGCGCCAGGAAACAAGAATCCTACTTCGCCATCGCCAACAAAGCGGTGTTCATCGGCATCCTGTTGCAAATCGTCGTGCTGGCCGCTTTCGTTCTCCGGGTCCGCGATGCCAGCTATCCATCGCTCGATCAGGAAGGCCTCTACCCGACCGCCCTGGCCGCCAGCCCCTTCTTACTCGGTGGCATGGTGTCGGGCATATTCGCTTCCCTGCTCTACCTGATGCTGCTGTGGCGGCGCACTGACCTGCAAGGACTGCTTCCGTCGGCCGACACGCTCGATCGCGTTACCTATAAGACCATCTGCATCGCCTTTCCGCTGCTGACCGGCATGATCGCCGCCGGCGCGTACTGGGCGAACCGCACCTGGGGATCGTATTGGAGTTGGGACCCGAAGGAAACCTGGGCCGCCATTACCTGGCTGGTCTATGCGGGTTACCTGCATATGCGCATTACCCGCGGATGGCGCGGACGCCGGGCCGCTTACTTCGCCATTCTGGGTTTCGGGGTTGTGATCTTCACTTTCCTTGGCGTCACGTATTTGCTTCCCGGCTTACACGCGTACGCATGAGGAACGGGGCTGGGCGACTCGGTTCTGAGGATGGAATAGGCCCCAAGATTCAGCACCGATTCACCAGCCCTGATTGAAAAGTTCGACCAGTGAAACAGGAACCTCCAATGTCCGTATCGACGCCAATTCAACTCTCCGAGAGCGCCCTCTTCGACAAGGAGACTGACTTGCTGCCCGAACAGACTCCTGCTGCCCGCAAGCGTCACATCAACTGGGTACTGAAGGCAATCCTGCCCATCGCAGCCGTGCTGTTGAATGGGCTGCTGTTATTTGTCCTCGTTTCCCTTTCGCTGGCGGAAGGCGAACGGCATATTGTCATTACCATCGCGGCCGCAGGAGCGTTTCTCATCTGCGTTGCCGTCATCATGGTTCTGGCGGTCTCGGTCCGGCGCCCCATGCTCGAATTGCAGGACAAGATTGCGCGTGTGCGTCTCGGAGACATGGACGCCTCCGTTAGCTTCGCCAGCCGCAACGACGAAGTCGGCGACCTTGGCCGCGACTTCAATGACATGGTGGCCCAGCTCAAGTCCAGCCGCGAGGAGATCCAACGCCTGCATCAGACCCAGATGTCGCGCGCCGAGCACTTCGCAACCCTGGGCGAGTTGGCAACCGGGCTGGCCCACGAAATCCGCAATCCGCTGGCCGGGATCGCCGGAGTCATTGAGATCGTCAGCCGCGATCTGCCGCCGAACAGCCCGGCGCGCGCCGTCATCAAGGATGCCAAGGAAGAAGCGCTGCAGATCAACCGCATCTTGACCGAGTTGCTGGAAACCGCGCGTCCCAAGCCGCCGCAATTCCGGGTGAGCGACGTATGCGCGACCGCCGAACACGCGGTGATGTTTGCCCGCCAGCAGGCAATTACCAAGCGCATCATGATCGAGATGGACGTGAGCGGCGCCATCCCTCCCGTGGACCACGATCCCAACCAGATCAACCAGGTGCTGCTGAACCTGCTGCTCAACGCAATTCAGTCCATGGACAAACCCGGAACCATCCGCGTCTCGCTCGAAACCGACGAGGATGACGTGCTGATCACCGTCGCCGACGAAGGCAAGGGCATCCCGGCGGAAAATCTCACCAACATCTTCCGCCCGTTCTTCACCACCAAGGGACACGGCACCGGACTGGGCTTGTCGCTGGCGCGCCGCACCGTGGAATCGCACGGCGGCCGCATTGACGTCACCAGCGAAGTCGGCAAAGGCTCGCGGTTTGCGATTCGCCTGCCGATTGCGCGAGAGAAGCAGACAGCGGTTAGCAGTTAGCCGTTTGCAGTCGCGCCATGCGCGACGCCAGGTGATAGCCCCGCCCTTTCAGGGCGGGGTGGACATTTGGCAATGATCTCCGGAGTGCCGTAGGCACGACAGACCCGTCTGAAATTCTCTGATTCTGCGGTCACTCTATTGTTCAGAAACCTCAGTCGCGCTTGCGCGACGCAAGGTGATAGCCCCGCCCTTCAGGGCGGGGGTGGGTATTGGCAATGATCTCCAGAGCGCCGTAGGCACGGCAGACCCGCCTGAAATCTCCTGCTTCTGCGGTCACGTTCTTGCGGGACGAGAACCCCAGTCGCGCTTTGCGCGACGCAAGGTGATAGCCCCGCCCTTCAGGGCGGGGTAAGCGTGTTAGGAAGATTCCCGAGTGCCCCGGGCACGGCAGGCCTGTCCCCCCACAATCCCTTGATATCGCCGCCTTTCGTGGTCCGTGAAACCCCCAGTCGCGCTCGCGCGACGCAAGGTGACAGCCCCGCCCTTCAGGGCGGGGTAACGGTACCGAGAAAATCCGGGTGCCCCGGGCACGGCAGAATCTATGACCAGAAACTCCAGTCGCTGAGTCCCAATTCGGGAAGAACTGGTTACCTTCGTAAGTTGACCGTGCCGAATTTTGTTGCACGCCCCTTGGTCCAGTCCTAGGCTGAAATTTGGGTGTGAGGCCCAAGCCGTCGTGCGTGCGGCGGATACGTTCTTTGAAAAAACAGTTGCCGGTAGCCAGAAGTCAGCTGCCAGTCCGAAACGCCTGACAGTACTGGTTGATAAACATGGCCTTCTCTGTCCCCCAGGCGCATTCTGGAAATGACGAGAAGACAGCCGACATAAATCCTTACGGCTCAAACAATTACGTATAAAGCCCTTGGAATCTATTATTTACCGGGGAAAAGTTGGTAATCGCATGATTCTAAACAAAGTGAGGGAGAGGGGGCCGTTATCAGTTAGATAATATATTGTTCCGAAGTGGGAAAAGAGGGATTTAGCGGACAGGGTTAGGGGATAGTCAACACCGCAGCCGGTTTCCCCGTCAGGACGCGTCTAGGTGTCTCTCTCCTTGTCGAGCGAGTCGGGATCCCGGAACAAGTCAGCCCACGAATCGTCGAGCGTGTTCCAGCGGTCGCGCTCCAGCCAATCGGCGTGCGAATCGGGAAGATAAAGGATGCCGTGCCCTTCGCTGCAAACCATCTCCGTTCCCGACCAGTTCAAGAGGACGTGGCCGGGAGCTCCAATTCGGATCGGGCTTCCCAGCAGGCGCAAGCAAGTGCGACAGCGCTTTTGCTGGTCGAGGATGGACCAGGACAGCGGAGCTATCGCCAGCACCAGGAAGAACCACAGGGCGACGCCGTTCACCATGGGATAGATCGAGCCAACCAGATGAACGCAGGCCCAGCGCACGCTGGCGGAGGCCAACAGGCAGGTGGCCAGCAGCAGCAGAGTGGACTTGGCCACGAAGAAGAGCCACCAGCGGCACCGATCAGCCAAGGTCGTAGGTGCTCGCCCGAGGCCGCGGTCCGAGTGACGCGCATATACGATCCACACCGCGCAGGTCACGGCGAGCAGCACGAACAACAGGTAGGTTTCGATTGAGCGGCGCGCATCCTCCTGCGCCGAGATGACCGAGATCAGCGACGCCGGAAAAACATAGCCTGCATTTTCGCTGAGGTCAATCAGGTCGGCTTCGATCTGCGCGTCGGTGGCATCGCTTTTCATTCGGCCGACCGCGCCAATCCGCTCCACGAAGTTGCTGAAGGGCGGCGCGGACGGATCGAGCAGGGTCCAGGCGGCCACGTCCGATGAGACGAGATGGAAGTTGCGCGGCAAAACTCCGATGACGGTCTTCTCGCTGCCGTCCAGCATGATTTGCCGGCCAACCACAGCGGGTGCGCTGTTGAACTGGAGCTTCCAGATGTCATGGCTCAGCACCACGCAGTTTCGGCAGGTCTCGGCGTCAGCACTGCGAAATGTCCGCCCCACGGCTGCATTGACGCCCAACAGCTCGAAGAAGTCGGGGGCCACTCGCGCGGTCAGGATGGGGACGGTTCGATGTTCGCCCGTCAGCGTTGCTGGCCCCCACGAATACGGCGCGACCGAATCGAGCAGCTTGCTGCTCTTCCAAGCCGAGGCCAGGTCGAGCAGGGTTTCCGAGCGAAAACGCCGGAACTTGCCGTTCAGGCTGACAACGCAGACCCGGTCAGGATGCGAGATTGCGGACGACAGTCGCGAACGCGCGGCAGGAATGAAGCCACCTGCCAGCACGACAACCAGCACGAGCAGAGCAGCCAAACCGAGGCAGGTTCCGGGCGCGCGGCGCAGACGCTCCAGGCGATGCAAGAATTTTTCCCGGTCATAGCGGACCCAGAAGGCATCGGCGAATGCGCCCCAGCAGTGCCGGGCCAGTTCAAGCCGGTTTTCGCGAGTGAGCTGACCGTTCTCGGAGAGGAAGTTGACCCAATGCCAAACCTGGCGAAAGCGCCGTTCCCGCCACTCCGCGCGAAATCCGCGCGGCACCGGCCAACTGGCGAGCCACAGGATCACGCGGCAGGCCCACAAAGTGCGACGCAACGCATCAGGAAACTGCATGGTTCCTCACCCGCTTCAATGTCGCCAGCACAGCAACCGCGCGCCTGCTGTCAGTCAGGAGAACTACTGTACCCGGCGACTGGCCATCAAGAATGCTATGGGATTGGACGCTTGTACGGCCTGCCAGGTTCCTATTAGGTGTGAACAATTATGTGTGCAGTGGCTCACATTCCGCCGCCTATCAAAGCGGGTAACATGATGGAAGGGCTCTGCCGCCGAGCCGAGCATGGCGCAACGGAGTCTGGCGGTGCTTCCAGACGTCTAACAAATTTCGAGAGGTGAGATGACCATGGCCGAACCAACTTACGAGGAACTGAAAGCTAAATTGGCGGATCTGGAAAAACAGGTGCAGCGAAAGCGCGGCGCCCTCGAATTCAGAGTCAGCGAAAAGGGCGGCGTCAGCGTGTATGGTTTGGGGCGCTTTCCGGTCACGCTCTACTACGAACAATGGATTCGATTGCTCGATCAGGTTGACCAACTACGCGAGTTCCTCGAGGCCAACAAGAGCGCGGTAAAACTCAAGAACCCCGAGGCATAAAAGGTGATGGCAAGACCGAAGACCCCGAGCGGCTTCCCGATGGAGCGTCGTTACCAGGTGGTCGACGATCCCATGGACGCTATTGTGCCGAGCTTTGCATCTTCGCGATGTCGCTGCGCACATGGTCGGCGCGTGGTCCCGTCGGCTCTTCCTTGAGAAACAGATCAAATTCGGCCAGAGCCTGCTGCTTCCGGTTCTCTTGTTCGTACGCCATGCCCGCAATGTAGTGCGCGACGGAGTGAGGTTCGTTGGACAATGAGTGCGCCCTTTGCGCGCTAGCAATGGCGGCGTCATAGTGCCGCTCCATATACTGCGTGTCAGCCAGGAGGGTAAGGTTCTGACCGTTGTTGGGCTCGACGCTGAGGGCCTTCCCCAGCAGGCTTTCCGCCTCAGAAAACTTTTTCTGCTGTAGATACAACTTGGCAAGATTCCCGCATGCCGGAACAGAGTGCTCGTCCAGGCTGATCGCCTTTTGCAGCGCTTCCTGTTCGCGTGCCGTGTCGTTCATCCGGCCGTAAGCCACGCCGAGATTGTTATATGCGGCAACATATTGGGGATAAATGGCAATCGCTCTGTTGAGCAGCTCCGCTGCCTTACTCCACTCCTGATGCGCTATCGCTTCATTGGCTTTGTCCAGTTCCTTGCGCGCCTTGCTGGGAGCGTTTAGGTCGGCGGCTGACACCGTTCCGGATTTCGGATTGGCTGGTTTGGGACCGCTGGCATCAATTTGGCGCACGGTGACGTACTGCGACTGGCTGATCTGGCGAGCATCCACCTCAAACATTGCACTGTCGGTGGTTTCGATGCCTTCTCCGCTCACCACAACGTGATAATCGCCGACCGGAATGTTCGAGAAGTCTGCTTTGCCGGCATCGTTGGTGTAGGTCGTCTGCACGGGCGTGCTACTGGGTCCTTGCATTAGCTGCACCAGGAGGTTCTTGGTCGCCCTGTGGTCATCGGCGTAAACCACGTGTACGTGCACATTGCCCGTGCTAATAGACGTGCCTCCAGTTCGAGATCTTGTCTGGGCCTGGGCCTGCGGAATCAGAAGGCAGAAGAGAAAAGGGACGAGCCAACGTTGAAACTGCATAGTTGCCTCCCGGAGACGCCCACGGAGAAGAACCGTCTCACGAGCATCGGGTCTGGCCTGGCGTGCGCGCCAGGCGCCCGGCTAAAGGCGGCGGACCGCACACTGAAGGTTGGCAAAGTAGTCGGCGATCTCACAATCCACCCGGTTGCTGGCGATTTTACACCTTCTACACTTGCGGACGATGGAGACTTTGTGAACATTCAGCTCCCGGCTTGCTCTCGATCTGCGCCGGACAATGAGGAGCGGAGGTCAGATTGGCGGGTCAAACAACAGGGTTGAACTGCCGGACTGAATGCGTAATCATTGCCCCCGGCATCGAAATCGGTAACGAGGTGACGCATGAGTCATACCACAGCTATTCCGACCCGTAGCCTCGGGTTCTTCCTCAATGGCAACTGGGTCACGCATGGCCGCGACGTTGTGGTGACTTCGCCGTACGACCGCAGCGTGGTCGCCGTGGTTTACGAGGCGACACGCGACGACGTCGAAGTCGCCATCGACTCAGCGGTACATGCCTTCACGATCACACGCAAGATGCCGTCATACCAGCGAGCCGCCATTCTCCGCAAGATCACTGACGGGATCACGGCGCGGCGCGAGGAATTCGCGCGTACCATCTGTCAAGAAGCGGGCAAGCCGATCCGTACGGCACGCATCGAAGTCGAGCGCGCCATCAACGCCTTCCAGATCGCCGCCGAGGAGAGCACGCGGATTTACGGCGAGTACCTCCCGCTCGACACCCTGGAGTCCACCGCCGGACGCTGGGGCTTGGTGCGGCGCTTTCCTCTGGGCCCGGTCTTCGCTATCACGCCGTTCAACTTTCCCCTGAACCTGGTGGCCCATAAGGTTGCGCCCGCGATTGCCGCCGGCTGCCCTCTGATTCTGAAGCCGGCACCGCAGACCCCAGTTTCCTCGCTGATGCTGGCGGAGATTGTGTCTGAATCGGGATGGCCTCAAGGCGCCTTTGCGGTAATGCCACTGTCCAACGAAAACGCCGCACTGTTGGTCAGCGATGACCGCATCAAGCTGCTGACCTTCACCGGCAGCGCCGCCGTGGGTTGGCAGTTGAAGTCTGACGCCGGCAAGAAACGAGTCACGCTGGAGTTGGGCGGCAACGCAGCAGTCATCGTGCACAGCGACGCCGACCTGCCCTATGCGGCGCACCGCTGCGTGGCTGGCGGATTCTCCTACGCGGGCCAGACTTGCATTTCGGTGCAGCGCATCCTGGTGCACCGTCCGGTGTTCGACACGTTCACCGATCTCCTGCTGCAGGGCGTTCGCAAGCTGAAGGTCGGTGATCCCATGCAGGAGACCACCGACGTCCCGCCACTCATTCGGGAGCAGGACGCCGTCCGCGTCAGCGAGTGGATCGAGGAAGCGGTCAAAGGCGGGGCGAAGCTCTTGTGCGGAGGCGGGCACAAGGGATCGGTGGTCGAACCGGCCGTGCTCACCGATACCTCGCCCGACATGCGGGTGAATTGCGCGGAAATCTCCGCGCCCGTGGTGACGGTGGAGCCGTACGAGGAGTTTCGCGACGCGGTGCACCAGGCCAACGACTCGCCTTACGGATTGCAGGCCGGCGTGCTGACCCGCGACGCGGGCCTCATTCAGATGGCGTTCGACGAGCTCGATGTCGGCGGCGTCATCGTCGGCGACGTGCCCAGTTTTCGCGTGGACCAGATGCCCTACGGAGGCGTCAAGGATTCAGGCCTGGGCCGCGAAGGACTGCGCTACTCAATTGAAGACATGACCGAGCGGAAGTTGCTGGTCATGGCGCTGAAGTGAGGCCGCAGGAAAAGACTTGCCAGATACAACGAGGAAGTGGGATCAGATCAGGGTTGACTGCCACCGGCGCTGTCCAGGGTGGACATGTCGGTCGGTTCATTCGCTTCCGACCAGCTCGACGCTCCGCCCGAGCGGTCGCCGTACTTGTCGAAAACCACAACGTGTAATACAGGTTGCCGCTCTTCGATGGGATCAACCATGCCCGCCTCCTTCAACGGAAGCAAATAGCTGGTGATCCAAGCGTACTGCTCAGGAGTAAGGCCACGCCGCGACAGGTCGAAGCTGACGCCCGCCAGGTGGGTCGAGGCCGTGTCGCCCCATTCCGGAGCTGCAAAGCGGTTGTAGCGCCGCAGCCGGTGCTGTTGCTCCATGGTCCGCACCAGAGAGTTGACCTGCAGCGGAGCGTGGAACTGCTCATAGAACGCCTGGCTGAAATCCTGCAGAAAATCGCGCGTCCAGGGACGGCAGTATCGCCGGTTATCGGTCAGCTCGGCGGACAGCTTCAGCGCTTCGGTCTCATTAACAGGAACTAGTTCCTGCGAAACCTCATGCTGGATCAGATCGATGTCGTTGGTCACCCGGAACATCTGCGAACGATCCAACTCCTGGTTCTGCTGCACCAATAGCTCATGCGAACCCGGAAATACCATGGTTGATCTGCTGATGCGCCAATGAAAACCGGGAGGGAGAACTAGGGAACGATGGGCCAACGTCGCATGGTGGACCGCATTGTGCGTCTTACTGGTGGCGGTCTTCTTGGTGGCTGAATGAGTAACCGCGCTGGCTGCGATGCCGGTCATCACCAAGACCGCGCATAGCAACAGGACGCCACGCGGCCTGCTATGCCAAGCGCGTGGCGTAAATCCTACCGTGCCCCGGCCGGGCGACCGGAAAGTTAGGAATGACGAAATTGAGACGACCATCGTTAGTCAGGTGCCGATATGGCTACTCTATTACACCACAGCAACGGTCTGGAGCCAAAGCTTTCTGCGAGAGCCGCCGGATAGCCTAAAAGTGGAAGCGCAGGGCACGAAATGGGGGTTCGCAGCGACTCAGCATGACACTATGAAACAACGCTCTCCGACGGACCGCGATAAATCATCTCCGTGATCGTGCAATCGTCCGTCAGTGGGGTCTTACCGCGGAAATCAGTGACCGCCCGCTCGATGGCATCAAAACCTTGGCGGCCACAATCTTCCAGGCGCTCGTTTCCGAAAAATTCGCCATTGTCGTCTTCGGCTTCGGTCACACCATCAGTCACCAGCAGAAGCCGGTCCCCTGGCTTCAACTGGAGCCGCGTAGCATGAAAATCGGCGCCGGGCACCAAACCCACGGGCAGGTTGCCCTCCTCGAGTTTGGTAATGGAGTCGCCCGAAACCAATAGCGGAGGCACATGTCCGCAGTTGATCAACTCCAGATCGCCGCTCTCCAGCAGCCGGGCAATCACCAGCGTGGCATACTTTTGGCCTCCCACTTTTTCGCAGAGAAAACGGTTCACGGCCGCGATCATCTCGGGCAACGGCGAGTCGCGCGCCAACTGCGAATAAAGCATTCCCTGCAGGATGGAGGCGACCACCGCCGCCGAAACTCCTTTGCCGGAAACATCAGCCACGATCAACGACAGGCCGCCCGGCGTAAAACCAGGTCGAAGAAATCTCCCCCAATGTCCTTGCAGGGGTAACTAACGGCATTCACTTTGGCATACGGCACATCGGGTACGGTGACCGTCATCAGCCGCTGCTGGATCTGGGCTGCAATCTCCAGCTCCTGACGATACCGCTTGGCGGCGTCCTCGGCCTGTACCAGAGCGGCGTTCTCGACCAGTGCGGCCGCGCCGTTGGCGACGGTGCGCAGAATGTCGTGGCTGACCGAGGAGAGCTTGCCCGACAGAAAGTGAGCGTCGAGATACAGGACTCCCTGCACATTCGACTCGCCCGGCTTGGCGTCGTCCTTGACCTTGTCCTGAATGTTGGTCTTGCGCAGCGGAATGCAGATCACGCTGTGCAGGTTATGCGCGACCACGCTCTGGCGGCCGTCGAGCTTGCCGGTATCGTCTGTATCGGTGACCAGAAATTCAGATGCGCTCCGGGCCGCATCGCGCAGCACCGAGCGCGAGATGGTGCTGTCATCGTCAATCCGCTCGCCCTTCTTGTCGCGTCCGGCCGCCAGGCGCAGCTCGCCGTCCTCCTGGCGCAGAAAAACGAATCCCCGCTCGGCGTGGGTCAAGCGCAGCGCCGCCTCCAGCAAGGTGTGCAAAACGTCGTCCAACACGCCCACGGTGTTGAGCTTGCGCGCCGCCTCCAGAAAGACGTTCAGCATTTCCAGATCAGAGCCCGCTCCACTGGCTGGCTTCCACGTGGAGAACTGGCTCAGAAACTGTTGTGCTGCACTGGAGGGAGAGCGGTCTGGGCTGAACAACACATAGGCTTGGCCCTGCGAGCCGAATTCGACGCGATCGTTGCGCGTCAGCTTGCGGCGGTTGACGCGCTCCCCGTTCACAAACGTGCCGTGACGGCTGCCCTGGTCCACGACATAAATACCGTCCGCCTCGCGTGCAAACTGGGCGTGCTCGCGCGAGACGCGAGGGTCAGCCATGACCAGATCGCGGTCGGTCCTGCGGCCGATGCTGTACGGATAATGATCAAGCACCAGGGTACGACGGTCGGCCCCTTCCACAACCACCAGCACCAGGGGATCGCTGGTGGACGAAGGCTCGACTTTGCGTACCCACATGCCGGTGGTGCCCATCAGGCCGTTCTCCCTTTGAAAATTAACCCCGTCGTCGCCGCAAATGAGTTTAGTCCATCGCCCATGCGGTATCCACTGTTGTTCGCTTCGAATTCCTGAAAAGGATATCGCAGGGCGGATTACTGCCCCATATAACTGGACCCGTCAGGTATACCCCTTTCAGGGGGATAGGGGGCGCCTCTCGTCGTACACTGGTTGTCCGTCTTGGCAATCTGTCCGATTCCAATAACTCACCACCCAAGGAGAATCCTGGTGAAATCGAAACTCCAAATTTTCCTCATGGCGACCGCCACTACCCTGGTTCTCATACAAGTAGCAGCCGCCCAAATGGCCGTGCACCCCCAGCCCTTCTCGGCCGACATGCAATTCAGCTCCTCGCGTAGCGGCGGCATGACCCGCGACATGACGGGCAAGATGTATTTCGGCTCCGGCCACGTGCGCATGGATGTGCAGGGCGGAACGCGCGGCGGAAGTGTCGTCATTACCGATTTCAAGACCCAGGTCACCGACATCCTGATGCCGGAACAGAAAATGTACATGGAGCATAAGGCAGGCGAGATGGCAGGTCATCGGCCGGGCATGATGCCCAGCATCAAACCTTTCGAGGACCCTGATAATCCCTGCGCCGGGGAGAACGGGATGACCTGCAAGAAAGTCGGCGTCGAAACCGTTAACGGCCGCACTTGCGACCACTGGCAGATCACGGACAAGAACGGAAAAGTCTCCAACGTCTGGATCGACCAGAAACTGCATTTCCCCATCAAAACCGTGGGCGACGATTCGACCTGGGAGTTGAGCAACATCCAGGAAGGGGAGCCCAGCGCCAGCCTGTTCCAGATTCCTTCCGGCTATACCAAGATGGACATGGGCAGCATGATGCAGATGGGCCGCCCGCCGCAGCAATAGTTGGGGCGCTTCCTCCGCGTGTCCGGTCGCCGGGGATTGGTGGCCACTGACAAGCCAGATCGGGATTCCAGGCAGAGTCTCACTTACATTTGGTCCGATGTGTGTTATCTTCGCTCACAAGTGCAGCTCGATAACGTGAACCGTTCCAAGTTTATCGATTTGTTCTGCGGAATCGGTGGGATGCGGTTGGCCTTCGAGTCCGCCGGTGCCGAGTGCGTTTTCTCCTCGGATTGGGATAAGTACGCCCAGATAACGTATGAGGCAAACTTTGGCGAAAAGCCCCACGGTGATCTCCGTGCCGTAGCATCAAAGGATTTGCCCCAGCACGACATCCTAGTCGCGGGTTTCCTGTGTCAACCATTCTCAATTTTTGGGGCTTAGGAAATGCCCGCACACCAGAGTTAACGATGACTGAGAAATGTACTCTTGCTCTGAATCGAGAAGATGTTCTGCAGATTTTGGATGCCCTTGCAGAACGGCTTAGCGTATGGCGGAATACCGCCGCATATCTCCGTGATAATAGCAGCGTAACTGATCTTTCGGTTCTTGCTGATTCCGGCAACGCCGTGGAGGCGGACCTTGTCGTTCAGCACTACGTAGACGTCATCGCAAAAATCGAATCCCAGGTTTCGTAAACCGACTAAACGCATGCCACGGCGAGACTGGACTCGGGACGAGCTGATCGTTGCTTTCAACCTCTATTGCCGTACCCCTTTCGGTCGCATCCATATCCGAAACCCCGAAATCAAAGCGTTGGCCAGTGCCCTTGGACGCACCCCGTCATCTGTGTCCTGGAAGCTTGCCAATTTCGCACGCCTGGATCCGGCGCTTCGAGAACGGCAGATTCGCGGGGCCACTCACGGCGCCAAGGCTGAGGAAGAAATATGGAATGAATTCAGTGACAACTGGGATTCGCTAGCGTATGAGAGTCAACAGCTTTTGGCCAAGTTCATGCATGTTCCGCCTGTGGAGCTATTGGCTAAAGAGGACTTCCCAGAGGGAAAAACCCGGGACGCAATCGTGAAGGTCAGAGTGAACCAAAGTTTCTTTCGCTCGGCTGTATTAGCAGCGTACGACTGCCGATGTTGTATTACCGGCGTAGCGGTGCCAGAGCTTTTGACGGCTAGCCATATCGTGCCATGGTCAATCGATACAAAGAACCGTACAAATCCTCGAAACGGACTTTGCCTGAACGCAATCCACGACAGGGCGTTCGACTGTGGGTTGGTTACAGTTACCCCGGATTATCGGATAGTCGTTTCAGGCGTCCTCAAACGTTCGCTTAAGGCGGAGGACTCCTTATCCGGAACGCTGCTGCTGGACTATGAAGGGCTAGGTATCAAGCTTCCCGAACGATTTGTTCCAGATCAAGAGTTCTTGAGATATCACAATGAGCACTGCTTCAAGCGAGAGTAGAGGACAGCCCCAATGAGTATTCCTGCAAATTTAGAAGACATTATGCAACACTTAACCGAAGCCGCCGAGGTGCTGCAGACGGCTGCGTTGCTTGCGGAAGAAAGCATAGAAACGAAAGCAATCGCTGCTCGGTTGCTGAGAATGTCTAGAGAGGCCGATGGGTACAGCGAATACATTCATACCTATTTCAGACTGGCGCACTAGGCTAGGTTTTTTCTTGCGACGCTTTCAGTTGCTCGGTCATTGTTCGTACGGGAGCGAAGAATTCGATCCCACTTCGGGTGGGACGGGCGCTCGGCTTTCATCGAAGGTGACACAACCAAGTCGCCAGCCCGAAGGGCGACACAATCGTAGCCCAGCACGTGAGTGCTGGGAAAGCTTGCCATTGACGCAGGAGTCCCGCAGGGACGGCACCTAATCGAAGACCTCCGCCCGATTAAATGTCACGCCTGACTTAAGCAGCAAGACGAGGAACTCCTCCTCGAAGCTGCGACGGCGGTGATGCTCCGCCTGATTCTGAATGTACCGCCTCACAGCGTCGACGTTCGACGGGCTTACCGAGAAGGCGCCGTAGCCTTCCTGCCACCCCGGCCAAGGGCCAGCCTTGCGAAGCCAGCGCGACGAATTCGATTTCAGCTTCTGCGTCGCCTCGGACACGGACACGTCGGCCGGCAAGCGAACCAGAACGTGAACATGGTTTTCTGTTCCGCCGATCGCCAGTGGTTCGTAATGCAGATTACGAGCCACGCCCGCCACATAGGCCCACAACTTGGCTGGTTCGGCAATTGCTGGCCGGCGCTCCTTGGACGAGAAGACAACGTGAAACAAGGTCGAGGTATAGGTGTGACCCATGTGCCGTCCCTGTGGGACTCATAGTGATTTTCTCACGCTAACCCAGCACTCACGTACTGGGCTACGATTGTGTCGCCCTTCGGGCTAAATGCTTGCAGGATCAGGATGCCTACCCTACAAGCGCGGCAAGCGATGCGGGGGCAGCGGCTCGATCCTAACTTTTCCGGACGAAGACGGAGGCGACGCTATGAGCTTCTTCGTTATACGAACACGTCGACGATACCGCCTTCAGCGCTTGCGGACGAGTTTCGAAAGAAAATTTGCGTGTCTCTTTTCAACGGAGCTTCTTCTCAGAGCTATCCGACATAGATGGAATCTTCTGGGGGCAGCAACACACGTATCCGCTGGAGATTAAAGAGAAAACCCCCGCAGTGGACAATGGATTAGGAGCTTATTTTGGGTTGGACGTAGGTCCCTTTGTGAAGCTCGCGTTTTACGCCGCAAAACGTGGGAACCTCCATTCCATCTTCATCGTCCGCGAGATCGACTCACCTCAAAGTCGCAACCTGGTAGGCTGGTGGATGATCACGTTCGATCAATTGGCTCAATATGCCTCTTGGGTTATGCGGTCCGGAGGGACGAACATGTCGGGTGGGCGCAGCGCTGTAGTGCGGGTGCCTCGCGCAGAATTCCAAGCCTTGAATGCTGACACTCTGAGCGCACTCTAGGGCGGTTAAAGGCACGGCTAGACGGGCTGGCACTCGCCTTGGTGACCTCGGGGTAGCCAGCAATTCGGAGTGCGGTAGCAGTCTTGGTTTATTCTCTTGTTCTGTTGCTGCCACCAAAACCTGTTCGCCCTTAAAGCTGCGTCATCGGGGGGATGACCCTGCTGCAAACTCCCGCTTGAAATCAAATGCCGATACTTTTTGCCAATCTTCCATCGGCATGTTGATGGAATCGAGAGCCTCGCTCACTCTTGCGAGCCAGGCATCGTAGGAACTTGCATGGACGGGCATGTCACGATTCTAATCGACGTTCCATCGAACCGAGTTCAAGAATCGTCCTTTTCACAGTGAACGAATCCCGCTTTGGATGCGCTCACGGATAAGGCCGTTTTGGCACACGGGTGTGCGCCGGGGGTACCATCCATCGACTCCGCTCGGGGTGGGCGAGGGGCCTGCATCAGCCTCTTTTTGGGGGCGGCACAACCGATCTGGAGGTGCAAAACTCGGTCTGGTTACCTTCCACCAAAATGTTACGAAAGTACAGTTACCCTACCTGTACCTTCGTAACTTGACCATGGCCAGCCAAGCGCTACACTGGCGAGGTGAGGCTTTGTGTCTCTACTGCCCTTGAGGGGCGGGAACGGTCCTGCTGGAACCGGTGATCTTTGAAAAACAGTTGCCAGTCGTCAGCTCTCAGTTGTCAGACTGAAGCGTCGGATTTTATCGATTGGTTAACCCACGACGCTGGCGGTGCCAAAGTGGGACAAAATTTCGGCGCGTAAGTGCTTTGAATGGAATATTTTGACTTCTAACTCCTTTCGATGGAATATTTTG
Source organism: uncultured Acidobacteriaceae bacterium (assembly GCA_963760415.1). Taxonomy (GTDB): domain Bacteria; phylum Acidobacteriota; class Terriglobia; order Terriglobales; family Acidobacteriaceae; genus Bog-257. The sequence goes on along the minus strand of CAVXDA010000019.1, from coordinate 52,033 downwards.
CGAGGGTTTTCTCTCTAAGTCGTTGATTCCACGCGATACAAGAAGGGGGAGGGGGTATTGACGAAATAGTAATATCGTCCCAATCTGGGAAACTCGCCGATACTTGCTTAAGTGTACCGAACAGTTAACCGCGACCGCTCGTCCATCGGCGCGACCGCAACAACTCGCGGAACTTCCGCCGCATCGTTCCCGTACCTCGGAGTGACGGCAGTTTCAGCACGCCATTGAGCAAGGCGGCGCGATCAGAGAAGGAGCAAGTCATGGACGGAAACATTGTTGGTCTAGCGGCGGTGATCATGATATTCGGCATCCCAATGGCCGCGCTGTACACCTATTACCGGGTGCGCAAGCTGCGTACCGAGGAGCGTCTGGCGGCCATTGCGCGCGGCGTTAGCGTTCCCATGGAGCCGGAACTTTCCCAGGCAGCGCGCACCCGCCGGTCGGGCATATTGCTGGTGAGCGGTGCGATCGGCTACACCGCTGCGTTTGCGCTTATCGCTCGGGCCGAGCCTGACGCGTGGATGGCGGCGGCGTTTGGCGTTATTCCGTTTGCCATCGGGGTTGGTTGCTTCCTGGATTCAGCTCTGGTGCGCCGCGATCTGCGCGCTTCCTGATTGCAGGGTTAGGCTGGGCTCCCGGCAGGCTCGGTTTGCAACATCGGCAGTCGAGCCGCGCCGTAAAGACCGGCATCGCTGCCGAGCAGTGCGATCGTGACCACCGTATGTTTCTGGCCGGGTTCAACGTGGTCGGGAGCCGTGAGGGAGTAAATAGACGAGCGGACTTTCAACTCCTCAAACATGGTGGGCGCGAAAGCCTCCCATGCGCTGGCCACGCCGCCTCCGATCACGTACATGGGAAGGTTCAGCGCGTTCACCATCCCTCCGATGCCAATGGCCAACGCCCGGCCGACCGTACGGAAGATTTTCTGCGCGGACGCATGTCCCTGGAGGGAAAGCTGGTAGATTCCACGCGCCGTGAATTCGACATTGCCACGCGCCCCCTCCGCCAAATCCGGAGCGTTGCCGCTGGCGATCGCCTCATGCGCCATGCGCACAATAGCAGTCGCGGAAGCGTATTGCTCAAGGCAGCCACGACTACCGCAGCCGCAGGGATGTCCTTCCGGTTCGACGTTCATGTGGCCCAGCTCGCCGGCCATGCCGCTCATGCCGTGCCAAAGCCGCCCGTTAAACACCAAGCCGCCGCCAACGCCGGTGCCGAGCGTGTACATCGCCATGTTGTCTGTGTTGCGGCCCGCACCCAGCCATTTTTCGCCCATGGCGGCCGAGTTGGCATCGTTCTCAAGAATTACGGTTGTCCCGAGTTTGCCCTCGATCTGGTCCCGCACGGGAAAATTCATCCAGTCCGGGAGGTTGGGCGAGCGCATGACTGTTCCGGTATCCATGTCGATGAATCCGGGTACGCCAATTCCGATGCCGGCCAGTTGGGCCGAATCACGAAACTTGACACTCAGCGACTGGATGGCCTCGCACATCTCGCCAATCACGAGATCACGGCCGCGCTGGACTTCGGTACCGGTGGTCAGTTTTTCCAGGAGTTTGCCGTCGCTATCAACCGCAGCGATGCGTAGATTGGTTCCCCCGAGATCAACTCCAATCGAATAAACGCGCATGAAGACCCTCGCCCGCTGTCGACTGGTTACTTCTGACAGCGCGGACAATAGTGACTGCTGCGACCTGCGATGATAACCCTTTTGATGGGCGTACCGCACACCAGGCAGGGCTCGCCCTCCCGCCCGTACACACGGTGCTGTAGCTGAAAAAATCCCTCGCGCCCCTCCGCATCAACGTAATCGCTGACCGACGAGCCGCCCAGCTTGATCGCCTCGTGCAACACTTCCTGTACGGCTGCGTGCAGCTTGCGCAACTCGGCGTTCGTGAGCGATGCAGCACGGCGGCGAGGACGAACTGCCGCACGGAACAGCGACTCGTCAGCATAAATGTTCCCCACGCCGCTCAGCAGCTTCTGGTTCAGCAGAGCGCTCTTGATCGGGGTCTTGCGGCGCCGGAAAAGAGCGAGGAACCGTTCAATCCGCGAGTCGAGCGGCTCTTCGCCAGGAGCAGTAAATCCGGCTGTCCCCTTCGAGTCGAGTCGGACCACCGCCAGCCTGCCGAATCGGCGAGGATCCACGAAGCGTAGCTCGCGGCCCGAGGCCAGCTTCAGCACTGCGTGGGTATGCTTTGCCAGCTCGGTATCGGGCGACGCGATCAGCAGGCGTCCAGTCATGCCGAGATGCACAATCCACTGTCCGCGCATCGTCGCCGGCTTGCGCCCTTTTCTACTGGGCAGCTCGAGGTCAAAGACGATGTGCTTGCCGACCCGCCCCACGCGCGCGATACGTGCGCGCTCCAGCACAGAGACGATTTCTTTCGCCGGCGACTTAAGAGGTTCGGGCTTCTCGCCCAGCCAAACCGACTCGACCACGTCGCCGGCGACCCCTTGGTTAAGACCGCGGGCAATGGTTTCGACTTCGGGTAGCTCGGGCATTGGAACAGTTTACGGCAATGAACCCGGCATCTGGAGAATGCAGTGCCGATGAATTAGTTTTCGGGGATTGCTTTTCCAAATGCGAGCAAGTTTCCATCGGTCGCCAGTACCGGCACAGCGTTTTCCCGCAATCGTTTCGCATTGCGCCCCTTCCAGCACAACCTGTAGAATCTAGAGTTAGACAGCCCGTCTTACGTTAATTTCCCCGAATTTTGGACTGACTTTCTGGACAGAAGGACGAGTTGTGTGCGAATCTGCACGGTCGCTGGGCGTGCTTACCTGGGCAATCGCCGATGGAGTAGGAAGTTGAAAACTGGTAAGACAGCGGTCATCGTCGGCGCGCAGTGGGGCGACGAAGGCAAAGGCAAGATCGTTGACGTTCTCTCCGAGCGCTTCAAGGTGGTGGCGCGCTATTCCGGCGGGCACAACGCCGGACACACCGTCACCATCCACGGAAAAAAGTTCATCCTGCAGCTCATCCCCTGCGGCGTGTTGCGCGAAGGCTGCCGTGGTGTGATCGGCAACGGAGTGGTGCTGGACCCGTTTGCGTTTATCAAGGAAGTGGACGCGCTCCGCGCGACCGGCGTGCGGGTTGACGGAAATTTGTTCGTCAGCAACCGCGCGCACGTGATTCTGCCCTACCACCGCATGATCGAACTAGCTTCCGAAAATGCCCCCGGACGGGTGAAGATCGGCACCACCTCACGCGGCATCGGTCCCACCTACGAAGACAAGATGGCGCGCAGCGGCTTGCGCGTGCAGGACTCTGCTCGACAAGACGCTTCTGCGCAAGCATATCGAGAACGCCTGCCGCGAAAAGAACACCATCGCGCACGCACTGTTCAACAGCGAGCCATTGGATCCCGACAAGATGTTCACCGACTACGCCGAGATCGCCAACCGTGTGGCTCCATTTGTCACTGACACCGCACTGTTGTTGAATCGTGCAATCGCCAACGGTGAGCCGGTGATGTTCGAGGGCGCGCAGGGGACCATGCTCGACATCGACCACGGAACCTATCCCTTTGTCACCTCATCCAGTGCGACGTCCGGCGGGGCGGTCACCGGAACCGGCGTGCCGCCGACCTCGATCAGCATGGTCGTTGGCGTAACCAAGGCGTACTGCACCCGCGTGGGCGGAGGTCCCTTCCCCACCGAATTGAAAGAAGAGGTGGGCGAAGCCCTGCGCAAGAAGGGCAACGAGTTCGGGGCTGTGACCGGACGTCCGCGCCGCACCGGCTGGCTCGACCTGCCGCTGCTTCGTTACTCGAACATGATCAATGGCACGAGCTGGCTGGTAGTAACCAAACTTGACGTATTGGATGAACAGCCCGAAATTCCTGTTTGCGTGGGCTATAAAGTTGACGGCAAAGAGACGCAGGAAATTCCCGCGCAGGCTTCAGGTTACGAAAGCATCGAACCGGTGTATACCAAGCTGCCGGGCTGGCAGACGAACACATTTGGAATAGACAACTACGATCGGCTGCCGGAGAAGGCCAAGCATTATCTCGCATTCGTGGAGAAAGAATCCGGGGCCAAAGTTGGCATCGTCTCGACCGGACCGGACCGCGAGCAAACAATGTTCGTTCCGGAGTTCACCGAGACGCTCAATGAGCTGGGCGGAGCTTTGTAGACAAGTTAGAGCTGGCTTTGAAAGGGCTCGGCTTTTCAGCTGTGCCGAATTCTGTTGCTCCCGTGCCTTTAGCCACCGAGGGACCTTGCTTTTACGAAGTCGAAATCGATGCATGTTCTGATATCGAATTCAAAACCGGATTCCCTCAGGGGCTGAAGCCGGGATCTTCTTTCCGCGCTAAATGGCACAGCTGAAGCTGTGCCCCTTCAAGGCGACGATTTGTAAAAAGGGTGGAGGCATAAATGGTGGTACTGGCAGTGACCTGGATGGCAAACCCCGGACGCGAAGAGCAAGTCGCACAGATCTTTACCAAACTCCAGGCTGCCTCGCGCCAAGAGCCCGGCTGCTTGATGTACGTTGTGCATCGCCACAAAACCGATCCGCGACGCTTCTTCATCTACGAGCAGTATCGCGACGATGCCGCCCGGGAGGCACATCGCCAATCGCCGCACTTTCAGGAGTACGTGGTCAAGGCGCTGAAAGAGGTTGGAGAACGCAAAGAAGGTGAATTGTATTCGCCGCTGACGGATGAATAACCCGCTCAGTCGCCAACCTGAGCTGGCGCAGGGCTGGGTACCTTCAGCTCTTCACGCAAGATGTCGAACAAAGCGGCCAGAACGGACGCGACCACCGGCCCCAGGAACAGTCCCAAGAATCCAAACGCCTCGACTCCGCCGAAGATAAAGAACAACAAGACCAGGGGATGCAGTTCCACCCGTCCGCCCACCACCCACGGCCGGATGATGTTGTCGATGCTGCTGACGATTACGACGCTATAAATTAGAAGAAACAAGCCCTTGCCGATGGAGCCGGTTACCAACAGGTAAATTGTGACGGGCCCCCAAACCAGAGCGGAGCCCACCACTGGGATGATGGAGGCGAAGCCGGTAGCCAAACCCAGCAACAGGGAAGACTGCATGCCGATGATGCGCAAGGCGATGCCGACAGCCACGCCCTGTGCAACGCCCACCGAGAGAATGCCGTAAACGTTGGCGATGATGGTGTCGGAGATATTTCGATACAACCGCGCAACCTGTTCGGGAGTAAGCGGCAGAAGCGCTCCAGCGCGATACGCCCACTGCGCTCCGTCACGAAACAGGAAGAACACGACGACGAAGGTGATCAGCGCATCGACGACGAAGCGGGCGATACCACTCAGGACGTTCGCGCCAAAACCGACCAGCCAGACGCTGACCTTCTGCGCGTTGGCGCTGATCGTGGCCCGGAGATCGTATTTGGAAAGATCAACCCAATGGCTAACGTAGCGGAGAGGGCGGTCAGCCACGATCATCACCAGCGAGGGGAATCCACCTTCTTCAACGCTTCTGCGACCCAGGTAGTGCGCCGCTGTTAATGCTTCGTTCGCCGCCAGCACGGCGATGATGAAGCTCGGCACGGCAAAGACCATGATCAGGAGCAGTGTGGAAAGCAGTGCAGAGCTACCAACCCGACGCTTGTTCCATCGCAAGAGACGCTCATGCAGCGGATAAGAGACAACAGCAAGAATGATCGCGAAGGCAAATGGCTTCAGGAATGACCGGGTAATAACAAACGCCAACGCCAGCACGATCAGCATCAGCACCGAAAGAAATATGATCGTGGTGCGCTTGCTGTGCATAGAGGAGTCCGCTCAATTTGTAACACGAACCCTACAGGCAGGACAGCGCTGCCGCCGGTGGTCAAGTGTTCCGGGAAGAACAAGCCCCGCTACAATAGCGAGTTATCCGGTCTTAATGAAAACCATCTGGAAGGAATGATGCATCGCTGGTCTCAGCTCTTCATCCCCACTCTGCGCGAGGCCCCGGCCGACGCCGAGGTCGCTAGCCATAAGTTTCTCGTTCGCGCGGGCTACATTCGCCAGCTCGCCGCCGGCATTTACTCCTTCCTGTTCCTGGGGCAGCACTCGATGCTCAAGATAACCAGTATCGTCCGTGAGGAGATGGACCGCATCGGGCAGGAGTTTCATCTGCCGGCGCTGCATCCGCGCGAAGTATGGGAAGCAAGCGGCCGCTGGCAGGCCATGGGCGACAACATGTTTCGCTTGAAAGACCGCGGCGGGCGCGACATGTGCCTGGGCATGACCGCCGAGGAGGTCATGACCGAGATCGCGCGCAAGGACCTCCGGAGCTACAAGCAGCTTCCGCAAATCTGGTATCAGATCCAGCAGAAGTTCCGCGACGAGCCTCGACCCAAGTCCGGCCTTTTGCGGGTGCGGCAGTTCACCATGAAGGACTCCTATTCCTTTGACCTCGACGCCGCGCGACTCGACGTCAGCTATCAGAAGCATTACGACGCTTATTGCCGTATCTTCGATCGGTGCGGACTGAAGTACCTCGCGGTCGAAGCCCACTCGGGCGCGATGGGAGGCTCGCAGTCGCACGAGTTCATGGTGCGCACCGACGCCGGCGAGGATTTCGTTGTGGATTGTGCTAATTGCGGCTATGCCGCGAACCTGGAGAAAGCAACCTCCAAACTCGACCCGGTCGAGGACCTGCCGCTATCAGGCAGCGGCGAGCCGGAGCTCGTCCATACTCCGGAACAAAAGACTATCGAGGATGTGGCGCGCTTTCTTGGCGTCTCTCCGAAGCACACGATCAAGACACTCGCGTACGTGATGACTGACGGTACGGTTGCGAAAGGCGGCGAGCCACGAACGCGGGCGCTGGTCGTCCTCATGCGTGGAGACCACTTGCTCAATGACGCCAAGTTGTCGGGCGCAATCGGAGGTAAGGAGTATCGCCCGATGCAGGAGGAGGAGATTCGCGAGCTGTTCCACTCACCTGCCGGATATCTCGGGCCGTTGAACATCGAGTGGGCGAAGGATGAGACCGACTCCACGAAGCCCCTGCTGCTGGCAGAAGAAGCCCTGCGCGGACGCGAGAACCTTATTGCCGGCGCGAACAGGGAGGAATACCACGTGAAGAACCTGAGTCCGGGCGAAACCTTCCATCCGAGCGCATGGGCCGACCTGCGGACGGTCGCCGACGGCGAACGCTGCCCGCGTTGCGGATCGCCGTTGAAAATCGGCAAAGCCGTGGAGATCGGCCACATCTTCAAGCTCGGGTACAAGTACTCCGAGTCGATGGGCTTGCGTGTGCTCGATGAGCATGGCAAGGAAGTCACACCGATCATGGGCAGTTATGGTATTGGCATCGAGCGTATTCTCACTGCCTGCATCGAGCAGAACCACGATGAAGATGGCTTCTGTTTGCCCATGAGTATTGCGCCGTTCGACGTGGTGCTCTCGCCGCTAAGTGCAAGCGGGGAATTGCTGGACGCGGCCGTTGCGATCGGTTTCGATCTTGAGCAGGCCGGATTCGAGGTGTTACTCGATGACAGGGATGAGCGTCCAGGCGTGAAGTTCAAGGATGCCGACCTTATCGGAGTTCCCTACCGTATTACGATCGCGAGCAAGAAGTTCGCCGACGGCAAGGTTGAGGTGCTGACACGAGGGACGAAGCAGAAGGAAGACGTCGCCATCGGATCAGTGGTCGAATGCATGCAGCAGCTCACCGGAGCATAGCTCGATCCTTTCAATTGAAAACGGACCGACAAATGTATTCGGTTATAATACAGTGTATGTCTAGTTCACATATTCTCACTCTCCGAGTGGATAGCAAGCTCAAGAAAAAACTCGACAAGCTCGCGAAGACTACCCAGCGCAGCCGGTCGTTTTTGGCGGCTGAAGCTATCCGGGAATTTGTCAGCCTTAATGAGTGGCAGATCGAAGAAATCAAGAAAGGCATTCAAGAAGCGAATGCGGGGAACTTCGCGACAGAAGAAGAAGTAAGGGCGATGCGCAAGAAGTGGAAACGCCGTGCAGGTTAAATGGCTGAGCATTGCTCTAGCCGATCTAAACGCTGAAGCTGCGTATATCGCCCGCGACAGTCCCGGCGCGGCGGAACGCGTCGTGGATAATATCTTCGCCGCCGCCGATCGCCTGGCAATCTATCCCGCGTCGGGCAGGCCTGGCCGTGTGCTAGGAACACGTGAGTTAGTTGTTCCAAGAACGCCGTACATTCTTCCTTACCGGGTTCGCGGACAGACCCTTGAGATCATCCGTGTGCTCCACGGCTCCCGCAAATGGCCAGAGGATTTCAAGTAACGGCCGCCGAAGACCACCCCCCAACAGCGACCTCGCTAGGCGTTCCCTGCCAACCCCAGTTCCCCGGCGATCCCCTTCATCGCCTCGATGCAAATGGTGATGTGCTCGTCGAGGTCAACGCCCAAACCGGCGGCACCGTTGATGATGTCGTCGCGGCTCACGGCGCGCGCGAAGGCTTTATCCTTCATCCGCTTGCGCACCGACCTCGCGTCCACTTCAGCGAGTGACTTGCCCGGCTTAACTAATGCCGTCGCGGTGATGAATCCCGCTAGTTCGTCGCAAGCAAACAGCGCTCTCTCCAGATTGGAGTCGCGAGTCACGCCGGTGTAGTCGGCGTGCGACATGACGGCACGGCGTATATCCTCGGCAACACCGCGCTCGGTCAGAATTGCGTTTCCCTTGTACGGGTGATCGTCCAGGCTGGGATATTTCTCGTAATCAAAATCGTGGATGAGTCCCACTACGCCCCAAAGCTCCTCGTCTCCGCCGAACTTTCGGGCGTAGGCTCGCATGCACGCTTCCACAGCCAACGCATGTTTGCGCAAACTTTCTGACTGGGTGAACTCAGTTAGTAAACACCACGCCTCGGAACGAGTCATTCCGCGATTCTCCCGGGTTTCACTGGTTTTCTTCCGCTGGATTGGGATGAGCTTGCCGGAATTGCACAGCTTTCCCCGGGGTTTCATCCCACTATGCTCTTGACTGTAGCAGAGAAATGCTGCACTGTACGTGTAAGCTGTTTTCTGTGCCCGCTCTGGCACTTCCGCAGCCTAAATGGCCACGACTCTCGCGCCGGTGGACTCCCGCGAAGTGGTGAGATGCGACCAGTGCCATCTCGTCCAGTTCAAAACCATCAACAACCTATGCCGCCGTTGCCGCACGTCGCTGGATGAGGACGAGCCCGAGCCAATCCTCGCCCCTTGTTTGCCGGTAGCGGAGGTGGTAACTTCCGACCGCTCCGAAGTGCAGGTCGCCACGGCGATCCGTAGTCTTCGGCAGCGTGCCGGCCTGAGCCAGAGGCAATTGGCGCTGCGCATGGGCGTGCCCCGCACCTACGTCTCGAAGATCGAGAACAAGAAGGCCACGCCGACCCTGTCGTCGCTGGCGCGATTGGCGGGGGCGCTGGAGGTCAGCGTGCCCGATTTGCTGCTGCGCGCCTGCGGGCCTTCCCGCGAAGATGAGATCAACGAAGCGCTTGCTGATCCCTTTATCGCAGAGTTGGCCGAATTCAGCTCGAAGCTGAATGCCATGCAGCTGTCGAACGTGCTGTCTCAGGTCCGCGACATGGTTGAGCATCCGCGGCGGTACACGCAGAACTAAAGCGCGACTAGTCGTCAGCTTTGTGATCTCTATCCTGCGCGGTAAGTCCGTCCCGGACACGCACAGACGTGCGGTGCCGAGAACAGGAACCCGCGTGAACCTAAGCCGACCGGAAGGTGCCGAGGCCCGGGCCTCGGCATTTTCTTTTGCTGGTGGATAGCATAGTGGAGAGAATGTCAGCTACAGCCAGCCCACCTAAATAAACACAAAAGAGCGCAAAAACGTTACACGACTCTTGGTGAAGATTTGTTAAGGCTTCCCGAATTGGAGCTCCTGATGCTGAGTGGGGCACACAGCCAGCCCGAAGCGTCCTCTACCCAGGTTAGCGTCCAAAAGAGGATGCTGCAACCTGGGTTGCCCTGCCAGCGCAACTAGCCCATGATGATCGGTTTTCCCCAGCGCAATCATAAAGCCGAAATAAGAGAGCCGCCAGGATGAGTTGGAAGTATGATGAGGTACGTTCAACCACTAATTCGGAATAGGCATTCACATGACCGCAAGCAAAGCCACCTCTATATGCGGTCAATTGATTTGGAGCATTCAGCAGGATGTTTGAACGGTACACGGAAAAGGCTCGTCGGGTAATCTTCTTCGCGCGCTGCGAAGCCAGTCAGTTCGGTTCTCCGTACATCGAGACGGAGCACCTTCTGCTCGGCCTGCTGCGCGAGGACAAGGCACTCAGCAATCGGTTCATTAGGTCCCCTGCTTCCGTCGAATCCATCCGGAAACAGATTGAGGGCCACACAACCATCCGGGAGAAGGTTTCCACGTCCGTGGACCTGCCCCTGAGCAACGAGTGCAAGCAGGTGCTGGCCTACGCCGCCGAGGAGGCGGAGCGGCTCTCGCACAAGCACATAAGCACGGAACACCTGCTCTTGGGGTTGTTGCGCGAAGAGAAGTGCTTCGCCGCCGCAATTCTGCATGAACGCGGATTACGCATCTCGACTGTTCGCGAAGAACTGACCCGTACCCCGCATGAATTCGCTAAGCAATTCGCTAAGCCAGACGCTGGCGGCTCGTCGCCGCTGTCTGGGTTCTCCCGCGACCTGACCCGAGAGGCGATGGACAACCAGTTGGATCCGCTGATCGGTCGAGAGGAGGAACTCGAGGCGATAATCCAGATCCTCTGCAACCGTAAGACTAACAACCCGCTGCTGGTGGGCGAGCGCGGCGTGGGAAAGACAGCGATTGTACACGGATTGGCACAACGTATCGCAGACGGCAAAGTACCATCGTTCCTGGCCGACACCCGCATCTTCGCCTTTGACCTGTCGTTAATCGCCAAGATCAGCCGCCAGATCGAGCAGGGACTGGCCATCATGAAAGAGCTCACTGCGTCGCAAAATGCGATCATTTTTATTGAAGACTTGCGCACTCTCGTGGGTGTCGGTGCAGTAAAGAGCATGCTCGATGCCGGTGACATTTTGAAACCCGCGCTTTCCCGCGGTGATGTTCAGTGTATTAGCGAGACGACGCCGACTGACTATCCAGAACTAATCACGAAAACTCCATGGCTCGGGGGTTGCTCTCGCGTGGTTAACGTAAGGCCTGTAAATGAGTCGAACGCGGTCAAGATTTTGTTTGGCATTAAGGACCGTTACGAGAAGTTCCATGGCGTCACCTACGCCGACGATGCCATCGCGTTCGCGGTGTCATACTCCAACCGCTATCTGCCCGACCGCTGTCTTCCAGCCAAGGCTGTGGATGTTCTCGACGAGCCGGCTCGCGCGTGAAGCTACGTCAAACCGCTCTGCCCGAGGACATCACCCAGGTGCAGAAGCGGATCAAGTCGATCGTTCACAACATGGAAAACGCCATCGCGAATCACCTGTTCGAGAAGGTCCGCTCCTACTCCGACGAGGAGCGCAAAGAGCGAGAGAACCTGCGCGCCCTGCGCGAGAAGTATCACCTCGACGAGTCGTCAACCGGCATTGTCGGCCGCGAGGACATCGAAGACGTGATCTCGCGCTGGACCGGCGTGTCTATCGCTTCCTTGAGAGAGGAAGGTGGGTCTACAATGCCCTCGAAGTGACGAATACGCGCCGAGGCATCCTGCCACATTTCGCCGTTAGTTCTGGCCCGCTCTCGCCCACGGCGTCATCGGGCCCGAATCGGCGTGTTGGGTCTTCCGGGATTACCACTACTTCATTGCAACCCCTTGTAGCCTGTGCTACTTTCCAAATGGCAGAGGTATGCTTTGCGCGCACAAGTGCCCGCTGGGCTGAACCGCAAAGAGGCTGAGATCTACTCCCGCCTCGATCCGGAGCGGTTGCCCCATCACATCGCTATCATCATGGACGGAAACGGCCGCTGGGCCAAACGCCGCCATTTGCCTCGCATCGCGGGACACCGCTCGGGGGTGGCCGCGGTGCGTTCGACCATCGAAACCGCCGCGCGCGTTCACCTCCCGGCCCTGACCCTCTATTCCTTTTCAGTGGAAAATTGGAAACGGCCGAAGTCGGAAGTGCAATACCTGATGAACCTGCTGCGGCGCTACCTGATGATGGAACTTCCCACGCTGATGGAGAACAACATCCGGCTACAGTACATTGGCCGGCAGCAGGAACTGCCGCAAGAAGTGCAGGAGCGCATGGCCTGGGCCCGTGAGATGACCGAAAAGAACACCGGAATGGTGCTGACGCTGGCGCTCAATTACGGCTCACGAACCGAGCTGGTTGATTGCTTCAACACCCTGCTGCGGGAAGCCTCGCGGAATGGCGGCGTCGAGCACCTGAAGATCGACGAGGCATCGATTGCGCGGCACCTCTACACCAATGGCCTGCCCGAGCTCGACCTCGTGATTCGCACCAGCGGCGAGATGCGGCTCAGCAACTTCCTGCTCTGGCAGGTGGCGTATGCCGAGATCTACGTCACCGAAACCCTCTGGCCAGATTTTCGCGGCGCGCAGTTGCTCGAAGCGATCGAGGCGTTCCAAAAGCGCGAGCGTCGCTTCGGCGGACTGATCGGCGACAACGGACACCTATCGTGAGCCGCGTACTGACCGCGGTCGTGCTCATTCCCCTTGTCATAGTGGCTTTGTTCAGGGCGCCGCTGTGGCTGTTCACGCTGCTGGTGCTGGGAGTGGCCCTGCTGGCGGCCCGGGAGTACCTGGACATCGCAACGGCAACCGGGTTCAAGCCTTTTCGCGCGCTGGGCTATTTGTTCCTGGTGTGCTTGTTTGTTGCCTGCGGCGCGTTCGTCTCCTATGTCGATATCTCGCGGGCTCCGGTCTCTGCTATCGCAGCCTCCGGCATCGCCGCCGCCTTGTCTTTGTTGACGGTAATGGCCTCTCCCTTTGTGTTCGTGATCGCGGGCCTGCGCCGCCAGCCGCTCTCGGTCGCACTTGGAGACTCGTCGGTCTCGTTTTTCCTGATGCCCTACGTCGGCTTCACCCTGTTCGGCCTGCCGATACTTCGCTCCTACGAGAATGGCGCGATCTTCATCCTCTTTGTCATGCTGATGGTTTGGGCCGGCGACACGGCTGCGTTCTACGTTGGCCGGGCATGGGGCAGGCACAAGCTGGCGCCGCGGGTCAGCCCCGGCAAGACGTGGGAAGGCTCGATCGCGTCGGCGATCGCAGCCGTGGCGGCAGGGATCCTGCTGTTTCGCTTTCTGACACCGATCTGGAGTGGGCTGCATAGCATTCATCTGGCTTCCCTGTCTGGGTACACCTATTACATGCATTCTCTGGGGAACATGCGACCGGACTTCCCTCGCGCGCCGTGGTGGATGGCCGCTGTGTTCGCGCTTTGCTATCAATGTCGCGGCGCAGTTCGGCGACCTCGTCGAGTCGGCGTTGAAGCGCGGAGCCGGGATGAAAGACTCGGGCGGCCTGCTGCCCGGGCATGGCGGCGTACTGGATCGCATTGACGCGCTGCTGTTTGCCGTGCCGATGAGCTGGCTGTTCTATGTCTCGGGCTACGCCAGTTACTTCACCTCCCGCGGAATCTTGATAAGCTGAACCCTTCATGAAGCGTATTGCCATCCTTGGCTCGACCGGCTCCATTGGCCGCAGCACGCTCAGCATCGTCGAGAGTTTCCCTGACCGCTTCTCGGTCGTGAGCATGGCGGCGGGAAACAATGTGGAGCTCGCCTTCGAGCAGGCCCGCCGCTGGCGGCCACAAGTCATGTCGCTGGCCTCGGCGGATGCCGCCGACCAGCTTCACGACAAGCTGAAGCAAGCCGGGCTCGACCAGGCCATCGAGGTGGTACATGGTTCAGCCGGTTCGGTGAAGGTGTCAACCCATCCCGATGCCGACTTTGTGGTCAGCGCTATTGTGGGCGTCGCCGGACTGGAAGCCACCTACGAAGCCGTAAAGGCAGGTAAGAGCGTCGGTTTGGCCAACAAAGAGTGTCTGGTAGCGGCAGGAGATCTGATCACTGCTGAGGCCCGCAGGCAAGGCAAGCCGCTGTTGCCGATTGACAGCGAACATAACGCGGTGCATCAGTGTTTGCGCGGGGGACGCCGTGACGAGGTGCAGCGCATCTGGCTCACGGCTTCGGGCGGTCCCTTCCTCAACACTCCGCTCAAGGACTTTGCCAGGCATCACCGTAGAGCAGGCACTCAACCACCCGACCTGGAAAATGGGCCAGCGCATCACGATCGACTCGGCCACCCTGATGAACAAAGGTTTCGAGGTGATCGAGGCCTGCCGGCTGTTCGACATGCCGCCCACTCAGGTGAGCGTGCTCGTTCACCCACAGAGCACGATCCACTCCATGGTCGAATTCGTGGACGGCAGCCTGCTCGCTCAGCTCTCGGTGACGGACATGCGGCTGCCCATCCTTTATGCCCTGACCTATCCCGACCGCATCGAATCGGAGCTGCGCTTCCCCGTGCAGGAGTTGCGTCGGCTCGATTTCAGTCCACCAGACTTTGACAAATTTCCCTGCTTACGTTTGGCCTATGAAGCAGTCGAAGCGGGAGGGGCCAAGACGATCGCCCTGAACGCGGCCGACGAGGTCGCGGTAGCCGCCTTCCTCGAAGGTAGTATTGGGTTTCCGGAGATTCCGGCTACAATAGAAGCGGTGGTTGATGAAACGCCTGCCCGCGTTCCTGAATCTATAGTAGAAGTTTTGAACGTGGACTCCGATGCACGGCACAGGGCCCGAGCGCACATCCAACATTCAGGCGCCGGAGAAACCGTTGCCCACACGCCTTCGGCGACCCGGCAAAAGTAACTCCCCAAGTAAAGAGGTATATGGAATCGTTTCTGATTGCGGTGGTTTCGATGGCCGTTGTGCTCGGCATCATGATCCTGGTGCATGAGCTCGGCCATTTTGCCGCTGCGAAGTGGTTTGGCGTTCGAGTGGACGTCTTCTCCATCGGCTTTGGCAAGCGCCTGGCCGGCTTTCGGCATGGCGGCACCGACTACCGCATCAGCGCGCTGCCCCTCGGCGGCTATGTGAAGATGGCGGGCGAGAACCCGCTGGAATCGCGCAGCGGCGCGCCTGAGGAGTTCACGTCGCACCCGCGCTGGCAGCGCTTTGTGATCGCGATTGCCGGCCCGGCGATGAACATCATCCTGGCCATCGCCCTGCTCACCGGCGTCTTTATGGTGCATTACGAGCACCCCGTATTCCTGGATCAGCCCGCAGTCGTTGGATGGGTGCTGGAGAAATCCCCTGCCGCGAAAGCTGGCATCGAGCAAGGCGACCGCATCGTGCGCATCGAGGGCACGCAGAACCCAACATGGGAAGACGTGATGCTCAAGGTGATGGTCGGCTCGAGGCAGCCGATTGATCTCGCGATCCAGCGCGGGAACCAGGTTCTTGAGAAGCAGCTCCAGCCGCAACTGGACAGCGAGGGGCAATACGGCGCCATCGGATTGGTGCCCGATCAGCCGATCACCGTGACCGAGATTGAACCGGACATGCCCGCAGCCAAGGCGGGACTGAAGCTGGGGGACGACATCGTCGCCATCAATGGCGTGTCCATGCGCTCCCTGTTCGACGTGATCCACTATCTGCAGCAAAACGGCAGCAAGCCGGTAGATGTAACCGCCATCCGCAACGGACAACAACTGCACCTCACTGTGACTCCGGTCCAGACCGAGGAAGGCAGCCAGAAGAGCTATCGGCTGGGTTTCCGTTCCGAGCCGGTGCATATTGACAAGCTGCCCTTTGCCGAAGCGTTCAACCGTTCCCTGGAGGAAAACAAGAAGTACTCCCTGCTGATCGTGGACCTGGTCCACAAGATGCTGGAACGCAAGGTTTCCATCAAGCAGATGGAAGGGCCTATTGGCATTGCGCGGGCTTCGGGTGACGCGGCGCGTCAGCCGGGATGGACGCCTCTGCTCAGCCTGATGGCAATGATCAGCTTGAACCTCGGCATCTTCAACCTGCTGCCAATTCCCATCCTTGACGGCGGCATTATTCTACTGCTCATCATCGAGGCCATCATGCGGCGCGACATCAGCATGCGCATCAAGGAACGCATCTACCAAACCGCGTTCGTCTTCCTGCTGCTGTTCTTCGTGGTGGTGATCTACAACGATCTGATGAAGGCGCTTCCAGGACTGGCACAACGACTGCCTTAGAGCGGACATAGCTTCCCTGGCGTCAGGTGAGGGAACCTGCGTAGTGAAGCCCCAGCGGCCGGTCACACACCGCCATCGCGAATCGTGGAGGACTTTTGTTGGCGAGCCGTTTGCGAGCGTTCGCAGTTCTGCTGCTTCTTAGTCTGCCAGTTACCCACGGCCTTGCCTGGGCACAACCAGCGGCATCCGCGGTCCCGGCTGGTCAGCAGAGCCAGCAGGCCGCGAACGACCCGTGGTGGAAGCATGCCGTCATCTACGAGATCTATCCGCGAAGTTTTCAGGACTCCAATGGCGACGGTGTAGGCGACATCAACGGCATCGCTCAACGGCTGGATTACCTGCATGACCTCGGCGTCGATGCGATCTGGATCACCCCGATGTACCCTTCGCCGCAGATTGACTTTGGCTACGACATCGCGGACTACACCGCGATTGATCCGCAATACGGAACCATGGCCGACTTCGATCGCCTGGTGAAGGAAGCGAAGGCGCGCAATATTCGCGTGATCATGGACTTCGTAGCCAACCACACCTCCGACCAGAATCCGTGGTTCATCGAGTCGCGCTCGTCGCGCACCAATCCCAAGCGCGACTGGTATGTCTGGCGAGACGGCAAAGCGCCGGGCCAACCGCCCAACAACTGGCTCTCCTGGTTCGGTCACTCCGCGTGGACGCTCGATGCCAAGACCGGCCAGTATTATTACCACTATTTCTACCCGCAGCAGCCCGACCTGAACTGGCGCAATCCGCAGGTGCGGCAGGCGATGATGGACGTGCTGCGCTTCTGGATGGACCGAGGCGTGGCGGGCTTCCGCATTGACGCCGTGTCGCGGCTCTATGAAGATCCCAATCTGCACGATGACCCGCTTCTGCCCGGTAAGAATGCCTATGGCGATCCCAACATCGAGCACAAGTACACCGACAATCTGCCGGAAGTCCACGACTCGCTGCGCGAGATGCGGCAGGTAGTCGACCAATATCCTGGGAACCCGGTGCTGATCAGCGAAGCCGACGAGCCCAATATCGCGGAGCTGACCAAGATGTACGGCAGCAAGCTGGACGAGATCCAACTGCCCATGGACTTCCAGGTTGCCGACGTCAACCAGCTCTCCGCGGTGCGCTTCCGCGAGCTGATCGACCAGATCGATCACAACTCGGTGGGCGGCCAGCCGTACTTTTTCTTCAACAACCACGACCAGGACCGCACCTGGAACCGGTACGGCGACGGCGTCCACAACGACGACATTGCCAAGCTGATGGCCGCGTTGCTGCTGACCACGCGCGCCACTCCGCAGATGTATTACGGCGAAGAGATCGGCATGGTGACCACGCCGCCCACGCGCAAGGAAGACGTGCAGGACCCGATCGGCAAAATTGGCTGGCCCAAGGAAAAGGGACGCGACGGGGAACGAACCCCCATGCAGTGGGACACCTCGAAGAATGCGGGCTTCAGCACGTCCGCGAAGCCCTGGCTGCCGGTTCCGGCGAGCTACGTCCAGCGCAATGTCGAGGTCGAAGGGAAGAACCCGAACTCGATCCTCAACTTCTACAAGCGGCTGATTGCGCTGCGCCGCGACCGACCGGCGCTGCGCGATGGATCGTACCAGGCGCTGAACCGCGATGACGCGGACGTGCTTTCTTATTTGCGCAAGAACCCGCAGAATGGCGAGTCGGTGCTAGTGGTGCTGAATATGAGCAGCAAGCCGAAGACGCTGGTGTTCGACCTTAAGGCAGAGGGAATCAGCGGCAGCTCAGCGACGCCTTTGCTCAGCAATCCGAGCGTGAGCGTCGAAGCAGTGCCGCTGAACGCGGTACCAGTGGCGCCCTTCGGCACGTTTATTGGCGCGATCCAATAAGAGGGCAGGCGTCTTGGGCGTCTTGTAATCGAGTCGAGCGCTTCTGCTGCGAGAGCCTCTACTGCTTCTCCCGGAACTGCCGAATCAGCTTGTTGGTTGAGCTATCGTGAGTCAGCGCCGGCTCGGTAAGGCTCTCCAGCTCGCCGATGATTCGCTTAGCCAGGACCTTGCCCAGCTCGACCCCCCATTGATCGAAGGAGTCGATGCTCCAGATCGTTCCCTGCGTGAAAACCGAATGCTCGTACAGGGCAACAAGTTTGCCGAGCGTCTCCGGCGTCAGCTGATCGGCAAGGATGGTATTCGACGGCCGATTGCCTTCGAAGACCCGGTGCGGCACCAGCCATTTCGGCGTCCCTTCTGCTTTCACTTCCTCGGGTGTCTTTCCGAATGCGAGGGCTTCGGCCTGGGCGAACACGTTCGACATCAGCAGCGTGTGATGCTGGCCGAGCGGGTTCAATGTCTTGTAGAAGCCGATGAAGTCACAGGGAATCAGCCGGGTTCCCTGATGGATCAACTGATAGAAGGAGTGCTGGCCGTTGGTACCCGGCTCGCCCCAGTAAATCGGGCCGGTATCGTAATTGACTTTCTTGCCCGCCAAGCGTCACGTGCTTGCCGTTGCTCTCCATGGTCAACTGCTGGAGATAGGCCGGAAAGCGTTTCAGATATTGCTCGTAGGGCAGCACGGCGACGGTCTGCGCACCAAAGAAGTCGTTGTACCAGGCTGCCAACAGCCCCATCAGCACTGGCAAATTTTGCTCGAACGGCGCGGTGCGGAAGTGCTCGTCCATCTGGTGAAAACCGTCCAGCATGGCGCGAAAATTGTCGGGGCCAATGGCGATCATGGTGGACAGTCCGATGGCCGAGTCCATCGAGTAGCGTCCGCCAACCCAATCCCAGAACTCAAACATGTTGGCGGTGTCGATGCCGAACTTCTCCACCTCGGAGGTGTTGGTGGAGACCGCGACGAAATGTTTGGCGATGGCTTTCTCGTCGCCACCCAGACCCTTGAGTGACCAGTCGCGGGCGGTATGCGCGTTGGTCATGGTCTCCAGCGTGGTGAAAGTCTTTGAGGAGATGATGAACAGCGTCTCTGCTGGATCCAGATCACGAACGGCCTCGGCAAAGTCGGTGCCATCCACGTTGGACACGAAGTGGAAGGTCATGTCGCGCCGGCTGTAAAAGCGGAGCGCCTCGTAGGCCATGACGGGCCCAAGATCGGAGCCGCCGATGCCGATGTTGATCACGTTACGAATGCGTTTGCCGGTGTGGCCCGTCCACTCACCGCTGCGCACGCGATTGGAAAAGTCAGACATCTTGTCGAGCACGGCATGAACTGCGGGAACCACGTCTTCGCCGTCCACCACAATCTTCTCGCTCCGGGGAGCGCGCAAGGCGACATGCAGCACGGCGCGCTTCTCGGTGACGTTGATCTTGTCGCCACGAAACATGGCGTCAATGTGCTGGCGCAGGCCCGACTCTTCCGCCAATTGAAGCAGTAGCTTCAGGGTTTCATCGGTGATGCGGTTCTTGGAGTAATCGAAGTACAGGCCCACGGCCTCGAGGTGGAAACGCTCGCCCCGCTGGGGGTCCTCGGCGAACAGTTGCCGGAGATGCGCGCCGCGAATCTGCTTGTAGTGCGCTCCCAGGGCCTTCCACACCGGGCGGCGCTTGAGGGGCTTGGCTTTCTTGAGGGCGTTCCCTGCGGTCGCCATGTTTATGCTCCTGCGGCCTGTGCTTTGCTTTTCACTTCCGGACCGTTGACCCGGCGGACACTGCCGGACGCCTTCACCGGCAACCCCGGCTTTTCGCCAGCGGTTTCGCCCCACAGCCGAAACCCTCCGACGAAAGCATTGGCGTTGGCGCCGGGGCTGCAACGGTGAGGCAGCGATTTGAGTAGCTTGACGTTTCCACCTCCCAGGATCACCTGGCTGGGCTCCAAGGCCTTGACGAAGCTCTCGACGACGTCCTTGACGTAGCGCCGCCACTTCTTTCGCCCATAGCGGCGAATTCCCCGAAGTCCCACGTAGTCCTCGTAGGTGCGCCTTCGGTAAGGCAGGTGCCCCAACTCCATGGGCTCAATATCTCCATCAATGACCATGGCCGAGCCCAGGCCGGTGCCCAAGCCGAGGAAGAGCATCCTGCCGCCCCGGTAGCTGCCCAGGGCTTGCATGGCCGCATCATTAATCACCTTCACCGGGCATCCGAATGCCTTCTGGAAGTCGAAACCGACCCAGCCCTTTCCCAGGTTCGGGGGGTCGTTGATGGGACGCCCGTGCAGCACCGGGCCGGGATATCCAACCGATACCACGTCATATTGCCAATCGGCGGCCAGCTTCTTTACGCCAGCTACCATCTGTTGGGCCGTCAGTGTCCGACCAGACGGGAACCGTCGCCGCTCGGTCTGCCCGGTGGCGAGTATTTTGACGTTTGTTCCACCAACATCCACGACAAGGACTTTCATGCAGGCATCGTCTCCTTCAGGGCGGCGCTCTTGGACTCGATCACCCCCATAAGTTCATTCCAGGAATCCACAAAGGACTTTGCGCCTTCGGTCTGGAGCTGAGCGGCCAAGGCGTCCACGTCGATACCGGCTTTGGCGAACTCGGCCAGAACGGCCTCGCAATCGCCGCCGTCGGGCGGCATGACCGAGCCCACTTCGCCGTGGTCGGCAAAGGCCTTCAAGGTGGCCTCAGGCATGGTGTTGACGGTGTTGGGCGAGGCCAGGGCCTTGACGTACAAAATGTCCGAAGCTCTGGGGTCTTTGGTTCCTGTGCTGGCCCACAACAGCCGCTGCGGGTTGAATCCGGCCTTGGCAATCGCCTGCCAGCGCGGGGACTGTTGCAGTTCGCAGTAGGCTTTGTAGGCACGCTGGGCGATGGCGATCCCAAGCCGGTCGCGAACCGCCTCGGGAACTTTGCTGCTCACCGCGACATCCCAGCGGCTGATAAAGATCGAAGCCACAGAACCGACTTTAGTGTCCAGCCCGGCAGCGATGCGGCGCTCGATGCCTTTCAGGTAGGCACCAGCCGCCGCCAGATATTGCTCGCGGGAGAACAGCAGGGTCACGTTGATAGAGACACCTGCGAAGATCGCTTCCTCAATTGCCGGCAAACCTTCCCTGGTGCCGGGGATCTTGATAAAGAGGTTGGGCCGTGCAGCGCGCGCATGCAGGTCCTTGGCTTCCTTGAGGGTGGTGGCTGTGTCATAGGCCAGCAGCGGCGAGACCTCCAGCGACACCCATCCGTCCACGCCTTTGGTCTGATCGTAAGTTGGGCGAAACAGGTCAGCAGCCCGCGTCAGGTCCTCCAACGCCAGTTCAAAGAAGAGCGCCTCCCCCGACTTTCCCTGGATTAACTTTTCACGGATTGCCGGATCGTAGGTAGCACTCTTCTTAATTGCCAGATCGAAAATGGTGGGGTTGGAAGTAAGACCGGTGACCGACAACTCGTCAATGTAGCTCTTAAGCGTGCCGCTGTTCAGCAGGTCGCGCGTGATATTGTCCAGCCAGAGACTCTGGCCCAGATCGTGAAGAACTTGTGTTGCTTTCATGGTGCCTCCCGCAGATGATCAACTCACAAGCTGAGAGCCGTGAGGACTCGTACAACTAGGAACTCTTTATCGTTGTCCGGGTTTCCCAATCGACAAGGCGCTGCCAACTCTGATTTTGATTTTCCCGACGCCGAATATGTTGGATACCCCAGCTCGGCCAGAACCGTCCGGCGCGCAAAGCGACCTATATTGTCCTTTAATGCCGGGCCGGGGCGCAAATCCCTGGGCGCGCACCCGAACCGGAATTCCCGATTTGAATTGGTCAGACCGGTTCGCCGAGACATATCTGTTGTATTCCGCTCCGGTTTGTTTAGAATTGCGCCGGGTTCACGTTTCTCCAGACGAATGTAGGAGTTTTACAAGGAGGCCTTCTGTGATCCGCCTGTGGCGTTACCCCTGTGCTCTTGCGATGGCTGTAGCCTGTTTCACTACCGTTGCGTCAGCCGACCTGAAGATCAAGACCCGCACCACGGTGATGGGCCACACCACTGAGAGCACGGTGTACATCAAGGGCGCTCGCGAGCGCAACGAGATGAGCTTCGGAGGCCATGGGGGAACGGTCTCGATTATCCAGTGCGATCAGAAACGCATGATCACCATCAGCGGCAACCAGTGCATGGTGATGTCAATGGGTGGCGGCGAAACCTCTTGTCCCGCGACGCCGAACATGGCGGCCATGGCACGGGGAAAGTCAGAGGACGAGCCCACGCTCCCGCGCAAGGGTGGGGTGGTAACCATCACTCGCACCTCCACCGATACCGGCGAGCGCCAGGATATGTTCGGCTACAAAGCGCGCCACATCAAGACTTCCATGGTGATGGAGTCCAGCCCGGACGCCTGCAACCAGTCGCACATGAAGATGGAAACGGATGGCTGGTACGCCGATCTGTCGGCTGGATTCTCCTGTTCCGACGAATCCTACCGCGCCTTGGCCTGCGGCGGCGGGGGCGGCGGCAAGCGCGGCTGCAACGACCGCATCGTGATGAAGGGCGGCGGGGGCGGAGCGCAGGGCTATCCGCTGAAGCAGACCACGACCATGGTGACGGAACACGGAACCTTCACCACCACGACGGAAGTGGTGGAGCTGGCGAGCGCCAATCTGGAGGCACCGCTGTTTGAAATGCCGCCGGGTTGCCGGGTGACGGATATGTCGGCCATGATGGGCGGCGCGCCTGCAAGCCATGCAGAGGCCGCTCCGGAACCGGCTCCAGCCAAGGCGGCGGCAACCTCACCCGCAGCGCCTCCCGCACCTGCCCTGGCGCCCAAAACAGCGGGGACGGTGCGCGTCGGGGTCGTGAAAATTAAGGACATGAGCGGCCAGTCCCTGCCCACCGACAACCTGCGCCTCAATCTGCTGAGCGAAATCGGCCGCCACCAAATGGAGGCGGTGCCGCTGGATGCCGAAGCGCCGCAGACTGATGTGGAGAGCGAAGCCAGCGCCAAGCAATGCGACTACATCCTCTATACGGTTTCCGCTCAGGTCAAAGAGCCCGGCAAGGGCGGCCTGCCACCTGCGTCTTTGCCCAAAGGCGTGACACTGGATCCGGCCAAGTTCCAAGCCTTGACCGATGTGACTCTGTACAAAGTGGGCAAACCGGTGCCCGAGCTCAAGGACGTGGCGCTGGCGGCCGACGCCACCCAGTTCGAGGTCAACGCGGTCATGGCTACGTTCGTCATGGTGTCCGACAGGGTCGCCCAGCAGGTGGCTGACGATGCCCATCCCAAGCCGGCCGCGAAGCCGGCCAAGGCGCCGGCGAAGGGAACGAGTAACACTAAGCCGAAATAGCCTGTCGGGATACATGGCGGTGAAGGCGGCTTGCGAAGTAATCGTCACCACCCTCTCCATATCCGCTGGATAACGGAAATCGCACACGCTCCCACCGCGGATCGAGCCAGCGGACACGGCACCGGCACTGGCAGTCTGCCGCGCTGCCGAGCGTCCGGCGCTGTCACGCTACCGGGTGATTGCGATCACTGACTTTTTGTCATGCTCGATGTACATATGGAAACTGGGGAGGTGTCCTTTACACGACCACAGGGAGGTGTGCTATGGCATCTCAAGCGAAGCTCTCCCGCATAACCATCAACAAAATCCTACTCGCAACTGATTTTTCTCCTGAGTCGCAAAGCGCCCTGCAATGTGCCGTTTCTCTCGCCAGGCGCTATGACTCCACAATTTTCCTCACCCACGTTCTGCCCACGGAAGGCTCCATCGGGGCGGTTGAGGCATGGCCTGCCCTCGCCGACGCAATGCGCCATAATGCTGAACAAAACATGGCAAAACTGGAGAACACGGAGGATGTGAGGCTCCTTCCTCACGAAGTCATCCTAAGGTCCGGTGACCCATGGGACGTGATCTCACAGGTTCTGGCGGACAAGAACGTCGATCTGATTGTGATGGGCACGCAAGGACATGGAGGAATCAAAAAGCTATTCCTGGGATCGACGGCGGAGAAAGTAATACGACACGCTACTTGTCCGGTGCTCACGGTCGGGCCGCATGTTGGATTGGAATCGCTGAACCGGTTGGGCCACGTTTTCTTTGCCAGCGACTTTTCCTCTGGATCCACACGAGCACTGACGTACGCCCTAACCTTGGCAGAAGATGACCGTGCCGAGTTGACCCTACTTCACGTCATCGCAAGCAGCCCAGTATCGGAGTCGGAGTTGCTGGAATGGAAGCAACAGGATCGCCAGAAACTGAGTCAGATGGTTCCACCCGACGTCGATCTGGCGTACAAGCCTGAGATTGAGGTTGAGATCGGGGTTCCTGAGACGGAAATTGTTCGGCTGGCGGACGCCAGGAACGCGGACCTCATCGTGATGGGTTGTCATTCAGGCGGTGCAGTGGCGACGCACTTGCCCTGGACGACTCTGCATCACGTTTTGCAGTACGCACATTGCCCGGTGCTAACGGTTCGCGGCGAATGGTCCGCAGAGAGTAGGGCCGATGTAGGCCAGAGCACCGGAGCTTGGTTCAGAGAGTAGCTCGTTGAATTGTCTCGAGTGAAAGAGAGGGGGATACAGCTCGAATTCGATGCAAACGAACTAAGTCTGCGGACACGTTGCCGGAACAGGCTGGCATGATGCCAGCTCTCAGGGGCAGACGTGTAGCACGGCAACGGACGTTCGACGGCAACGCAGGTCATGCCGGTCAACTCACCATACAGCCCCCTCGAAGACCGCCTCGACGCCTTTGTTTGCATCGTCGTTACAACGCGAGGATCTCTCCCGTTAGTTGCACACCCCGGGTCAACGAAATCGTATCATTGAGCGGCCGGAATCCTTAGGCAACCCGCACTAAGTCCGGCGGTCACCCTCTCCTGTGAGGGGGGTCACTGTTCCCCAGGACCGGGTTAATGGAACATGGAAGGTTGGATTTCCATCAAGGATCAAGGAGAAAATCATGCCGGAGAGCGCAGTGAGTGAGCCGGTCGATGTCGGAACAGAAGTGCGTCAAACGGCGCCCGGGTCACTCTCCAAGAAGTCAACTAAGGCATTCAATTCATTTCAGATCGCACAATCGCAGTTCGATAAGGTGGCCGAATATCTGGGCTTGGACCCGGCCACCCGGGACCTGCTGCGCTACCCGTTGCGTGAGTTCCATTTTGCGATCCCGGTGCGAATGGACGATGGCTCGGTGAAAGTGTTCCGCGGTTTCCGCGTGCAGCACAACGACGCACGTGGGCCGGGAAAGGGTGGTATCCGGTTCCATCCCCAGGAGACGATTGACACGGTCCGGGCGCTGTCCATGTGGATGACATGGAAGTGCGCCGTGGTGGATATTCCGTTGGGCGGAGCAAAAGGTGGAGTCATTTGCGATCCCCATAACCTGAGCTCGCGGGAGCAGGAGCTGGTCTGTCGCGGCTGGGTTCGTCAGGTGGCGAAGAACGTCGGTCCGCTTTCCGATGTGCCGGCGCCCGATGTTATGACCAACGCGCAGCACATGCTCTGGATCCTTGACGAGTTCGAACAGATCCACGGCGGCCGTTATCCCGGCTTCATCACCGGCAAGCCCGTCGGCATGGGGGGCTCGCTCGGTCGCACTGAGGCTACAGGCTACGGCGTCGTTATTACTCTCCGAGAAGCCCTCAAGGAGTTGAGTATACGGCCGGAGAACACCACGGCCAGCATCCAGGGGTTCGGCAATGTGTCGCAGTACGCGATCGAACTTTACCAGCGGCTGGGAGGACGGGTAATCGCCGTCTCCTGTTGGGACCAGACCGACCAGTGTGCCTACACGTATCGCAAGATGGACGGAATCAACCTGAATCAACTTCTCTCGATTACCGACCGCTTTGGGGGAATCGACAAGCAGAAAACAAAAGCCTTGGGCTACGAATTGCTGCCCGGCGAGGCATGGATTGAACAGAATGTCGAGATCCTGATTCCGGCCGCGATGGAGAACCAGATTACTGGTGATAACGTTGGCAAAATCAGCCCCTCGGTCCGGATCATTGCGGAGGGTGCGAACGGTCCAACCACCCCGGAAGCCGACGCTCAAATCAAGGAACGCGGGATCCTTCTGATTCCCGACTTCCTGGCCAATGCGGGCGGCGTGACCTGCAGCTATTTCGAGCAGGTTCAGAGCAACATGAACTATTTCTGGGAGAAAGACGAGGTCTTGGGCAAGCTGGACGTCAAGATGACCTCGGCGTATTTCGCGGTTTCGGAACTCTCCCGGCGTGAGAAGCTGTCCATGCGCGATGCGGCGTACGCGATTGCCATCGGCCGGGTGGCCAAAGCCTGCCACGACCGCGGCTGGGTGTAATACTTCAGGCGTTGGGTGCTGTTCCAGGATTATGGGGACAGCCCCTTGGCCAATCGTGGCGGCCGGAGGTAGCAATGACCGATCTTAAAGCTGCGGTCGCGGACCTTCCCTCGTTCGACCGGCATTTCTGGAATGGTACCTCTCCGTCCACGCGGATCGGAACCGGCGCGTTAGGTGGAAAGGCGAGTGGCTTGGCCTCGGCCAAGGACCTGCTGGCGCGCGCGATCGACGCTTCCGCTTTTCCGGACATTGACGTCAACATCCCCACGATGGCCGTCCTCGCGACTGACTGCTTTGACGAGTTCATCGCCCGGAACCGTCTGGGGGAATTGCGCGTCGAGGAGATGCGGGATGATCGCATCGGACATGCTTTTCAGAAAGCCGATCTCCCGGTTGAGCTACTGGGTGATCTCCGGGCACTAATCGAGCAAACCAGGACCCCCTTGGCAATCCGATCTTCCAGCCTGCTGGAGGATGCTCTCAATCGTCCGTTCGCCGGCGTTTACGGGACCAAGATGATCCCGAACAACCAGTTTGATTCCGACACCCGTTTCCGGCGGCTGGTTGAGGCCATCAAATTTGTTTACGCTTCCACATTCTTCCGGGAAGCACGAGACTACATCAAGACAACCGGCCGCGATCCGAACGAAGAGAAGATGGCTGTCATCATCCAGGAAGTTGTCGGAAGGCGGCATGGAGATCGCTTTTATCCCGATCTGTCCGGGGTAGCGCGCTCCTACAATTTCTATCCAACGGGCCCAGCTCTTCCTGAGGAAGGCGTGGCCAGCCTGGCATTAGGTCTCGGAAAGACCATTGTGGACGGAGGGGTGGCCTGGACCTTCTCCCCGGCCTACCCCAAAAAGCCGCCTCCGTTTGGCTCCGTACAGGAGCTGCTGCGCGGTACACAAACGGAGTTCTGGGCCGTTAACATGGGCAAGCCACCCGTATACGACCCGGTCAGCGAGACTGAGTACCTGGTGACAGCGGGCCTGAAGGAGGCCGAGGCTGATGATGTGCTCCGCTTTCTGGCTTCGACTTTTGACCCGGCTCGCGATCGCGTGGTCCCCGGTTTGGGCGCGCGTGGTCCGCGTATTCTCGACTTCGCTCCCCTGCTGGTGCTGGAGCAGGTACCAATCAACCCCCTGGTCAAAGGGTTGCTCAAAGCGGCGGAGGACGAACTGGGCGCCAACGTCGAGATTGAATTCGCAGTGACCATCCAGGAGAGTCGAGATCAACCCACCAGGGCGCGATTGGGATTTCTTCAGGTTCGTCCCATGGTGGTGTCCGAGCAGATTGTGAATGTTAGCGTCGACGACTTGTCGGATCCGCGGGCGATCATTGCCTCAGACACGGTAATGGGCAACGGCGTTGCCGAAGATATTCAGGACATCGTGTTCGTCCGCCCCGAGCACTTCTCGCCTATGCAAACACCCGCGATCGCCCAGCAATTAGAGTCGATCAATGAACAGCTCTCGGATCAGCACCGGCCGTTCCTGCTGATTGGTTTTGGCCGCTGGGGCAGCTCTCATCCCTCGCTCGGCATTCCGGTGGTCTGGAGCCAGATCTCGGGCGCGCGGGCCATTGTCGAGGCTACGCTGCCAGAGATGAACATTGAGCTCAGTCAAGGTTCGCATTTCTTTCATAATTTATCGAGCTTTCGTACGTCCTACTTCATGGTGCGGCATGACGGAAGCTTTGCCATCGATTGGGACTGGCTGAACCGCCAGCCGATCGTGGGCGAGACTGAACTGGTTCGCCATGTGCGTCCGGCGGGCGGGCTGACGGTTTGTGTTGATGGCCGCTCCCGGCGCGGCGTGGTGCTGTCAGCCGCGCAAACTCAGTCAGGCGGGAAGGAAAAATGATCCGGGACGAAACTCAAGTCGGCATCATCCTTCGCGAGTTGCAGGAGCGCGCCAAGGAATTGAACTGCCTCTACAAGGTGGATGAGCTCCTGAATAAGCCGGAACTTTCGCTGGAGGAAATCTTCGGCGAACTGATCGAGGTTCTGCCGCCGGGTTGGCAGTACCCGCACGACTGCCAGGCGCGCATCGTCTTCGAAGGCCAGGTCATCCAGCCCCCGGGTTTTTCGCCTACCCCGTGGGTTCAGAGCGCCAACATCGTCGTACAGGGCGAGACCGCCGGCAGCGTGGAGGTTTCTTATAGGGCGCAGATGCCCAAGTCGGACGAAGGTCCCTTTCTCAAAGAGGAGCGGAAGCTGATTGAAACCATCGCCGACCGCATTGCAAACCATGTAATGCAACGGCGGTTGAAGACCGCGTTTGAGGGACTGTCGGCGGCCGCCGGCGATCTGGCCAGCGACAAAGGCGAGTGGCGGGTCGTCCTCGAGTTCCTGCGCGACACCGACCCGGTTCTGCTGCGGCGAATTTCACGCAAACTCATCAACCACCTGAGCTGGTGTGGAGTGGCGGAAGCCAAGGAGCTATTGCAGCGTGACGGCGGCACGACGCCGGCCGAGGCCCCGATGCCCGGCGACGAAAATCGGCCGCTGCGCCGCGACCTGCCCGCCAAGTCTGTTGACCTCACTGCGGAAGCGTTTCGCATCGCCAGTCAGCACTTGAGTGAAGCCGAGATCCTGGGCTGCGTCACTACCTGGATCAAGGAGGAGAAGTCCAGCTTCCTGGTGCGGGCCCTGGAGAACATGGCCACCTCGTTGGGAGAAGTCATAGAAGCGATCGAACGCTACCAACATGTCGCCATCGAAGAGAGTGAGCTTTCGCTTTCGACGCAAAAAGGCCTGCGCGTATCGCTCGATCCGCCGGTTTTTCTCCGAGAACCTGGAGTTCATCAACATCGCCAAGAACTTCACCGAGGTCAAAGACTTTTACGATCTGCTGGGACGGATCATCTTCCCGCCGGGCTGCCACGGCAAGCTTGGAGGCAAGAGCGCCGGGCTGTTCCTGGCCAAAAAGATCATCGAAAAATCTCCTGAGGCCAGTGAATATCTGCGCCGAGTGAAGGTGCCGCGCACCTGGTACATCACCTCCGACTGGATCCTTAACTTCGTCCATCACAACGAACTGGAGGATGTACTGAATTGGAAGTACATGGAGATTGACCAGGTGCGGCAGGAATACCCGCACTTGGTCGCGCTCTTTAAGAGCTCATCGTTTCCCTCGGAGCTGGCCAAGGGGCTTTCGCTGGCTCTCGATGAACTGGACGACCGTCCTTTGATCGTTCGCAGTTCAAGTCTGCTCGAGGACCGCGCCGGATCGGCGTTTTCCGGAAAGTACAAGAGTCTCTTTCTCGGTAACCAGGGAAGCAAGGACGAGCGGCTGACCGCACTGATGGACGCCGTCGCCGAAGTGTACGCCTCGATCTTTGGACCCGACCCCACGGAGTACCGTGCGGAGCGCGGCCTCCTGGATGTTCATGAAGAGATGGGCATCATGATCCAGGAAGTCGTAGGCAAGAAGGTTGGCAAATACTTCCTTCCGGCCTGCTCGGGCGTGGCGTTCAGTAACAACGAGTTCCGCTGGTCTGCCCGAATCAGTCGCGGAGACGGGTTAGTGCGCCTGGTGCCGGGATTAGGAACCCGGGCCGTCGATCGGGTGATGGACGACTATCCGGTGCTGATCGCACCGGGACAACCCAACCTCCGGGTCAACGTTACTGTGGAAGAGGTGCTGCGTTACTCGCCGAAGCGCGTCGATCGTGATCAATCTGGAGACCAACGCGTTTGAGACCGTGGATTCGGTGGAACTGCTGCGTTACTGCGGCGCCAGCTACCCGCAGATCCGCCATTTTGTGTCGGTCATCGAGCATGATCGCATTCAGCAGTTAGTCGGGCCAGTCCCGGACTTTGGCACATGCGATGTTGTTTTCAGCTTCGAAGGCCTGATCCGCAAGACGCCGTTCGTAGCTTGGATCCGCGAGTTACTGAATCTTCTGCAGGCGAAACTGGGCACGCCCGTGGACATCGAGTTTGCCTACGACGGTCAGGACTTTTATCTCCTGCAGTGCCGGCCACAGAGCTATAGTGGCGACGCACTGCCGGTCCCGATCCCGCAGAATCTGCCGGCGGACAAGCTGATCTTCTCCGCCAACCGCTTCGTCTCCAATGGAAACGTACCGGAGATCACGCACATTGTTTATGTTGACTTGGAGGGCTACAGCCAACTTTCCGACCAGGCCACCATGCGCGATGTAGGACGCGCGGTAGGACGATTGAACAAGCTACTGCCCAAGCGCCAGTTCATTTTGATCGGCCCCGGACGCTGGGGAAGCCGCGGCGACATTAAGCTCGGCGTTCCTGTTACGTACTCCGACATCAACAACACTGCGATGTTGATCGAAGTCGCCCGGCAACGGGGAAACTATCTGCCCGATCTTTCCTTCGGCACCCATTTCTTTCAGGACTTGGTGGAAGCTTCCATTCGCTACCTGCCTCTCTATCCCGACGATCCTCAGACCGCGTTTAAGGAAGACTTCCTGCGCCGTTCGCGCAGCGTCCTGGAGGAACTCCTTCCTGAATTTGCGCACCTGTCGGATACCCTCCGCGTCATCGATGTGCCGAAAGAAAACGGCGGCCTGATCTTGCGAGTCCTGATGAATGCAGAACTTGACCAGGCGGTGGCGTATCTCTCACCTCCACGACCTCGGGAGGGACAGCCCGAATCGGACATCGAGATCGTTGATCGTACCGGCGAAGAACACTGGCGCTGGCGCTTCCGAATGGTCCAGAGGATCGCGGCGCAGCTCGATCCGCAACAGTTCGGGGTCAAGGCGTTTTACCTGATCGGCAGCACCAAGAATGCAACCGCCGGTCCGGCGAGCGATATCGATTTGCTGCTTCACTTCCAGGGGACCGAACAGCAGAGGAAAGACCTGATGCTCTGGCTGGAGGGCTGGAGTCGCTGCCTCAGTGAGATCAATTTCCTACGGACCGGCTATCGCACCGAAGGTCTACTCGACGTTCAGCTGATTACCGATATGGACATCGCAGAGCGATCAAGCTATGCCGTCAAGATTGACGCCATAACTGACCCTGCAAGGAAATTGCCGATGAAGCAATCGTAGTTCAGAACAAGGTTCTGCGCGTAGCAGCGTTAAGGCACCTCGTCGCGGCCACCCGGCATCCCGAGTTCGAAGGGCGAGACGATCGTAGCCCAGAGCTTGAGCGCAGGAGGTGCCCGCTTCCTCCTCCCTTTCCATGAAGATTCGAACTCAGATACTCCTCCGGTCGTATCCTAGGGTGGGCCTCTAGAACTTTCGTAAATACTTTCGCATCCTGGACAGTGGAGATCGCACATGCTGCCGCCGCGGACCGGGCAACACCCCACGCGCACCGACACCGGCATTCTGCTTGCCCTAGGGCTGTGCCTGATCCTTCTGCACACGCTCACCAGCGGCGCGTATGGGTTTCATCGCGACGAGTTGGCCACCCTCGACGATGCGCGCCACCTCGCCTGGGGCTACGTGGCCTATCCGCCGGTGACCCCATTTCTGGGCCGGCTCGCTCTTGAGCTGTTCGGGACCTCGGTTCGTGGCGTGCGATTCTTCTCCGCCCTGGCACAGGCCCTGGCCGTCGTGCTCTCGGGACTGATGGCACGCGAACTCGGCGGCAAGCGGCTGGCGCAGATTGTGACAGCGCTGGCGGTGGCGATCGCTCCCGTCTCGCTGGGGTCGGGGGCGCTGCTGCAATACGTCGCCTTCGACTATCTGTGGTGGGTGCTGACGGCCTACTTCTTGATTTGCCTGCTCAGCACCGAAGACCCGCGCTGGTGGGTGGCGGTGGGCGCCGCCATCGGGCTCGGAATGATGACCAAGTACACCATGATTTTCCTGGTCGCGGGGATCGCGTTAGGTGTGCTTCTCACCGGCGCTCGACGCTATCTGAAAAGCCCCTGGCTGTGGGCTGGTGTAGCCATTTCGTTGCTGGTTTTCCTCCCTAACCTCATTTGGCAAATCCAGCATCACTTCATCTCGCTTGATTTTCTACAGCACATTCACGCCCGTGACATTCGCTGGGGTCGCACCAAGGGCTTCCTGCCCGACCAGATGACGGTGGCCGCCAACCTGTTCACCATTCCCTTGTGGATCGCGGGATTGTTCTTCTACTTCCGCAAGCCTGAAGGAAGACGGTTTCGCATAATCGGCTGGATGGCGGTGGTACCCTTCGTGCTGTTCCTCATCGCCAAAGGCCGCGGTTATTACATGGCGGCCGCCTATCCCATGCTGCTGGCGGCGGGCGCGGTGGTGGAAGAGCGCTGGCTGGCGTCAATGTCCGCCGGGCGAGCGCGAGTGTGGCGAGGTATCACGTTCGCGGCGCTGGCCGTCGGCGGAGTGCTCATCGCCGCGGTGGTCATACCGATGGCGCCAGTGAATTCTCGGTGGTGGAGAGTCGCGGTTGCCGTTAACGGTGATTTTCGCGAGGAGATCGGCTGGCCCGAGTTGGTCGCCGAGGTCGCCAGAATTCGCGACTCGCTGCCTGCTGACGAGCGAAGCAAAGTTGCGATCCTGGGCGCTAATTACGGAGAAGCGGGGGCGATCGACATGTTCGGCGCAGCCTATGGTCTGCCGAAGGCGATCAGCGGAGTCAATTCCTACTGGGCGCGCGGCTACGGCGATCCCCCGCCGCAGACTCTCATCGTGCTCGGCTTGTCAGGTCATTATGTGAACGAGCTCTTCCATTCCTGTGAGCTGGCGGGCCACGCCAGAAACGACTACAACGTGCTGAACGAGGAAACCATGGACCATCCCGACATCTTTGTCTGCCGCAACCTGCGTGACCCCTGGCCTGAGTTCTGGAAGGACTTCCGCTACTACGGATGAGAACCGGTTCGTTTGCTCCCTCCCTTTGCGCCGACGGGTGTGGCGCGCCTTCTTATGGTGCGAAGTAGCTGGAGATGTCCAGGATCAGTTGGGTGATGCCCGACGCGTACGCGTCAACCTCGCCGTTGTTGGTCGGCACGATCGCCATGTTCGAGGTGATCGCACCGTCAATCGCATTCAGCGTCGAGACCACCGGTTGGGTCTGCCCGTCCGGCCACAAGGTCAGATATCCCAGCCCACCTGATGGCACCACCGTCGCGTTGAATACATAGGCCAGCGCCGTGCTCGGCGGGCCGCACACGCTGTCCACTACATCCACCGGAGGACTCAGCGTCCCACTGAACGGCTGCCCATTGCCAATCTTGCGCGTGTCGATCACGCGGCACGGCGCGGCCGGATATAGCGACAACCCGTTCTGCCCCGCTGGAGCAAAGTAGCCGTTAATATCAATCACCAGGTCGGTGTCGTTGCTGGCATACGCAGTGATCTCGCCGCCCGTCCCTGCCGGCACAATGGCTGCGTTGGCCACGATCGTTCCAGTTAGGTTGTTCAGCGTGGACACCGGATTCTGCGGTTTCTGGCCCGTCGGCCATACTTCCAGATAGCCCAACGGGTCCCCCAGCGCTGGGTAAGGGACGGCCGTAAAGTTGAACGAATAGGCCGCCGGGGTGATGCCCATTGGAATGCAAGAACTCTCCAGTACCGGGAAATCGCGCGCTACCGTGCCCGACAGCTGCGGTACACCCAGGCCCTGAGGGAAGTTAGATTTGCGGGTGTCCGCCACCCGGCACGGCGCCAGGGAATAGAACGCTAGCGTGGATCCGCTCGTTGGCGCGAAGTAGCCGTCGATGTCCAGCACCACATCGGTGGTGTTGCTCACGTAGACGCTCACCGCTCCAGAGGCTCCGGCGGGCACGATCGCCGCGTTCGCCTTGATGCGGCCATCCAGCGAGTTCATCGTCGAGACCACGGGCCGATCCTCGCCCGTCG
Organism: uncultured Acidobacteriaceae bacterium; assembly: GCA_963760415.1. Lineage (GTDB taxonomy): Bacteria > Acidobacteriota > Terriglobia > Terriglobales > Acidobacteriaceae > Bog-257. The sequence continues at coordinate 17,973 of CAVXDA010000019.1, read as the reverse complement.
GCCAGATGGTCAGATATCCCAGCGGCGCGGGCGGAACCACCGTGACATTCAACGAATAGGCAGCAGCTGTAGTAGGAATGTTGCAGCCACCTAATTGCGGAATGGTGAAGTCTCGAGACGTGTTGCCCTGAATCGGGCCCCCACTCTTGCGCGTGTCCACCAGCCGGCAGGGGGTCACGGCGACAAACTGTAGCGCGGTGGCATTCGCGCCCGCGATCACGGAAGTGGTGCCGTCTCCGACATTGGGAACGTAAATCCTGTTGGTCGTTGCATTCACCGCAGCGTCAAAGGGTCCGCCGCCGATGCCAAGTGAAACTGTCTTGTTGGTGGCCCCGTCGATTGCTGTTACCGTCCCCGGGCCGTTGCTGCAGGTAAGGCCGACGTGTTTTTCCAGCTTATTGCAGAATGCATTCACCACATAGATATTGTTGGTCACCGCGTCGATGGCCAGCAAGAAAGGATAGGTCCCAACGTTGACGGGCACGCTGTTGTTGGTGACCCCGTCGATAACCGTCACCGTCCCGGAACCGGCGCAGTTGGGATCGGCGCCGCAGGTATCCACGACATAAATCTTGTTGGTGACGGCGTCAACGGCGATACCAAAAGGAGCAAAATCCACCAGGCTGAGCGTCGTGGTCGCGTTGGTGGCCCCATCAATTACGGTTACCGACCCAGGGTTGGAGCACGGGAGCTGCTTCAACGAGCAAGAGCTATTGGCCACGTAAATCTTATTGGTCACCGGATTGACCGCCGCGAAGTACGGGCCAGCCCCAACGTTGAGCGTCGCGGTGATGGTGTTGGTGGCCCCATCGATCACGGTCACAGTGCCCGTACTGGCGCAGTTGGGATCGTCGCCGCAGTTGTTTACGACATAGACCTGGTTGGTCACAGGGTTGACCTCGACGTCGAACGGGTTACCCTGAACGTCAATTGTAAAGGTGGTGTTGGTAGCCCCGTCGATGACGGTGAGCGTTCCAGCGCTGGCGCAGTTAGGATCCTTGCCGCAGTTATTGGTAACGTAAATCTTGTTGGTCACTGGGTTGACCGCGATGAACCCGGCGTACCAGCCCACAGTGACGGTGGCGGTGTTATTGGTAGCCCCGTCGATCACGGTCACAGTCCCCGTGCTGGTGCCGCAGGGGAGGGTATTGCCGCAGCCATTAGCCACGTAGATCTTGTTGGTCGCGGAGTTGACCACTGGGATACCGGGGCCAACCCCAATATTCATCGTCGTGGTGCTATTGCTGGCCCCATCAATTACCGTCACCGTTCCCTGACCGCAACTGTTGTTCTCATTGCATAAACCGTTAGCCACATAGATCTTGTTGGTGACCGGGTTCACCCCTACGCCACCGGGGTTGGTTCCCACCGGAATGGTCGCAATCACCTTTTGTGCGACCGCGGACGGCAAAACTACCGTGAGACTGAACAGCAGGAAAACGAAGTGGAATGTGCGGCGGTCCATGGGCGGCCCTCCCAAGAAATCGTTACTCGCCCCGGGTCAAGTTTGCTCAACTGTTTCCTGCGAGGATTCGAAGTGGCGGTCCCGATCCTTGACAACCGGATAGGAGCCGCAGGCGCGGTCAACATTGAGCATTCTGGATGTGAGGGGATAGTATCACTGGGCGGCGCCAAATCGAAGGAATTTCTTGGCCATGGACACGTCTCACAAGATCGGCGGGTGAACTCGCCTTTCGGGTTGAGACTATGCGTCGAGAGCGTCTGACTGTCATTTGTTAGCATTAAATACTTTTATTGATTCTATGTACCTCGAGGTAGAAAACAGCGCTTCTCCTCCCATTTTCTTGCTGTTAAGTAATTAGGAATCTGCATTTTACGTACAAGTCCCACGGGCTCTATATTTTGCGAGTGATTAATTGCCTAAGTTATTGATTCTACGTAGTACGCTGAGACGGGAGTCCCGCAATCCTGGAATCCCCGCTCATCCGTGAGTAGCCGCGCCGACCGGGATTGCCGGCCGCTCAATGTCGAGTGCGAGGAGTGATTGCAGAGCACCAAAAATGCAAACTGCCGACAGCGGCAACATGTGCCTTTTGTGGGACAGAACTCCTCGCGTTCCCATGCTAGAATTTCCAAAGAATACTCCGCGGGAGAATGCTGTTGATTGAGATAGCGCCGTCCATCTTGTCGGCCGATTTCGCCCGCCTGGCTGAAGACGCTAATGCCGCAGTTCGCGGCGGCGCGACCGTCCTGCACGTTGACGTGATGGATGGCCATTTTGTGCCTAATATCACGATTGGCCCGCCCGTCGTCGCTTCCCTGCGCAAAGCCGTGGATGTGCCTCTCGATTGTCACTTGATGATCGAGAATCCCGACGAGTACATCCCCGCGTTTGCGGATGCTGGGGCCAACTGGATTTCCGTCCATCAGGAGGTTTGCCGACACTTGAACCGCAGCCTGGAGCTGATTCGCAGCTGCGGCGCACGTGTCGGAGTGGTCATCAACCCGGCGACCACGGTGCAAACCCTTGGCGAAGTGCTCGACATTGTGGATTTTGTGCTGGTCATGTCCGTCAATCCCGGATTCGGTGGGCAGAAGTTCATTCCCGGCGCGCTGGAAAAGGTTCGCAAGCTGGCGACCATGCGCGCTGCCAAAGGAGTGGACTTTCGCATCGAGATCGACGGTGGTATCGACCTGGAGACGATCGGTCCAGCGGCGCGCGCCGGAGCGGAAATCTTTGTGGCCGGCAGTCATGTCTTTGGACACGGCGATCCGGGACGTAACGTGGCGGCGCTGCTGCGGGCCGCCCAGGAAGCCACGCTGGTGCGGGTTTAGGTGGGTTCCATCTGTAATGCAGGAATCATAGAGGTGTTTAGGATGTTTCGTCGCGTAGTCATCATGGTCCTGGCGGGAATGGTACTGATGTCGCTGGGCTCCGTCGCCCAGACCACAAGCGCTGCTCCGACCCCGAACACAACTAACCCTCCGGCCCAAAATCCAGGTACTGCTCCGCCTCCGGCTGCGAGTAGCGCTCCGGCTCCGGCAAGCAATAGTCAGGCCCAGACCACGAACACAAATCAGAAGCCGGCCAAGACTAGCAAGAAGAAGAGCAAGAAGGCGCCGAACCCGATTGCCAATATCGACTCCAAGCAGCCGGACAAGGTGCTGTTCGACCGCGCCATGGACGCGATGAAGCACAACAAGTACGACGTGGCCCGGTTGAGTCTGCAGACGCTGATCAATACCTATCCCGACTCGGAATACATTGCGCGCGCCAAGCTGGCGATTGGCGACTCGTGGTATCAGGAAGGCGGCTCAGCTGCCATGGCACAGGCCGAGAGCGAATACAAGGACTTCATCACCTTCTTCCCCAACATGCCGGAGGCGGCGGAAGCGCAGTTGAAGATCGCCAATATCCACTTCAAAGAGATGGAAAAGGCGGATCGCGACCCTACTCACGCCAAGCGTGCCGAAGAAGAGTATCGCCAGCTTATCTTGCAGTTTCCTGACAGTTCGCTGGTGCCGCAGGCCAAAGAACGTCTGTTGGAAGTGCAGGAAGTCCTCGCCCAGCGGGAGTACATGATCGGCCACTTCTACTTTCTGCGTGAGAGTTATCCTGCAGCCATTGCACGCCTGCAATCGGTCGCCGACACCTACCCGCTGTACAGTGGCGCCGACGAGGCCCTCTTCGAGTTGGGCAATGCGTACGAAAAGCAAATCGAACTGGTGCGCAAGGCCAGGTTGCCTGAGGCGTCCAAGGGAGTGCTGATCAAGCAATACACCGCCGGCGCGACCGCGGCCTACGGCCGCATTCTTACCCGCTACCCGCTCGAGGAACGCGTCCCCGATGCCAAGAGGCGGCTGGAGGCATTGAAGCAGCCCATCCCGCAAGCCACCCCGCAAGCCATCGCGCAAGATAAAGCCGAGATAGCCAGCCGTGGGTCGCTCGGCACGGTGGACAAAGTGATGGAGAACTTCCGCAAGGGCCCGAACGTTACAGAAGCCGCCAAGGTTGGCGAGCCCACGCTGGTTGATCCCAAACAAGCCAGTGCGCCCGACATGGTGCGGGGCGTCACCAATAGTGTGATGAGTAGTCTCAATAACCTCAACGGCAACAATAAAGTTTCCGTTGAGCGCATCGATCCCGGCGCACCTCCCCCCGGAAACGCCCTGGTGCCGCGGTCCGACGCCGCGCCTGGCCCCACCCCTGGTGGTCCGGCCAGTGGAGTACCAGCCGCAGGAAGTGCGGGCAATACCGCAGTACCTGAGCTTCAGAACGATTTGCAGCCAGCGCCGAGCGCCGATGCCAGTGGAGCTCCGGAGAAGGCTCCTCCGCAGGTGAACGATGCCGCGCCGGCTTCAACCACCGGCGGCAATTCGCAGCCCGACGCGGCGGCGAGCAGCAGCACGCAGGCGCAAGCTGCCAATCCCACTACCGAAAGCTCGTCGAAGAAAAAGAAGAAGAAGCTGCTGGGTATCTTCTAAAGTCGAGAGAATTCTTCAAGTTCAGGCGCAGCTGCGGCTGCGCCTTTCTTACCATCAGTTGTAGTATCTTGACAACTTCCCTTGGCTGACGACTGACCGCCTCTCCTTGTAATATCGAGGTTTGATGTTCCTTCGTTGAACGGACTGGAATGGCTCACGAACTTCCCAAAGCTTACGAACCAGGCGCGATCGAGCCGCGCTGGGCCGAATACTGGGTCCGCGAGAAGCTCTTCCACGTCGAAACTCCCGCTAGCGACACGCAGCAGCCAGTGTTCACGCTGATCCTGCCGCCGCCGAACGTCACTGGACGTCTGCACATGGGGCACATGCTGAACCAGACCGAGATGGACATCATCGTCCGCTGGCATCGCATGCGGGGTTTCGTCACGCTTTGGCTTCCCGGCACCGACCATGCCGGCATCGCCACGCAGATGATGGTGGAACGCCAACTGGCTGCTGAAGGGAAGAATCGTCGCGACATCGGCCGCGAAGCCTTTATCGCCCGCGTCTGGGACTGGAAGCAGCATTACGGTGGCGCGATTCTCGAGCAGATGAAGCGGCTCGGCGCCTCGGTGGACTGGTCGCGGGAATACTTCACCATGGATGAGCGGATGTCGCGCGCCGTCCGCGAAGCCTTCGTCCGTCTGCACGAAGAAGGACTCATCTACCGTGGCAAGTACATCGTCAACTGGTGCCCGCGTTGCATCACGGCGGTTTCCGATCTCGAAGTCGTGCACGAAGAAACGCCGGGCAAGATCTATGAGATTCGCTATCCGGTAGTTGGATCTAAGGGCGAATACATCGTGGTCGCAACCACGCGTCCCGAAACCATGCTGGGCGATACCGCGGTTGCCGTGAACTCAGGCGACGACCGCTACCGGCATCTGCGCGGCAAGAAGGTCCTGCTGCCGCTGATGAACCGCGAGATCCCGATCATCACCGACGACATCCTCGCCAATCCCGAGTTTGGCACCGGCGCGGTGAAAGTCACGCCGTCGCATGATCCCAACGACTTCGAAGCAGGGCTGCGCAATAACCTGCCGCAGATTGACGTGATGAACGAAGTCGCGCAGATGACCGAGAACGCCGGTCCGTATAAGGGTCTCGATCGCTTCGAAGCGCGTCAGAGGGTGCTCGCGGATCTGGAGCAGGGTGGCTTTCTGGTGGGCACAAAGGACTACATCGTCCCCCTGGGCAAGTGCGATCGCTGCAAGACCATCGTTGAGCCGCGCCTTTCGACGCAGTGGTTCGTGAAGATCCAGCCCCTGGCTGACCGTGGCATCGAAGTCGTAGAAAAGGGCGACATCAGGTTCGTTCCCGAGAATTACGCCAAGACGTACTTCGAGTGGATGCGCAACATTCACGATTGGTGTATCTCCAGACAGTTGTGGTGGGGACATCGCATTCCGGCGTGGCATTGCCAGAACTGCAAGGAGATCACGGTTGCGCGCGAGGCGCCCGCCAACTGCCCGAAATGCGGGAGCAGCCATCTCGAACAGGACAGCGACGTGCTCGACACCTGGTTTTCATCGGGCTTGTTGCCATGCTCCGCGCTGGGCTGGCCGGATAGCACGCCGGATCTCGACGCGTTCTACCCGACTACACTTCTGATTACCAGCTTTGACATCCTGTTCTTCTGGGTGGCGCGCATGATCATGATGAACTGTCACTTCATGCGCGGCCATCAGCAGGGCGAAGTGCCGTTTGGCACCGTGTACATCCACGCGCTGGTTCGCGACGTCGAAGGCCAGAAGATGTCCAAGACCAAGGGCAATGTGCTGGACCCAATCGAGATCATCGAGCACTACGGCACCGACGCTGTCCGTTTCACGCTGGCCTCGATGGCGGCGCCCGGCACCGACATTGCTTTCTCTGAGAGCCGCACCGGGAGCTATCGCGCCTTTGCCAACAAGATCTGGAACGCTGCCCGTTTTCTGTTTATGAACGTGGACCGCGCACAGCAGTCGGGCGTATGGTCGCTGGCGGATTTCAAATCTTCGCCCATGGACTTGGCGCTGAAGGGCGTGGCTGGTTTCAAGGCTGAAACCTTGGAAGACCGATGGATCCTCTCGCGCTTCAATCGCGTAACTCAGCAGATGCACGAGGCGCTCGAGACGTACCGCTTCCACGAAGCTGCGCACGTGGTGTATCACTTCTTCTGGGGCGAATATTGCGACTGGTACCTGGAATTGATCAAGCCACGCCTGGCAAGCGCTGATCGCGAGCAGGCGCGCAGTGCGTACGAAAACCTGATCAGCGTGTTCGAAGGCGCTCTGCGCTTGCTGTCGCCCTTCATGCCGTTCATCACCGAAGAGCTTTGGCACGCGGTCTATGACGGTAAGCCGCCCGCTAAATCGATCGCCCTGGCGGCTTATCCGCAAGCCGACCGGACACAAATGAATACCGGCGCAGAAACGGAAATGGCGATTCTGCAAGACCTCATCGTCAGCGTGCGTAACATTCGCGCGGACCTGAAGGTCGAGCCCAAGCAGAAGTTGGCGATTGAGGTCTTCGCCGACAGCGATGTCCGCGCTCTGGTTGACCACAATCGCGGTGCGCTGGAGCGCCTGGCGAACGTGGAAGGCCTGACCTTCGTGGACTCGTCACTGGCCAAAGCAGCCGGCGCCCGCAGCACGGCTCGCTTCGACGTGCGCGTGCTTTATGAACGCAAAGTGGACGCCTCGGCGGAACGCGATCGGCTAAGCAAAGAGCTTGCCAGGTTGACGCAGGAACTGACGCGCGCAAGCGGACAGTTGAACAATGAGGCGTTCCTCGCCAAAGCGCCGGCACATGTGGTGGAAGGCTTGAGGAAGCGCAAGGCCGAAGTTGAGGTCCTGGTGAATAAGGCAAACGAGGCATTGGGAGAATTGGGCGCTTAGGCACGTCAGGCGCAGCTCGGGAGAAAACGATCGTGGACTGGACAAGCCGCAGGACCACAGCAATCCTGGAAAATGCGCTACAGGAAGACCGCGCCACGCGGGACGCAACCAGTTACGCCTGCATTGATCCCAATCAGCGTGCTTCCGCCACCATCCTTGCCAAGCAGGATTGCGTGCTCTCCGGCGTGGGCTGCATATCTCGCATCCTCGAGGTTTTCGCCGCCCTCGATGGCACGGTTACTTCCCATCCCGAAGTCACCAGCCACACCGAAATCTTCGACGGCGTGCGTCTGCACCAAGGGCAATCGATTGCCGTAATCGTGCACAATGCGCGGGTCGTGCTGTCTTGCGAGCGCGTGATCCTCAACATCATGCAACGCATGAGTGGCATTGCGACCCTCACCCGCCGTTACGTGGACGCGGTCGCGGGAACCGGAACAACTATTCTCGATACGCGCAAGACCGCGCCCGGGCTGCGGGTGCTCGACAAGTACGCGGTTCGCTGTGGCGGAGGCACGAACCATCGCCTCGATCTCAGCGACGGCGTCCTTATCAAGAACAACCACATTGCATTGGCCGGAGGTGCAGTGGTTGCTTTGGAACGCGCGCTGCGCAACCGCCGCGGTCCGCAAACCGTGGAGATCGAGGTGCGTTCGCTGGAAGAGTTCGACCTGGCGCTGGAGCACGGCGCGGAGGCTGTGCTGCTGGACAACATGACGCCCGAGCAAGTGCGAGAGGCAGTTGAACGGGTCAGCAAACTTGAACGGCGCGTCCCGTTGGAAGCGTCAGGTGGGATTACGCTGGAGAACGTGCGCGCCTACGCTGAAGCCGGTGTGAGTTTCATCTCGGTCGGCGCTCTCACCCATTCCGCTGCGGCAGTAGACCTGAGCATGCGCCTCGCTCCGGCCTGATTCGCGAGAGGAAACTACACTTCGGACTTTGTCCTGTCTCGACGTTTGCGAGACGTAACGCCCGAGCAACCACTAAGCCGGCGGCAAATGCCGCACAAACAAAAACCCCGTCCTCAGACGGGGTGTTTTTGTCGAATGATTCGCGCCCGTGCTCTTCTAGCTATTGACCGCCTTCAACTGGTGCAAGCCTTCACCGGTAAACGATGAGATCAACATCCCGAGCACGCTCCTGAGGTCCTCGGCGCTGTAATCGGCGCTGAACTCAGAACGCTGCGCCAACACCTGGTCACGCAACAGGCCTTCGGTCATGCCAACGAACGCTGCCCGAAGCGCCGCTAGGTTCACGTCCTTGCGGATGTGCCCCTCATCGCGCAATTGGCGAAGCAGGGTATTCACCGTTTCGGAGAACTGCTGGAAACCCTGGCTCACAAACACGTCGCGATTGTCTTTGCGCACGCGCCGGGTCTCGAGCAAGATCAGGTTTTTCATGTCGGAGTCATTCTCCAGTTCGACGATGATCGCCTCCAGAGCCCCAAATAACCGGTCACTTGGAGATCCGCCGCTCGGCATCGCGTTCGCTCGTGCTGCAATGCTGGCCCACCCGCGGTCCAGGATGACGGCCAGCAGACCCCGCTTGCTGCCGAAATGTTTCATCAGTTGCGATTCGCTGGTGCCCGCTTCGCGAGCAATCGCAACCGTGCTGGTGTTCTCGTATCCGTTGTAGGCAAACAAACGCTTCGCCGCCATGAGGATACGGTCATGGGACGAAAGAGGAGGCATGGACTTTACATTAGCTGTATCGGGCATAAGGAAAACCAGTCAAAGGAACCCGACTACGTGGCAGAAGTTGTGGCAGTCATCATCCAGCAGGCAGGGTAGACGGACAGGCCGAACCGCCGAGAACTTCAGTCAGAAGTTTCGCAGATGATCGTCAGTTATGCAAGCGTGAAGTCTTCCGGGAGTACCTGTGTCAAATCTGGACAAGGGCTTTGTTCTAAAACGAAACCTGCAAATTGAAAGCTCGCCGCGCTGGCGAGCTTCCTCCGCGGACCTGCGATCGCTATTGGCTATGGGCAGTCTTCTGGCTGCTCGCTGTTTTGCGTTCCTGAGGCGTGTCACCTGCCTGTTTCATCACCTGCTCGATCAGCTGATAAAGCTGGGTGCGGTCCACGACCTCCACGAATGGCGTCCCACGCGCGCTGTTGCTGACAACATAGATTGTCGGCGTGTGATCCAAAGGAATGCGTTGCCCAAGCTGATAGTCAGCCCTGACCTTGGCCGCCAGGTCGCCGTTTGCGTCCACTACGAACGGTAGTACCACCTTGTTTTGCTCGGCAAACTTCTCGGTGTAACCGCGGAGATTCTGCTTGGAGACGTACGGCTGGTTTTGGAATATATACAGGCGGTAATCGTCACCTAGCTTTTTCGACTTGGTATCGAAATAGCGGGCATTCACCGCCGCCTCGAAGGACCAGGGATGCTGGGGCAGGGGAAAGTCGTGTTGCACCAGGGGAATGTTGTAGGTCTTGGCGGCTTCATGCAGCAGCGGCGCCGCGCGAGCGCAATCGGGACATTCCAGGTCTTCGAAGACGACGATGGCGACCTTTGATCCCGCAGGAGGCCGCAACATGGAGGTGTCGCCGCCCCACGCGATCGAACTGGCAAGGGCCAGCAGAAGGGGAAGGGCGAATTGCGAGAGAAGAGTACGTTTCATTCCGAGTTTTCCTTGGTTGCTGCGCCGGTTGGTCCGGCAAGTTGCGCAGGAATGTCCTCTATAGTAATGGAAGGCGGCCTTGCGAGTCTCGCTGTCCGAGAGCCAGCCGATCAAGTCAGTTTGGGGCTGAGAAACTCGGTGTGCTACGATTTTAAGTTTGTTCAGCCTCGCCATGCGCGGAACAGCATGGTCCCCCGCCTTTTTCTGGGGTAACCGTTTGCCTCACTGGCAACCTCGGGGTCGTACAGGCGCGCGATGCGCGCTGCCCCGGGGGAACATCGCCTCTGAGAAACTCGCGGAGTTGCCGACCGCCTGGGTGAGGCGCGGTATTGCACGGCCCATATTGAAGGAGTCATAGGTGAAGAATTACGAAGGTGCAAACATTCGCAACGTCGCCCTGGTCGGGCACTCACACTCTGGCAAGACTTCCCTTGCATCGGCCCTCCTGTTCACCGCCGGTGCGACCCAGCGCCTCGGCCGCGTGGACGAAGGCAACACGGTTACCGATCACGAAGAGGAAGAGATCTCGCGGTCGATGTCCCTTTCTGCCGCGACCGCGGTGATCGAGTGGCGCAACCACAAGATCAACCTCCTCGACACGCCTGGCTTCAACATGTTCATCCATGAAGCCGAGATGGTGCTACCTGCCGTCGAGGCCGCGCTGGTCGTGGTGGACGCGGTCAGCGGCGTAGAAGTCATCACCGAGCGCATCTGGCATTACTGCGACAATTTCGCCTTGCCACGCGCGATTGTGTGCACCCGCATGGACCGCGAACGCGCCGACTTCACCCGGGTCATGGAATCGCTGACCTCGGCCTTCGGCCGGACCGTCGTTCCGGTGCAGTTGCCCATTGGTTCCGAGAAGAGTTTCACTGGCGTCGTGGACCTGGTGAGGATGAAGGCCTATACCTACGAGATGGGCGGCAACGGTAAATCCAGGGTTGGCGAGATTCCGGCCAACATGGAAGAGGAAGCCAAAACGGCCCACGAGCGCTTGGTCGAATTGGTTGCCGAGGGCGACGACGCCCTAATGGAAGAGTTCTTCGACAAGGGCACAATTGCCGAGGAGCACATCATCGCCGGCCTGCACAACGCCATCCGCGAGGACAAGATATTTCCTGCGCTATTTGCTTCGGGACTGGGCAACATCGGGAGCGACGAGGTGCTCGACTTCATCGTCGATTACATGCCAACCGCAGTCGAGCGCGGCACGGTGAAAGCCGCGGCCACGGCCAATAACGGCGAGCCTGCGACCCGCAAGGTCAGCGACGCCGAACCGCTGTCGTTATTCGTGTTCAAGACCATCAGCGATCCCTTCTCGGGACGCATCTCGTTCTTCAAGGTTTATTCCGGAGTGCTGAAGAACGACGCGACGCTCCAGAACTTCACTCGCAGCAACTCCGAGAAGTTTGCCCATCTTTCGGTCATGCAGGGGAAGACAGCGGTTCCCGTGAATGAGTTGCACGCAGGTGACATCGGGTCGGTTGCAAAGCTGAAAGACACATTAACCGGCGACACGCTGGGCGACAAAGGCGCTCCTATTCAGTATCCTCCGGTGACCTTCGCCGAGCCGGCGATCACCTTTGCCATCGAGCCCAAGACCCGCGCCGACGAAGACAAGTTGAGCAATGGCATCCATAAGCTCATGGAAGAAGACGCCATGCTGCGCTTTTTCCGCGACGCCCAGACGAAAGAATTCTTGATCGCCGGTACCGGCCAGCAGCACATCGAAGTCGTGGTCTCGAAATTGAAGAACCGGTACCACACCGAAGTCAACCTCAAAGCGCCGAAGGTCCCGTACCGGGAGACCATTCGCGGCCGCGCCGATGTGCAGGGTCGCCACAAGAAGCAGAGTGGCGGTCATGGCCAGTTCGGCGACTGCAAGATCAAGATGGAGCCGATGCCGCGCGGCGGCAACTTCGAGTTCGTCAACGAGATCTTCGGCGGCGCAATTCCCAGAAACTACATTCCCGCAGTCGAGAAGGGCATCGTCGAAGCGGCGGCTCGCGGTTTCCTCGCGGGCTTCCCGGTGGTGGACTTCAAAGTCATTCTCTACGACGGTTCGTACCACGATGTGGATTCCAACGAATTGTCCTTCAAGACCGCGGGCCGCATCGCCTTCAAGAAGGCCATGGAGCAGGCCAAGCCCACGCTGCTGGAGCCGATCATGAACGTCGAGATCACCATCCCCGACGAATTCGCGGGCGGCATCATGGGCGACCTCAACAGCCGCCGCGGTCGCATCCAGGGCATGGACAACAAGGCAGGCAAGACCGTCGTCAAGGCCGAAGTGCCCATGTCAGAGATGCTGACCTACGGTACCGACCTGACCTCCATGACCCAGGGACGCGGCAGCTTCTCCATGGAAATGCACCACTACGACTTCGTTCCCGCCTTGCAGCAGGAAAAGATCATTGCCCAAGCCAAGGCTGAGCGCGGCGAAGAGGTCGAGGTGGAGGATTAGGCCCTATAGTGCGCGCGAGAAATAGACTTGGTTGCGCCCGTGATACGAACCAACAGAAAACCAGTCCCGTATAGGGACGGCTCAGTGTAGCCCAGCACGTTGCCGAAGGCGGAGTGGTGGGTAACGTGGGAAATTGACCCAAGCCGCGCAGCGGCGACATTTGTGCTAGCCGCGGGCGTAAGCCCGCGGTTAAGTGGGGAAAAAATTGAGCCGCGGAGCGGCGGCACCAGCTACGGCGCAGACCCCGTAGGGGCGGCACAAGTACTCTCACAGACCGTAAGAGCCCAAGCGCGAAAAACGAACCCCCCGCCAGCTACTTGAGCGCCTGCAGTTTCTGCGCGGCGAGCTGCGCCACCGGACTGGCGGGACTTTCCTTCTGCATCTGCTGATAGAGGGCGCGTGCCTGGTCGGGCTGGTGGCTTTCCTCGTACAACGACGCCAGCAGGAACTGCGCCGTGCTCTTGCCTACGGAAGCGGTGGGGTGATCGGCCAAGTCCTTGTAGATGGCGATGGCCTCCGGGTCGCGGTTGGTATCGTGATAAATGCCGGCCAGCGCCACTTTCGCCAGGCTGGCAATCTCCTTGGAGCGGCTGCCGGCAACGTCTCTCAAATCCTTCTCGGCGCCCGCGTTGTCGCCCATGTCGTGCAGGGTTATGCCGGCGAAGTAGCGGGCCACGCGTCCCGACTCGGTAAAGGAATACTTGTCAGCGATGCCGGTAAACTCCGCATTCGTCACCTTGGCGCGCTCCTGTGCCGAGGCGAAGCTCAGCATGTCCGGAGCTGCTGGCGTCCCTGCCGGACGGACGGGAGCGTTGAATTTTTCAATCGCCTGAGCCAACTCAAGTTGCGCCTGCTGATTGCGATAATCCACATACCACCAGCCGCCGAGCACGGCGGCCACAACCACGGCGATCGCGATGCCTGCGGCAATGAGCTTGGATTGATGTTCTACCGCCCAGGAAATGGTTTCCGTGGTCGAGGTTCTGAACGAGTCTTGCTTAAGTTGATGTCGAGTGTAACTGCGCACGAATAATCCTTATCTGGAATGCCACAAGGTGGGAAAGACTTAGTTTAACAGGCAGCAGAATTGGGGGTCAAACTGCGACTGGGCGCCTACAGTAGCGAAAAAAGCCAGCCACTCGACCTTCTGGCGTTCGGTGGTCGGTTAGTCAGTTTTCAGGAGATCGACGACGGAACTTCAGGAAGCTAGCAGACACGAGCGGACACGAGCGGACACGGTGCTCCCCGAGTCCCGAGCCAGCCAAGGAAAGGCGCTGGCGCGCTGCATCCACAGCACAATCAAGTCGGCGCGGCGCCGCACGCCAAACTTGCTCAGCAGGTTGGAGACATGAAACTTGACGGTGCGTTCGGAGACGAAGAGCTTGCTGGCGATTTCTTTGTTGGAAAGATTGTCGAGCAGCAAATCGAGCACATCGCGTTGGCGGCGGCTGATGTTCACCGCGCTGTCGAGTGACTTGCAGCCGCTCAGCTCCGGCAGGATCGACTCGACGAAATGGGTAAGCAGTTCGCGCGGTACCCAATACATTCCCGCGTCAACCTGGCGGGCGGCGCGAGCCAGTTCGCGCGGCGCCAGGTCGTAGGTCAGCAGACCGCGCACACCCAGCCGCAACAGCGGAAAGGTCACCGCTTCGTCCAACTTGGGGAGCAGCACCAGCAGATGGACCGGGCGCCGTTCCAGTCGCAGCATGCGGACACACTCCAGGCTTGCGATCACGTCGCTGGCATCAATAACCACCAGATCAAGCCGCGCGCCGTCAACGGCTGCAGCACTGGTTTCGGGCAGGAGCCATTCGTGGCACACTACGATGTCGAAGTCAGTGTGCTTCAACAGGCGCGTGAACTCTTCCTGTGCGACGGGGTGACTGCAAAACAAGAACAACTTGCGTCGGACTCGCCGTATTGTGCTCCGAGATCTCGCCGTCGCGTCCATTTCCGGGAACGCCTCGCCCATAGTTCCTATCGGCGGAAGCCGGATGCTTCTTGAACCGGCAGCTCAGAACTTGGCGATGCGGATACCGCCGTCGCCAGTCGTAATCTCCAACAGCGGGCCGCCTCCGTTGAGCTTGCCGCGAATGCGCGAGCGCTCGATGGAGCCGTTCACCGTGACTGGCAGGTCAAGTTGAATGTGTCCATCGCCGGTATGCGCGTAGAGTTCGGCGGCGAAATCCTCCGGCAGACGCGCTTCCACCCGGCCATCGCTGGTGTGAATGAGCCATCCAGTGGCGCCCATCTTCGAGCCCGGACGCACTGTCAGGTCAATGTGGCCGTCGCCGGTGCGCAGGTTGACGTCGCTCAACACCCCGTCAATGGTCATGGAACCATCCCCGGTGCGGGCGTTCAACCCGCCGGTGAAGTTCCGCACTTCGATGTGACCGTCGCCGGTATCGAGCCGCGCTTGTCCAGCCGTGCCGTCCACGCGGATGTGGCCGTCGCCGGAGTGCAAATCGAGCGCGGTGTCAGACGGGACCTGCACTTCAATGCGCACCCCGCGATGGCTGCTGATGTGCATGCCCCAGCTGTTCGGCACGTGAACTTGCAGGTCCACCTTGTCGGCGTCCTGCCGCTCGGTGACCCGCACACCGCTGCCTCCGAAGTTGTAACCGTCAGAGATCACCCGCACCGCGATGGTCCGGCTCACCCCGCGCGAGATCTCCACCGAGGCATCGTTGGTGTTCCACACGCAGGCTGGGCTTGTCGCCGACCTGATACGACTTGTTCCATTCTTCAGCCAGGGCTGACAGACTGAAGACCGAAAAGCATAGGAGAAAAAGCAGGAAGGATTTTCGCACAGAGCGCCTCCGTGGTTGGATACGATGAAAACGGAGCGATTGTTCCACATTACAGCGAAGCCAGAGAGACTTGTGATTCTTTTGCTGTAGCCAACGTCAGGTCGCTTTGGGAAGCGTGTACTCGAAGGCGTACGAATGTTTTCCGTTGTCCATTTCGATCGTCAGCCCGCCCGCAAGACCAACCAGTTGATCAGCGCCCGAGTCCGGCACCACGGTAATCGTCAGGCGCGGCGTGCCGCGGGTCATAATGCCACGGTGCTGCAGGACGAAGCTGCCACTGCGCCCGTGGAGCGTTCCGGTGACTCGCTCAATCGCGACGTAGCCAGCCGAGCCTGCGACCTCCGTGACGGCGCTCAGCATCTCGCCCTTGCCGGTAGCCTCGAGATCGCCGTGATACCGTTTGTCGAGTGACATCCTTCCGATGGTGGTTCCCCGGATTTGTCTGCTTCGCCCTGAGGAAACATCTTCACTTCAAACACACCACTCGCACGTATCGCCATCGGAACTCCCTTCCAGATTAGCTATAGAACAACGCAAACGAATCGAGGTCGCTGCTCTTCAGACGCCATACCACGGCTGCCCGTCGCAAAACCGGTAACCGCAGAAAAAAACAGGCAGGGCCTCTCCGGCGCGCTTGGACGCGAGGAAAGCCTGCCTGGTTGCGAATCAGGAGAAAAGGAAGGCCGGTGTGCGGTGCCCGGGGCATGCATGTCTAGCGGAGTGAAACATGATGCATGCCCCCACGAGCATCGCTCCCTGCTTAATGGAATGAACGGAGAAGCGAAAAAAGGGTTAGCTCTCCCGGGTGTATTGATTTTGCTTTTTATCGGCATGGCGTTCCAGCCCGAGCTGGATCAGCTGGTCGATCAAATCGGGGTAGGAGATGCCGCTCGCCGCCCACAGCTTGGGGTACATGCTGATGGACGTGAAGCCGGGAATCGTGTTGATTTCGTTGACATACATCTTCTTGTTCGCTGGGTCCATGGAGGTCCACCTGGCGCCGACCGGCGCAATCGACCGATTGGAACCGCTGCGATAGCGAGACGCCGCACTTCATTTTCCTTGGATTTCGGAAGTTTGGCCGGAATAATGAGCTTTGAACCTTCCTCCAGATACTTGGCGTTGTAGTCGTAGAACTCCTTAACGGGGACGACCTCTCCGGGAACGGACGCAATGGGATGGTCGTTGCCCAGCACTGAACACTCGATTTCGCGTGCCTTGCCGTTCTTGCCGCCGACGCCTTGCTCGACGAGAAGCTTGCGATCATAGCGCGCGGCGTCGTCCATGGCAGCGGCGAGCTCGCTGGCGTCGTGGACCTTGCTGATGCCGACCGACGAGCCCAGGTTCGCAGGCTTCACGAACACGGGATATTTCAGCACGCTCTCAATCTGCTGGCGCACCTTCTTGGGTTCGGAGCGCCAGGCGCTGCTGCGCAGCAGGGTGACGTGCGGGACGATGGGAATTCCTGCGTCGCGAAACAGGCGTTTCATCACGTCCTTGTCCATGCCCGCGGCCGAGCCGGGCGCCGCCGCTGCCCACGTAGGCGATGTCCGCCAGCTCCAGCAGACCCTGGATGGTGCCGTCTTCGCCGAACGTGCCATGCAACACTGGGAAGATGACGTCCACGTCGATAGGATGGTGCGCTGGATGAAGTTCGCTCGTGCCGGTTTCAAACGGTACCAGCGCGGAGTGGTCATGGCCCGGCATTGGCGGAACGACGACGCCTTCGCCTTTGGCGAGAACAGGCCGCCGCCGAAGTTGTCTCTGGATCCCCGGCGCGCAAGTGACGCGGCTTGGGAGCATCCGGCGCGCGCCCTTTCAGCAGTCGCTCGGCGTGCGCGGCCGTCACCCATTGTCCCTCCTTGGTGATACCAATGGGAACAACCTCGTATTTCTTCTTGTCGATCGCCTTCAAGACCGACGCCGCCGACAGCAGTGAGACCTCATGCTCGCCACTACGCCCGCCCAAACAGAACACCTACCCGAAGTTTCTTCATGAGTGCATCTTAAACTGCGCGTGAACTTGCCAACAGCCACGCCCTGCCACGCGAACCCGCGACAGCAACGGCCGTGGGCACCCTGCCCGCAACTCCAAATGCGGAGTGTTATCCTACTCGAAATCGCTTCACAATTGAGGCTGTACCCTTTCATGTCCGACTCAAACACTTCGAAACCTCAACCGACTCCTGAATCCACTGAATCTTTCGAAGACATTCTTTCGCAATACGAGGAAAGCCACTCGCGCCGGATGAAAGATGGCAGCAAACAGCTCGAAGGCACGGTGGTTGCCATCTCCGCCGAGTCGATTTTTCTCGACATCGGTTACAAGAGCGAGGGCATTCTGCCACTGGCGGAATTTCAGAGCGGGGGCGAAACCGTTAAACCTGGCGACAAATTTCCGGTCTCGGTCAAAGGGCGCGATCCCGAAGGCTACTACCAGCTCTCGCGCACCATGATTTCGCAGGCCAGAGACTGGCCAGCGCTGGAGCAGGCGTTTGCCGAGAAGGCGACGATTGTGGGCACCGTGACGGCCGTGGTCAAAGGTGGTTTGAATGTGGATGTGGGAGTGCGAGCGTTCCTGCCGGCTTCGCGCAGCGGAACCCGCGATGCCGCCGAATGGAGACGTTGGTTGGGCAGGAAATTCGTTGCCGCATTATCAAGCTCGACGTCACGGAAGAAGACGTAGTGGTGGATCGCCGCGCCATCGCCGAGGAGGAAGAGCGCCTGGTGAAAGAGCGGCGCTACTCCG
>CAVXDA010000018.1:0-402708 GCA_963760415.1 uncultured Acidobacteriaceae bacterium | reverse complement strand
TGCGCTCGGCGTCGGTCACGAAGTACGGCGAAAGGTAGCCGCGGTCGAACTGCATCCCCTCGACGATCTCGAGCTGCGTGTCCATGGTCTTCGACTCCTCGACCGTGATCACGCCGTCCTTGCCGACCTTCTCCGTCGCCTCGGCGATCATCTGGCCGACCTCCTCGTCCGCAGTTCGAGGCCGACGGTCGTGCCGACCTGCTGGCGATCGCCTTGCCCGCGACCGGCACGGCGAGGCCCTTGAGTGATCGCCTCGACCGCCGTCCTCGACGGCCATGTCCATCCCGCGCTTCAGTGCGCATCGGGCTTCGCGCCCGCGGCCACGTGCTGCGGACCCCCTCGCGGATAGATGGCCTCGGCCAGCACCGTCGCGGTCGTGGTGCCGTCGCCGGCCACGTCGGAGGTCTTGGAGGCGACCTCGCTTGCACCATCTGCGCGCCCATGTCCTCGTAGCTTGTCCTCGAGGTCGATCTCCTTGGCGACGGTCACGCCGTCCTTGGTGATCACGGGCGAGCCGAACTTCTTCTCCACCACGACGTTACGGCCCTTGGGGCCGAGCGTCACCTTGACCGCGTCGGCCAACTTGTTGACACCGCGCAGGATCGCCTGACGGGCGTCCTCTGCGTAGACAATCTGCTTTGCCATCTCGAGCCTCCCTTACTTTTCCAGCACGCCGAGGATCTCGTCCTCGCGCGCGATCAGGTATTCCTGGTCGTCGATCTTGATGTCCGAGCCCGAATACTTGCCGACCAGGACCCGGTCGCCCTTCTTGACGTCGATCGGCATCCGCTTGCCGTTGTCGTCGAGCTTGCCGGGGCCGACCGCGATCACTTCGGCTTCTTGCGGCTTTTCCTTGGCGGTGTCGGGGATGATGATCCCGCCCTTCACCACCTCTTTCTCTTCCAGGCGGCGGAGGAGAACCCGATCATGGAGTGGACGAACGTTCATATGCTTAACCCTCCCTCTTTCTTATGTTTACGTTTTCTGGTCAGTCAAGCTGGCACTCGCCATACGAGACTGCTAACACTCTAGGACCTGCGCCCGGGGTTGTCAAGTGGTTACGCGGACTCGGTCTCTCGGACCGACCTCGCGGCCGCTGCTTTCCGGCGCAGGGGCGGCCCTTGCGGCCGCCCGCGGGCCGGTGGCGGCAACGCATGGACCGCGCCGGGCGGGGACGAGCCCCACCCCGACATAGGACCGGAATGGGGCGCCGAAGGCGGACGCGCTTCAACCAGTCCGAGGCCGGTCTTGAGCTTCCGGAGCGCATTCCGGTGGCCGCGCAGGATCGCGGTCGCCGCGGCGCGGCCGGCTGCGCCGCGCACCGCGCGCGCGGTACCAGAGCGACCGCAGGATCGCGTAGCCCGAGTGCACGGCCGCCAGATACAGCCGGTACGCGAGCGGCCGGAACGGACGCAAGCGCGTCGCCGCCATGTGCTCGAGGTAGAACGGCGAGCGCGCCGCCGAGCCGGTCACGGCGCCCAGCCTGTGCACCGCCACCATCTCCGGGGCGAAGAACAGCTGCCAGCCCAGGCGGCGCAGGCGCAGGCAGAGGTCCACGTCCTCGTTGTAGAGGAAGTAGCTCGCATCGAAACCGCCGGCCCGCCGCCACGCTTCGGCGGCCACCGCGAATGCGGCGCCGGGCACGAATCCGACCGTCCGCGCCCGCCCGGCCGCACCGGCCGACGTCGCCTGGCGCACCGTGTCCTTCCGGACGCGTATCTGTCCCTCCTGACGGACAATTTTGGTTTGCGTAGCCAGGTCAGGCGTGCGCTGGACGGAGAAGGCAACCGCAAGCTCCTACGAGGGCAATTTGGCGGAGCAGCTTCAGTGCTTGCAACCACCAGGAACAGGTTTGCTTCAAGTCTGCCAGTAGACCATTGCTATGCAGGCTCGAGAACGCCAGCGCGTCGTCGAATGCGCGGTAAGGTAAGCCCGTGTAGTCCCGCCCATGGCAACGAACCAGCAGATCGAGGGGATCGAAAGCAGCGTCCGACAAACCGCCCTCAGCGAGGATGACCGCCGGTAGTTTGTAGTCGGGGAAAGGATAATAGAAATAAGTGTGAGCAAGGCCTGCAGCGGAGAGCTGCTCGACTAGTTCCCGCCGTCCGAAAGTGCGCACTCCTCCCTTATCGTAGAGGTCTTGAACACCAAAGAAAAGGAACGCCTACATGATCTTCACCGCAACCATTGAAGTATTTAAGACCCAGTTTGTTTTCAATGGCGACAGCGACTCTCCCGCCAGCCGCGAGCAGGCGTGTTGCTGAAGACAAATAGTGTTGGTCGGGATTGGGGTCCATGCGAAAACCGGGCCGCATCTCCAGAGTGCCGATCAGAAGTATCCAGTCAAATTGGCAATCGGCCTCGAAGGCGAGGAAATCATCTACAAAAACGCGAACGTTGGTCAGGTCGCGGCATCGCTCGGCAGCGATGCGAGCGCGAGCCAGGCTGCCTTCGACGGCAACCACTTGTGCCCCAAGTTCGCCCAGAAACCGTGTGATTGCGCCGCAACCGCATCCGACTTCGAGGACCCTGTCTCCGGGTTTGATGCCCAGCGGCCGCACCAGACAGTGACGAAGGGGGCTGAAATAATACTCACTAGGCCAGTCATGGATCGCTTTGACCAGCTCCGGAGAGAAGGTGCTGCGATCCCGGGCCTGCAAAACGGCATCCAGCAATCTCGCCTCGACTTCTTTCCATCCGAATAGGCGAAGTCACCGACATTTTCACGTCGAAACAGTCGGAATCGCTAATCCCAGACATACTTCATTCAGGATCACCCGCGGAACATAGGTACAAAATAAGGCAGCAATCGACATACTCGAAACAGTCGCCTGGCCGGTCTCGCGATTATTCGCGAGGAAGACAGTCGATGAAAAACACTCATTCGAACAGATCTATTTAACAATCGCGGGGCAAATCGGCGAGCGTAGGCACTGCCAGGCTTGTGCCTTGTTCACTCTCCCCAAGAAACGGGTGTCGCACTTGTCGGGCTGAAATCGCGACTTGACGGCGACCTCGGTGCCCAGAGTTCGAACCGCCCGTCACCTCTTGATAGTGGCTCAACTGAGACACCACCGACCTCTAGCACAGCTCCACACTTGTGAGTATTCTTATTAGCATGATTTTTAACCTGGCTGACCGAGGGCTCGCTCACGATCCCGACGCCCCTGGGTCCGGCATGGACACAAAGGCTCCTGAGACAACCTGGCCCTATTTTTGGGGCGGGTAGTCGTTTTGGCCATTTCTTTCTCCTTTTCGGAATATCAACCATGGCCGCTACAGTCGATTTAATGCGGGTAGGATATTCGAGTGTTCCTTTCTGGGACGAAATGGATGAGATGGATAGGTACATCGACTGGATCCACAGGTCACCTTTCACGTGGATCTGGGCGCAGCACAATGAACACCGGATTGTGTCTGACTCTACTGATCGTCAACATGCAGTTCTTTGCTGGACGCAACTGGCCAATGTATGTTGGCATGTTCTGCTTTCAATCAGCCCGCGATCAGCAAACCCGCCGCCGACAGCCAAGGCCAGAATCTAGGCCTGGCAGTGTCCGCGGTCGCGGTCCTGCGGAATCCCGCCGGCTCCGTAGCAGGACTAATGCGCTGCATGTCTTCCGTCCTTCAAGGCGAATCATCACCAGTCGTTCGAGTGTGCCAAAATCCGCGGCTACATCGTCGTGGCCTCATCCAATCGCCGCTAAGCACGATGCCTAGTTGGGTGCAACGCGTCTGTCTTGGATGGGTGTCTTAACCCGTGTAGAGTCGCGTAGAATCGCCTAGTATACATGACCGGTGACCCTGCCAATGGTTCACCCGTGCTGCGAATTACACCGTTCGAGTAGCTGCTTGTCCTCGCCTTCGGCGGCGAAGGCCGCGTTACAATAGAAATAAAGGATAAGCACTTCTCTACATGAGCCGCACCGCAAAGCCGACTTTCTCATCAACCGCGACCGACATCTCCCGTTTCCCGTTCGAGCCGGAGCCTCTGTTCGGGGGCTTACTGCAGAACGAGGCATCCCTTGCAAGCAATCACGGCAAGCGCATTGGCATACTGATCGTCACTTACAACGCGGTGACCACGTTTACCAAAGTGCTAAAGCGGATTACTCCAGACGTGTGGAGCAATGTTGAGGAGATCGCCGTTTTCGATGATGCCAGCCAGGACCACACCTACGAGCTGGCTGTTGGCTTGAAGACACTGCGCGGTTTGCCCAAATTGCAGGTCCTTACGCATCCGAAAAACCTTGGTTATGGTGGGAACCAGAAGGCTGCGTATCAGTATTTCCTTGACAAGGGCTTTGACGTCGTCGTGCTACTGCATGGCGATGGTAAGTATGCTCCGGAGATACTCAGCCACCTATACCGCCCAATCGTGTCAGGTGAGGCGGACGCAGTACTCGGTTCCCGCATGACCAAGACTTACGGTGGTCCTGTCCACGGCGGTATGCCGTTCTACAAGTATCTTGGAAATCGCATCCTTACCGCTTTTGAGAACCGAGCTTTGGGAATGAAGCTTTCCGAGTTCCACACTGGTTATCGCGCGTATAACCTACTTGCACTTAGCAAACTCGACTTCACTAACATGACTGATGACTTTCACTTCGACACTGAAATCATCATCAAGCTTAACCACCAGCACTATAAGATCAAAGAGGTACCGATACCAACCTATTACGGCACCGAGCTCCAATACTTAAACGGCATGACCTATGCATGGAACGTCTTCCAGGCGGTTCGTCGGTACAAGAAGACGGCGTGGTCGAGCCGATGTTACCCAGAGTTTCAGGAATATTTTATTCACTATCCCATCAAGCACAGCAAGTATTCCAGTCATTATTATGCTCAGCAGATGGTCGGAAAGAACCAGGACGTACTCGACATCTCCTGCGGAGAAGGTTTCTTCGCTGCCGAAATCGCAAAGCAGGGGAACCGCGTCACCGGTATCGACGCGCTGCCTGACGTCTCCGAACGGGCTGCTCTGTGCGACTACTTCAGCGTGGACCTTAACCAAGGTTTAGACGGGGTCATACCGCGCCTGAATGGGAAACGCTTCGACCGTATTCTGCTGCTGGACATACTCGAACACCTGTACAGCCCGGAACAGATACTGCAACAGGGCCACCAGTTGCTGCATGAGGATGGCCAAGTGATCGTCTCGGTTCCGAACGTCGCGAACTTTAGTGTACGTCTTTCGCTGTTGTTCGGAAGCTTCAATTACGCTGATCGCGGCATCCTCGACAACACGCATATTCGGTGGTACACCAGGAAGACGGCGCGGCAGCTACTGACCAGAGCCGGATACGCGATCGTGGCAGAAAGGATGACGGTGGTCCCGATTGCGTTGGCGCTGGGGATTGCACCGACGGGCGTACTATTTAGGTTCATCAACTGGACCCTCGGTGTGCTCACACGTATAATGCCGGGCTTGTTCGGATATCAGGTGATGTTGGTCGCGCGACGCGAGCGCAAATCGGTAACGGATGACGCGAATATAATTGGGACTGCTACCCTACCATAAGTCGCTGTCGATGCCACTCTGAAGTTTGTAACCGAGGTGCGAAAAGGAAGATCGACGCGGTATGACGTGATCGAAGATGTTGGACCTAAGAGACGCCCGGGCTGGCAATCTGTCAATACTACGGTGATCCCGCGCCCTAGGGGGGCTTGACACCTGTGACTCCCTGTAGCAGGACTCCATCCTGGAGTACACCGTGAGGAATTCCAGCTGTTGGCGACTCTCTCCCCGTCACGGGCAACACTGACAGCGATGAGTCACACCTGGAGTTCGATCAAAACCTAAACCTAGCGTCACCACCGAGAGGTCTGATCCGGTTCGAGCCGCCAGCTCTTGGGGTCACTGTCCAGGGAAAGGTCGGCCCGAAGAAGTAGCCCTGCGCCAAGGGAAAACTAACAAGAGCTGGCCGGCTGTACTTGCGAGTTAATTGCCACCGGCCCGCGTTTTGGCGAACTCATCGCCAGGCTTCCAGCCGATCAACGTCGCCTGGTCGGTCGCAAGCCATCCGAGTGCAATGCCGAAGCGCGCCATCACAGCATCGCACGACGAGAACCTTCTACAGACTGCGATCTTTCCCTTCCCCGTCAATTGGACTCATCTTGGTTACCTGCAGGCACACCATTTATCGCTGTTCTCTACTTCGATAGCGGGGCAGCTTGGTCAAGCGTTCGACCAAAGCTATGCGGTCATGCCTCCAGATACATGCACCGGATATGTAGATGTGGTATCGAAGCCCGATGCCAGCCAACAAGACGTCAAGCTACAAGGTTGGATCGTCGATCGGCGAACGCGAAGGCCAGTGAGGACATTGCTACTTGTTGCTGAAGGCAAGATTGTCGGGCTCGGCATTTCGGGAGAACAGCGGCCAGACGTTGTGAACGCAATCCGTTCAAACCGGGCGCTGCGGAGCGGTTGGATTGCATACGCCAAGCTCCCGGATACCAGTGGGCGACTGGACGTTTACGGTGTTATCAACGTATCAAAGGGAAGAGAGGTCTGCCGTCTACAGACGATCCAGGTCCCTGACCTGAACCGTTAAGTCACGCGACTCGCTGAAGCAAAGTCACACCGCTGCCCCCTTTTTCTGCAGGACCGCCCAGAACTCATTAAATCCATACTGTGTTGAATAGACCCTAACTGTATCAAAAGATACCGCGCAAAGTTGATTCAGCGACGCGATGATGCTCCGAAACGACTCCGGCGTAAAATACCATGCGTGCACATCGATATATCTGCCCTGCGAGTTCCTGTATTCCGATATAGCCGCTTCGCATCGCTCCCGAAGCGATGCAGTGGGGTCGCCATGATCGCCCTGCCAATGCCTCAAGCACTCGTTGTGGGTTGTTAGCGCCCTGCATTCGATCACACTTCTCAACACATGACGGACGTTGTTGTTGACGTTAGCTTCCATAATCTGAGCCAGATTAGTCTCAGGAATGAAATGATCAAAACAATACCGCTTGTCCGGCACGAGCAGACAATAGTAACCATCGTCGTCAAGCAGATTGTGAATATCAGTCAGATGCTTTATAAGATTGGGCTGATGCTCGAACACATGACTGCTAAGCACGAAGTCGAATTTCTCGTGGACCGTTGCCAAGTCTCCTTCTGCTGACACAAAGTCAACATCCGGGATATTGGTGATCTCGAAGCCGATGCTCTGCGCCCTCGTTATCAATCCTTGTTTATCGAGCACGTCGAAGTACTTAACATTCACGCCCTTCTTCAATGGAGCATTGAAGGGGCCAATTTCAAGCACTCTACTATTTGCCGGTATCAGCTTTACAAATTCGTTTCGATTACTGAGCTGATTGGCGCGCCTGCCTTCTCTAATGCCATGAAGCTGCCAGTGCCGGAGCAAGCCGTCGGAATCCAAGTGGCTCAGGTCCCGGTAGGTCGTTTTGTAGCAAACCGGATCAAACTCTCGCGGGAAGTCATCAGGACGCATCCTGCGGCCTGCACGCGTCAACATCGCCAATTTCCTCACATAGCTTATGACCGCCATCACCACCAACCGCCGGCCATAGAAGTCTGGTAGGAACGCTCTTGGTTCCTCTGCCACTTAACGCCCGTCAGATTGACCTGCATACCGCGAGAAACCTCAGATCTCCGACTTAATCCCGACAAACATTGAGCGATTCTGCTGGACATAATAGCCACCCGTCATATCCTGACGAATATCACCGAGAGCATCATATTGTTCGATAACGACATCGAATCCAACGTCCTCGATGGCAAAGATCAGCTGCTCTTTGCAGATCCAGAACGACTTTTTGTTAGACCACGACGCCCACTTTAGTTTGTCTAAATCCTCTCGCTGGGTCTTGTCATGTTCATGGTACCATCTCCCGAGCAGTCCTTCATTTGAGGCGATCTCAGAAAGCCCGAAGGCTGAATTTCCGGGGGATGCTTCGGCTGTTGCAAAGTGTGTCTGGAGGAAAATAACCTTTCGACAGATCGCAGAGGCAGCTTTAAGGAACTGCTTGGGCCGGTCCAGGTGGTACAGGATACCATTCGCAAATACCACATCGACGGATCCGTAGTTGCCAATATTCATCGCATCATCTTTTACGAATGTGAGGCCGGGCTGGTCGACTCGCTGCTTAACGTAAAGGCAGTTCTGATAATTGCTCTCGCGCACTTCGATCCCAGTAGCAAGCATGCCCAGTCTTGCAAACTCTAACGTGTAGCCGCCCTCAAGGCAGCCGATGTCTAGAATGCTCTTTCCCGTTACTCCATCCGGATAAATAACTCTGAGGAGACGGCGGGCCGCCTGAAAATGAGGATGGGTATCTATGGTTAGCCCGATGGCAGGATTAGTCTCGGAGCCATCGTCTAGCCGAATATTATGACCTGTAAAAGGATTGTCCATTGTTCTCCTGATGCAGCAATACGGAGAGTTTCATTATATGCCCGGTTGATGCTGTCGGCGAAGACGGCCAAGCTTGTCCTAAGTCGATTTTGTGAGGAGAACTCAAGCGAAACCGATTCCTGGGCTGCTATTATCATGAAGGGTTAGCAACCTTCTATCGCCGCAACTCAACGTGATGCTTTTGGCCCAGGTTCTCCCCCTGCGTGGTCCCCAACAGCATCGATTCTACATGGGGCTGCCACGTTGTGTCCTGACCGGTTGCTATTCGGTAGGCGGCAACCCCCCCCGCGTTTTCCCGGTTCGAATAGCTGGGAGCCAATGCTCCGCGAATGTCACAGCGTCTTCTCCACCAGGCAATCAACGGAGTCGCGCCGATTCATGCGCCGCAACGACCAACGGAACGCCAAACGCGGTCGCCTCGTGGGCCTTGAAAGGCGAGTAGCAGCAAGGCAAGTCTGTACTGTGAAAACACGAGCAGCGTCGTGTGAAAGCGCCCCAGGTCCGTCCGTCGGCCATACTCGAACGACGAAAGTCTCAGGTGGCCAAAATTCCCATAGGTCCCGTCTACCACGGCAAGCAACAGCGAGAATAAGCGCGTTCAAAGGCGGGTTGCCGACTGCAATCACCCATGTCTATAGTATCGGGGTGGTCCAGTCCCCGGCTGAATACGACGACGAACTCCTGAAGGTCCATCTACAGCAGGCAGCCGATGCGCTGCCTGGTCCCGACTATTACACTGTCTTGCACTGGATCCACGAAATTCTCAGGCCAGTAAACTATGTGGAGATTGGATTTCGTCGAGGAGACTCCCTGCGCGCGGCGCTGCCCGATACCAGATGTGTGGCCGTCGATCCGGCTCCCGATCTGGCAGAGCCTTTGTCCTCGCTCACTCAAGTCCTGTCGATTTCTAGCGACACCTTCTTTCAGCGCTATGACATTCCCCGGTTGTTAGGTGCTCCCCACTTCTCGCTCGCTTTCATCGATGGGCTTCACCTGTTTGAGCAGGCTTTATTGGACTTCGTTCACCTGGAGAGGCTCTCCAGTCGCAAGTCGATCGTTATGCTGCATGATTGTCTACCCCTCGATCGGGTGACATCCGAAAGGGCCCGTACTACTCACTTCTACAGCGGCGATGTCTGGAAACTGGCCATGTGTCTCAAAGTCCACCGTCCAGACTTGCGTCTGGTTACTATAAAGACCGCCCCCACTGGATTATGTCTGGTAGGCCACCTGGATCCTGACTCCGACCTCTTGCAGAGACACTATGCTGAGTACGTCGCGGAGTATGTTCCCTTAGGTTTTGACTACTACAGACAGCATCCACAGGAGATGCCGGCAAACATCCCTAACACCTTCACCGCTGTAAGCTCCTGGATAAACAATTTGCTTCAGGGCGCCGGGTCTGGCGGCGGACCAAAACCGTAAATTGAGCGCCAGTTAAAAGTGGGTGTAGGATCAAGCTCCGCATGCCCATTGTCGTAATGCAGGCAATCGGGGCTAATGGTGAGACGATCCATATTGAGTTTCATGTTGTCATAGTGATAGTTGTCGCCGCCGCGCCTCAGCTCAGCCCTATCCTTGAGTAAGCGTGCCAGCATCTGCGGGCGCGAACGCATCGAATAATGACGTAAGTTAAAACGCTCCGGCCAGGGGTCTCCCAGCGGCGGATTGTGATTAAAAATGCGGATATTTGTGGCGGAACCTCTCCAGCCGCGAATCCTAGGTGCACAATCGGGGAAAATAGAGTAGTGCCGGATCCGGGCCGATGGGGATTTGATGGCCGGGTCATCGGAAGAGGTGAACCAATAGTTGTAGTTATTAAATTGGATCCAGCTACAAGATGAAGCAAGGACCTCTTTCACCCATTCCCGATAAGGCTTAGACCGAGAGGGGCCTTCCAGGATCTCATCTTGGTCAGGCCATGAAATCCAGTCATAAGTGGATGTATAGTTCTCCATCAAATGCCGGGACATCGCGGGATAGAGTTCGTAGAAGTCGAAGTGCCTGGGTAAATAGCGGGTTTCCAGCATCTCACCCTCATATTGCCGTATGATGGAAGGGGTTTCATCAGTCGAACCATGGTCCCACACTATCAAGTCGTGGTTTTGTTCCAGCAGGTAACGGATGGCGTCTTCAAGAAAATCACCATCGTTATAACAGAGCAGAACTCCCAGCATTCGCATTGGGACAATACCCCTTGTCAGGCTCATGGCTGCGCATGGAGGCGGAACTTCAGTGGCCGGAAGTTCCAGGCACTCACACTTCTCGCCGCGTGAGGCGGGACGCTAGTTGGGTTATTGTATCCGACCCGATGGGGTGCAATGGATCAGCCGTCGCCCCGCTCGCGGGCTGCCATTTCGGCTTCTGCCTCCTTCAGGGCCTGCTGCGGATCGCGGCCGGTGACGGCCTTGTACCATGCCGGATGATGGGTCCACGCCCACCCTTCGCTCACCGTCCCGCGGGTCATGGCCTGAATCGTGCCAGGCTCACCGAAGGTGCTGAGGTAGACGTGAAAGAAAATCCCAAACAGCATGATCAGCGCGGAAAGGTCGTGGATCACGTACGAGATCGAGACCAGGATGCGGCCGAACGTCGTCGGGAACCACATGATGATGCCGGTGATGAGATAGGCGATACAGCCGCAGACTATCTCCCAGAACTGCATCTTCTGCCCGGCGTTGAAGAAGCCGGTCTCTGGGGATTCCGCCGAGTCGCTGCGCGTGACATATTGCTTAATGTGCTTCATCCAGCGCGAATCGGCGGGAGTCCAGGTCATGACCTGCCACCAATTCAGCGCCTGCAACGCAAAGAAGAAGACGAAACCCAGACCGAACCAGGGATGCAGGAAGCGGGTCATGGCCCCGCCACCGAACAGGGGCGTAAAGAAGCGGAAGATCCACGGCAGATAGATGCCGAACCCCGACAGCAAGGCGAAGAAGAAGAAGATCCCAACCATCCAGTGGAGAAACCGGGTGTATACGGGATGCCGCAAAAGTTCGCCCGCGTAGACAACCGTACGCCCAAGGCGGTCAATGGCGTTGGTGCGGTGGACGAAGCGATTGGCCGTGGTCGCCATCTAGTTCTCCTTCCCCGCGGGCTGCGGCGGCGGGTCGATGAGCTTCACCGGCGGTGTGGGCTGCGTCCGCCGCGGACCTTCGAAGACATAGTGCATCACCACGCCCACGAAGCCCAGCATGGCGCCGAACAGTCCGATGGGCTTGAAGATGCTCTTCCAGATCGTGAACGCCAGCGGAATCCTGGGGCTCGCCGGCAGGTTGCCGTACTTCTCGGGCTTCGTGATGTCATGCAGCACGTAAATAACGCTGGTGCCGCCGATGGTTTCCGGATCGTACACGCCGGCGTCCTTGAAGCCGGAGACGTCGCGCAACTGCTTTGCGCGGCCCTCAGCCAGGAACTTCATGTCCTCTTTGGTGCCGAAGTGCAGGCAGCCGGTGGGGCACGACTTGATGCAAGCCGGCTCCAACCCGGCTCCCACCCGGTCCGAGCACAGGGTGCACTTGTAAACCTTCTTGGTGCTGGAGTTGAACTTCGGGATGTTGAAGGGGCAGCCCGAAACACAGAACTGGCAGCCGATACAGTTCTCCTGCTGGAAATCCACAATGCCGTTGGAGTACTGCACGATGGCGCCGTCGGCGGGACAGGCCCGCAGGCAGCCGGGATCGGCGCAGTGCATGCACTGGTGCTTGCGCATCAACCAGGCGAAGCTGCCATCGTTGTGCTGGTCCTCGTTGAACTTGATGAGGTTCCAGTAATTCCAGTCGGTGTCGGGCATCGTCTGGTAGGTGTTGTCGAACTGCGTGGTTTGGAACGGCATGTCGTTCCATTCGACGCAGGCCACCTCGCACGCCTTGCAACCGATGCAGGTCGTGGTGTCGATGAGCTTGCACACCTTGTCCTGCCGTTGTGTGCCCTCGCCGGGCACCGGCCCAGGATGGGCCGAGATTTGCTGGATTCGTAATGTGTTGCGATCACCCATCTCGTCCCTCCTTTACACTTTCTCCAGCTTCACCAGGAAGCCTTTGAATTCCGGTGTGTAAGCGTTGGGGTCAATGACGGTCGGTGTTATCGTGTTCACCATCTTCTTGGCGGTCCGGTCCAAATCTTCCGCGATGCCCAGGAAGCCCCAGTGGATCGGCATCCCGATCTGGTAGGTCTTCTTGCCGTCCACCATCATGGCCTTGATGCGCTTGGTCACCATCGCCTTGGCAATGTAATCGCCGCGCGCGCTGGTCACCTTCACCTTGTCACCGCCGCGGATGCCCATATCATCTGCCAGTTCGGCAGGAATCTCCACGAACGGCACCGGCACCAACTGCACATTCATGGGATTGTTCTTCGTCCAGTAGTGATAGTGCTCGGTAAGCCGGTAGGTAGTGCAGACTAGGTTGTAGCCTTCCTTGACGGTCCCGTACTTGTCCATCGGCGTCTTGAACTTCTTCACCACTGGATTGTTGGACTGGTTGGGATGCAGCGGATTCGCAATCGGGCTCTCAATAGGCTCGTAGTATTCCGGGAAGGGCCCATCGGCCATCGCGCCCAGCGGCACAAAGATGCGGCCAATCCCTTCCGGATTCATGATGAACGGCCCCATATGTTCTTCCGGCTTTGAATCCGGCTTGAAGTCGGGAACATCATTGCCCACCCATTTCTGGGCCGTCTCGTTCCACCAGACCTGCTTGCGCGACGGGTCCCACGGCTTTCCGCTCAGATCGCAGGAGGCGCGGTTGTACAGTACACGCCGGTTCGCCGGCCACGACCACGCCCAGTTGGGATAGACTCCCATCCCCGATGGGTCCTCGGTTCCGCGCCGCTGCAGCATAGGTCCGGCCTCGGTCCAGGAGCCGCAGTACAGCCAGTTGCCGCACATGGTGGTGCCGTCGTCGTGCAGCATGGCAAACCCTGGAAGCTGCTGTCCGGCCTTGAACGACGTCGCCGGTTTTCTCGTCGGTAAAGTCAGCTAGCGCCTTGCCGTTGATTTCCTTCGCCACCTCCGACAGCGAGGGATGTGCCGGAAGCGTATACGTCCACGATGCCTTCAGAATCGGATCGGGGAACTTGCCCCCCTCCTTCTGGTACAGGTCGCGGATCTTGAGGAAGATTTGCGCCAGAATGTCCTGGTCGAGGCGGCAGTCTCCCGGCGGGGGAAGCGCTACGTTCTTCCATTGCAGCCAGCGCGCGGAGTTGACGAAGGTGCCGTCCTTCTCGGCGAACCCGGCTCCCGGCAGCCGATAGACCGTGGTGTTGATCGTCTTCATCTCGTCCGCAGTGATTCCCGGCGCCATCCAGAAGCTGCTGGTCTCGTCGGGATAGATTTCGCACACCACCACGAAATCGGTCTTCTTCAGGCTGTCAATGTTCTTCTGCGTATCGGGGCCGATCATCACGCCGTTCATGCCGAAGGCATAGAACCCTTTGACCTTGCCCTCGTACATGTCGTTCCAGATATTGACCCAGGAGTAGTTGCGGTCAAGCTTCGGCAACCACTGAAAACCGAAGTCGTTTTCCTTGGTGGCATTGTTCCCATACATCGCTTTCAGGAACGACACCATGAACTTGGGGGTATTCGACCAGTAGTTAAACGAATCCCATTCCTTGGGCTTCGCCGCCTTGGGCGTAACCCGCTCCAGGAAGCTCTTCAAGTCCTTGTCGGCCGGTATCGGCATTTTGAGGTAGCCAGGAAGGATGTCGAAGATTCCCGCCATGTCGGTCGCACCCTGGATGTTTGAATGTCCGCGCAGTGCGTTCACTCCGCCGCCGGCCCGGCCAACGTTGCCCATCAGCAACTGAATCATCGCCGCCGTGCGGATGATTTGCGTCCCGAAGCTATGCTGCGTCCAACCCACCGCGTAGATGATGGTGGCGACCTTCTTTGTATCGCCGTCCTTGCGCACCGAAGTGTACAGATCGTAGGCCTTCAGCAGCTGATCTTGCGGGATGCCGGTAATCCGTTCCACCATGTCGGGCGTGTAGCGCGAATACTGCTCCTTCAGTAGTTGATACACACAGCGCGGATTTTGCAGCGACAGATCATAGGCGATGTTGGGAGGCAGCGAGGGTGGAGGCGGCGGAGTGCCCGGAGCTCCTTTTGCGGGAGCCGAGACTGGCATGACGGCGGGCTTCACTTCGGGGGCCGGCTTCTCGCCGGCTGCGGCCGGAACAAACTTGCCCGTCTCGTTGCCACCCTCCTGGTAATTCCACGTCGCCTTGTTGTAGACCTTGGACGCGTCGTCAAAGCCCGAGAACAAACCATCTTCCGGCAGCTTGAAACCTTCCTTGATCAGGAAGGCCGCGTTGGTGTAGTTGACCAGATATTCCTTGGCCACGCGGTCGTGCGCAAGGGCGTAATTGATGAGGCCGCCCAGAAAGGCGATGTCAGTGCCGGCACGGATTTGCAGGAACTGATCGGCCTGGGTCGCCGTGCGCGTAAATCGCGGATCGACACAAATAATCTTGGCGTTGCGGTTCCGCTTGGCTTCCACCACCCACTTGAAACCGCAGGGATGGTTCTCAGCTGGATTGCCGCCCATGATCAACATCATGTCGGTGTTCTTGATGTCGATCCAGCCGTTGGTCATCGCCCCGCGTCCGAAAGTTGGTCCCAAACTTGAGACCGTGGGGCCGTGTCAAACCCGTGCCTGGTTTTCCAGGCACACCACCCCCAAACTTCGCATCGTCTTCACGACCAGATAATTGAACTCATTGGTATCGGTGCAGCCGCCGGTGAACGCCACCGACTCCAGGCGGTTCACCGTCTGGCCCTTGGCATCCGTTTCAATAAAAGTGGCGTCGCGTGTCTTCTTGGTCCAGTGCGCGATTTCGTCAATCGCCTGGTCCCACGAAATGTCTTCCCAGTGGTCGGAACCCGGACGCCTGACCTGCGGTTTCAGCAGGCGGCGATCATTCTGAATGTCCTGCTGCAGCGACGCGCCCTTGGGACAAAGCGTGCCGCGATTGATCGGGTGATCGGGATCGCCCTCCACATGAATCACCTGCGGCGTGACGTTTTTCGCCTTGTCGCCGATGGTGTGGATGATGACTCCACAGCTCACCGAGCAGTACGGGCAGGTGCTGCGCGTCTCCGTGCTGCGCGAAATCTTCAGGCTCCCGGCCTGCGCCAGCAGCGGCTGCGCATCGAAGCCGAAAACCGTAATCCCGACGGCGCCTGCAATGCCGGTCTTAAAGAATGCTCGTCTAGATACATCCATTACGCAGCCCTCCATAACGAAAGACTCGAGACCGTGAATTGATGTAGGGATACAACAGAAGCGCTTGATAAGCGCGAAGGTAGAAGAGCGAAGAACGTGTGCGCAATGTGGTCCACATCTTTACCCGGCCGTTCGCGATACGACGAGGAACCCACATCCAAACCCAAACAACGGGCAACAGCGTATAACGGCAAACCCGTGCCGGTCAAATGGATTCACGACACCTTAAAAGGGATGGCTGGGAAATGAACCGGGTCGGAAAAGAGTGCGAAAAAACGGATTTGCGAAATCGGCGCTGGAAGTCGGAGAGATTATCCTGCCGCGATTGCAGCCGCGCAACTAACGTCGCCAGCCAAGAAAGTTGTGGTGGAAGAAGGAATCACCTTGGCTAAAATCCAGCCCGCAGGGCGGCTCAGTTTAGCCCAGCGCCGGAGTCTGTGTTAGTACTTATGTTCTGTTCGCGAGGGTGGAATGAAGTGGCAACAAATCAGCCCCGCAGAGTGGCTCAGGTTAGCCCAGCGCCGGAGTCTGTGTTAGTACTATGCTCTGTTCGCGAGGGTGGAATGAAGTGGCAACAAATCAGCCCCGCAGGGCGGCTCAGTTTAGCCCAGCGCGCCAGCGCTGGGTAGGCCGAAAAGTTGACCCGGGCCCCGGCAGGGGCTCCATGATCCTGGCCCTAGAACCCCATCAGATTCAGGTTGATTTTGTTAAAACCGTGTTCGATCGCCCACACGTCGAGCGGCGCTGTGGCGACCTCGTCCACCACCGGGACGACGTGGCCGTCCACCGTCATGTCCACTGATTTCAGGTAGGAGTGACAGCTGTCGCACGCCTCGACGCGTACTGCCGCGATGCCTGCGGCCGAATAGCGTGGCAGCTTCTGATGATCGACCTCGCCGCAGATCGGGCACAGAATTCGCCGGAACTCCCATTCCGTCAGGCAGAAAGAACAAACCAGAAAGCGCTTCCCGCCGTCGCCTTCCGGACGCAACACCGCAACCTGCGGCTTCGCGCCGCATACCGGACACACCGAGCCTGCGAATCCGGCCAACTCCGCAGCCGGGATTGCGGCAAGATATTCGGCCTGCGGTTGCAACAGAACTCGGGCGAAAAACGAA
The DNA here is from genome assembly GCA_963760415.1 of uncultured Acidobacteriaceae bacterium. Lineage (GTDB taxonomy): Bacteria > Acidobacteriota > Terriglobia > Terriglobales > Acidobacteriaceae > Bog-257. The sequence goes on along the minus strand of CAVXDA010000018.1, from coordinate 385,971 downwards.
TTTGTTTCCTTGCCATCGCCTTCTGTCTCTTCCAGGAAATCGCTCAGCCCTTGACGCTGTTGCTCCGCAGACGCGCCGCTGATCTCCACCGCCTCCTGCGCCAGTTTCGATGGGCCGCTCTTGTGGACGAGCGAGAGCAAGGCAGGTAGTTGTTGTAGCGCCATGTCCACGTCGAGTTGCTCGCGAAAAGAACCGTCGCGCCTAGACAGCGAAGAGATGCCGTCATAGACCGCCTTCTGAAACTCCAGAATTCGCGCATAGAACGCAAGAATCTCGGCCGCGCTGGGATGCTGCCCTGCGAGATCGATTGCGCGCTCGATGCGCTTACCCCACTCAGCCTTCTTCGTCTGCATCATGGAACCGCCGCCCGGCGGCACCTACTATAGCAGCCGCAACGAGTGCGCTGGATTCCAGACGCAGCCCGGCGATCAGCCCGCTCTTCGACCGACCTCAACGCAAAGGTAGAGACCGGTGTGCAAACGGGATTGGTTACGCTTGAACCTGATGGTGCTTCGACTTCTTGCTGTGCTTGCTTGCCGTATTCACGCCTTTGCCCGCTTGATGGTTGGCGGATGCATGGTGGCTGGCTTGTGCCTTCGACGGGGACACCTTGGCCTGGGCCGCAGGCAGGCTGATCGAAATGGTCAGGGTCAACTTCCTGCTGAGCATGGGCCTGCATTAGGAATGGGGAGAACGCACCGACTGCGAACATGAGAACGAGCATTCTGAGAGACTTCATGATAATTATCCTCCGCTGAGATTTACTTTGATAAGGTGCAACCGTGAGGTTCACTTTGATCGGAATAAGAGCAGGTTCAGTTCCAAAGCCCTTTTCCCCGCGCTGCCGCTGGCGCGAGATTCTGTGTACCTCGGTAAGTGGTTGACGCAAGGCCACATAATCGGACGCAAGATCGATGGGAGTAAGGCGACAAGATTCAGCGAAGGGCTACGAGGCGGCACCAAACACTATCTGAAGAGATAGCGAGAAAAACCGAAAGGATAGGGTCAAAAAACAATTGTCCTTGGCGCGTTTGAGGAGGCAGGGTGATGGTTGTCATTCTGAGCGAACCGGCGCTGTTCGCCGCAGGAGTCGAAGGAGGCCCTATATTGACTCAGATCCGATCGGTTAGCAAGGAGTAGCACTATCGACTGGTTTTGGGACTGACCGTCTACACTATCCCGGGACATAACAAAACAAAACAATGCGATCCCATCTAACCAAACTCTCTGTTCTGACACTCTTCTTGCTCGCGCCCCTGGTTCGGGCCCAGGACCAGGCAGCTCCCGCCAGTGCGGCCGACCAACTTCCTCCCGTGCCGGGAAACGTCATCACCATCACCCCCGAAGCGGGCTACCGCAACGAGCCCTCGATCGCGGTGAACGCGAAAGATCCGTCGCAACTCGTGGCGGCTTATCAGACGAACGCCAGCGTGGCGTACTCGCAGGATGCGGGCAGCTCCTGGAAAATCGCCGACCGGCACGGCTCCCAAGGACTATCGCATTTCCGGCGACGTGTCGGTGACCTACGACAAGCGCGGAACCGCGATCCTGTGCTACATCGCCTTCGATAAGCTGGGCACCATCAACTACTGGGCGCACGGCGCCACGCGCAACGGCATCTTCGTGCGCCGCTCGCTCGATGGCGGCGCCACCTGGGAGGCCGAAGCGCACGCCGTCATCGCCCAGCCAACCAAGCCCGGCATTCCCTTCGAGGACAAGCCCTACATCGCCGCCGACAACACCAACAGCAAGTACGCGGGAAATCTCTACGTCGGCTGGACCGAGTTCCGCATCGACGAGTCGGTCATTCTGTTCTCGCGCTCCACCGATGGTGGGCAGACCTGGTCCACGCCCATCGACATCAGCACGCATCACGGACTGCCGCGAGACGACAACGGCGCGGTGGAAGGCTTCACCGGCGCGGTCGCGGCCGACGGCACTCTGTACGCGGTTTGGGCCGACGGCAACTCGATCGCGTTCACCTCCTCGCGTGACGGCGGCAAGACATTCGCCAGGAGCCGCAGCGTGATTCAAACCGCTCCGCTTGTATTTCGACGTGGCTGGCCTCGACCGTGCCAACGGCTTTCCAGAAGTCGCCATCGATCCGCGTCACGGCCGCAAAGGCCGGCTGTATGTCACCTGGAGCGATTATCGCGATGGCGACATCGGCGTGTACTGTGCGACCTCGGACGACGGGGGCAAGTCGTGGAGCAAGGCGGTGCGGGTGAACTCGAATCCCGCGCACGACGGCACCGACCAGTTTTTCCAGTGGCTGGCGGTGGATCCGATGACCGGCGCCGCCAACATCATCTTCTATGATCGGCGGCTCGATCCCAAGAACCAGAAGACCACCGTCACGCTCGCGCGCTCAACCGACGGCGGGCAGAGCTTTCGCCAACTACGCCTGGACGCGAGACGCGTTCATCCCGCGGCGCGATGATTTCCTGGGCGATTACATCGGCGTAGCGGCGCTGAACAACAAGGTGTACGGCGTATGGGCGGAGATCGCGCCGCCTGCCGCACCGAAGGAAAAGGACGCGCCCGCGACCGAGCGGCGTCCTCAGACGGTGGTTAAGGTGGGTGTAGCGGATTTCGGTGCCGCGGCCAGCGCTAATCACTAATTGCTACGTTCAAGTTGCTAGCCGCCGCCTCTCTCCACCGATTCGAAATCTTGCTGCTTGCTGGCCAACTGCGCATGCCACTCGGCAGCCGCCTGGACAAACGCCCGAAACAGGGCGCGCGAGGCTGCATCGTCCTGATAGGTGCGCTCGGGATGCCACTGCACTCCTAGCACAAAATGATCGGGCGCCGTCCCTTCCACGGCTTCTTTCACCCCATCCTCGGGACACCACGCTACCAGCCGCAATCCATCGCCCAGCACGCCGGGAGCCTGATGATGGCTGGAGTTAACCGGCATGGCGATCGCGCCGCCCGCAGGCAGGGCGCCGGCCTCCCGCAGAATGGCCGCCAGCTTGGACTGCGGCTCCACTTGCACCTGATGCGCCTGAGCAACCTTGCGCCCCGCATCGTGTTTCACCCCCTCGGGAAGCTCCTGGTCGAGCGTGCCGGTGCGCCACACATTCAGCGATTGCAGCCCGTAGCAAATGCCAAAGACCGGCTTGCGCATGTTGTAAGCGTCCTGCAGCAGCAGTTCGTCGGCGTTGTCGCGAAGCCCGTCTGAGGGCGCTGTCTTGGGATGATGCGCCGCGCCGTACTTTTCCGGATCGACATCGGCGGGACTGCCCGGCAGCAGCACGCCATCGCAAAGCTTGACCGCCTGCGCAATCTCCGAGTTCTCGGCCTTCACCTCGATGATGACCGGCTCGCCCCCGGCCGCCCGCACGGCCTCCTCATACTGCGGCAACGCACGCGATACATAGTCCGGCCGTGTCGAGTTCGGCACCGGAATGGCAATGCGAGGTTTCATGGCAATTCAATCAATTTGTCGACTTTGCGCTTCATGTCAACATAGGGGTCCTTCGACTCCTCGCCCGCCGCGGCGGGCTCGTCGCTCAGGATGACAACGGCATCGGCGCATCTTTCGCCCGTGCGTTATACATCTCCTGAATCACATCTCGCACCTGCGCGGCGAGCTTGTCCATATCATGCGCGCGCATGCCTGCCGTCGGGATCGGCTTCCCGATGATCAACTCCACCGGCCCGGGCAGCACATGGAAGCTGTTGATGGGCAGGATCTCGTACGTGCCCACAATGGCGATCGGCACCACCGGCGTCTTGGTGCGGATGGCCACCAGAAACGCGCCTCCCAGAAACGACTGCAGCTGGCCAGTTTCGCTGCGTCCGCCTTCCGGAAACACCATCACCGGCAACCCATGGCGCAGCGACTCGCTGGCCTTGTTCAAGCTGCGCAGCGACGCATGCGCGTCACCGTACACGATTGGAATCTGTCCCGAACGCTTCAAGTGCCAGCCCAGCACTGGATAGCGAAACAGCTCCTTCTTCGCCATGATGCGGAACTGTCCCGGAATTCCGGCGTAGAGCACTGGGATGTCGAGCGCGGAAAGATGGTTCGCGGCATACACCACGGATCGCGACGGATCAATGTTCTCCAGCCCCACGACAGTCACCCTAACTGAACCGGTCTTCAGGATCATGCGTGACCAAACGCGGGCAAACCAGTGCTGCACCCGCCCGCCGTGGTCGAACAACGACGACAGCAGCGACAGGATCCCCAGCACCAGGGTGTAAAGATAGACCAGCGGCACGTACACGAAATACGAGCGCAAGCGGGTGAAAACGGAACCCCTTCGTTGCTCGGCCCGCGCCACCTCTTGTGCCTGTGTGTTCATCGCCTCACGCCTGCAAACCCATCAGGGACATGGCTTCGCCAACCAGAAAGATCGAGCCGGTTACCACGATCACGCCGTCAGGTTTGCTCAGCTCGTGCGCCCGGGCCAGCGCTGCCGCGACCGTGTCCTCCGCGAACAACGAAGCCCCGGTGCGCGAGGCTGCCTGCAACAACTCACTGGTGGTCGCGGAGCGCGGATTGGCCACCTGCGTAACCACAACCTGCTCAGCCAAAGGAAACAGGATTTCGGCAATCTCCTGCAGCGGCTTGTCGCGCATGGCGGCGAAGACGAAGGTCAGCTCGCGGCCGGAAAAATTCTCCGACAGCGCCGAGCGCAACGCCCATGTGCCCGCAGGGTTGTGCGCCACGTCCAGCACCATCTCGCGCCCATGCGTCGCTGCCGACGGTGGCAGCACCTGAAACCGCCCCTCCCAGTGGGTTTCGCGAATGCCCTGCTCGATCTGCTTCGGCGACACTTTGAAGCCGAATTGCGCCAACTCTTCGGCTGTGGCAATTGCCAGCGCAAGGTTGCGCAACTGGTGCCGTCCCGCCAGCGGCGAATCCACGTCAATTTCTTCGCCCATCACCGTCAGCGGATAACGGTTGCGTCCCGGCACAGGCACCGCGTGCCCGGCCAGGTAAGTTGCCGCTCCCGGCGACACCGGCGGAACGTATTGCACGGCGCTTACCGCGCGCGCGTTCTTCTCCAGAATGGCATGTCCGATGACATCGTTGGCCTGCGGATGCTGAGGCAGCGTTACCACAACCCCGTTTGCGCGGATGATGCCCGTCTTCTCTCGAGCGATCTCAGCGAGAGTGTCGCCCAGATACTTCTGATGGTCGAGAGCGATATCGGCAATGACCGAGATAAGCGGCTCGACCACGTTCGTTGCGTCGAGGCGCCCGCCCATGCCGACTTCCAGCACGGCAATATCCACGCCGACGCTGGCGAAATATTCGAAAGCCATCACGGTCAGCATCTCGAAGAAGCTGGGATGCCACGGCAGCTTGCCGGTGCGCATCAACTCCTGCGCCGTGCGCTCGACGCGCTCGTGCATGGCCCCGAACTCAACGTCGCTGATGACCTCCCCATTCACCCGGACCCGTTCGTTTATGCGCACCAGGTGCGGCGAGCTGTAAAGCGCAGTCTTGTATCCGGCTACGCGCAGGATGGACGATAGCGTTGCCGCGGTCGAGCCTTTGCCGTTCGTCCCCGCGATGAGCACACTGGCAAAGCGCCGCTCGGGATGGCCGAGCGCCTCCAGCATCGCGCGCACATAGGCCAGGTCAAACTTGTGCGAGGGCGTGCTCGCCAGCTCGTGCCCGAGCGCGTAAAGCTGCTCCACGGTGCTTTGGTAGGTCATGCAGGTCAGTTCAGATTACAACATTCGGGAGGGCGACGAAGGGGCGGTCGGCAGCGAGCAATCGGCATTTGGCAGTTAGCATTTAACGCCTGGCATTTAGTGCTTCGCATTTGGACTGCGCGAGGGACCCTGACTTGCTTTTGAATCGTCATCCCGAGCGAGGGCTTTAGTGCGATGCGGTCGTGCACGCTGTTGCACGTAGCGTCACTGAAGTCCACAGCGCGGGCGGCGTGCCCCCGAATGGGCACTAGGCCTAGAACGAAAACGTCAAGTCAGCAATGTGCTGTGTCCGAATCGAGGTGGTTATTCCAATGTGACCACCGCGCGCTCCTCCTCAGGAGCGCTGATGGGCACGATGGTGAGCATGTCGGTTTGGACCTTGTCCCACTGCTGAATAAGCAGGCCCTTGGCTTCGAACAAGTCACGAATCAGGCGCGGTTCCCAGCCGACAACCTCTTCCAGGATCGGAATGAGAATCGCCAGCGCGCTGTCGCTTATGACCGACCGCTTGGCGATCGGCGCCAGGTACTTGTTCTCGGAGACAGCGATGGTGAAACCGTCGCGCCGGTTTACGTGCAGCATGACGTGAATGTCAGAGCTGCCGTCGCCGACATACACGATGCGGTCGGGACCGGTCTTCAGTTCATCCAATAACTTGTCGATGACGGCCACCTTGCCGTAACCGGCGGTTACCTGAAGAATGCGCTCAATCTCTCCCTTCGAGTTGTACTCAAATTCCGTGCCGTAAATGTGATCGGCAGGGATGATTCCTTCCAGCGCCGAACGGATCACCTCCACCGGTCCGGCCGAGATCACATAGAAGTCGAAGTGGAAGTCCTCCACTTCCTCCGACAGGAAACGGTAGAGCAGATCAATATTCGGCTTCAGGCGCACCCGCTTGCCCGCTTCGTAAAGGTGCTCGGGACGAACCTTCGACCGGAACTCGGGATCGTGCAACAGCAGATATGCGAGCTCGCCGCCCTGCTGCACGAGATTCAGTTTGGCCATGCCCGTGGCCTTGCGCTCGAACTCCGCCTCCGGAATTCCCAGCAGTTCCGCCAGAACATAGCCCGAATCGTTGAAACTCAGGGTCTGATCAAAATCGCTTGCAAATATATATCGCTTCTTAAGATGGCCTTTATCTATCATGATTTCGTTCTCGGGTTGATCGTTACGCTGATGCATGGGTACGCACAGCCCTCTCTATGATGGTATTTATAATCAATCAATTAGATTGTTTGTGGGGTTGAAAGATGATGAATTTGGCATAGATTCTTTCGATATGCGCTATCACTACTGTTTATCGTAAGATAGCGAGCCGCTCGGAAATGAATCAAAAAGGATTTTTTGTGAAGTCAATTCTTCTCGTATGGGTCGTCATTGCTTCAGCCGGATGGGCGCAGACCGCTTCGCCCCACAGCTCTTCCCTAGCCGGGGAGGTGAATTCCGTCTACCCGCAGGTACAGACGCTGTACATAGAGCTGCACCAGCATCCCGAACTGTCATTGCAGGAGGTCAATACCGCGGCGAAGCTGGCTGCGCGGCTGCGTGAACTCGGTTACGAAGTAACGGAGAAGGTCGGCGGGACAGGCGTGGTCGGAATTCTTCGTAATGGGGCCGGCCCGACGATCATGCTGCGCACAGAGCTGGATGCCCTTCCTGTCGAAGAGAAAACTGGACTGCCTTACGCGAGTACGGTCCACACCAAAGACGACGCCGGCCACGACGTACCGGTGATGCATGCCTGCGGGCATGACGTCCATATGGCCGCATGGGTCGGCACCGCGACCATCATGGCGCAAACAAAAAAGGATTGGCATGGCACACTGATTCTGGTGGCGCAGCCGGCCGAAGAGCGGGGAATGGGCGCCAAGAACATGGTCGCGGACGGCCTCTTCACACGCTTCCCCAAGCCTGACGTTGGCATCGCCCTACACACCGGCAACACTCTGCCCGCGGGCAAAGTCGGATTCACTCCCGAATACGCGGCCTCGAACGCCGACACGGTCAACATCACGATTTACGGCAAAGGTGGCCACGGAGCCAGTCCCGACACCACGGTCGATCCGATCGTGATTGCTGCCCGCGTGATCCTGGGTTTGCAGACCATCGTGTCTCGCGAAATCAAGCCCGGACAGCCAGCGGTCATCTCTGTTGGCTACATTCAGGGCGGCACCAAGCAGAACATCATTCCTGATCAAGTCCAACTCGGGCTCACCGTCCGCTCGTATACGCCGGAGGTTCGCAAACATCTTCTGTCGGGGATTGAGCGCGTGGCCAAGGCCGAGGCGGAGGCCGCCGCCGCTCCGAAGCCGCCACTGGTGCAGGTGGTGGAATCCGCCGACGCGTTGTACAACGATCCCAAGCTTGCCGAACGCATGACCCAGGTGTTGATTCAGGCATTGGGAGCGGACAACGTGGTGAAAGAGCCGCCCATTATGGCTTCCGAGGATTACTCGGCTTTTGTCGAAGCCGGAGTTCCGTCGTTCTATTTCTGGCTCGGTGTAGCAGACCCCGTCAAGTTCAAAGAAGCCCAGGCCAGCGGCGTCCAGCTTCCGTCGAACCACTCACCCTTCTTCGCCCCCGACATGGAGCCCAGCCTGAAGACCGCCGTCGAAGCCGAGGTTGCCTTGTTGCAGAATCTGCTGGGCAAACGCGGCAGCGTCAGCGCGGGCGCGGAATAGCGGGACCAGAGAAGGAGAGGGGTGGATTTGTCGTCTAGGATGTAATAGGATACCCCCCTATCCTATATGCAAGAGAAGACCCCAGAAGTCTCGCGCGAAAAACAGAAGCTCCTTTTCCGCGTGAAGCGCCTGCGCGGCCAGTTCGCCGCCGTGGAGCGTGCCCTGACGGCCGGCGACGAATGTGCCGACATCCTCATGCTGCTGGCCGCCATTCGCGGTGGTGTCAACGGCCTCATGGCCGAGATACTCGAAGACCATATACGCCTGCACATAATGAATCCCGACCAGAAGATGGATTCGCCCGAGGAGTTGGGCGAAGACCTGATTGGCCTCGTCCGCGCTTACTTGAAGTGATTCGACGCAGCTCCCAAGTTCTTTATATACCCTACCCCGGTATGATATAAGAGATTTTGCCGGCGATGTGCTGCCCGCTGCGGACTGGGCGTGGTCGCCCGCTTGTAACCTCTCCGTAACGCGGACGTGTGAGACTTCGGGATTGCCCGGCAGCGTGCCCACAGTCCTTTCAGGAACGGCTTGCGAGATGCGCATGTGTATTCCTGCTGTAATTCGACCGCTTGCGTGGTCCGGCGCCGCCGGGTTGCTGCGGCAACTCCGCGGCATGGTTCTCGTCCTCACAGTGTTGATAACGGCGCTGACCATGGGCGGTCTTGCCCAGGACGTTCCACCTGCTCCCGAGCCGCAACCGCCCGTCCCCGATCCCAAGGCCACTTTCTTCGAACACTCGCCGACCTCGAAGTGGTGGTTTTCCGGACAGGCGAACTTCGTCTTTCAGGAACACGGGGACTTCTACGCCCAGTACAGCGGGACCAACAGTCTGAAGAACTATGCCGAACATGCAACCTCGCGCGTGCTGACGTTCTTTAGCGGCTACGAGTTCACCCCTAACACCATGGCTTATCTCGACGTCGAAGAGGCGGGATGGGGCGGAATTAGCGGCGCATTGGGATTAGCGGGCTTCACCAACCTGGACGTGGTGCGCAATCCTACGATCGGCACCGCACCCTACATTGCGCGGCTGATGATCCAGCAGATCATTCCGCTATCCAAAGAGAAAATGGAAGTGGAGCGGACGGCACTGTCGCTCACCACCCAGGTTCCAGTGCGGCGGTTGGAGATTCGCTTCGGAAAGTTCTCGCTGCCTGATTTCTTCGACCTCAACGTCGGCGGCAGCGATAGCCACTACCAGTTTCTGAATTGGGTAATCGCCAACAACGGCGCGTGGGACTACGCTGCCGACACCCGCGGCTACACCATCGGAGCGATCTTCGACTACGAGGACCGCAATTGGGGACTACGCTTTGCTGAAGCCCTGATGCCGAAGGTAGCAAACGGTCCCAATCTCGATGCCGATGTGGCCCGCGCTCGCGCGGAAAACATCGAGTTGGAGTTGCGCCCAAAGCTGCTCAAGAACAAAGACACGACGCTACGCTTCCTGAACTACGTCAATCATGCCAACATGGGCGACTACCAGGAGGCGGTGCGGCTCTATCTGGACGGGGTCACGCCCACACCCGATGTCACGGCAACTCGTAAACAGGGGACTGTCAAGTACGGCTTCGGATTTAATTTCGAACAAGAAGTCTCCACGGATATGTGGGCGTTCGGACGTTGGGGATGGAACGAAGGCCAACACGAGTCGTTCGCCTACACGGAAGACAACGAAGGCGTGGAGTTGGGCGTGTACGTCAAAGGCACGCGCTGGCATCGCAGCCTCGACCGCACGGGAGCGGCCTTCGTATCGAGCGGCATCTCAAGAGCTCATCAGGCATATTTGGCCAACGGCGGATTGGGATTCATTCTTGGCGATGGCGGACTCACCTACGGCCGCGAAACCATCGAGGAAGTGTTCTATACCACGCACCTCTGGCGCGGTATTTTCGTCGCTTTCGACCTGCAGCACGTCAACAACCCCGGATATAACCAGGTCCGCGGTCCCGTGACCGTGCCGGGACTCCGGTTACACCTGGAGTTTTGAGAACAGTTATCAGTAGTCCGTTGTCAGTAAGCTTGAGTGCAGTCAGCTATCGAATCGACAACTGGCCACTCACAACTGGCAACTGATTGGCTGCTAAACTGAGTATGCGATGATCCTCCCGTTCGTCCGCGAACTCTTTGCGGACGTGGAAAAATCTGCCGCATTTACGCGTGCTGTTACCCAGGTCAAGGGCGGTGCGGCGCGGATTCGTGTATCCGGACTCAATCCGACCGGCAAAGCCCTCTTTTATTCCCTGTTGCATCGCGCGACTTCGCGGCCGCTGATCGTCACCGTCTCCGACAATCGCGCCCTGGATGAATTGCTGCCGGTCGTGCGCTCCCTCGCTGAATTGACTGGCGCGGTGTCGGCCGAAGCGGTGATCGGCCTGCCCTCGTACGATGTGCTGGCCTTCGAGAATCTGTCACCGCATCCTGAGATCCAGGAGGCCCGCGCCACTGCCCTGTGGAAGATTGCGACCGGCGCAGCCAGTGTCGTCATCGTGCCAGTGGCAGCGACGGTCATGCGTTTGCGTGACGCTGGGTTCTATTCCGATCTCGCGAAGGTCGTCCGTCGTGGCGAGATGGTCGATGCCGAGCAACTGCTCGAGCATCTGCGCATGGTGGGCTACAACCAGGTGGATGTGGTCGAAATGCCGGGCGAGTTCGCGCATCGCGGCGGCCTGCTCGACGTCTATCCCCCCGAGTTGGACCGGCCGGTTCGCATCGAGCTTTTCGGCGACGAGGTCGAGTCCATTCGCAAGTTCGATCCCAGCACGCAGCGTTCAGCCGCAACTACCGAAGAAGTTGTTCTACTGCCGCTTACCGAGACTCCCGTGGAAGAGGAGACGCTGGCGGCCATCAACGCCCGGCTCAGCGGAGATCGGCTGGCCGGCGGCGCAGAAGCAATTGAAGGGGCGGTGCGCGCCGCCGGCGTTGCCGTGTTTCCGGGATGGGAGCTGTACGCGCCCATCGTCGGTGCGAAGGACAGCATCTTCGATCTTGTGCCCGGTGCGGTTGTTCTACTGGATGAACCACACGCGCTCCAAGAAGCGCATGATGCCTGGTGGTCGAGGACCGCTGACGCGCACGAGCGGAGCCTGGTCGGCAATCTCGTTCGTCCTGAAGACTTGTACTTCACTCCAGAAGAGTGGCACTCGCGCTTGCAGAAGGCGACCACCATCGTCGTCGAACAACTGGGCATCGAGAGTTCCGATGATGGTGGGCATCTGACTTTGCAGACACAGCCCACAACCCGCTTCCATGGCTCGGTTGCGGCCATGACTGAGGAAGTGGGCCGTCTCGCACGCGAAGGCCAGCGTGTCATCTTTGCCGTCTCGAGCACCGGCGAAGTTGAACGCCTCGCCGACGTTTTCAACGAATACAACCTGTCGTTCCGCATTGGCAGCCGCACGCCGAAGCCAGGTAGCGAAGTGTACGTCGAGGAGTCCACTTACTTCGAAGAAGACGTGGCGGCGACCACCATCGTCAAGGCGTACGTGCCCGAGGGAGTTGCCCTACCCGAGGCGAAGCTTGTGCTCTTTGGCGCCCGTGACCTGTTCGATGAGCCGGAAGTTTCGCTGGCGCATCCGCAGCGGCAGAAGTCCAAAGTTTCGGCATTCCTCTCCGACTTCCGCGATCTCGCGGTCGGCGATTACGTCGTGCACGTCGAGCACGGCATCGGCCAGTATCAGGGGCTGAAGGAAATTCCCCAGGAAGACGGCGGCACCGTTGAGTTCATGGTGCTGGAATATGCCGAGGGCGCGCGGCTGTACGTTCCACTCACTCGGCTGGACCTGGTGCAGAAATATCGCTCGTCGGAAGGCGTGAAGCCGGTGCTCAACCGGCTGGGGACGCAGCAATGGCTGAAGACCAAGGCGCGCGTGAAGAAGGCCATGAAGGACATGGCCGAGGAGCTGCTGAAGCTTTACGCCGCGCGCAAGACCGCCGAGGGCCACTCGTTCGCCGCCGACACCGAATGGCAGCGCGAATTCGAGGACGCCTTCGAGTTCAGCGAGACCGAAGACCAGATGAACGCGATCCTGGACGTAAAGCGTGACATGGAGTCGGCCACGCCCATGGACCGCCTGCTGTGCGGCGACGTCGGCTACGGCAAGACAGAAGTCGGCATGCGCGCGGCTTTCAAGGCGGTCAGCGACAATCGCCAGGTCGCGGTGCTCGCGCCCACAACCGTTCTCGCCTTCCAGCATTACAACACCTTTCGTCAGCGACTTGCGGCGTTCCCCATCAAGATCGAAATGCTCAGCCGTTTTCGCACGCCCAGGCAGCAGAAGGAAACCATCGCGAAGGTCGAAGCGGGCGAGGTGGACATTCTTATCGGCACCCATCGCGTGCTTTCCAAGGACGTCAAGTTCAGCGACCTCGGGCTGGTCATCGTGGACGAAGAGCAGCGCTTCGGCGTACGCCACAAGGAGCGGCTGAAGCAGCTTCGCAAAGAGGTGGACGTGCTGACCATGTCGGCCACGCCGATTCCGCGCACGCTTGCACATGTCGCTGCTCGGACTTCGCGACATGAGCGTCATCGAGACGCCACCCAAAGACCGCATGGCGATCCAGACCGTCGTTGCCGCCTGGGATGAGAAGCTGCTGCGCTCGGCCATCGAGAAAGAACTGGAGCGCGGCGGGCAAGTGTACTTCGTGCACAACCGCGTAGAGAGCATCTACGAAATCGCCGACAAGATCCGCGAGATGTCGCCCAAGGCGCGCATCCTTGTCGGCCACGGCCAGATGCCGGAGAGCGATCTCGAGCGCATCATGTTGGCTTTCATGCGCCACGAGGCCGACATTCTGGTCGCGACCACCATCATCGAGAACGGCCTCGACATTCCGCTGTGCAACACCATCATCATCAATCGCGCCGACCGGCATGGGCTGTCGGAGCTGTACCAGCTGCGCGGACGCGTGGGACGCTCCGATCGTCGCGCGTATGCGTATCTGCTGATTCCGCCAGACCGCGATTTGACTGATCTCGCGCGGCGCCGGCTGGCGGCGTTGAAGGAGTTCAGCGACCTGGGCGCGGGATTCAAGATTGCCGCTCTCGATCTCGAACTGCGCGGCGCCGGCAACCTCCTGGGCGGCCAGCAAAGCGGACACATCGAAGCGGTCGGCTTCGAGCTTTACACCACCATGCTGGAGCACACGGTGCGCGAGCTGAAGGGCGAGCTGCGCGAGGAAGCGCCCGAGACGCAACTTAACCTGGGCCTGAACATCCGCATCCCCGCCGAATACATCGCGGAGGAAAACCAGCGGCTCCGTATGTACAAGCGGGTGGCGGGTGTCGAGACGGAGTCTCAACTCGCTGACGTTGCCGGAGAGTTAGGAGATCGCTATGGTGAGCCTCCTCCAGCGGTGCAGAACCTGCTGGAGTACGCTGCGCTGAAGCTGCTGTCGCAGCGCATCGGCGTCGCCCAGATCGAGCGCCGTCGCGAAGCTGTGAGCATCCGCTTCACCGAGAAGGCCGCGGTCGATCCGGAACGCCTCGCGCGCTTCGTCGCCGAAGAGCCCGGCAGCCAGTTCACGCCCGCAGGCGTGCTGAAGTTCTCGCTGAAAGAGAAGCAGCCTGAGCAGGTGCTGGTGCGGTTGAAGTCGCTGCTCGAACAATTGGCCGGCGAGCAGGTAGGGGCGTGATAGGTTAACGGTGGAGGGCCTCCAGCCCCACGTCCAGCATCTGAAAATGGAACGCCTTTAGGTACTGGCAGCTGCAAGAGGATTCATGAAACAGAAAGTCTGCAAGGCAGTTTTTCCCGCGGCCGGACTGGGCACGCGCTTTCTCCCCGCCACCAAGGCCCAGCCCAAGGAAATGATGCCGCTGGTGGACAAGCCCATCATTCAATATGGAGTGGAAGAGGCGCTGGCCTCGGGTTGCGATCAGATCATCGTCGTGACCGGTCGAGGCAAGGCGGCCATCGAAGATCACTTCGACGTCAGCTATGAATTGGAAAAGATGTTGGAGGAGCGCGGCAAGACCGACTTGCTCGCCACCGTCCGCCAGATCTCAGACATGATTCACATCGCCTACGTCCGCCAGAAGGAGGCCATGGGCCTCGGCCACGCCGTGCTGATGGCGCGTGAGTTGGTCGGCGACGAGCCGTTCGCAGTTATTCTGGCCGACGACATCATCGACTCTGAAGTGCCCTGCCTCAAGCAGATGATTGAGGTTTATGACCGGACGGGGTGCTCGGTGCTGGCGACACAGGTGATCGAGGGCAAAGCCATCTCGTCCTATGGCGTGCTCGATGCCAAGCCGGTGCCAGGCGATTGGAATGGCCGCCTGTTCGAGGTGCAGAACCTGGTCGAGAAACCGAAGCAAGAGGACGCGCCCTCGAACCTGGCCATCATCGGACGCTACATTCTGACGCCGGCAATTTTCGAGATGCTCGCCTCCACCGAACTGGGTGCAGGCGGCGAATTGCAACTCACCGACGGCCTCAGGCAGCTGCTCAAGCAGGAGAAGATATACGGCTACACCTTCGAAGGCAAGCGCCACGACACCGGCGACAAACTTGGCTTCCTCAAGGCAACGGTAGAGTTTGCCCTCAAGCGCGACGACTTGGGCGATGACTTCCGCGACTATCTAAAGACGCTCGAGTTGTAACAGCTACACTCGTTTGGAGCGCACCTCTGACGGCCATCGGGATAATTCACTTAGCTGCTAAGAGTTACATCCTCGTGGCCAGTCTTGCCGCCAAGCAAATCGATGGCGTGTGGCAAAATCTGCACCACAACACGCAACGACTCAACGGCCCCGCTTGGGCTGCCGGGCAAGTTAAGAATAAGCGAGCGTCCGCGCACCCCGCACACGCCGCGGCTCAGAATGGCGAATGGGGTTTGCGCCACTCCCTCAGCGCGCATGCGCTCGGGAATGCCGTCGATCAGCTTCGAGCAAACTGCGCGGGTTGCTTCGGGGGTGACATCGCGCGCGGCGATGCCTGTTCCCCCCGTGGTGACGATCAGCTGCACCTGCTCACTGAGGCGAACCAGCGCGGACTCAATCGCGGCCTGCTCGTCGGGAACGATCTCCCGATGCGTGACCTCGAATCCGTTCTGGCGAAGCAGGTCGGCTGCCGCCGGGCCGGAGACATCGGTGCGTTCGCCTCGGGCCGAGGAATCACTGACGGTCAAAACAGCGGCGGTTCTGATGATCACGGCAGAACAATATCACGGACGGCGACACAGATTGCGAGTGCGAGACGGCGCATCGTGTTAGCTACGAAAATCGAGTTACTCAAAACGCCACGAATGCTGGCGAGAGGTTGTTGGGCGAGGTCACTTGTGTCAGCAGCCACGTAGAAAAAATTGTTCCTGCTTCGTTGGATCTGATCTGCGATTGTGAAGTGATAGGTTTCGAAACTCCAGGATAGCGGGTCCACCTTCCCGCTCATCCCGATCAAACCAGCTCTCAGCTTTCTGCCGTCGCAATGCCCTTTTTCCTCGAACCGCACCCAGCCTATTTGCGTATAACCAGTTGGCTGGACTTGCGTCCGAGCTTCGGGCCGGAACACAGTTATGGTTCTGCGCGACCTCTTCCGCGATGTTTTTCAGACGCTGTGGGCACACAAGCTGCGCACTGCGCTGACCATGTTCGGCATCGCCTGGGGCGTCATCTCGATTGTGCTGATGGTCGCTGCCGGAGAAGGGCTGCGGGTCGGGCAGGCCAAGGTTTCGGAGAATTTCGGCCGCGACTTAATGATCGTTTTCGCTGGACGCACCAGCCTCCAGGCAGGCGGGGCCCGGGCCGGACGCCAGATCGAGTACCTGGACAGCGACATCCCGGTATTGCAGGCGGACTCTCCCGACTGTGAGTGGGTGCTGCCCGAACTCGAAACCAGTCGCGCCCGTATCCACAGCAACTACAACGCTGGCGCGCAGACGGTGACAGGCTCGTACCCGCCATTCCAGGACATCCGCAGCATCGCGGTCGCCGACGGCCGCTTCTACGATTGGGGCGACCTGAAAGAGACGCGCCGGGTAGCCTTCCTCGGTACCGAGGTAAAGAAACAATTATTTGGCGGACGTAATCCCATCGGCGAAAACATCTACCTGAACGACATCCCCTACAGAATCATCGGCGTCATGAAGACCAAAGACCAGGATTCGAGCTACGACGGCTTCGATGTCAACAAGGTCTTTGTGCCGTACTCGGCGATGCACGAGGACTTCCCCAACAAGCCCCCGGCGACGCTGCACAGTGTAGACCAACTGCTGGTGACGCCGAAATCGGTGGACCAGCATGAAGCCTGCAAGCACGAGGTGCGGGCTGCGCTAGGCCGGCTGCACAATTTTGATCCGCACGACAGAGAAGCGGCCAATATCTGGGACACGATCGAAGAGGCCCAGGCGTTTAAGGCGATGACCGACAGCATGAAGTACTTCCTGGGGGCGGTCGGGCTGGTGACGCTGTTCCTTGGCGGCCTGAGTGTGATGAACGTAATGCTGGTGGCGGTGCGCGAGCGCACCCGTGAGATTGGCGTCCGCAAGGCGGTGGGAGCGCAGTCGCACAATATCATGATGCAGTTCTTCGTCGAGACCATGATCGTCGTGTTCGTGAGCGGAGGGCTGGGCATGGCAATCTCGTTCGGCTTCTGTGCTCTGTTCAATCTGCTGCCCATGCCGCAGTTTTTCGCCGGACTGTTGCCCACTTGGCAATCGGGCTTGCTGTCGGTCGGGTTGCTCGGGTTGGTCGCGGTCCTGGCCGCAATGTATCCCGCGCGGCAGGCGGCTTCCATCGATCCCATCGAGGCATTGCGTTACGAGGCAGGTGGCTGATGCTGGCAATGATGAAGGAAATCACGTGGGAATCGTGGATCGCCCTCAGGCGCAGCCGGACCCGCAGCCTTCTGACGATGCTTGGGATTGTGTGGGGCATTGTCGCAGTCACACTGCTCATCGCCTATGGCAGCGGGTTTCGCAGCGTGCTGGTATCCGCATTCAACGCCTTCGGCAAGAGCACGGTGATTGCCTGGCCGGGGCAAACCAGCGAGCAGCCGGGCGGTCAGCGGGCCGGCAAGGTGGTCAAGTTTGAGCTCGCCGATCTTGAGGCCGTGCGCAGTGAGTCCAACATGGTGAAGCAGGCGTGCCTTGAAGCCGTGAAGTGGCTGCCGGTCGCGTATGCGGATCGCATGGTCAACACGGCGACGCGCGGCGTATGCGCTGAGTATGGCGAGATGCGCAACGAGAATGCGTTTGAAGGACGGTGGCTGAATTCCAGCGACGAAATCGAGCGACGGCGCGTGGTTTTTCTCGGTTACCGGGTGAAGGACCAGTTATTTAGCGGACGCAATGCGGTCGGCGAAACCGTTGAAATTGGCGGCATGCGCTTCACCGTCGTCGGTGTAATGGACCGCAAGATGCAATTCTCCAATTACTTCACCAGCGACGATCGCTCGGTGTTCATTCCTTTCACCACCGCAGGCGACTTGTGGAACACGCGCTATCCGCAGGTGATGGTGTTCACGCCGATAGCGCCGCAGTTCGAGAAGAAAGCCAAGGCGCAGGTGCTCGCGGCCGTTGCTGAGCGCCAGGGCTTCTCGCCAACTGATGAAAAGGCCATCCAGATGTTCGGGCGCGAGGAGTTTCGCCCGGTCATTGACGGGCTGACAATCGGCTTACAGGTGCTACTGATGTTCATCGGCGCTCTCACGTTGGGTATCGGCGGCGTCGGCGTAATGAACATCATGCTGGTTTCGGTGGACGAGCGCATTCGCGAGATCGGCCTGCGCCGCGCCCTGGGCGCTCGCAAATGGCATATCCGGTTTCAGTTCCTTGCGGAGACCATGCTGCTGATGCTGCTGGGGGGAATCATCGGGATTGGCCTGTCGTATGTCCTCGCCATGGTGATTCCAACCTTGCCGCTGCTGGGACCGCTGTTCGAAGATACTTCCGGCAAAGGCGACATTCACCTGCGGGTCTCGGCGATGGCGGTACTCGGCTCCGCGATTGTGCTGCTCGTGGTCGGCGTGATGAGCGGCATGGTGCCGGCGCTGCGCGCCTCCAAGCTCGATCCGGTCGAGGCCCTTAGGTACGAGTAGGGTCAGTCGTAGGCGGTTCCGGACCGTTACTTCCACCGGCCGCCGAGGATGCCTGCTGGTTACCTGGCGCTCTAAAGGTTACGAAGGTACAGTTACCCACCCTGTACTTCCGTAATCTTGACAAACCGCGGTCTTGCTTTACATTCGGGCTTGAGACCGCCCTGGCGGCAGCCGGGGACGTGTCCTCCGCCCACCCTAGGGTGCGGTGCCGGGCTCTTTGACAATCTGCGGCCATTACTTAGCGGCGGAGGCGCTCGCCGCGCGATTGCCAGTTCAAATAATCTCGACTGTCGCTGCTTTCGGAGCGGCCCTCACTCCTAAGACCGACCGTCCTAAGTAATTGTAATCAAAGCAGATACCTGCAAACCTTTCAGGTTCAATGATTTGCAGGGAAAAGTTGCGTAATCTCATGATTCTAAACAGATCAGGGGGGAGGGTGGGGTAACCAATCAACTAACATTTTGAGGCAAAACGCGACAGGAACCAGTTACCTACCCACCTTGAGCGGAAGGCCCCTGGCGTAGTTCTGAATTGCCTGTTTTGGATGGAGAGCACCTCGGGTCCGGGTGAACGCGGCACCCGAGTCACCTGCTGAATGGGGGAAGGCGGCTACTTCTTTTCGTTCCGGGCCCGGTTCTTGATCCAAATGGGGGAACCAACGAACCCGAACGCCGCGCGAATCTGGTTCTCCAGAAACCGCTGGTAAGAGAAATGCAGCTTCACTGCACGGTCAGTGAACAGGATGAACGTGGGCGGCGACACCCCCGCCTGGGTCATGTAGAGAATCTTGACCCGTTTCGCCATCGGGACCGACGCGCGCTCGAAATCAACGCGGCTGAGGAAGCGGTTCATTTCTCCTGTGCCAATTCGCTTGCGCCGCTCACCCGCCACTAGTTCAAGGGTGGAAAATAGTTTGTCAAGATTTCGCCCGGTCGTAGCGGAGATGAAAAGCACGGGCGCGTACGACAGAAATTTCAAGTGCCGGCGGACTTGCTCCTCGTACACCGCGCGCTCGGCGGGAGGCTTGCCGTCGGTTCGCTTGTCCGTCACGAGGTCCCATTTGTTGATGACGATAATGACCGAGCGCCCGCTTTCATGCGCGTAGCCCGCGATGGTCGCATCGCTGGCGGTCACGCCTTCCGTCGCATCAATCAGCATCAGCGCGACGTCGGCGGCTTCTAGGTGCTTGCGCGCCATCACCACCGATAGCTTCTCCGCCATTAACTCTGTTTTTCCTTTGCGGCGAATTCCGGCAGTGTCGATGAAACGGTACTCGAGTCCATCGCGCTCCACCAATTCGTCCACCGCGTCGCGCGTGGTTCCGGCGACCGGCGACACGATGGCGCGCGAGGTCCCGGTCAGCGCATTCAGCAGTGTCGACTTGCCGACATTCGGGCGGCCGATGATCGCGACCCTCGTCTCCCGCGGAATCTCGGGCTGCCTGCTCCTCCTGGTCCGACTCGAGTTCCGGCTGATGCGATACTTCCTCTTCGATCGGCGACTCGCGCTCTGGCATCACTTCGAATACATGGTCCAACAACTCGGCTATGCCGTTGCCGTTCTCCGCCGAAATCGGAAACAGTTCTTTGATGCCCAGGCGGCGGAATTCCTCCGCATAAGGCTCCAGTTGAGGCGTGTCGGCCTTGTTTACCGCCAGCAGCAGCGGCTTGCCAGTGCGCAGGAGCAGCCGCGCAAGATCAATATCGGGAGACGCGAGTTCGGTGCGGCCGTCCACCACCATGACGATCACGTCCGCCTCTTCGAGAGCGACCCGCGCCTGGCGAAAGATCTCCGCCGGAATCAGTTGCGGGTCGTCGGGAACGATGCCGCCGGTGTCCACCACGCGCAGTTTGCGGCCAGTCCACTCGACATCACCATAAATCCGGTCACGCGTAATGCCGGGCTCATCGCCAACGATGGCCCGCCGCGACCCGACCAGGCGGTTAAACAGCGTGGACTTGCCAACATTAGGCCGGCCAACGATCGCGAGCGTGCCCGCCGATGGAGGTTCGCCCTGGCGAACTGCGCGGCTGGCTTCGAATTGAATGCGACGGCTCACTCAGACCTTTCGGTGGAGACGACCCAAACAGCTATTATAGGTACACGTTCCTCGCGCCGTGCCTTCCACTTCACAATCCGCGACAACCGCTGCGCGCTTGCCGACGCTGTATCAATTCTTCGGACCGGGCGGCGTTCTGGCACGCACTCATCCGGCGTACGAGTTTCGCCGCGGACAACTGCAGATGGCCGAAGCGGTCGAGCAAGCTCTGCAAGAGCGTCGCCACCTGATCGTCGAAGCCGGAACCGGAACCGGCAAGACGCTGGCGTATTTACTGCCGGTCATCCGCTCCGGCAAGCGCGTCATCATCTCGACGGGCACCAAGACCTTGCAGGAGCAGCTCTTCTTCAAGGACGTGCCGTTCCTGCAGGAACATCTGGGCGAGCTGCGCGTCTGCTACATGAAGGGCCGCAGCAATTATCTGTGCCGCAAGAAGCTGTACGATCTCACGGCACAGCCGGTGCTGAACGGCCTGGAGGAAATCAACCACTTCCGCATTATCAGCGACTGGGAGAAAACTACGGAAACCGGGGACCGCGCGGAACTGGCAGAGGTGCCTGACAACAGCCATCTCTGGCCCAAGCTCGATGCGCGCACCGACCGCTGCATCGGCGCTGACTGCGAGCAATTCCAGCGCTGCTTCATCACCGAGATGCGCCGCCGGGCGGCCGAAAGCGACATCATCATTGTGAACCATCATTTGTTCTGCGCCGATCTGGCCATCAAGGCTGGCGCCGATCACGCACCCGACGCGGGCGTGCTGCCCGACGCCGGCGTCGTGGTCTTCGACGAGGCGCACGAGCTCGAGGATGTGGCCACCAACTACTTTGGAGTCACGGTCTCCAACATTCGCGTGGAGGAGCTGCTGCGCGACGTAGAGAACACGCTGCGCAGAGTGGATTTGCCGCTTACCGACATGCTTTCGGCCTGTGGTCATGTGCATGAGCGCTCACAGTTCTTCTTCTCCCTGATTCCGCCCGGCGAGGGCCGCTTCGCCTTCGAGAACCGCCCGGAGTTTCTGGAAGAGAATGGCGATGAGTATCTCGGCCTGCAGAATGCGCTACTGCATCTCTACACAGAGTTACAGGCGATCCCCAACAAGCCCGAGGAGGTTCACGCGCTGGCCCGGCGCGTAGAAGAGGTGCGCGTGCAGCTCGGGTTCATCCTGGAATCGAAGCAGCGCAACACGGTGTTCTGGATCGAACGCCGCACCGGACGCGGGGCGCAGCACAACGTCTTCCTGCAAGCCACGCCGATTACCGTCTCTGACATTCTGCGTACGACCTTGTTCGAGCACCTGGAGTCGGCGGTGCTTACCTCGGCAACGCTGGCGGTGGCCGGGGGATTTGAGTACATTCGCCGTCGTGTTGGAGTCGAACACGCTCGTGAACTGGTAGTGCAGTCGCACTTCGATTACGAGAGGCAGGCGCTGCTGTATGTGCCACCTGATCTGCCCGACCCGCGGCAGCCGGAGTTCGTTGAGCGGGCCGCGCAACGCGTACGTCAGCTTCTCGAGATCACGCGGGGCCGGGCGTTTTGCCTGTTCACCAGCTACGCGCTAATGAACCAGGTCTACGAGCGTCTGCTGGGTGAGTTGGAATTCCCCATGTTGCTGCAAGGCAGCGCGCCCAAGAACGCCCTGCTGGAAGAGTTCCGGCTCACGCCCAACGCAGTGTTGTTCGCGACATCGTCCTTCTGGCAGGGTGTTGACGTGCAGGGAGAACAGTTGAGTTGCGTGATCATCGACAAGCTGCCGTTTGCCGTGCCCAACGATCCTGTGGTGGCCGCGAGAATCAAAGCGATCGACGAGGATGGCGGCAATGCCTTCTTTGAGTATCAGGTGCCGAGCGCCGTCATCTCGCTGAAGCAGGGTTTTGGCCGGCTCATCCGGTCGCTTCACGACCGCGGACTTCTCTGCCTGTTGGACAACCGCATCCTCAAGAAGCAGTACGGGCGGGTGTTTCTTGACAGCCTACCTGGATACAGCCGGACGACGGACATCAAAGCGGTGGAGAGCTTCTTCGGCCGAACTCTCGGGCTTGAGTAGTTCGGCGGCGGTACCGCAATTCGAAACACGCTAGAATAGTAACTTAGCTGTAACCCGCCTATTTGCGCCGTTACGGCAGGAGAGCATGTACGAAGTTACCGTAGAAGACACGTTTTCCGCGGGCCACTATCTGCGCAACTATCGCGGCAAATGTGAGAAGCCACACGGGCACAATTACCGGGTCCGGGTCACGTTGAGCGGCGAGCAACTGGACCAGGCCGGCCTTCTGCTGGATTTCAAGGAACTGAAAGACGTTCTGCGTCCCGTGATGAATTATCTTGACCATCAGATGATGAACGAGCTGGAACCGTTCACGACGGTGAATCCGTCGGCGGAGAATCTGGCCAAGTATTTCTACGACGAGACCACCTCACGCCTGAAGCACAACACCAACGGCCGGGTGCGGGTGAAGGACGTGACCATCTGGGAAACCGACACGACCACCGCACGGTATAGCGAGTAGGCGTCCTTCATGCAGATCATCGAGATTTACAAGTCGCTGCAGGGAGAGTCGTCCTACGCCGGGCTGCCGTGCGTTTTTGTGCGGCTGGCAGGATGCAACCTACGCTGTACCTGGTGCGACAGCGAGTACACCTTCAAGGGCGGCGCGCGCATGACCATGGATGCGATCGCGTCGGAGGTGCATCGCCTCTCGCCCGATGGCGGACTGGTGGAGATCACCGGCGGCGAACCGCTGCTGCAGGAACGAGAGATGGTTCCGCTGATGGAGCGCCTGCTCAACTCCGGCTACACCGTCCTGCTGGAGACCAGCGGCGAGCGGGCGCTGGAACGAGTCCCTTCGCGAGTGGTGAAAATCGTGGATGTGAAGTGCCCTGACTCGGGCGAGGCCGGCACATTTCGCATGGAGAACCTGGACTCGCTTAAGCCGGGCGACGAGGTCAAGTTTGTGATTGCCAGTCGTCGCGATTACGAGTTTGCGCGTGACTTTATCCGGGAGCACGCACTCAGCACGCGAGTGGCTTCCGCGATTCTCTCACCCGCGTTCCGCAAAGATGCTGCGGGAAGCCGGGACGCGTCGCATTGCCTGGTCGACCCGCAAGACCTCGCCGGGTGGATGCTGGCGGACGGATTGCAAGCGCGGCTGGGACTTCAAATCCACAAGTTCATCTGGGAGCCGTCGCTGAAAGGCGTGTAGGCCGCGAGGGATGCAGAATCAGCAAGCACAGGTTGTGGTGGCACTGAGTGGTGGCATGGACTCTGCCGTTTGCGCTGCGCTGGCCGTGCGTGACTTCGGCGCCGGCTCAACGGCTGCCCTGCATATCAGCTATGGACAGCGTACCGAAGCCCGCGAGAAGCAAGCATTTCAGGCGATCTGTGACCGGTTGGATGTTCGTCGGCGCCTCGTCGTGGGCACCGCCTTCTTTCGCGCCATTGGCGGCTCCGCGCTTACCGACGAGCACATCTCCGTCCCCGATGCTGGTCCCGAGGTTGGCGCGCAGATACCGGTGACCTACGTCCCGTTCCGCAACGCGCACTTTCTGTCGGCGGCAGTGAGTTGGGCCGAAGTGCTGGGCGCGGAGCGCATCTACCTCGGCGCGGTGCAGCAGGACAGTTCCGGCTATCCCGACTGTCGCCCGGAGTATTATGAGGCGTTCAACGAGGTGGTACGCCGGGGAACGAAAGAAGGGAAAATTCGCATCGAGACACCGCTGATTGCTATGCGCAAGTTCGAGATTGTGAGACTTGGCCTTGAACTCGGCGCTCCCTTCGATTTAACGTGGTCATGCTACAGCCGCGAGGACCAGGCTTGTGGCAGTTGCGAGAGCTGTACGTTGCGCTTGCGGGCTTTTGCCGCAGCCGGGGCATCCGATCCCGTTCCCTACCTGTCGAAGGCTGTGGCCCAGGGTTTTTCATGAACTCATATTTCAACATGGACAGCGGAGACCGGCACGTTAGCAAGACGATGCTTCCTACGGTTTCACGCGCTGGAGGGAAAATGAAGAAACATATCAGTCTTGTAACACTGTGCGTACTCCTGCTCGCGATGAGCGCTGCACCGTTGTGGGGACAAGCCACGGGAAGTATCAAAGGCGTTGTCACAGATCCAAGCGGAAAGCCGGTGGAGGGAGCGACGATCGAACTCGTTGATTCCGGGACCGGCAGAAAGTACGAGCTCAAGACCAACGCCAAGGGCGAGTATTCCTCGATCGGGATAGCAATGGGTACCTATGATGTGACTTTGCTGAAAGACGGCCAGCTTGTGGACAAGATGTTGAAGGTCCCAATCGCTGCCGGGGCGGAGGCGCGGGTTGTAAATTTCAATCTTTCCTCCAAGCAGCCGGTGATGACCGAGGAACAGAAGAAGGCCGTCGAAGCCGTTCAGAAGCACAATGAGAAGGTCAAGACCCTGAACGCCTCGTTGGCCCAGGCCAAGACGCTGGAGGCGGCGGGGAATTACGATGAGGCCATCACCGTCTTGCAGCAGGCAACGCAAGTGGACCCCAACCAGGACCTGGTGTGGTTCAATCTGGGCGATGCACAGCGTGGCGCCAAGAAGTATCCCGAAGCCATCGAGTCTTACCAGAAAGCGATTGGGATCAAGAGCACCGTCGGCGCCTACCACAACAATCTGGCTGACGCTTATGCGAAATCGGGCCAGACCGACAAAGCCGTGCAAGAATATGACGCCGCCGCCAAGGCTGAACCAGAGCATGCTGCAACCTACTACTTCAACGAAGGCGCGGTATTCACCAACACTGGTAAAACAGAAGAGGCGGTTGCTGCCTTCGACAAGGCGATTCAGGCTGACCCCACGAAAGCCGCTGCCTATTATTGGAAAGGTGTGAACATGCTGGCAAAGGCCACCACTAAAGGCGACAAGATGGTGGCGCCGGAAGGCACCGCGCAAGCCTTCAACAAGTACCTTGAGTTGGAACCTACCGGCCAGTATGCCGACGCTGCCAAACAGCTGCTCGCCAGCATTGGCGCCACGGTAGAGACTACTTTCGGCAAAGGTAAGACAGCACCGCCCCCAAAGAAAAAACAGCAGTAATCCACGAAGGATGCGAAGGGGCGGCCACACGCCGCCCCTTTACTTGTGTGGCCAACTCACCAAGCCTTCACGGTTGCACTCGAGCAAAAATTCGACGCCAGGAATGACGCTTTGACCGGCACAATTGAAGTTAAACTTCCGTCGTTCTTCGAGGCACGGCAGATGGTCGAAGAGTACGCTTCCCGACTGTCCCCGACCGAGCCAGAGGTGCTTTCTCTGCTTGACGCTCTGGGCCTCGCGCTTGCGGAAGACCTGTGCGCCGACCGCGATTTCCCTCCGTTCCCACGTTCAACGCGCGATGGCTATGCCGTGCGGACAGCAGATGTTACTTTCGCACCGGCGCGTCTGCGGCTGATCGGCGAAATTAAAGCTGGAGCCACCGCCGAACAGAGCGGCATCACGATCGGAGCGAACGAGGCCGCTGAAATCATGACCGGGGCCCCTGTTCCTTCGGGCGCGGACGCCGTTGTCATGGTGGAGTACACCGAACGCAACGGCGAAGCCGTGTCGGTGCAAAAGACGGTGCAACTAGGGGAGAACCTCGTTGCCGCCGGTTCGGAAGCCCGCCAGGGCGCCATCATGGTTGCTCGCGGCACGCGCATCACGCACACAACTGTGGCCGTAGCGGCAGCCGTGGGACGCGCTGAGGTTGCTGCCTATCGCCGTCCGAGAGTTGCTATCCTTGCGACGGGTGATGAGCTGGTTGACATCAATCTTCCGCCCGGACCAAACGAAATCCGTAACTCCAACAGCTACTCCCTGGCCGCCCAGGTGTATTGTGCTGGCGGCGAGCCTGTCATTCTGCCAGTCGCGCCAGATTCGGCCGACGAACTTGCGCTCCTGCTGCGCAAAGGCCTCGGAGCTGACCTGCTGCTTGTGAGCGGCGGCGTTTCCATGGGCCGGTATGATCTTGTCGAACAGGTGCTCGCTTCCTTCGAAGCGCGGTTCCATTTCACGGGCGCACGCATTCAGCCGGGCAGGCCGGTTGTCTTCGGAGAGGTCACACTGCGCGATAAAGCAACGCCGTTCTTCGGCCTGCCAGGCAATCCGGTTTCGACCATGGTGACGTTCCAACTCTTCGCCCGACCACTGCTGGATAGGCTCTCGGGATCGATGCCGCAACCTTTACCGTTCGCGAAAGCGGCGCTGAAGTCGGCATTTACCACCAAGACAGGACTCACCCGATTTCTACCCGCTAGGCTGGGTGGCACGCACGAGCAACCCGAAGTTGAACTCGTCCGCTGGCAAGGTTCCGGTGACTTGATGGCCGTCTCCCGCTCAAATTGTTACATTGTGGTGCCGCCGGAACGCGACTCCTTCGCCGGCGGTGAACCGGTTACTGTCCTGCTTTTCTGAAGCGAAATGGCCAACCCTAAAACCAACGCGAAGAAGCTCTCGCACTACGACGACGCGGGGCGCGCGACGATGGTTGACGTTTCTGCCAAGACGCCGACGGTTCGCGAAGCCGAAGCGAGCGCCTTTGTGGCCATGAGTCGCGAAGTCGTCCGTGCTCTCCCCAAAAACCCCAAAGGCAATCCGCTGGAAGTCGCGCGGGTCGCCGGCGTCATGGCCGCCAAGCGCACGTCCGAGCTCATTCCGATGTGCCATCCGATTCCGCTGTCCAAGGTGGAAGTACACACCGAAGTACAGAAAGACGGAGTTGCCATTCGCACGATCGCCCGCACCACTGCCGTAACTGGCGTGGAGATGGAAGCTCTGGTCGCCGCCTCGGTCGCGGCGCTCACGGTTTACGACATGTGCAAGGCGCTGGACAAGGGCATCGAGATTCGCGAGGTTCATCTTGTGCGCAAGTCCGGCGGCAAGAGCGGCGATTACCAACGCCGCAAATCGAAATAGGCAAGCAGTATCTTGAAGAACGGGGAGTAGGCCAGCGTCTGGATTGCGATTCTAAAGTTGCGGGGTCAATTCAGGTCGCGACGCGATCTGGGCTTGCGACGAGGATTTCATCGCGCGGTTGTTCCCAGGGGGGAGCCCGGTGTACGGGAGACGAGAATTATGGCAAAGGTCGCGGAAGTAGCGGTTGTCCCTCATCGGCCTCCGAATGTGCCCTAGGCACGATTCCGTCTGAACCGTCACGATTGACACCAGGAACAGCACTAGAGAGGGGCGCCAGAGCCCGGCAAGGTTGGCCTTGCTGGCGCGGTGCGTCGCTGGCTGTTGTAATTCTTGGTTTAGGTATTTCGGGTAGAGCACCGCTTCAGCGATGCATTTGAGAGTTTCATGCCTGAAGGGGCGTGCTTCACCGAGCGAGTGCACACAGCAGCGCTGAAACTGATTCGAAAGCTGAGACTAGAAATTGGTCGGGACGGGCAGATTTGAACTGCCGACCCCTCGCACCCCAAGCGAGTGCTCTACCAGGCTGAGCCACGTCCCGACTGGGCGGTGGGTCCGATCCAGACGAATCGGAAGGGTTTCGAGGTCACGTACAGTTTAACACTACCGAAGGGGTTGTCCCGCCTACCCTGCCAAGCCTTCCACTCCCGTTTTGCTCGGCCGAGGATTTTCGCTGAGAGATTCCTCGCTGCGCCCGGGATCTCAGCTGGGGGCTCTCCCGGTCGACTCCGCTTGGGGTCATGCCCGCAAGGCGCCTCAACTTCTCGCTTGCATTGCTGCGGCTGCCTCGCTACTCTCTCCGGCATGAAGACTCATTTGTTTTTGTTGCTCTGCCTGGCGGCCAGCCTGACAGCGGCCCAAGACGCCAAACCGGCCCCCGCTGACAAATACGGGCCCACGGTCGAAATCACCGCGGAACCGTCGCATCACCTGAAGATTGACAACCCGTACATTCGCGCCTTCTATATCGAAGTGGCGCCGCAGAAGTCGACCATGATGCACCATCACAGCTACGACTACATGGCGGTCGCGTTTGGCCATACTGAGATTGACAGCATCACGCCCGATGGCAAGGTGAAGCATATCGTGTTGGAAGATGGCGCCGTTGGTTACACGCCGTCGGGACTGACTCACGTTGCTACCAACCTCGCTGCTACACCGTTCCGCAACGCGACCATTGAGCTGCTGCAGAACCAGGGCCACCCGGTGTGCGTGAAGAATTGTGAGAACGATCCCCGCGCCAAGGACTGGCCTGCACTGGCGACAAAGTCAAAGCTGATCGGCTACGGCGATACCTTCCGTATCTCCGAGGCGACCATCCAGCCGAAACAGACAATCTCCAACGAAGAGCAGTTCTCGCACCTCGTCGTTCTGCTCACGGACATGCACGCGCAGACGGGCGGGAAGGGCGGCGAAGTCCTGAGCTTTAACCAGAAGGCTGGCGACATGATGTACCACGGCGGTCACCCCGATCACGGTCTGACTAATGTGGGCGATCAGGACATGCGCCTGATTGTGGTGGAATTCAAGCCGGGTAAGGAGTGAAGTGCCGCCGTTCGCCGTGTCAGACATTTTCTGAGACAGCACGCGCGTCGGCGTGACGCTGCTGGAAGTCCTTTGATTCAGGGAAACATTTCCCGCCACCTGAACGTGTGTCACTCGAGACCGCGAGACCGACTGAATTACAATGGCGATTACATCCTCGGCAGGCCCTCATTACTCGTGCGCAATCCCGCTGAACAACCGCAACATGCTGAGAAGGAAGATAGCCGGACCCGATGGGTGGGGGCCGATTCGATTCTCTTCGCCACGGCGCATCGTCCGTGGCCAGCGCCCATGGCGCCGTGGATCATGACCCAGCGCTGGAACGACCTCCTGTTTCTGCACTACGCGTTGGCTCCGGAGATAGTCCGTCCGTTGGTGCCGGACGTGCTTACGCTCGACACCTATCAACAGCGCGCGTGGGTGTCGGTCACGCCGTTCTGGATCAACCACCTACGGCCGCCCGGCATACCCTCGCTACCCTGGCTTTCGCATTTTGCCGAAGTCAATGTGCGTACCTACGTCACGCGTGACGGTAAACCTGGGGTGTATTTTTTCAGCCTGGACGCCAGCCACCTGTCGGCGGTTTGGGGCGCCCGCGTGTTTTATCGACTACCCTACTGGCAAGCGTCCATGAAACTGAAGGGCAGAGGAGGGTCTCGGATTGAGTATGTTTCCAAACGCCAACACGGACCGAAGCCCGCCGAACTCCGCTGCTCCTACGGGCCGAGCTCGCCAATCTTCCGGGCACGTCCAGGGTCGCTGGAGCACTTCCTCACCGAGCGTTATTGCCTGTACGCCGCCGGCCGCAAGCGCTTATACCGGGGCGAAATCCACCATCTTCCGTGGGCGCTTCAGGAGGCCAAGGTGGAACTGGAGGAGAACTCCATGGCGCAACCGACAGGTGTTGAGCTTCCATCTCAGGCTGATCTTGCACACTTCGCGCGCGAATTGAAGGTGCTGTTCTGGGCACCGGAACGATTACTGTAGGCCCTCGATCGAGGGGAACAGGGTTTTTCTTCGTCTGAAGGTAATCCACGAAAGTCCGCGCAAGGTCATGACTGCGGGGTCTTTCAACCCACGGTATTTATAATCCAGCTTTACTTCAAGCGGGAGGCTTCATGGCAGGAGTGGAAGGCCGGGTCGCGCTGATAACCGGGGCGTCGCAGGGGATCGGGCGCGCCTGCGCGCTGGTACTGGCGGAGGCGGGCGCCAAAGTCGCGTTGTGCGCGCGCAATCAAGAGAAGCTGGAGCAGCTTGCCGGCGAAATCAATGGTAAGGGCGGCGAGGCCGCGGCGGCGTTCAAGATGGACGTTGGCAACGAAGAAGAGATCAAGGCTGGAGTGAAGGCGGCGATCGCACGTTTCGGCAAGGTCGACATTCTGGTGAACAACGCGGGAGTGACCCGCGATCAACTGGTTATGCGCATGAAACGTGCCGACTGGGACGATGTCATCAACACCAACCTGACCGGCCCCTTCTTATTGGTCCAAGCTGTGATCGGCTCCATGCTGAGGCAACGCTGGGGGCGAATCATTAACGTCACCAGTATCTTCGGACAGATCGGACAGGTAGGACAGGCGAATTACGCCTCGTCGAAAGCGGGGTTGATTGGCTTGACCATGGCGGTGGCGCGCGAGGTGGGTTCGCGTAACATCACTGTAAATGCCGTATCGCCCGGGTTCATCGAGACGGCCATGACGGCAGTGCTGTCAGAGGAGTTGAAGGAGGGCATGTTAAGCAATGTACCTCTGGGACGCGCTGGCACGGATCTGGAAGTGGCGCACGCCGTCAAGTTCCTGGCATCTGAGGAAGCGGGATATATCACCGGGGAAGTGCTGAAGGTCAACGGTGGAATCCTGATGGGGTGAGCGCTTCTGCAGTGTGGGTGGCATGTGAGTGAGATCATCGAAGCAGTCAGCGAGGCGCAACTGGATCAGGTTCGTAGCCTCTTTCGCGAGTATCAGGCCGAACTGCTCCCCCAATACCGCGCCCCGTCGCTGGAAGACGAACTTGCGAAGTTGCCGGGAGTGTACGCGTCGCCAAAGGGCAAGCTGCTCCTGGCGACGGTGGCCGGACAACCAGCGGGCTGCGTTGGTTTGCGTCCGTTTCCGCAGCAGGGCGCTTGCGAAATGAAACGGCTCTATGTGCGCCCGACGTTTCGTGGCGGAAACGTTGGCAAGCTACTGGTGGAGTGCGTGGCGCGCGAGGCGCGAGCGCTTAGTTATTTATACCTGCGACTCGACACCCATCCCCCGACTATGCAGGCTGCGTTCGCGATGTACCGCAACTTGGGCTTTCAGGAGGTTAGACCGGGGCCCGCCGAGCGGGTGGAAGGGCTGCTGTACATGGAACTGCGGTTAGCTCCAGCGCACGCGGTCGAGCGAGCAGCGGCGGGCTAGTGGGTTGGAGGCGTCGTTCGCAAGCGCCTCAAGTCGTTGACATGGCTTCTCATTGGCACCTTTTAGCCATCCATGAGTACATGTTAGTAACTCAAGGGTAACGTACGATTGCACACTTTGGGGTGCATTCCACCTAGCATCGCGCATGTTGCGCAAGATTTTGCTTGCCAGTGTCCGGAACTATGATTACTATGCAGTCAACCCCATGGCCATCTCCCATCAGGATGCAACCCTCTCATGAACATTGGCGAAACCATCCGCAACTACCGTTTGCAAAAAAGCATGTCGCAGGGTGACATCGAAAAGCGCACGGGCCTGCTGCGCTGCTATCTTTCACGAGTCGAGAACGGACACACGATCCCGTCGCTTGATACCCTGGCGAAGATTGCCTCGGCAATGGAAGTGCCCCTGGCGCAATTTTTCGGCGACGCTCATGCCAACGGGGGAAAAGCCACGCCTCGTCTAGGGGAGGACGAAGTGCGCTTCCTCACGCAGATTCGCCGCTATTCGCCAAACTTGAGCGAAAGCGATCGCAAGCTGGTGGTCGCAATGGTGAAAAAAATGGCGGCCAACTCCGGTAAGTGACTGGCTTTGGGAGTGGCAAATGACCGCAGCCCAACGCTGCGGATTTTTTTGCTTTCTGGCTGCGGCACTCGTCACCGACTACAGAGTTGGGCTGTGCTATATTCCGCTTTCTGCCGAAGGTTCATTCCGCCGTTTGACGGACGAGATTATTCACAAAAGAGGCAACAATGGGCAGGATCCAACGGGCAATTCTAAGTGTCACCGACAAGACCGGACTAGTGGAGTTCGCGCGCAGGCTCACTGCGATGGGCGTGGAACTGGTGTCCACGGGAGGGACCGCCAAGCTGCTGCGCGAGAAGGGTATTGCGGTGAAGGACATCTCGGAGTTGACCGGATTTCCCGAGATGCTCGACGGTCGGGTGAAGACGCTTCACCCGAAGGTACATGGCGGGATTCTGTACATCCGCAGCAACGAGAAGCACCGCGCCGCCGTCACAGAACACGGCATTCAACCGATTGACATGGTTGTGGTGAACCTCTACGCCTTCGAGAAGACCGCCGCGAAACCGGGCGTGGAGTTCGAAGATATCATCGAGAACATCGATATCGGCGGGCCGTCGATGGTGCGATCGGCGGCCAAGAACTTCCAGGATGTAGCCATCGTGACTTCGCCGTCGGATTACGAGGAGATTGCGAAAGAGATGGAGTCATCGGGCAGCGAATTGTCGCTGAAGACGAAATGGCGCTTGGCACAGAAAGCGTTCGCGACGACGGCAGCATACGATTCTGCCATTGCCTCGACGCTGGAGACGATCGGTGCTCCCGAGACCGCAGGCGGGAAATTTGAACTAGGGAAAGTTGAGGGCTTTCCCGCGACGTTGCGGCTCACGTTTCAGAAAGCTTTCGACCTGCGCTACGGCGAGAATCCCCACCAGAAGGCGGCACTCTACTCGGACGGATCGGGCAAGGGAATCGCCAACGGAAAGCCGCTTCAGGGCAAAGAGCTCAGCTACAACAACATTGTCGACCTGCAGGCAGCGTGGGACCTGGCGCAAGAATTCGAGGAACCTGTATGCGCCATCATCAAGCACACAAATCCCTGCGGAGCCGCCGTGGGCGCCAGTTTGGCGGAGGCCTATAAGCGCGCGCTGGAGTGCGATCCGGTGTCGGCGTTCGGCGGCGTCATTGGCGTGAACCGGCCGATTGATCGCGAAACCGCGGCGGAAATGGCGAAGTTGTTTGTGGAAGCGATTGCGGCTTCGGGATTCGACCCGGCGGCTCGCGAAATCTTCGCTACCAAGAAGAACCTGCGCCTGGTGGAAGTGGCGCCCGTGGAGCAGAAGTGGGTGCTCAAGAACGTTTCTGGCGGCGTACTGCTGCAAGATGACGATGTACGGCCGCTGACTGAGGCCGACTTGAAGGCAGTCACCGAGCGCAAGCCGACCGAGCTGGAAATGCGCGATCTGTTATTCGCGTGGAAGGTCTGCAAGCACGTGAAGTCGAATGCGATTCTTTACGCGCGCAATGGACAAACTACCGGCGTCGGGGCGGGCCAGATGAGCCGCGTGGACTCGGCCAAGATCGGCGCGATGAAGTCAGTGCTGGGCATCAAGGGATCGGTTGCCGCATCGGATGCATTCTTCCCGTTTCCCGATGGCGTCGAGGAGATCGCCAAGGCGGGGGCGACCGCCATCATTCAGCCGGGTGGCTCGGTGCGCGATCAGGAAGTGATTGACACCGCGAACCGCCTCGGATTGGCGATGGTGTTGACGGGCGTGCGGCACTTCAGGCACTAGCGGGGTGGATGTCACAGCTTTCTCGCTACGACCACTCGCGGAATCCCTTGCAGGTCGGGCACGACGCGAATGCCGTTCCACATTGTGGAATTCAGAAGGTCAACTACAGCATCGCGCATGGAATAGCCAATCTCCAGCGCCAGCCAGCCGCCGGGCTTGAGCGCGTCATGAGCCTGCTCGAGCAGAGGACGAATTACGTCAAGGCCGTTTTCGCCAGCAAATACAGCCATACGAGGTTCGAATTCGAATACTGACTTCTGAACCTTGTCGGCTTCGCTGAAGGCAACGTAGGGTGGATTGCTGACGACGAAGTCGAAGTCGCGAAAGCCAGTCTCCGCCGCGATAGCGGTTCCTCGACTAGGACTGAGGTCCTCGCTCGGGAAGACAGCAGCAAGAACGTTGGCCCGCAAGAACCGAACCTGGTTTTCGAGCTGCAGACGTGCTGCATTCGCGCGTGCGACTTCCAGCGCGTCCTCGGAAAGATCCACTCCACAAATCTCAGCGGTCTTCAACTCGTGGGCCAGCGCCAGCGCGACGCATCCCGAACCTGTGCCAACATCGACGACCTTCGGATGCGGAACGCTGCGCGCCAACTCGAGCACAGCTTCGACCAGGTGCTCAGTCTCAGGGCGAGGAATCAGCACTGCTGGTGACACCACAAAGTCGAGTCCCCAAAACTCCTGATGTCCGGTGATGTACTGCGAGGGCATTCCGGTTGCGCGCTGGGCGAGCACTTCGCCGTAGCGAGCTTCTTCTTCGGCTGTGAGTTCGCGTTCGGGATGCGCGTAAAGGTAGGCGCGATCGGCGCGGAGGACGAACATGAGCAGGACCTCGGCGTTCATGCGCGGTGAGCCTACGTCCGCGGCCTCCAAGTGTTCCACCGCCGACGCGAGCACTGGCTTCAGTTGCACGGGATCAGGCGATGACCGCCGACTCCTGCTTCAGTTTCTCCGCCTGAAAGTGCGTGATGAGCGCGTCAATCATGGGCTGAATGCGGCCGTCCATGAACTCTGGAAGCTGGTGCGCGGTAAAACCGATGCGGTGATCGGTAACGCGGTTCTGCGGGAAGTTGTAGGTGCGGATCTTCTCGCTGCGGTCGCCGCTGCCCACCATCGCCCGGCGCTCTTTGGCCAGCGCCTCTTGCTGCTTTTGCTGCTCCATCTCATAGAGGCGGGCACGCAGCACGCGCATTCCTTTCTCGCGGTTCTTGATCTGTGACTTCTCGTCCTGGCAACTGACGACCGTGTTCGTGGGCAGGTGCGTGATGCGCACGGCGGAATAAGTCGTGTTCACCGATTGTCCGCCGGGGCCAGACGAGCAGAACGTATCAATGCGGATGTCCTTCGGCTCGATCTTGATGTCCACGTCTTCAGCTTCAGGCAGCACCGCGACCGTCACCGCCGACGTGTGTACGCGGCCCTGGGTTTCCGTCTGCGGGACGCGCTGCACGCGATGTACGCCGCTCTCGTACTTCAGGCGCGAGTACACGCCTTGGCCTTCGATGATCGCGATGACTTCCTTCAGGCCGCCAACGCCGGACTCTGAGGTCGAGAGCACTTCCACCTTCCAGCGCTGGCCTTCGGCGTAACGCGTGTACATGCGGAAGATCTCCGCCGCGAAGAGCGTGGCCTCGTCGCCGCCGGTGCCGGCGCGGATTTCGAGGATGACGTTCTTCTCGTCGTTGGGATCTTTCGGCAACAGCAGGACGGTCAGATTCTTCCTCGACCCGGTGCAGCCGTTCTTCGAGCTGCGCCAGCTCCTCTTGCGCGTAGTTGCGCATGTCGGCATCGGCTTCGTCGGCCAACATGGCTTTGCTTTCCTGAATGCCGCGAGTGAGGTCCTTGTACTCGCGATACTTCTCCACGATGGGCGCTACTTCGCTGTGCGCTTTGGCGGTCTTCTGATAGCGCTGCGAGTCGGAGACGATCTCCGGCGAAGCCAGAGCGCGGTTCAGCTCTTCGTACTTCAATTCGATCTGGTCTAGACGTTCAAACATGCAAGCCAGCCTTTATTGTACGGGGCTGAAGCCCGAAAAAGTAATGAAGGCACTTGAAGCACCGGCCCGAAAGCCGGCTCTACCCAGGTTGAGGGAATGGGAAGAACAGTTCTTCGCGGCGGGCGCCGCTAGGCAATCACCAGTTCGCCGCCGCGCTGCTTTTCCAGCTCCATCGCCTCGTTCAGGGCGGCAATGGCGGTTTCCACCTGGTCGTCGCTGGGAGGCTGGGTGGTGATGCGCTGCAGCCAGAGGCCGGGCTTGGTAAGAATTGCGAACAGCGAAGAGCCGTGCTTGGCGGCGAAACGAATCAGCTCGTAAGACACGCCCGCGATGACCGGCAGCAGCACAATGCGGGAGGCAAA
Source organism: uncultured Acidobacteriaceae bacterium (assembly GCA_963760415.1). Classification (GTDB taxonomy): domain Bacteria; phylum Acidobacteriota; class Terriglobia; order Terriglobales; family Acidobacteriaceae; genus Bog-257. The sequence continues at coordinate 349,978 of CAVXDA010000018.1, read as the reverse complement.
GCGCGCCCAGAACGTGGTCGCCGGCACCATCATGTAAATGACCATCGCTATCAGCATGACGGTCATGAGGAAGCTGGTTCCGCAGCGCGGATGGAAGGTCGAATAGGACTGCGCGTTGGGGATGGTGAGCGGATCGCGAGACTCGAAGGCGAAGACCGTTTTGTGTTCAGCGCCGTGGTACTGAAAAACACGGCGAATGTCAGGCCAGCGCGAGATGCCCCAGATGAAGAGCAGAAACAGTGCGATGCGAATTACGCCGTCCACGATGTTGAAGGCGATCTGATTGCCGAAAGCTGGATACGCATTCTTCAGCTTAGTGGCCGCGAGCAACGGCACGAATTTGTACATGAAGATGAAGAATCCGAGCGAAAGCGCGACGTTCAGAGCAAGCGCCCAACCCGGGACTTCGACTTTCTTCTCTTCCTCGGGCGTAAGCCCGGCCATGGCGACGTTGGCGGAATAGCGCAGGGCGCGGAAGCCCAACGACATGGCGTGGCCAAGCGTGATACAGCCGCGGATAATCGGCCAGCCCATCCATTTGTGCTGTTCCGAGGGGCGTTCGAGCGGCTCCGAATGCGTCGCCAGTGTGCCGTCGGGACGGCGGATGCAGATGCCCCAGGCGTGCGGCGAGCGCATCATGACGCCCTCGAGGACGGCTTGGCCTCCAACCAGGGTTTCCTCCCCGCTTTCCAAGGCGGGCAGGAGTTGGACGGCTGCTAGAAAACGCAAATGGCGACGCAAAGAAAGCATATTGATTTGATGTCCGCAGGTCCGGAAGGAACCGGAAACCGCAGAGTTTAGAGTAAGCAGCATCACCGACAGTGTCAATCGCCGGAGCCGCCAGCTCCGCTCGGGAGTCCAACGCGGGTCCCCAAAGTTCCCTCGCCCCGAGGGCAGACTTAACTACTTGATAAACTTTGGCAGCTTCGCCCTTGCTATTCCTCGTGGACCTAAACTATCGTCCGGCTGGCTACCCTCCCTCCCCCTGGTGCCACTTGGAATCAACATCTTAGACAACAAATCCTGCTAAATGATTCTGTACAAATGGTTTATACGTTGATGATTGATTCCAAATGACTTAGGCTCGATTATCCGTTGCCTCCACCCACAGCACGAAGTCTCTCACTAACTACATAGTAAACTTTATTCCTGTGACCGCAGATAAGGTCGACCATCGCGTTGTAGCCTTTCCAGGCAAAAGCACGGCCTAAGGCGCACTACTCCCTTCTCTCAGAACCATGTATAGCGCGCGGCCGCAGCGGCTGACAAGGCTGCTGCTCACACGTCGCTGTGATGCTGTCGCCGCTACGCGGCTCGACTCGATTTTTCGCTTGACCCCGGGCTTGCTCGCACCCAGTTAGCGTCCAAAAGAAGGACGCGAACCCGGACAGGCACCAGGCCTTCACTCTTATCGAGGGGCACCAGGGATTGAAAATTTGAAATTTGTAGCGGAAAATGCTCCGCACGAGGCTTCTTGCGCAGAGAGGAGCGCCACATGCGCCGCTTCATCAGGAACATCACTATTTCAAGTTTGGCTTTACTTGTGCCGGCCGGCGTTCCACCCAACCTACACAAGCTCAGGCCTTCAGAGTAATCTACAACTTCACCGGGTTCAGCGGAGGACAGGACGGCGGTAATCCCCATGCTGGCGTTACGATAGATGTAAAGGGAAGTCTTGACGGTACCACCTCCTCTGCTGGGAGTGGTAATGCGGGCACGGTCTTTAAGCTCACGCCCAAAGGGTCCGCCTGGGTACTAACCCCACTCTACGACTTCAAGGGCTTTAGTGATGCCGATGAACCGGAAGCGAGAGTTATTTTCGGTCCAGATGGCAGCCTCTACGGGACGACTATCTTCGGTGGATTGCAGTACTGCGATAACGGGGAAGTGACCTGCGGGACAGTTTTCAACGTGAGGCCTACACCAACAGCGTGCAAAACCGTACTTTGCTCCTGGGCGGAAACGATACTCTATCCCTTCACGGGCGGAAACGACGGAGCCAACCCTACCAGCGAGGTGACTTTCGATGCGTCCGGCAATATGTATCTTCCAGTGGAGGACGACTTCGGTCCCGGATATGGGAATATCTCCAAGTTGACACCCTCGAATGGTGGGTGGCAGGTATCGGTCCTGTACGCGTTCACTTTCGGCAACGACGGTGCGAACCCGAGGGGAACCCTTATCTTGGACCCAGCTGGCAATCTCTATGGCACCGCACGTTTGGGTGGCAACGGTCGTAATGGGGTTGTTTTCCAGTTGACGCCGTCAGGGTCCGGGTGGGCAGAAAATGTTCTGTATACCTTTCAGGGTGGCAGTGATGGTAGCTACCCTGCGGGAGGAGTGATATCGACAACGTGGGCAACCTCTATGGCACTACAACCGTCGGAGGTCCTGGCGGTGGCGGCACCGTTTACGAGCTGACACCATCCAACGGCACCTGGATGCTGACCACCCTTTACGGTTTTACTGGACGCGCTGGATCCCTCTCAAGCCTGACTATGGACACAAATGGGAATATCTACGGTACGACGCTACAAGACGGTATTTATGGGCTCGGTAACATTTTCAAACTCACTCTTTCGAGTGGCGTCTGGGTCTACAGCTCCTTGCATGACTTTCACGGGCGGAAACGACGGCAGCGAAACATGGGGACCGGTCACCCTCGATTCCAACGGCAACCTCTACGGTACAGCATTTGTCGGCGGCCAGTATGGCTATGGCGTTGTCTGGGAGATCACACCATAGCTTATGACTCCAGCATTCTGCTGAAAGCAAATCAGGGGTTGTGTGTGCGGTGAGAGAGTGTGTATTGACTAACGATTTTTAAATGTAATCCTCTTTTCAGCTAGCACACACACCCTCGGATTGTTTTCGGCGAATCCCGGAGCATCCTAACTTCCTCTTGCCAAGCCGCCTGCGGTGAGCCACAATCATCCGTCAATCAGCCCAGTTATCGGAGGACACCCAATTGCACAGCAAGCAGATCTCACTCCGCCTGGCCCAGGCGTTTGCGCTGGTAGTGGCCACGTTTGTTAGCCAATCGACACAGGCCCAGACGTTTACCGTGCTTCATAACTTCACCGGCGGAATAGACGGGTCATATCCGATGGCCGGTTTGACGATTGACAGGAACGGAAATCTGTATGGCACGACCTTCACGGGGGGCAATACCGCCAATTGCAATCTCTATTACATCGGCTGCGGTACCGTCTTCCGACTCGCGCCCAAGAATTCAAGTTGGATTTTCACGTCACTATACGAATTCCTGGGGGGAAACGACGGAAAGCTGCCTGACGCCGGAGTAGTGCTCGGGCCCGATGGTAGTCTTTACGGCACCACGCAAGAGGGAGGAAGCAACTCATGTGGGAATGGTTGCGGCACCGTTTTCAACTTAAGACCACCGCCGAGAGCTTGCACAACGGCGCTCTGCCCTTGGACGGAAACCGTAATTCATAGCTTCTCGGGACAGCCAGACGGTGCAGGACCGTATTACGGTGACGTGGTTTTCGACCAAGCGGGCAATCTGTACGGCACGACGCTTGGTGGGGGAACTGGCGGGTGGGGTACCGTTTACAGGCTGACGCCTTTTAGCGGGTCCTGGACGGAGAGCATCCTCTACAACTTCACTGGGCAGGCGGACGGTGGGCAGCCATATGCCGGGGTGATTTTTAACCGAGCCGGCAACCTTTATGGCACGACCTTCTACGGTGGTGCTGGTTACGGGTTAGTCTATCAGTTGGCACCCTCAGGAGGGGCCTGGCAAGAAAGCATTTTGCATACCTTCCAGGGGAACGACGGGGGGTGGCCATATGCCGGTCTAATCTTTGATAACTTCGGTCATCTCTATGGCGCCAATAGCATCAGTCAAGATAGCGGGGGCGAATATGGCGGAGGCACGGTTTACGAGCTCAACCCCTCAGACGGTTCCTGGACATTGAATACTCTTTACAGTTTTAACGGAGCGGAGCCAGGACCCTATGCCAGCCTGGTGATGGACGCAGCGGGCAATCTGTACGGCACGACGCGACAGTACGAAAATGGGTATGGTGAAGTTTTCAAAATGGTGCCTAACGGTAACAACTGGGTGTATGTCATTCTTCACGAATTCAGTGGCAGCGACGGGGCGGATCCCGTCAGCAATGTTGTATTCGACAGCGCCGGAAATATGTACGGGACGACATCCGCTGGTGGCACAGGATCATGCAACCAAGGGGTTTCTCCGGGTTGCGGTGTCGTGTGGGAGATCACGCCGTAACCTTTGGGATGTGGGGGCGGCTGGTTTTCTCTATTTGGACTTGGGACCTTCTACGGCCTCGTAGATTTCAGCGTCAAGTCCCCGCAACAGGCGAACGAGATTCACTTCCAATGTCTCGCAAATCCTCGGTAGAGTCGTCACCGTAATCGGCCTTCCTGCCTCAATCTGCTGCCAGTGCCGAGCCGAAAAACCGAACGAGATCATGTCCTCTTGGCTGTAGCCCCGCCTTCGGCGTAGCTCCTTGATCCGCTGCCCGAGGGCCGGGTTCTATAAAAGGGGATGTCAAGAGAAAACACTTCTCCCTTCGCTGGAGAAGGAATAGTTCTTTGACATCCAGCCCCTTTCGTCATCCTTGGCGGCAGAAGTCCGCAGTTCTTTGGTCGTTTTCATTTCCGTGCTACGACGTCGGTCGATAGCTGAGGCTGCCCAAGCCTGGCGGTGGCCATCGGCCAACCATGGTTCTATCTGAGACTCGCGCCGAGGCGCGGCACTATGGCTTTGTTGGGTTGTCCGAGGGAGCATACGGTGCCCCGTGAGACTTGGCGCCAGCGGCGCACACAGCCTAACCCGGCCAGGATACTTACCCTCGAACCCGAGCGCCCAGCCCGAACCGTAAAAAGCACGGAGTGAAACTCGGCCTTCTCCGGCGGATCTGCGCGCTCAAGCGGCTTGTGGCTTCAGATATTCGGCGTCGAACGGTTCTCCTTTCTTCCAAACATGCAAAGTGATGGCGGCTATCTTGCGTGCCAGGGTCAGCCTGGCCAGCTCGGGCTTCATCCCCTTTATCAGAAGATTTTCGTAGAACCGGCGAAAGGGACCCTGGCTGGCACTGGCGCCGGTGGCCGCGCTCTTAAACAGGTTCTTCAGATCGTGGTTGTGGTTCAGGTTCAGGCCGCGAATGAACACCGGTTTTTTCCGGCGCTCCAGTTGGCCGTTCACCATCTGATAGTCGGCGCTGCTGCGCGTCTCCAGCGCCAGACCGCAGTAGGCCCAAAACTGCCGCTTGCTGCGGAAGCGGTGCGGCGTCTGCACCCGCCCGATCAGTATGGCGGCGCGTATCGGACCCAACCACGGAATCGTGCGCAGCAACTTGGTTTCGCTATGCTTGCGACACTCCAGAATCAGATCGTGGCGGGCTTCGCGGCGCAACTGCTGTACGAGGTCGAGTTGCTGGTAGAGTCGCCGGGCGCGGCGCTGCAACCCGCTCTCGCTTAACTTGACTAACCACTCTTCCCGATGCCGTGCTCCGTAAGGCTTCTGGCCGGCACAGGCGATGGCTTGGCTGCGATACAGCGCTTTCAACCGGCCCATGATGCGGGTGGTGTCCTCGGTGAGCGCGGCATAACTGCGCCCCAGGTGCTTCACCGCCGCCGTGCTGTTCTGGCCATGGTAGACCGGCGACAACAGCCCGGCACGTAGTAACTCAGCTAGCTTGCAGGCGTCGATGGTGTCGCTCTTATTGCCCGCCTTCAACAGGGCATTTTTGCGAGGATTGCACACCACCAGCTTGGTTACGCGCCGCACCAGCAGATCGTATAACCAGGCGGAATGCGTTCCTTCTTCGCAGGTCACATGCAAGGTCCCGCGCAAGCCGTGAAGAAAATCGAGAATCGTAGCGGCGTGAGTGGCGATCACCGACTGCATCACCAGCTTGCCGTCAGCGTCGAGCACCGCTATCGAGATGGTGCTCTGGTGGACATCGAGGCCGATATACTTGATGCTATCCATCGGGTGTTCCTTTCGTGAGGTTTAGTTACTGCCTAAGCACAGCAACCATAACCTACTTCGAAAGGGGCGCCCTTTTATAATGCGTGCCCCACTCATTCGCGGTGTTCGAATGAGTGGGGCCGAGAAGGGGAATAACTGATCGTCAGCGGCCATTCCTGACAATTTACCCGCACCGGTGCTACTTGCTGGAACGCGTACGCCCGGAAGCTGCTCCAGGCCCAATCTTCGGGTTTTCCGCCAGACCCCGCTTTACCGGGTTCCGATGTATGTAGCGTAACTTTTCAATCCGTTTCTTCGAAGTACTCACGTTGAAATCATAGAAGCGCTTCTGCCAGATCGCACCGGTGCGGATGCCGCCATGGTGAAGCAGCTTGGTGAATCGCTCCTTGATGACTTTCATTACGACGGAAGGATCGCCCACATCCGGTTCGGTGATCAAGAGGTGAAAGTGCTCGGGCATGACGACGTAGCCGATCACCACAAATCGGTATTTCTGCCGTGCGCGCTCCAAAACCCGCAGGAAGAGATCGCGGCGCGCGACGGTTCCCAGCTCGGACCGCCGCTTGTAGCAGCTACAGGTTATGAAATGCAGATCGTGGCCGCCGTACCAGCGTTCCAAACCTTTCGTCATGCCCACAAAGTATTGCGATCAGATCCTTCCGTCTGTGATGGGAGGTACCGCACGCTGTGACTTGTGGATCCCACTCATTCGAAAACCGCGAATGAGTGGGGCACCCAGCGAATTCTCGCGCCTCGAGATTATGTGTCCATCCGTTCGACCCATTGAGCGCGCCATGCGGGAGCCACGAATGGATCCGCAAAGTACTGTGTTTCCCGCGCAACCTTGTCGTCCCTGAACTCCATGATGCTCACGGTGTAGGACGGCTTGCCGTCATAGGTCAGGATGAATTCGGTGATCCAAAGATCACCGCCGCCAATGATTCGTCGGACAGCAAACCGCTTATTGCTCGGCTGACTAGCGCGTTGGTTCTGTATGTTGCGTCGACCGCGGGTTCGCTCGCCTGACTGCGGGTATTCCAGCACCGCGTCCTCGTGATAGATGCGGTGCTCGGTTTCAAAATCGTTGGCATCGGACGCCGCCCAATGCTGATCCAGTGCCGCACGGATCTCTTGATCTCGCACTCCAGAATACTGCTCCTTCTTTTGTTGATCGTTCATCTTGAGCCTTCAATTTGACAAGAAGCCAAATGCTCTAGCGGAATCGGAGTGTACGACTCGTCAAGTCACGCTGTTTCTTCGATCAGCCCAGAGTCTACACCGCGTCGAAGTCGGGCCGGGTGGGCGGGTGGCCCGGCCAAGCATTCTGAGGAGAGAAGACCCTTGAGGGTGCCCCATCCAACCTTCTTTTGGTTGGGTGGGGATTTTGACTTTTGTCCGATGTAAGCGAAGTGTTAGTACGTGCGAGAAGCAATCGTTGTGCAAACCCCGTCCAAGCAAAACCGGCTTGGACGGGGCACCCGCTTTCGCGCGTATGCCTATCAGGAGAAAGGGCCCGTTGGATTGAATCAATGGGACGTGCCCAAGCTGAAGTCTATCGAGCGACCAGTTTCCCAGTGTGATGCATCGTACTCGCCCGGGTCTCGAACCCCGCGAGACCCGGGGCACCCGGCCGGGCGCACATCGCACATCACCGGCGCGCTGGTAGGTTTGAATTGTTTCCTGATTTAGAATCATCTATTCGCCTGTCGCCATTTATCCCGGCCATCTTCATGCCTGATAAGACTGGAGCATAACCTTGCCAGAAACCATTTACGACGTAGCCATCATCGGCAGCGGCCCTGCCGGATACACCGCAGCCATTCGCGCCGGCCAGCTCGGCCTGAAGGCCGCTCTCATCGAGAAAGATCCGTACCTCGGCGGCACCTGCCTCCATGTCGGGTGCATCCCGACCAAGGCCCTGCTGTTCAACGCAGAAGTCTTCGACCATGTGAAGGAAGGCACTGAGCTCGGATTAGAAAACACGGCAGGAGTCACGCTGAACTGGGGCGCGATCCAGAAGCGTAAGCAAGGGATCGTAGACAAGCATGCCAAAGGTCTGCAGTTCCTGATGCGCAAGAACAAAGTTGATGTGATCAAGGGCTACGGCAAGCTCACTGGCCCGGCCAAGAACGGCATTCACACCGTCGCTCTTGAGGGCGCAGAGCAGAAGTCGATCCAGGCGAAGAAGCTGATCCTCTCGACTGGCTCGGTCGCGCGGATGCTGCCGGGCCTGCAGCCCGACTCGCAGATCCTGACCAACATCGAGGTGCTTAGCCTGGATGCAATCCCCAAGTCGATCATCGTGATCGGCTCAGGGGCCGTTGGGGTTGAGTTTGCCAGTATCTACAAGTCATTTGGCGCGGATGTGACCATTCTTGAAATGCTCCCTCGCTATGTTCCCGTGGAAGACGAGGACGTCTCCAAGGAGTTGATGCGGGTGTACCGCAAGCGCGGCATCAACGGTTTCGTCAATGCCAGGGTCGAGAAGGTGGAGAAGACGAAGAGTGGCGTGGCCGTCACGTTCACCGTGGATGGCAAGCAGCAGAAGCTGGATGCTGAGAAAGTACTGGTGGCGGTCGGGCGCGCACCGCGCACGGAAAACGTCGGCATCGAGAAGACTAAGATCAAGGTGGAGCGGGGTTTTGTTGAAGTCGACCAGTTTATGCGCACTGCCGAACCCGGCATTTATGCCATCGGCGACATTGTGGCAGGTTATCCGCAGTTGGCCCATTCCGGCGGGATGGAAGGCATCGTAGCGGTCACGCACATTGCCGGGAAGCCGGCGAAGCCGATCAACCTGCAGCGCATTCCCAATGCTACCTACTGCCATCCTGAGATTGGCAGCGTTGGGCTCACCGAAGCCAAGGCGAAGGAGCGGGGTTACGAAGTGAAGATCGGCAAGTTCCCCTTCACGGCAAATTCGCGCGCCAGCATCGTGGGCCAGCACGAGGGCTTCATCAAGATCGTCACCGATGCGAAATACGGTGAGATTCTGGGCGTGCACATCATTGGGCCGAATGCGACCGAGCTGATCGCAGAATCGGTGCTGGCGTTGGAGATGGAATGTACGGCCGAAGACTTGGCTAACATCATCCACGCCCATCCGACACTGTCGGAGGCGATGCTGGATGCCTCCAATGCCGTGTTCGGGATGGCAATCAACGCGTAAGGCCGCCCTATCCCGGAAGGAAATTCTTAGCGCCTTCGCGAAACCGGCGCTGCAGGCGGCTTGCCCTTGTACTCTTTGGGATAGACGACGACATGGCGCTGGGCGGTTTCCCCATCGCTCTCGGTCCGCAGGTCCGTGAAGTCGCGCAGGGCCAGGTGGACGATGCGGCGCTCGCGCGATGACATGGGCGCAAACGCGTAGGGCAGGCCGCTCTTACGGACGCGGTCGGCAGCGACATCGGCCGCCAGACGCAGTTCCTGCAGGCGTGCGGAACGGAAATTCTGACAGTCGAAGCTGACCTTCTCGTGTTCGTCGGGGGCGAGGCGCAACATCTCCAGCGAGACGTGCTCGAAGGCACGCAGCAACTCCCCACCATTCTCCAGCACCAGTGGGCTGTCCGCTCCGGAGAGTTCCACCAGGATCTCGGGGTGTTCCCATTCGCGATCGCTGGTCAGCGGAGGGTCAACGGTGATTTTGTATTTCAGGCGGAAGTCCCCGTTGGCGATGATCGCGTTCAGGAATTCACTGATTTTCTTGGCGGCGGCGATTTTGTCGGAAATAGGCATAGAGGCTATTTGCTGGCCTTCTTCCTGGCACGCTTTTCGGCTTCGGCTCGCATCTCACGGCCCAGGCTGCTGCGGTTCATGATGTATTGCTGGACGATGGCGATGATATTGCCAACCACCCAATAAACGCTTAGTCCTGAGGGCAGGGAATAGCTGAAGAAGCCGATCATCACGGGCATCATCAGGGTCATCATCTGCTGCTGTTTGGGGTCCATGCCGGAATTGGGCGTCATCTTCTGCACCAGGTAGGTGCTGATGACGATCACCACCGACATGATTAACAGCTTGTCAGGGGACGACAAATCGTGCAGCCACAAGAATGGCGCCTGGCGCAACTCGATCGCATTCTGCAGCATGGAATAAAACGCGAACAGGAACGGCATCTGTATGACCAGAGGTATGCAACCGCCGGCTGGGTTCACATGCTCGCGCTTGTACAGATCGCCGATCTCCGCGTTCATCTCCTGGCGCTTGGGATCGCGCATCGGATATTTCTTGTATTTCTCCTGGATGGCCTTCATCTGCGGCTGAAGCTTTTGCATCTTCAGCGCCGACTTCATGCTGGCGATGCGCAGCGGCAACAGAGCCAGGTTAATGATGACCGTCAGGATAATGATGGCCACGCCCCAGTTGCTGGCCACATGCTCGTGCGTCCACTTCAACCACAGAAACAGTGGGCGGGCGATGATGCTGAAGAATCCGAAGTCCACCACATTGCGGAGATCGGGGCCGTTCATCTGTCCCGGAGCGGTATTCGAGGATACGGATTCCAGGACCTCAAGCGCTTTAGGCCCAACGAACAGCCGCTCCCGCGTAACGCCCGACGTATCGCCGACTGCGGCGCCCAGGATGTCATAACGGTTCACGCTGTTCGGATCGGGTTTCTTGGGGTCCTTCGGGACGCTGATGGCTTCATGCAGAGTCACCATCGTCGTCGTATCGGGATTGTCAGGCAGGAAAATGGCGGCGAAGAACTGGTCCTGCGGCCCGGCCCAGTTGAAAGGCCCGCGCAAGGTATTGCCGTTGCTTACTTTCTTGATGGCGAGTCGCTCTACTTTGCCCCCCGCCATGTAATCAATGCGGGCGGACGCGTACAGTGGACCGGTGTTCTGGTCGCCGAAGCCCGCCGGCCACGAGGGATAAGCATTCACCGCCTTACCGCTCTGGGTGACCTCGGTTTCGACGGAGATTACGTAGGTGCTACCGAACTGGAAGCGTTTACTGACCGCGACGTCCCCGTCCGCGTATTCGTAGGTCAGTGTCCCAGGAGCGTTGACATTTCCGCTAGGGGTGACGACATAGAGCGCGGAATTGATCTGGTTCCGCAGGTTCTCGTCATAGGCGTAGAGACTGAGTGGCAAGCCAAACTTCGCCGCGTCCTTGTTGACCAGGTCCAGCGGTTGTCCGTCTTCGTCCTTATACTTCTTCAGCACCCACGACTTCACCTGCGCGCCGCGATTGGTGAAGATGATGCGGTAAAGGTCGTTTTCAACGACGGTTTCGACCTCGGTGCTCGCGGTCTTTGCAACCACCGAAGTCTTTGCCGCGTTAGCGGTCGATTTGCCGGGGACGTGCGGCGCCGGCTGCGCAGCCGTGCTGAGAGCGTTGGGGCCCGGCTTGGCGCCCTGCGCGGTTTCGATAGGCGCTGTCTTCGGTTGCTGGGGAGACGGTTTGTTCTTAAACAGAAAGAGCTGCGCAAGGATGATGGCCGCGAAGGTCACGGCGAACACCAGCAGCATCCGGCGGTCGCCGCCGCCGCCGCCCTCTTGTTGTGGATTGTGGTACTCGGCCAAGTCTCAGCTTCCGTTCAATCTTGAGTGCAGATGGAGATGTGCGGCGCGCGCGCGGTCTCCCGGCACCGGATCATAGCCACTCCGCGCGAAGGGATGGCAGCGCGCCAGCCTACCCGCAGCCAGCAAGCCCCCGCGAACTACGCCGTGGCGCGCGACGGCTTCCATCGCGTATTCGGAGCAGGTAGGAACGAACCGGCAAGCATGCGGAAGCATGGGCGAGACGAATCGCTTATAACCCCGCAACACGAATTGGATTGCCTGCTTCATTTCTGTTTTGCTACCCGGGCACGCTGTGTTGCCAGGCGCAAGGCACGCGCAATCTCGTCCACCAGTTCAACAAAAGGCAATAGAAGAACGCTCTTTCGCGGATTAAACACCACATCAACCGGACCTTCGCACGCGGTTCCCGAAAGCCGCACGGCTTCCCGTAGCCGCCGCTTGATGCGGTTCCGATCCACCGCTCCTCCCAGCACCTTCCCAACGGTAAATCCTATACGCGGGCCCGTCCCTGTTTCAGGACCTTCACGCTTCAGGTAAAACACGGTGACGTTTCCGGTGAACTGCCGGCGTCCGTTCTGATAGACCCGCTGGAAGTCGGAGTGCTTCAGGAGACGCTTCGATTTCGGAAACTTGCCGGCGGCGGTGATGTTTTGAGCCATTCAGCGCTCACGCCGACCCGCCGGGTGTCCACTTGTTGCTGCGGCTGAGTCTCGCGGCTGCTCCCAATGATCCTTCTGGAAATGCTGCAATATCGCAGAGCTCAGGTCTCGGGGTTACTCGCGGTGGCCAGCCTTCACGGAGACGCGCTTGCGTCCCTTGGCGCGCCGGCGAGACAGCACCGCTCGCCCGCTCTTGGTCTTCATGCGAGAACGAAATCCGTGCGTCTTTGACCGGCGACGACGGTTGGGTTGGAATGTGCGCTTCGGCATCGAAAACTGCGCTCCTCACTAGCACAAAATTGAATAGAGCAAACCTGAAGTATATCGGTCAGCCTGCCCGACTGGCAACTTTGCTGTAGGGCTCAGGCAAGGGAAAGTCCTGTGTCGTGCTATAAACAACGACGTGGTCGCGTCATGCCGATCCTTCATTGGTTGCGGCGCGCGATGGCAAATGCAACTGGAGATGGCATGAGAGTTCGGCGGCTTCTTTCCCAAGCGGTGTTGCTGTTGGCAATCCTGCTGACAACCACGGTCCTGGTTAGTGCAGGTCGTCGCGCCGCAGTTATCGTTTACGGCGACAGCTTCTCCGACAACGGTAATCTGTTTCGGGTTGTCGGTATTCCCCAACCGCCGTACTGGAATGGGCGGTATTCGAACGGGCCGGTCGCGGCAGAAAACCTGGCCGCCAGCCTGGGCGTGCCTCTGCTGGACGACGCCTGGGGTGGCGCAACCACCGGCATAGGGAATTTCGTTGACAACGGCGCAACGGGAACTCTGGGCTATGACAACCTGCCGGGCATGACCACGGCGTTCAATGCCACGCGGAACTCTTTTCCTCCCGCTCTCGTCAGCAGTTCACTGTTTGTGGTTTGGGGAGGCATCAATGACTTCGCCACCAACGGCTTGAGTACCGTGACTGCCGACCATGCAGTTGCCGACGTCGTTGCCATTGTCACCGGGTTGCAGGCGATGGGCGCAAAGCAGATTCTGGTTCCCGGTATTCCCGATCTCGGTCTTACTCCTTATTACCTGGGGCAAAGTAAATCCGGATTAGCCAACTACGTGAGCGAGTATTTCAATCAGAAACTGCGCAGCGCCGTTCCCAAAGGTGTTGTGTTTTACGATACCGCCGGCTTGTATCGAAAGATGATCAATAAGCCGGCTTCCTATGGACTTACCAACGTGACGCAGGCGTGCTATAGCGCACAAGGATCGGTTTGTTCTGCGCCCGATCAGTACCTTTACTGGGACGCGCTTCACCCGACAGCGCACGTGCATCAGATCCTGGCCACTGAATTCTCGGGCGCGATTAACGGCTTATAACCCTCTCCTCCTGCCGGTCAGGGGTCGTGCTCTGGGAGCGGTCGCGGGCTAACTGACGAGGTTCAACCGCCCGTTAGCTTATACTTCCCGACTTGCATCCCAACCGCGGAACACGGAGACTGTACCTACCATCTGAATGAATCTCGCATTGTTTGGCGGCACCTTCGACCCCATCCATCGCGGACACGTCGTCGTGGCCCGCGCCGCTGCCGCCAAGTTCCAGCTCAAACAGGTCCACTTCGTTCCGGCTGACATTCCCCCGCACAAGCAGAAGACGCCGATCACCTCGTATTACCATCGCTATACGATGGTTTCGCTGGCGTTGGCCGGGCAAAAGGAGCTCATACCGTCCTTGCTGGAAGCTCCCGATCTGGATCGAGACGGCAGCAGGCGCCAGCCAAACTACTCGATTGAGACGGTGCGGCGGGTGAAGAAGACCTTGGGCAAGAGCGACCAGCTGTATTTCCTGATTGGGATGGACGCATTCAAAGATATTGCGAAGTGGTACAAGCCGGAAGAACTGCTCGGCGAGTGCGATTTCATCATCGCGGCCCGTCCGGGATATTCGCTCGCCGATGTGGCGTCTTCCCTGCCGCAGAAGCTACGGCCGGATGCAGCCGTGACCAAGTTGTTTCGCAAGACGAAGATGGCAGGACCCCTGGTTCTTCCCGGCGCCACATTGCACATGCTGCCCGAGACCCATGAGAACATTTCCGCCACGCAAATCCGCGCGGCGCTGGACCGGGGTGGAGCATTAAAGCGGCTTTTGCCCGACGCGGTTGCGGAATACATCCACAAAGAGCGTCTTTATCGTTAAATTGCAGCGAGACAGGAGATTACTTGAAACCGACCGAGCCGATTGCATGAAAAAGAACGAATTGAGGACCCAAGTCGCCACGGCTGTAAACGCATGCCTGGAAAAGAAGGCCACCGACATCAGCATCTTGCAACTCGACGCGCTGGCCAGCGGGTTTACCGATTACTTTGTGCTGTGTTCGGGCGCGAACCCGCGACAGGTGCAGGCCATTGCCGACGAAATAGACCTCGAGGTCAACTTGGCCGGTGCGGCACCGAAACATATCGAGGGTTACGTCCAGGCGGAATGGGTACTGATGGATTACGTGGATTTCGTGGTACACATCTTTTCTGAGAATGCGCGGAAGTTTTATGATTTGGAGAGATTGTGGAAATCGGCCAAGCGCCTGCAACTTGCGGATATGGAGAAGCCGGCACGCAAGCCCGCAGCGAAGAAGGCCGCTGCGAAGCGGCCTGCGGGCGCGAAAAAGAAGGCGAAATCGCCGTCAAAAACTGCGCCTGCCAAGCGCAGCACAACCACACGCCAGCGCAAGAGTTCGTAGCCCGTGAAACTTCGCATTGCATGGATCGGCAGGACCCGTAGTTCTTCAATCCAGTCGCTGACCGCCGAGTATCTGAAACGCCTTTCGCGCTACGCCGGTTGTGACGCGCTGGAACTGATGTCGGAAGCGGCGCTGCTTAAGCTGGTGGAGAAGAGCACATCGCGCACTCAGCCGGTTTTGGTGCTTCTCGATTCCCGTGGCCGGCAGCTCACTTCGGAGGAGATTGCTAACTTTCTTGAGTATCATCAATCGCACGGCACGCAAGAATTGCTCTTTGCAGTTGGTCCTGCTGATGGTTGGAGCGGGACTACGCGTGCCGCCGCCAACAACATTCTTTCCTTTGGCAAGATTACACTCCCGCACGAACTGGCGCGCGTAGTGCTGTTGGAGCAACTTTACCGTGGGTTCACCATCTTGAAGGGCCATCCGTATCACGGTGGACATTAAGGCTGTCAGCCTCGGCTATACTCGCTCGTAGAGCAGTCGGAGAGTACATGAGGTCATTGTCGCGGATCGCGCTCCGCACCTACATTTTCCTGGCGCTGACAACGCCCCTTACCTTCTGTTTCGGTCAAACATCCGCTCACGCGGGGAAGTCCGAACCCGCTTTTGCGCCGTTGGAGCAATGGAAGGATGCAGTCATCAGTGGTAACACGGTAGCCCTGAAGGCCCTCTACAGCACCAGCCCTCCAGCCCAGATTGTTACCCCGGCGGGGGGCGCCAACGCCGACGCCGACGTTTCTTTCTGGACTGGTCTCAAAGCTCGCCGCATCAAGTTGGACATCATTCAGTCCGCGTCGCCGCAAACCGGAGTTCGGCAGGTCGTATTTCAGGCTGAAATCCACCCTGGAGCGCCTTCGGGAGGGTCCACCGTCTACGTCACCGAAGGGCAGCTGTGGCAACAGCAAGGTGAGCAGTGGCGGCTGATGGCAACCAAACGAAGCGACCCCACACGGCTACAGCAACCGACCTCGACTAGTACCGTAATCTACGCGCCTGGACTCGATGCTCATAGTGAGATCAAGCAAGCCCTGGCGCTCGCCTCCAGGGAACGCAAACGCGTGCTGGTGGTCTTTGGCGCGAACTGGTGTTACGACTGTCATGTCCTCGACCTGGCGTTTCACCGTCCGGATGTCGCAACCCTTCTCCAGAAGGATTATGAAGTCGTCCACGTAGATGTCGGCGAAGGCGACAAGAACCAGGACTTGATGGAGCAGTATCAAGTGCCGATGAAAAAGGGGATTCCGGCGATCGCCGTCCTCGACAGCGATGGCAAGCTGATTTACAGCCAAAGGGGTGGCGAGTTTGAAAAGGCGAGGGCCCTTGCGCCGGAAGATGTGCTGGCGTTCCTGAACAAGTGGAAGCCGGTGGCACGCTAAACCCGAGCTGCCTCGGGGCCAGAAGATGCTCACCCCTTCTCGCAATTGGTATTTTCGCCAGTGCTTTAGTGGGTTTTGCCGAATCCCTTGCGCCGCTGCTGGCTGTAGCGCGCCAGGGCGTCTTCGATCACCGGCAGGGCATGCGCCGAGGGCTGGATTTCGTCCACTTCAACCGCTTTACCCTCGAGTTGTTTGTAATCGAGGAAGAAACGCCGCAGCATGCTGAGGCGATGCTCGGGCATTTCGCGAGCTTCGGTGTAGGAGTTGAATTCCGGATCATGGGTGGCAACAGCGATGATCTTGTGGTCCTTCTTGCCGGAATCGATCATCGTCATCAAACCGATGGCGCGTGCCTGCATCAGCGTCAAAGGCACTACCGCCTCCTGGCACAAAACCAGCACGTCAAGGGGGTCGTCGTCTTCCGCCAGCGTCTGCGGGATGAATCCGTAGTTCGCGGGATAGTACACCGCCGAGTAGAGCACGCGATCGAGCTTGATGAGGCCACTCTGCTTGTCCAGTTCGTACTTGACGCTGGATCCGAATGGGATTTCGATGACGGAATAGAATTCCCGCGGCAGGTTTTCACCGGGAGAAATGTCGTGCCAGGCGTGAGTCATGGCCGCTCCAGAAGCACAAAGACGCGAAGGTCATTGTAGCTGAGCGCGCGACGAAACAAATCCGAGACAAGGAAGCGCGGAAAAATCCACAGGGGACTCTTCCGCGCCTCAGATCTTGATCCTGCGATTGTTCAATAGCGATGGGGCAATTCCTGCTCGGTTTCAACCGAACTGGTCAACGAGCCCACCACGTAGCTAGCCAGGATTACGAACACCACCGCAATCGTTACCATGTCCATTGGAGCACCTCACCCCCGCTTCAGCTACCGCTGCTGAAGGCTTGTTCGTTCGGCCCGCGCCCAGTACCCGCCGGTTAACCCGCTTAGAACAAGTCGCACCGAAAGCTATGCAATTCTTGTAGCACAGAATGGTTCTCGCTTGCATCTGAAATCTTCGTTGCTGAAGATGACTTTGCAGGGGCGTTCGTAGCTCCATTCGCCGCCAATTCCGCGCTTCATCACATCAAACAAGTAGTGCACAACAATTGGACAGGCGGCGACCTGGAAGGTTGAACGTTTCGGCGTACAATACCCGTTCGCGCGGCACACCGCGCAATGAGCTTCACGTCGTGGTTTGCGAGACGGCCTCGGTGATCACGCGAACCAGCGCATCCGGGCCGTCCGCACCGACCACGTAACGGTCGGCCTCAACTTCAGGCCACTCGCCATAGAGGTGGACAACGTAAACCACCTTGGCCGGCTGACGGCTATCCCGCAAAAGCCGTATGGCCTTGCGTGCGGTTGCGTCTGGCAACCGGTGACAGATCAACACCACGTCGAATCGCCCGGCGTCCGCGGCTTGTTCCATTGCTTCTTTCTCCGTGTTCAGAGCAAGCACCTCGTGGCCGGCCGTTTCCAGGATTCGCTTGCGGAACAGCGATAGTTCCGGGTCCGTGCTGAGGGACAAGATCTTCATTGCGAGTTTTCCCGGTTGGATTTAATTCAGTTCCTGCGAAGGATATCAAGATTGGGTCGGTGGCGGCGACCAGCGACGATTTTACCCGGCGGGGCTGCTTCACGTCAGTCGGATGGGCAAGGACCGCCCCGAGCCGACCGTCAACCACGCCTGTTAAACTCGGGGCCGAGTTCTGCGGGAGGAAAGGCGCTGTCCGTTAACACTGTAACCACGACTCGCAAGCCGCGGGCGCACCTGATGCGCATTCTTGGCTTGGGATTCGGACTGGCCGTAGTGTTTGGCAGCACGGTTGGCGTCGGTATTTTGCGCCTGCCGGGAACTGTAGCGGCACAACTGGGCAACAGCTGGCTGATTCTTGCGGTTTGGATCGCGGGTGGGATTTACACGCTGCTGGGAGCGGTTTCCGTTGCTGAACTGGCAGCGATGCTCCCGCAAACCGGTGGCTTCTACGTGTACGCCAAGCGCGCTTTCGGGAGCGCGGCAGGCTTTACCGTTGGCTGGGGAGACTGGCTCAACAACTGCGCCGTGCTGGCGTTTGGCTCGGTGGCTGCGGCAGAATATCTCTCCGCGCTGATACCGCGCCTGGCCGGCCACGAGAGGGCAGGTGCGCTCCTGCTGCTTGTATCCTTGACTCTTGTGCACTGGATTGGGCTGCGGCTCAGCAGCGTGGTTCTGCAACTCAGTAGTTCTGCGACAGCGCTGACCCTGATCGTGCTCGCGTGCACTTGTCTGTTTCATCACCGAGCTGCCGATTCTGCTTTGCATCACCCCTCGCCTACCACTCCTGCCGGCACGCTCGCCATCTTCGCCGCGCTCATTGTTGCGTTTCGCGCCGTCATAGTTACCTACGACGGCTGGTACGAAGCCATCTATTTTGCGGAAGAGGACAAGGACCCCACGCGTAATTTACCCCGGGCCATGATCGGCGGTGTCGTGCTGATTGTTGCGCTGTATTTGCTGATGAACGTGGCCTTCCTACTGGTCATGCCAATGGCGGAACTTGCCGCCTCCAAGCTTCCTGCGGCAGATGCGGCGCAGATCGTATTTGCTTCGAGCCCATTTGCGACGGTTAGCGGCCCATTCGTGACGCTTCTCTCTTTGTTGACACTTATCAGCCTGGTCAATTCAGTCATGCTTGGAGCGCCGCGCATCCTCTTCGCGGTTGGCCGTGATGGTCTCTTCACAGAACGAGTCACTGCGGTGAGCGCCACGGGAACGCCTCGTCCTGCGCTACTTCTATCGTCGCTCGCGGCCGCAGTCCTGGTGGCGAGCGGCACGTTCGAAAACATCGTTACTATCGCTGCCTTCTTTGTCGCGTCCATCTACTGCCTCAATTACGCTGCGCTGTTCACCCTGCGTCAGCGGGAACCTTCGGCGCCACGTCCCTTTCGCGCCTGGGGATATCCGTGGAGCACGGGCATCGTTCTGCTGGGCTCGTTGTTCTTCCTAGTGGCCGCGATTCATGGCGACCCGGTCACCGCATTGCGAGCGTTTGCGCTTCTTGCCATTAGCGTTCCCGTTTATCTTTGGATGAGAAGAAGGCACAGTGTTTCGAGCTCAGTCTAAGGAGAGAGAGTTGTGTTTCGACACGCCATTGTCCGCACGCCAGGCGAGAACTTTGCCGATGGGTTGACCACGGCTGATCTCGGCAGGCCAGACTTCTCAAGAGTCCTGGTCCAGCATGCCGCTTATTGCGATGCGCTGGAACAGACTGGCCTGGAGTTGGTTCGTCTGGATGCCGACCTCGAACATCCTGACTCGACATTCGTGGAAGACGCCGCCGTTCTAACTAAGAGTTCTGCCATTCTCGCTCGGCCGGGCGTGGCGTCGCGCGTTGGCGAAGTCATGGGTATTCGTAAAACTGTCGAACGCTTTTATTCAACAATTCACCAGATCGAATCGCCAGGCACGCTAGATGGGGGAGACATCTGCGAAGCCGGGCCACACTTCTTCATTGGCCTTTCGCAGCGTACGAACGAGGAGGGTGCGCGGCAACTCGCGCAATTCCTTGCGAAGGAAGGTTATACGTCATCAGTCGTTGACATCTGCAACGTGACTTCGATTCTCCATTTGAAGAGTGGAGTAGCGTATCTGGACAATAACAATCTTATTGTCATGGAAGAACTGGCGGATAGGGAGGAATTTGCGGGATATAACCTGCTGCGCGTTCCTGCAGAAGAGAGTTATGCCTGCAACTGCGTTCTCGTAAATGATCGCGTCCTGCTGCCGGCCGGTTTTCCCTGGATTGACGCGGCGTTGACCGGGCTCGGCTATCGCCCTTCGCGGCTCGACATGTCAGAATTCCGCAAGATGGATGGCGGGTTGAGCTGTCTGTCCCTCCGATTCTGAACAGGATGAATTCATGCCTGCCCGAGCCGGCAAGGTTGGCCATCACGCCAGGAGTTTAGGGAATTCGCAGGCCGTAATTTGATTGGTGGCGGCGGTAGGACTCGAACCTACGACCTACGGATTATGAGACCGTCGCTCTAACCACCTGAGCTACACCGCCAACTGCCGGACGCGGTACTTCGACCGCGAACGTGCCAGCAGAGGACCTGCTGCACGATGAGCGTCGAGATTGAGACCCGCGCTCGTTCAAACGAAAGGCCGGACGTGACCGCGTCCAGCCCTTAATTTGATTCTAGAAGTGGCTCTGCAGGCTGTCAAACGTCAGCTCTCAAGCTGCAAAAGCAAATCTCATTCTGCCGTTCGCCCTACGCCGTTCCCAGCCGCCTCAGCACATTCTCGCGGAAGCCGCGGCTCAAGGTGAGCTTGGTCCCGTCGCGCAGCAGAATCGCGTAATCCCCGTACAGCGAAGGACGCAGGGTCTTGATGCGGTCCACGTTGACCAGCGTCGAGCGATGCACGCGCATGAACTGCCGCGGTCCAAGACGCCCTTCGAGCGAGGTAATCGTCTCCCGCAGGATGTGCGTGTTGCCGCCAACGTGCAGGCAAACATAATTGCCCGCCGACTCGGCCCAGTCAATCTCGGCCGGCTTCAGGCAGACAATCTCACCGTCGGCCTTAATCACGATGCGCTGCGGCGCATGCTGGCGCGACTCCAGATCGCCCAGAAGATCGAGCACTCGCCGTTGGAACATGCCCTCCGTCGGATGCTGGAGCTGCTTGCGAGCGTGGCCGAGCGCTTCCGACAGCCGCTCTTTGCCTACCGGCTTCAGCAGGTAGTCGAGCGCGTGCACCTCGAACGCCTTCATGGCATAGCGGTCATAGGCGGTAACGAAAATGGTGAGCGGCATCTGCTCTTTCAACGCCGAGACCACGCCGAAGCCGTCCATCTCCGGCATCTGGATGTCGAGGAAGACCAGGTCCGGTTTCTCGCGCTTGATGAGCGAAATGGCCGACTTTCCATCGCCGCATTCGGCCACGACCTCCAGGTCGGGCTCTTCTTCCAGCAGCCGGCGCAGGCGCTCGCGCGCCAGCGATTCATCGTCACTAAGCAACACTCGAATGGGCATTGGGGCTATTGACCTCCTGGGAACATTCGCGAAACGGAATGTGAATTTTGACGATGCAACCGCCGCCGGGCGCATCTTCAAGAGTCATCTTGTGGTCGTGGTTGTAAAGCTGTTGCAGGCGGGCGCGCGTGTTTTGCAACCCGACACCTTCGGGCGGGAACTCTCCTCCGTAACACGGTAAGTCCCTGGCCGTTGTCGCTGATCTCCATCCACAGCTCGTCGAAGACCTGGCGGGTGGAGATGCGAATGAAGCCAGGAGCACGGCGCGGGCCGATGCCATGGCGGATGGCGTTTTCCACCAGCGGCTGCAGCACCAGGTTCGGCACCAGCGCCGACAGCGTATGCGGCTGGATGTCCATCTCCACCAGCAGCCGGTCCTGGAAGCGCGTCTGCTGAATGTCAATGTACTTCTGCAGGAACGTCAGCTCGCGGCTGAGCGGCACTTCGTGGACGCCCACGGCGTCCAGCGAGAAGCGCAGCAGGTCCGCCAGTTGCAACGTCATGTTCTCGGCGGCGAGGCCGTCGTTGCGGGCCAGCGCGGCGATGGAGTTCAGGGTGTTGAACAGGAAGTGCGGCTCAAGCTGGATCTTCAACACCTCAAGCTGGGCATAGGCGAGTTGCGCTTCCAATTGCGACGACTGCAACTCGCGCTCCCGATACTTGCTGTAGTACGCAATCGCCTGCGTGATCAGCACGATGTACCAGTAGCGTTGGAAGTCCATGAAAGCGCGGGAAAGAGTGTGCGGCGAAGAAGGGAACGTGTTTTTCCGGCGTCCAGGTCACCACCGGATCGAGCAGCACGATGACAGCGGAAGCGGCGAAGGTCAGCACCACGCAGGCAACCAGGTGGACCGGCAGCGCGGTGGTCCAGCTATTGCGGTCGAAGGTAAAGCGCCGGGTGAGCTCGTACACCGACCGGCGTCAGCACGGACCAGATGAAAGAAACCGTGATGCTCCAGGCGAGCAACTGCGCCCAGCCTTCCGGGCTGCCCATGGAGGCCATATAGACGTGCCAGCCCGTCGCGCTCAGCAACGCGAGCACGGTCCACAAAACGAAACCGATGGCCCAGACGCGGACCCACTGTTTCCACATGGTGAGCTACCTGTTCTGCGTTAAACCCCAAAAAACGAAGACGAGCTGCACCGACAAAGTGATAGACGAACGGCAGCGGCAAAGGTTCCCTAAAAAGTGAAGCAGAGGCATTGTCACGATTTCTCCAAACGTCCGAAGTGTCCAATTTCGGTCACTGCGGAGCAGCCACTGCCGTCGCCAACCGTGCGACAATGTGTCGGGCTGGTATGCACGAGCTGGGCATTGCAACCTCGATTCTGGAATGTGTGCAAGTCGGAAGCGCAGCGCCATCCCGACGGCCGCATCACCAAGGTGGGCGTTAAGATCGGGGAGCTCTCCGGCGTTGACCGGGACGCGCTCCAGTTCGGCTTTGAGGTGCTGGTAAAGGACACCGAATGGGAGCCGCTGGTGCTGGACCTGGAATACGTCCCGCGCATGCAGCGCTGCTCGAAGTGCGCTTACGAATTCCGCATGACCGACTTCGACCCGCGATGTCCGCTCTGTGGCGAGTTTGGCACGCAGTGCATCAGCGGGGAAGAACTCGACATCGCCTACATGGAAGTGGATGGATGAACCGCATCGAAGTCGAAAAGAAGGTCCTCAACGAGAACCAGATCCTGGCGGAACAGTTGCGCGAGCGCTACCGGCAACTTGGACTTCTGTGCGTCAACCTCATCAGCGCTCCCGGGCTCGGGCAAGACCGCCCTGCTGGAGCGCACGCTCGAGCGCATGGACAAGAGCACCCGGGTCGCCGTGCTGACCGGCGATCTGCAAACCGAAAACGACGCCAAGCGCCTGGCGAAGTTCGGATTTCCGGTGAAGCAGATCACCACCGGCGGCACCTGCCACCTCGACGCCAAGATGATCGGCAAGCACCTGGAAGACTGGCAGCTGGAAGACCTCGACTTGCTGATCGTCGAGAATGTCGGCAACCTGGTTTGCCCGTCCAGTTACGACCTGGGCGAGGACGCGAAGATCGTTCTGCTGAGCACCACCGAAGGCGAAGACAAGCCGCTCAAGTATCCGTCCATCTTCTTCAAGTCGGAGCTGATGCTGCTCACCAAGGTTGACCTGCTGCCCTACGTTCCGTTCAAGGCGGAACTGGCTCGCGAGAATGCCCGGCGCGTCCATCCCGGCATGGAGATCATCGACGTCTCCAGCACCACGGGCGAAGGTCTCGACCGCTGGATGGACTGGCTGGCAGCGCGCCAGGAAAAGGCGCGAGCGCAAGCTGCAAAGCGTGAGCACTAGCACATAGCCGGCCCAAACAGATTCCTTGAGTCTGCGGCAGGCATGGCCTAACATGGGCCGCGGAGTCTTCATGCGCAACTTGCACCTTCCATCCTCGGCAAGTGCTGGAGGGCAGGCGATGTTCCGTCGGTCGAAGTCATCTGGTCTCAATCTGTTCGCTCACGATCCTGTTGTGTGTCCTCGCAGCGATGGCGAGCTCCGTCCTCCTGACGGCACAGCAATCTGCGCCATCCTCCGATCAAGCGAACCCAGGGATACCCGGTCACGGTCGAGGGCCACGAAGTCTTCAAAATCTATGAGGCATTCGGTCCGATTTCAGCTCAGGACCGGGCAGAAAAGGTCTCAGAGCGGCTTGGGAAGCTGGTCTACACACCAGGCGCCGACGTCGCGGCCATCACCACGAACGACTCCGAATACGGAACCGAAATAAAGCTGGGCGACACTGTGCTGACCATCGTCAGCGAGAACGATGCCAAGCGCATGCATGTTGCCCGCGCCGCGCTGGCCAAGTACTACGCCAGCCAGATTCGCAACGCCGTCACCCAGGCGCGGCAGGAGCACAGTGCGAAATTCCTGATTCGAGCGGCGATTTACGCCCTGGTGACGCTGCTCCTGTACCTGCTGGTGGTGTGGCTGGTGGTGATCGGGTCGCGCTGGTTGCTGAAGCGGCTGCAGCGTCCTGAGGCCCCGCTGATCAAAGGCATCAAGATTCAGAAGTCGGAGATCCTGGCGGGAGAGCGCTTGGCCAGCATCCTTGCGGGGCTGGTGCGCCTGCTCCGCGGCTGTCATCCTCTTCATTCTCACCGTGGTGTTTCTCGGGACCGAGTTCAACTTTTTCCCGTGGACCCGGGTGCACGGCAGGCAGTTGCTGGATTACGTTCTTACCCCCATCCGCTTTGTGGGAATCGCGGTCCTGAATTACCTGCCCAAGCTGTTCTACATCCTCGTGATTCTCGCCGTGATGTATTACGTGATGAAGTTCGTCCGCATCCTGGCGCGAGAGTTCGAGCGGGGGAACATTCGCATACGCGGTTTTTATCCGGAGTGGATCCAGCCCACCTACAGGATCGTCCGCTTCCTGCTGATCGCCTTCACCGCTTGTGCTCGTCTATCCCTTTCTGCCGGGCGAGAATTCGCCGGCTTTCAAGGGAGTGGGCATCTTCCTCGGCGTCCTGTTTTCCCTGGGTTCGACCTCAGCGGTCGCCAACGTCGTGGCCGGCATCATGCTGACCTACACCCGGGGTTTTCGCGTGGGAGATTGGGTGAAGATCGGCGACAACATAGGAGAGGTCGTCTCCCAGAACATGCTGGCCACTCATTTGCAAACCTTTCAGAAGGAGGAAGTCGTCATTCCCAACTCGGTGGTGCTTGCCAGCCACGTCATCAACTACAGCCTGGTGGGGCAGACGGAGGGCGTGATCCTGCACACCTCGGCCACCATCGGCTACGACACGCCGTGGCGTACGGTCCATCAGTTGATGATCGAAGCTGCGTTGAAGACCCCCGACATTCTGGCCGATCCCGCGCCCTTTGTTCTGCAGAAGGCGCTGGATGATTCCTACGTGCAGTATGAGATCAACGCGTACACGCGGAATCCTCACGCGATGTTCATTACCTATTCCAACCTGCACGCCAACATTCAGGACTGCTTCTATGCCGCCGGCGTCGAGATCATGTCGCCCGTGTACCACTCTCTTCGCGATGGAAACAAGACCGCCATCCCGGCGGAGTTTCTGCCCAAAGACTATCGTCCGCAGGGCTTCCGGATCGCCAAGGCGGATGACGCGGCTGCGGCCGCAGCGGGGGAAAAGAGGGGTAAGGCATCCCACTTTATGTGGCATGTTGATTTCGCCGAAGCCGCTTGACATTTCCCAGCCACGCCTTATACTCGACCAATTACATGTCTTACGCGACCCACAACACGACAACGGTCATGGCCATGTGCATGTGTACCCGTGTCGGTCTGTGGGTTGAGCGAAGGAGCGGCGAGAGTTAAACAGTAAGTAGCCGCAAAGATTCTCAAACGACCCACAGTCCAAATCGATTGTGGGTCGTTTTGTTTTTGACCCCAGGGGTTCCCAGAAACATCAAAAAACGAGGAGAGCAACAGCAATGAGTGCCAGCAACGGAAAGCCAACCTTCAATTTCAACACCCTCGCCATCCACGGCGGCCAGGACGTGGACGCCACAACCAAGTCGCGCGCCGTGCCGATTTACCAGACCACGTCCTACGTGTTCGACGATGCCGACCACGCCGCGCGACTGTTTGCCCTGCAGGAGTTCGGCAACATCTACACCCGGATCATGAACCCGACCACCGACGTGTTCGAGAAGCGCATCGCCGCGCTCGAAGGCGGCGTTGCGGGGCTGGCGCTGGCCTCGGGGCAAGCCGCCGAAACCCTCATCATCATCACGCTGGCGTCGGCGGGAGACGAGATCGTTTCCACGACCTCGCTCTACGGCGGCACCTACAACCTGTTTCACTACACGCTGCCCAAGCTCGGGATCAAGGTGAAATTTGTGGACGCCGACGACTTCGACGGGCTGCGCGCGGCAATCAACGAAAAGACGAAGGCCGTTTACACCGAGACCCTGGGCAATCCGAAGCTCGACATCTGCGATATCGAGCAACTGGCCAAGATCGCGCACGAGAACGGAGTGCCGCTGGTCATCGACAACACCTGCGCGACGCCCGCGCTTTGCCGGCCCATCGAGTGGGGCGCTGACATCGTCATCAACTCCGCCACCAAGTTTATCGGCGGCCACGGCAATTCCATCGGCGGCGTCATCGTGGACAGCGGCAAGTTCGACTGGGAAGCTTCCGGGACGTTTCCCCGACTTTGTCGAGCCCGATCCGTCCTACCACGGCGTCTCCTACACCAAGGCATTCGGCAATCTGGCCTTCATCATCAAGGCGCGAGTGCAGGGGCTGCGCGACACCGGCGGGTGCCTGTCGCCGTTCAACGCTTTCCTGCTGCTGCAAGGCGCGGAGACCTTGCATCTGCGCCTGGAGCGCCATTCCGAGAACGCGCTGAAGGTCGCGGAGTTTCTCTCCAGCCATCCCGATGTGGAGTGGGTCAACTATCCCGGTCTGCCGACCAGCCAGTACTACCAGCGAGCCAAGAAGTATCTGCCCAACGGCGCGAGCGCGCTGGTGACCTTTGGCATTCGTGGAGGCTTCGAAGCCGGCAAGCGCTTCATCAACTCGCTGCAGCTATTCAGCCTGCTGGCCAACATCGGCGACGCCAAGTCGCTGGTGATTCATCCGGCGTCAACCACCCATCAGCAACTCAGCGAGTCCGAACAGCGCGACACCGGCGTGACGCCGGAGCTGGTTCGCCTTTCCGTCGGCATCGAGGACATTCGCGACATCATCGCCGACCTCGATCACGGGCTGCGCGCGGCGACCGGCAAACTGCCGGCTTCGGAGAAAGGCAGCGCGCAACCTGCCGCGCAGGTGGCTGGAGATTGACGATGAGCACGACCCTGCAACCAACTCGGGAAGGGGACGTCGTACTGGCGCAGGATGCGCCGTTTCGCCTGGAGGCCGGAGGCTCGCTGCAGCCGGTCTCCATTCGCTACGCCATCTATGGCGAGTTGAACGAGCGCCGCGACAACGCCGTGCTCGATCTGCCATGCGCTGTCGGGATCGGCGCGCGCTGCCGACTGGTGGCCGGAGATGTTCTCACCCCATCACGCGCAAAAGCGCGCGATGGGGACCCCGGCGGCAGCGTCTTTGATCTGTCGCGCGATTGCGTCATCTGCACCAACATTCTCGGCTCGTGTTACGGATCAACCGGGCCGACCTCCATCAATCCGGCGACCGGCCAGCCGTATGGGCCGGATTTTCCGCTGGTGACGGTTCGCGACATCGTGCGCGCGCAGGCGCAGGTGCTCGACGAGCTCGGTGTGCAGCGATTGCGCATCGTGATTGGGGCGTCCATCGGAGGCATGCAGGCGCTGCAGTGGGCGGTGGATTATCCCGAGCGCGTCGAGCACTGCATCGCCATCGGCACCGCGCCGCTTTCGGCGATGGGGCTGGCGCTGAATCATCTGCAACGCAAGGCCATTCGGCTCGATCCGAAGTTCAACGGCGGAAAGTATCCGCCCGGCGAGCAGCCCAGCGGCGGACTCGGACTGGCGCGCGCGATCGCGATGTGCTCGTACAAGTCGGCGGAGCTGTTCGACGAGCGCTACGCTCGCAAGCCGAACCGCAACGGCGAGGACCCGCTGCGCTCCTTCGAACACCGTTACGACGTGGCCGGCTACCTCGATTACCAGGGCGAGAAGTTCGTGCAGCGCTTCGATGCGAACGCGTACCTGGTGATCTCGAAGACGATGGATACCTTCGACCTCGCGCACGGCTATGCGTCGGAAGCGGAGGCGTTGAAGCGCATTCAGGCGCACGTTTCGCTGGTGGGAATTACCTCCGACTGGCTGTTTCCGCCGGAAGACGTCCGCGCGCTGGCCGAGCGCATTGAGGCCGCGGGAGCGGCCTGCGATTACACCGAGTTCGAATCGTCGCACGGGCACGACGGATTTCTGGCCGAGGTGGACGCTATCGCGGCCGTGGTCTCGGGGCGCTTTCACGCGCGCCGGCTCGCGGTGGTCAACGGCAACAAGGCCCGCGTGGTTTGCAGTTGAGAGACCCGGGTAGAGCGGGCCTTTCAGGCCTGCGTGTCACGCTGTTGTAAGAAAAAGGGCTTTAGCCCGAGGTGCACCGAACTAAGACTCGTTGAGGAACGCACTCTCAGGAGAAACACAATGACAGTCCTTACAGAACCGAAGACATGCAGCTTTCCCCGCAATCTATTGCGCGACCGCGTGGCCATCGTCACTGGCGGCTCCCGCGGAATCGGACGCGCAACCGTGCAGCGGCTCGCCGAGGCCGGCGCGCACGTGGTGGTGAACTACATCTACCAGTCTCGCGAGGCTGCGGAAGCCGTGGAGGAGGCGCGCGCTCTGGGTGTGCAGGCCATCGCCTTCCAGGGCGACGTCAGCCAGAGCAGCGATGCGGCTGCCGTGGTGGACAAAACGCTTAGCTCTTTCGGCAAGATCGATCTCGTCGTGGCGAACGCGGGCATCTGGGAAGGAGCGCCGGTCGAGCAGATGAGCGACGATGTGTGGGACAAGGTGATCAACCACAACCTTCGCGGCACCTGGACCATCTGCCGCGCGACGGTGCCGGCGCTGAAGCGGCAGGACAGCGGCGCGATCGTGATCGTCAGCTCGACCGCCGGTCAGCGCGGTGAGGCAGGCTACTCGAACTATGCCGCTTCGAAAGGCGGGCAGATCAGCTTTGCCAAGTCGCTGGCGATTGAGCTGGCGCCCAGCATTCGCGTGAACTGCGTCGCTCCCGGATGGGTTGACACCGAGCTGAACGATCCGGTCTTCGGCCCCGGCAGCAACGGATACAAGCACGAAGTCGAGCAGGGCATTCCTTTGCAGCGCATCGCACTGGCCGATGACGTGGCGAACGCCATCGTGTTCCTCGGCTCCGACTGGGCGCGCCACATCACCGGCGAAGTGCTGAACGTGAACGGCGGTTCGGTGCTCTGCGGCTGAAGGGCGACAGCTTCTCGCCGCGCGCAGTCGTCAGGATGAGCTCCTCACATTCCTGCGCCACCCTCGAAGACCTTGACCATCTCGTAGGGATACACGCGATAGAGAGCGTAGCTGACGCCGCTGTCCGAGTGCTGGCGGAAGAGCAGGTCGCCGCGGCCGTTGGAATCGGCGTCGAGGGCGTCGATGATCTCCAGCCGCGGGAAAGCGTCGAGGTGGTTGTTGTCGGTGACCGAGCTGAAGACCTTCTGCGCCTGGCCATTGATATCAACCCGCGCAACCACCGTGACGAAGTAATCGAACTCGCCGGTGGCGGGCTTGGCGCTCGGAGCGGCCACCTTTGGCCGTCAGCACCAGCGTCGGCGAGTTGCTGAAGTCCAGGTCGAAGGCGCGCAGATCGTAGTCGGTGACAACGAAGTTCGGCGGGTGCGCCGTAACCTTCGACGGCGCCTTCGCCGGCGACTTGGCGGTGGAAGCTGCCGCCGCGCGTTTGCTGGTGTAGTTGCGCACTTCGTCCAAAGCCAGCGCCAACATAGGTCGTCCGCGCTCTTCCTTCTCCGCTGGAGTCATTGCGTAGAGTAGCGAACGCGTCTCATAGACACCCGCGTCGGATATGGCGGGATAAGAGTGGCCCGGCTGCGCGGAGGCTGGCGTGGCCGGAGTCTTTATTGCGGGGGTCGCTGCCGAGACTGATGCGGCATCATTCGGCTTCGTCTTCGGCGTGCTCGTCGTGACCGCGCTGGTGTTCGATTGCGCCGTTGGCTTGCCGCGGTGCAGAACAGGACGATCGGGATCGTTCTCGTCGGACGACGGGGCGGGCGGCGCAGGCGGCTGCGAGCTGGCCTGCGAAGTATCGCTGCCCAGCGTTGGCCGCGCGGACGCAGTGGACGAGGAAGGCGTGGAGTTCTTCAGCGTCGGACGATCAGGATCGTTGTCGTCGGTCGTCGGCGCGGACGATGAAGGCTGCGCACTGGCCTGCGAAGTGTCGGGGCCGAGTGTCGGGCGCGAGGAAGTTGTAGATGAGGTAGGTGACGAATTCTTCAGTGTAGGTCGGTCGGAATCGTCCTTCGACGAAGAACTGCTGGTGCTGGAAGGAGTCGTTGATCCGCCCGAAGACGATGGCGCATTGTCCTGGCCGCTGCTCGATGAATCCGGCGCAGAGGATCCGCTGCCGGGCGCGCGCCGCAAGACGGGCGGTCCGGAATCGTCCTTGATCCCAGAGGACGCCTTCTTCTTCGGCTGTTTGGCGGCTTGCTCGGCCATCTTCAGATCAAACGCAGACTGCGGCTTCCATGTTCCTTCGGCAACCCAGTTGCCGTTGACCTGCTCAGGCGTGGTAACGGTGAACCATCCTGTGGGCTCGCCATAGTTCAAGCCTTGGTAAAGAGTTTCGGGCTGCAGCGCCATCGGCGCGGGGTTAGCGCCATAGAAGCTGGCGTCGTAATAGCGGCCATCCATCCACAGCGCGATGGGAACCAGGCGCGCGCCGCCTTTGGGCAGAAATTCGATCACCGCGATGGCGCGCGGGCCGCGCTTGGCGGGCTTCTTGCTGGTCTGAGGCTGGTTTTCGTCCGCTCGCGGATGCTCGGTGCGGTCACGAAGCTGGGCCACTGCCGTCGCTGACAGCAGCGAGATCACAAACACCACCGCAATAGCCTGATTGCGCGATTTGCGGTATAGATAGTGCACCATGGAAATCAAATCAAAAGCTCCCAACTTCACGCTGCCCGATGAGAACGGAAACCCGGTTTCGCTCGATCAGTTCCGCGGCAAGGACGTTGTGCTGTTCTTCTATCCCAAGGCCGACACGCCCGGCTGAACCATTGAAGCGTGCGGGTTCCGCGACGCATACAGCAGATTGCAGAAGGCCGGGCTGGTTGTTCTCGGCATCTCCGCCGATACGCCAAAGGCACAACTTAAGTTTAAAGAAAAGTACGACTTGCCGTACACCTTGCTGGCCGACGAGAAGAAAGAGGTCGCGCAAAAGTTCGGCGTCCTCAAAGAAAAGAACATGTACGGGCGCAGGGTGATGGGCATTGCGCGCACGACATTCCTCATTGGTCCGGACGGAAAGATCGTGCACATCTTCGAGAACGTGAAGCCTGATGGACATGCGGAAGAGGTGCTGGCGCTGGTGAAGAAGGCTGGTTAGTTTGGATTCGAGACAGCGGAACGTTCGCTCGCAATCTCATCAGTCAGGTTCAGCTGGCATTCGACCTTCGGCCAGAACAGCAGATTTAAGCAGCTTTATCCGCAAACTGCGCCTGCGAGAAGCGGCGAACCCTCCGCTGCTGGATTTTATGTAGAATCAACAACTTAGACTGGAAACCGTTCGTAAAAGATTGATTCCGTGTGACTTGCATGTAAAATATTATGCGGTAAGCACTTAGGCGCGCAAATCGCGTCCTCTTGATGCATAGTTCTATGTCTATACATTGATATATATAATGCTAACATGTTAGGAAAGAAGACCAAATTGCTGGGGGTTCGGCTACCCGAAGCCGAAAAGCGCCGCATCAAGAGCCTGGCCGCCAGCCGCGGGCTGAGTCTTCAGGAGGCGATCCGTCAGGCCATTGAACTCTGGGCGTCCCAGCCCCAGCCGGAAGACGAATTGCCTTTCGAACCGCTGCCGGGTCCTGCCGACAGGACCCGGGTTTGACGAAACCGAAGCGACAAGGCCGGATTGAGAAACACATCGAGGACTAGGGCTGCTCGGCTAGTATTTGCTGTGTCTGCAGGCTAGAATCCTGTATTCCTTCTCGCAGCCATACCGAACAAGAGGTTAGCCCTCTCAGATGCCACGAAAGAAGAGAATCGGCGGGAAGCCGCCGAAACGCCCGATTGAGCGCTATGAGCACAGCGACAAGAAGCGCATCAACAACCCTCCGGTAGGGCTGGTGACGCCGGAGACCGATCCGGTTGCGCCGACACACAAGACCTACGACTACATCACACCTGTGCCATCGGTGAAACCCCGCCAGGAGCTGGATTACGACCCACATCTTGATCCTCAGTTAGTGTGGGCGGGCAAGAAGGAGCACACGTCGTTTGAGGTGCACACCGTCTCCCTGCACGTTCACGAACGCATCGAGCCCCACACCATCATTGAAGCAGTGCGCAAGCGCAACGGCAGCGGCACGCCGGAGCAGCCGTCACTGTTCGAAAGCCGCGAGGAAAACCCTCCGCTGCGTGAGGCCATTGACTTCTATCGCTATCCCCATGGGTGGTCGAACCGCCTGATTGCCGGCGATTCGCTGCTGGTGATGAACTCGCTGCTGGAAAAAGAGGGCATGGCGGGGCAGGTACAGATGGTGTACATCGATCCGCCGTATGGGATTAAGTACGGATCAACTTTCAGCCATTCGTAAATAAGCGCGACGTGAAAGGACGGCAAGGACGAAGATCTAACCCAAGAGCCGGAAATGATTCGGGCGTTCCGCGATACGTGGGAGCTGGGAATCCACTCATATCTTAACCTATCTGCGGGATCGTCTGCTCTTGACCGTAGACCTCCTTCACCAGTCAGGTTCCTGTCTTTGTGCAAATCGGAGATGAGAACGTCCATCTGGTGCGTGCTGTCATGGATGAGATTTTTCGGCGCGGAGAACTTGATGGCCCAAATTATCTTTCGCAAGAAGATGATGCCGCTGAGCAAGAAGCCAGGATGCGAATCAATGACGGACTACATCCTCTGGTACGTCAAGATCTAAACCGAACGCTGAGAAGTGATCCGGCAGCTATACCTGCGGCAGGAGACCCAGGGTGAATCAAGCTGGAACGCCGTCGAGCTACCCGATGGTGACTAGACGGCCTATGACTTCGCGCGGAGATAGGCGACCATGGCTTGTTACCCAAAGGGTACAGAATCTACTCCGGACCATCTCTATCGAAGCCGCGGGAATATCGCGAAGGCCAGGATTTCAATTTTGATTTTGAGGGCAAGACGTATCCGTCCGCCAGGGGGCAAGGTGGAAACAACCCCAGACGGTAAACATTGCTGGTCCACCACTCCGGCGGGCATGACGAAGCTCGCCGAGTTGCGGCGTCTCCAACCCTCAGGCGATACGCTTCGGTATGTGCTATTTCACGATGACTATCCGGTCGTTAGGTTGACTGGCACATGGGGCGATACTGCCCCAGCTGTCGACATGAAGCTACGTGGTCGAAACAAGCCCTCTCGTGGTTCAGCGTTGCATGTTGATGACAACGATCCCGGGCGATCTCGTCCTTGATCCCACCTGCGGGTCTGGCACGACCGCCTACGTCGCCGAGCAGTGGGGCCGTCGCTGGATCACCTGCGACACGTCGCGAGTTGCCATCACCCTGGCCAAGCAGCGACTCATGGCTGCCGACTTCGATTACTACGAACTCGCGCATCCAGAAGAAGGCATCGGAAGTGGTTTCCGATATAAGAACGGTTCCGCACGTTACGCTGAAGTCCATCGCCAACAATCCCGAGATTCGCGAAGGCATGACCCGCGAGCAGATCGACTCGCTATCGCGCGCTACGCCGAGCAGGAAACGCTCTATGATCGGCCTTACACAGACAAGAGCCGCGTGCGCGTCAGCGGGCCGTTCACGATGGAAGCGGTCCCTGCCCCGACGGTAAGGTCCTTGGACGACATTGAAGTCGGAGCCGGAATTGAATCTGTACCCGGCCAAGGTCAGCAGTCACTAGCCGACTTTCGCCATGCGGCTACGCCTCTGCTAGATGCTTCTATCGCTCGCTCCGGCCCCACGCTCCGGCACACCGAGTGGCGCGACGAGTTGCTCAAGACCGGCCTTCGCGGGAAAGGCGGACACCACATTGACTTCTCCCGCGTTGAGCCGCTGGCCGGCACGCGCTGGCTGCACGCCGATGCCGAAACCAAAGGCAAAGTGCCGGAGCGCGTCGTCATCTCCTTTGGTCCCGAGCACAGCCTGCTGGAACAACGACAGGTGGAGCTGGCATGGGAAGAAGCTCGGACCCTGAGTCCGAAGCCCGCCATCCTGGTGTTCGCCGCGTTCGAGTTCGATCCCGAGGCGGCGAAAGACATTGACGAGCTGACCAAGGAAAAGACCGGCATGACATTCCTGACGGCGCAAATGAATGCCGACCTCTTGACCGAAGACCTGAAGAAGAAGCGCGCCTCGAACCAAAGCTTCTGGCTGGTGGGACGTCCCGATGTGGATTTGCGCAAGATCGCCAAGGGCGACCACAAAGGAAAATGGGAAGTCGAGGTGCGAGGTTTCGACTACTACAACACCCGCACCGGCACCATCGATTCCGGCGACACGTCGCGGATCGCCATGTGGCTCTTCGATCCCGACTACGACGGCCGCAGCCTTTTCCCCCGACAGGTCTTCTTTCCCATGGCGGACGAAGATGGCGGCTGGGCGCGGCTGGCGCGGAACCTGAAAGCGGAGATCGATCCGGAACTGATCGAAGCCTATCGGGGGACGATCTCGTTGCCCTTTGAGCCCGGCCCACACAAACGCGTGGCCGTGAAGGTGATCGATGACCGGGGAATCGAAAGCCTGAAGGTGGTGGATGTGAAGTGAGTCGGTAGAGCGGCGCTTTAGCGCCGCGTCAAGGATCCCCTTTTGCCCTGGAGCCGGCTTCAGCCGGCGACAGAGTGCCGTCGGCTAAAGCCGACTCGGGGTTCCAATGACGGCGGTGACGCGGGCCTGAAGGCCCGCTCGTACCCGAGCAGAACAAAATCCATGAGTACGCTTACCCAATCCGGCGGCGCAACCATCGACCAACTCATCATCAGTTCTCCTTACGAAGAACCGATTGAACATTGGAAGTATGACCGCGAAACGAGGCGGTTCACGCGGGAGCCGGGCCGCCGCCCGGCGGGATATGTAAGGGCTTCAGAAGCGTCGAAGTCCTTCGACGATCCCGGCGAGTTCGTTGAGTTGCCGCTGGTGAACCAGATTCGTCCGCGAGTGAAGGCGTGGCGGGAGGCCGATTATCCGGGCGCAACCGGCATTACCAAGCGTCTGCTGAAGCACTGGCGCGATCTGGAGCAGCGACGACAGCAGCCGGCGATTCTTCTTCTGCCAACTTGAAGCGATTGAGACTCTGATGTGGCTCACCGAGGCCCCGGAGTCAGAGCGGGTGGGAATCAAGATTCCGCGGCGATGGTGGCGACTTCACCCGCTGTGCGCCAAGATGGCGACTGGCTCGGGGAAGACCATCCTGATGGCCATGCTGATCGCCTGGCAGGTGATTAACAAAGCTACCTATCCGCAGGACAAGCGGTTTTCCAAGAACATTCTGGTCATCGCTCCCGGCCTCACGGTCAAGAACCGGCTGGAGGTACTGGTTCCGGGAAGCGCGGGCAATTACTTCACACGAATTCCAGATCATCCCGCCGGGCCTGGAAGACAAGCTGCGTCAGGGGCAGACCTGCCGGGTGCTGGTGCGTAACTGGCACAAGCTGGACTGGGAGAGCGAAGAGCAGCTCAGCAAGCGGCGCAGCGTGGACAAACGGGGAGCGCTGAGCGACGAGGCTTACGTGCGCGAAGTGCTGGGCGAGATGCAAGCCGCGGAAAACCTGCTGGTCATCAATGACGAGGCCCACCACGCCTGGCGGGTGCCACCGAAGGTGAAGATTGCGGGAATTTCCAAAGACGAATTGAAGGAAGCCACCAAGTGGGTGGGCGGGCTGGATCGCATTCACCGCGCGCGCGGGATTTTGATGTGCTACGACCTGACGGCGACTCCGTTCGCTCCTACCGGGCGCAAGAGCGGTGAGGAGACGCTGTTTGGGTGGATTGTGAGCGACTTCGGCTCTAAACGACGCCATTGAATCGGGACTGGTGAAAACTCCGCGGGTGGTGGTGCGGGACGATGGCGAGCTGAACAGCAAGTACAAGTCGAAGTTCTACCACATCTATACCGACCCGGAGGTAAAGCCGGACCTGAACCGCAAAGTGGAGCCGCATACTCCGCTGCCTGACTTGGTCGGCAAGGGATATTACTTCCTCGGCAAGGACTGGCTGGAAACGGCGAAAGCTTGGAAAGAAGCGAAGCGTTGTAACACCGCCGGTGATGATCACCGTGGCCAACATAACCCACACAGCGGCCCGGGTGCAGTACGCCTTCGCTCACAAAAGGATACGCATTGAAGAGCTCTGCGATC
This sequence comes from uncultured Acidobacteriaceae bacterium, assembly GCA_963760415.1. Taxonomy (GTDB): domain Bacteria; phylum Acidobacteriota; class Terriglobia; order Terriglobales; family Acidobacteriaceae; genus Bog-257. Next base: position 313,725 of record CAVXDA010000018.1, on the reverse strand, counting down.
CAGAGAAGATCCTGCACATTGATTCCAAAGTGCTGGACGAGGCCGAGGCGCAAGACGAACCTGTCGAGCTGAAGGACGGCACAGAAACGAGCGAGGAAGCAGCCGCCGAGAGCGAAGAAGAAAACGGCGGCCCGCGCAAGAAACTGACGAAGGCAGATCGCGCCCAACTGCTGCGCCAAACGGTGTACACAATTGGTCGCGAAGGCGAACCGGGTGAGCAGATCGAGAACGTGATTTCCGTGGGGATGCTCTCAGAAGGCTGGGACGCCAAGACAGTGACCCACATCATGGGACTGCGGGCGTTTACTTCGCAGCTCTTGTGCGAGCAGGTGGTAGGGCGCGGCTGCGCAGAACGTCGTATGAGGTCGATCCCAGAGACCGGGTTGTTTCAGCCGGAATACGTCAACATATTTGGAGTGCCGTTCACGTTTCTTCCCCACGAAGGTAGCGCCGATGCTCCGCCGCCGCCGCCGGCGACAGGAAAGACCAGAATTGAGCCAATGCCCGAGCGACGCGCGCAATATGAGCTCGCGTGGCCAAATGTGATTCGGATTGACCACGAATATCGGCCGCAGTTGACGCTGGATACCAGCAAGGTGAAACGCCTGGTGCTGGACGCCTACCAGACACCCATGATCGCAGAGCTGGCGCCAATGATCGACGGGAAGCCAGACTTCACCAAGTTGAAGGAAATTCATCTGGAGGAGCTGGCGCGGCGGTTCCGAATGCAGCGGATCGTCTTTGAAACTGCGAGCGAGGTTTACGAGCAGATGGCTCCCACCTGGAAGGGCAGCCGGGAATACCTGCTGGTCCAACTGGTTCGGTTGGTGGAGCGCTACATCGAGAGCGGAAGGGTGGTGGTCGATCCACCGCTGTTTAATGAGGATGACAAACGGAGAAGGATCGTCATCACTCTGAACATGACCAAGGTTGTGCAGCACATTTGGGAGGCGATCCGCTTGGAAAACGCTCTGACGCTGGAACCGGTGTTCGACACGGAGCGGCCGATCCGCTCCACTGGCGACATGCTGCCCTGGTACACCGGCAAGGCGTGCGAGCACACCAAACGCTCGCACATCAATATGTGTGTCTACGACAGCCGGTGGGAAGCGAATGAGTCTCTTGAGCTTGATCGCAATCAGAACGTGCGCGCTTGGGTGAAGAACGACCACATTGGTTTTGAGATTACCTACTCGTTCAAAGGCATCATTCACAAATTCCGGCCGGATTATCTGGTGCGGCTGACAAACGGCAAGACGCTGATCCTGGAAGTAAAGGGTCAGGACGACCAGCAGCAGCAAACCAAGCGCGAATTCCTAGTCCGAATGGGTCAGGGCCGTGAACGGCCACGGCGGCTTCGGTGTTTGGACGGCTGACGTTTCACGGCATCCGAAGGACGTGCTGGAAATTCTGGAGAGACACAACAGATAGCTAACGATTGGAAGACAGCCCGCTGGCTGCCGCCAGCAGCCTTGGCCCGGTTGGCCGCGCGGCGCTCGCGTTGTATCCTCGGGGCGTGGTGCGGCGCTTTCGAGCAAAACGATCTCCGACGGTGGCTCTGCTGCTTGGCCTGGTGATTACGCTGGCGGCGGTGGTGGCCTACACGGCGTACATCACGAACCAGCTTCGCGGCCTGCGCGAATTGCAGCGTGACGTGATCGACCGCAACCGCAGAGCCTCCCTGCAACTGCTGCGCATCCAGAACGATCTCAACTCGCTGGGCCTGGGCCTGCGCGACATGCTGGACACCAGCCAGCCTTATCCGGTGAAGGCGTGGTCGGCGCAATTTCAGCGTCTCCAGGGGGACCTGAACGATGCGCTGCGGCGGGAGGAGGAACTGTCAGTGGCGCAGCGCACGCCCGAACAGCGCCAATACCTGGAGAACTCGCTGGCGCAGTTCTGGGTTGCATCCGATCGTATCTTCGCGCTGGCGACCGAGGGCAACGAGAAGCAGGCGAGGGCGGAGATCCGCGATTCGTTGCAGCCCCGCGTTGCCGCCCTCAGCACCGCGGTGGCGCGCCTGCTGGTGGCCAACAACGAAAACGAGAAACAGGCGGGAGAACGGATCCAGCAGATTTATGACGGCGTGCAGCGCCAGGTGTATTTGTTTCTGGTCGCCACGCTGATCGCGATCATGCTCACCAGCGTGTATCTCATTCGTTTGAACCGGCGGCTGTTTGCCCAGATATCGCGCCTTTCCGAACAGCGCCACGAGCTGGCGCAGAAGCTGATCGCCACCCAGGAGTCAACCCTGCTTTACATCTCGCGCGAACTGCACGACGAGTTCGGGCAAATCCTGACGGCGGTTGGATCGATGCTGCGGCGGGCCGGGAAACAGGCGCCCGAAGGGTCGCCACTGCGGGCCGATTTGCAGGAGGTGTCGGAGATTGCGCAATCGGCGCTCGACAAGGTTCGCAGCTTGTCACAGGCGCTGCACCCTGTCACTCTGGAAGAGGCCGGGCTGGACAGCACCATTGACTGGTATCTGCCGATGGTGGAGCGGCAAAACGGAATCGTCATACACTACGAGAAGGGGGGAACGTCCTTTCCCGTCGAAAGTAGTGCGGGCATTCATATTTACCGGGTGCTGCAGGAGGCCCTGAACAACGTGACCCGCCATGCCGGGACGAAAGAGGCCTGGGTGCGTTTGCAATTTAAGCCCGATGGATTGGGCTTGGAAGTGGAAGATCATGGAAGCGGGTTTCGACCGAATGGACGGAAAGGCATTGGTCTGGTCGCGATGCGGGAGCGCGCTGAGTTGGTGGGCGGCTCGGTTCAGTTCGTGCAACTCGCAGGCGGCGGAACCCTGGTGCGGTTGTGGGTCCCGAGAGATGGAGCGGATGCAAATGGGCGAGAGTGAAGTGGCGGGGAAAATCGCGGTACTGCTGGTTGACGATCACGCACTGGTCCGCCGTGGCTTCCGGCGGTTGCTGGAGGACGAAGCCGACATCGTGGTGCAAGGCGAGACCGGCGATGGGGAAGAGGCCGTGCGGATGGCGAAAGAGTTGCGCCCCAATGTCGTGGTCATGGACTGCGCCTTGCCGGGAGTCAATGGGCTAATCGCGACGCGCCGAATTCTGGAAGAGAACAAGAAAGTCGCAGTGCTCATGCTCAGCATGCACTCCGAAGACACCTGGGTGCGTCAGGCGCTGGAGGCTGGAGCGCGCGGCTACATACTCAAGAACGCTCTCGATCTGGAACTGGTGACCGCGATCCGGAGAGTGGCGGCCGGGGAAGTCGTGCTCGATCCTCAGATTGACCGGCTGACCGCGCTGAAGGGCGAGCGGGATTCGGGACTGACGGCGCGCGAGCTGGAAGTCCTGCAACTGATTGTGGATGGCAAGTCGAACAAGGAGATCGCCAGCCAGCTTAACCTGAGCACGAATACCGTCGCCGTGCATCGCGCCAACATCATGGATGCCTTGGGCATTCATAAGACGGCGGAGTTGGTTGTCTACGCAATTCGCAACGGGTTGGTGAACATTCCGTAGCTGAAGTGCTCATGCGTTGCAGTTAACTTCCCGAGGCGGCTTCCTGCGGCCGGCGTCTCGATTCAGCTTCACGCCCCAGGCCACAGCGTCTTGCGTCGCTGGGCTTCGTCAAGCTGACCACGCCCCTGGCGTATTGGCGCCTGGAGTTCCTCGGCGCAAGTCGATGTTGCTCCTTCGGACCCCGAACCGATGCAGTCGAACGTGAAAATCACATGGAACTCATCACACGCTCGGCGGTCGGAGGTGCCTAAGCCTCGACATCGTTATGGATGAATCAGCGAAAAGAGGACCGCTACAGCTTCTGTATTCTCTGCACATCGCGCACGCCGGGGATTTTGCGCACGCCGACCAGGATGCGCTCCAGGTGCTTGAGGTCGGCGATGTCAGCGACGATATCGACCGTGGCGTGGTCTTCGGCAGTGTTGGCTTCGGCGTTGCGGATGTTGGTTTTGGCGTCGCTGATGACGGTGGCGATCTCCTTCAGCATGCCGGGCCGGTTATCGCAGAGCACACTCAGCTTCACCGGATAGCCTGCTGCCCATGTGGGAGCAGCGGCGTCGCGTCCCCATTCCACGGCGATCTGCCGTTCGGGTTCGAACATCAGGTTCACAACGTTGGTGCAGGACTTGGAATGTACGGCCACACCCTTGCCGCGGGTGACGAAGCCGACAATCTCTTCGCCGCGAATAGGATTACAGCAGTGCGCGCGATACACCAGCAGGTCGTCGTGTCCAGTTACTTTAATGGCAGAGTTGTCGCCGCCGAAGACCCGGCGGACCACGCTGGTCAGGCCGTTTGCGCCGTTGCCATCGCCGTTCGATGGGGCCTGTCCGCCTAAGTGCGCCGCTTCCGCGGGCAGCACCTTGGCCAGAATGCTGCGGGCGGAGAACTTCCCGTAGCCGAGCGCGGCGAGCAGGTCGTCGGGTTTCGCCAGTCCATTTTCGCTGGCCACCCGGGTCAACTCCGACTCGCTGATGCTCTTCATCGCAATGTGATACTTGCGCGCTTCCTTTTCGATCAGCTTGCGGCCGATCTCGATGGCGCGCTCGCGCTGATGCACGTTCAGCCAGTGCTTGATCTTCTGCCGCGCGCGCGAGGACTTCGCCAGCTGCAGCCAGTCGCGGCTGGGATTATGCCCGGGCTGAGTCAGGATCTCGACGATGTCGCCGGAGCGCAGCTTGTATTTCAACGGAACGATGCGGCCGTTGACCTTCGCGCCGACGCAGGTGTGTCCCACCTCGGTGTGCACGGTGTAGGCGAAATCGATCGGGGTCGCGTCGCGCGCCAGCACAACGATCTTGCCCTTGGGCGTAAAGGTGTAAACCTCTTCCGGGTAGAGATCGATCTTGAGCGTGGCAAGGAACTCGTCCGAGCTCTTCATGTCACGCTGCCACTCCACCACCTGGCGCAGCCATGCCAGCCGCTGCTCGTCGCGTGCCGAAACCGGCCCATCTTTGTATTTCCAGTGCGCCGCGATGCCTTCCTCCGCCATCTTGTGCATTTCTTCGGTGCGGATCTGCACCTCGAACGCGTGGCCCTTCTCGGAGATGACCGTGGTGTGCAGAGACTTGTAGAAGGTGTTACGCGGGATGGCGATGAAGTCCTTGATCCGCCCGGGCACCGGCCGCCATTGGTTGTGGATGATGCCGAGCACGGCGTAGCAATCCGATTCCGATTGTGTGATGACGCGCAGCGCCAGCATGTCGTAGATCTGGTCCACCGAGATGCGCTGCCGCTGCAGCTTCTGCCAGATGCTGTAAATGCGTTTGATGCGGGCTTCGACCCGGGCCTGGATCTTGTTCTCGCGCAGCTTCTGCTGAATGGTTCCCTGCACCTCAGACAGGAAGGCTTCTCCCTCCTTGCGGCGGGACTCGATGGCGTCCTTCACCTGGTTGTAGGAAATGGGGTCGACATACTGGAAGGCCAGGTCTTCAAGTTCGCCGCGGACCTTGCCCATGCCGAGACGGTGAGCGATAGGCGCGTAGATGTCCAGGGTTTCACGCGCGATCTTCTGCTGGCGGTCTTCCGAGAGATACTTCAGCGTGCGCATGTTGTGCAGGCGGTCGGCCAGCTTGATGAGCACCACGCGGATGTCATCCATCATGGCGAGCACCATCTTGCGCACGTTCTCGGCCTGCGCTTCCTCGGAGGAAGCGAAGTCAATCTTGCTGATCTTGGTGACGCCTTCAACGATGTGGGCGACCTGCTCGCCAAACTCCGCCTTGATCTCGTCAACCGTCACGGTGGTGTCTTCCACGGCGTCGTGGAGAAGTCCGGCGACGATGGCGGTGGCGTCGAGCCGCATCTCCGCCAGCAGGATGGCGACCTCGAGGGGATGCACGAGGTAAGGCTCACCCGACTGGCGTACCTGTCCTTTGTGATGCTGTTCGGAGAATTCGTAGGCCTTCTTGACCAGGGCTTGGTCTTCGGCGGGCCGATAGGCCTTAACTTTGCGCAGGAGATCGCGGAAGCGGGTTACAGAGAGAACATTGGTCGCGATCTGTTGGCGCAGTGTCGCCATATCCGATTATACGACTTATACGACGGCAGGGCCGAGCCTTCAGTTCTCAGCGAAGGGCGGGAAATCTTGACCACAAAGGCCGCCGAGGGCGGAGTTCTCCATTTCTCTCCCCAATTACATTCTAGGTGTTTGCCAGGATTAGGTCGCGGGTAGCCTCGCGGACCCGGCGCGCGCCGGAATGGGTGCCGGCTAATCAGCGGCGATTGAAACCGTCGTGCGCTACATCACGATCTGTTTTACCTGCCGGGTGATGGGATGCTGCATCTCTTCCAGATCGCCCTTGACCAGGTTCAGTCCGTACACGCAGGACTCGAACTCATGCGCCAGCTTGCCGAACAGCGGAGCCAACCGGGCATATTCGAACTGGTCGAACTTGGAGACGATGTAGTAGCTCTCCTTGCCCGCTTTCATAAAGTCAACGAAGTTCTCCAGCCGCTGCCGCCGCAAACGGTAGTGGTTGATGCTCTCGGGAAACATGCCGGAGAAGAACAGGATGTAATCGCCAATGTGTTTGCGCACCTGGCGTTCGCGGTCGAAGGACGGTGCTGGCCCGTAGATGGGATCGGCCTCGAGCAGCATCTCGCCCACGTCGCTGAGCGGCCGGTCGTCGGCATTGCGAATCTTGAACAACTGTTCGCACTCGCAGAACTCCGAGAGTACGTTCGCGATGTAATCCTGGACTTCGTTATCGCGCAGGCCAACCTCGCGGTCGAAATGGTGGTGTACCAGTTCGGTGAACAGTTCTTGCAGCGGGTGCGATTCCGGGACCATGGCCTGTGTTCGTCTCCTTCCAGCACTAAGGAAGCTCTGAATAAATCGCTCTATTTTCCAGGACTGAAGAGTCTGTGTGAGAACCCCTGCCGCCCCTACGGGGCTCAGATTCATTTCCTACTTTCCCCAGCATTCCGCCTGCGGCTCCATGCTGGGCTAAACTGAGCCGCCCCTGCGGGGCTGGTTTGTGGCCACTTCATTCCACCGGCGCAAACAAAACATCGTACTCACACAGACTCTGAAGCCAGGAGGCTTGTGAGCGACCTGAACGCTGGCCTAAAGGCCAGCTCTTCCATCGAAACGGCGTTGCTATCGACCGAAGCGGCGTTCCTGGCTGCACATAAAACCGCGCTCCGAGCTTCCTAAATATATTGATGCGAGTTGATAACTCAGTTCTTCAACCAACGCAAGCCTTTGTTGTGCCCGCGCGGTTGTCTTTGCGGGTTCACCGGCCATGCGCGGGCCTGTCGCGGTGTGTCGTCGCCACAAGCACATTTCAAATTGGAGCAGTGTTCATGCAGGTTTGGTTGCTAAGGTGGTCCCTTTATCGAACGACGCACTGTCGCCTATCAGCCAAGTCGTTCGTTGACTGCCAAAATGCGCAGGCAACCCAAAAGGTGCGCTCGGCGTCGGCGATGTGGCACAATGCCGCGTTCACGGAGGTGCAGGTTTGGAGCGCAAGAATGTCTCAGGCAACTCTCCTTACGAGCCGATTGTCGGCTTTTCGCGCGCGGTGAGAGTGGGACCGTTCGTCTCCGTTGCCGGAACGGTGGCAACCGGTCCGGACGGCAAGATCGTCGGCGAAGGCGATATGTATGCGCAGGCGGTGCAGGCGCTGAAGAACATTGGCAGCGCGCTGGAGCAGGCGGGCGCGAGCTTCCGCGACGTGGTGCGTACGCGGACATTTGTCACCGACATCAGCCGATGGGAGCAGGCCGCCAAAGCACACGGCGAGATCTTCCACGACATCCGTCCGGCAGCTTCGATGATTGGGGTCACGGCCCTGGTTGCGCCGGAGATGCTGGTGGAGATCGAAGTGGATGCGATTATCGCGGCGGAGATGAAGTGAGCAACTAGCGATTAGCAATTAGCCTACGGAGCAGGAAATGGTGACCGTAATTGAAATGGAGGAACATGGTGAATAGTTTCATTTGTAGCATCCTTGTCCTGCTGCTCTCTGTCGTCGCAATCGGCCAGTCGAATCCCGCACCCCAGTCGCTCGCAGTCACGGTCATCCGTGCTGGAACCCTCATCGATCCGCGCGCTGACCAACCGCTGCACAACCAGATAATAGTGATTCGCGGTGACAAGATTGACAGCGTTGGCGACGCAGCTACGACACAAGTCCCAACGGGCGCAAGGGTGATTGACCTGTCGAACGCCACAGTGTTGCCCGGCCTGATCGAATCGCACACGCATATCTTCCTCCAGGGCGAGGACCCGGCGCTGGGCGGCTACGACATCCAGTTGTTGAAGTTTCCTCTGGCCTACCGCGCGGCACGTGCGACGGTTTCCGCGCGGCGCGCCCTGGAGCAGGGCTTCACCACCATTCGCGACATGGAAACCGAAGGCGCGGGCTACGGCGATGTTGGAATCAAGATGGCGGTGAACGAGGGTCGCATCCCCGGGCCGCGCATCTTTACCACCACGCGCGGTATCTCCACTACCGGCGGCTATCCGCTGGAAGGCTACGCTCCCGAGATCCAGGTGCCAAAGGGCGTGCAGATCATTGACGGCCCGGTGGAGGCGCGCAAAGCCGCGCGCGAGCAGATGGACCACGGCGCTGACTGGATCAAGGTGTACATGACGCATCGTTCATGGAGCGACAAGAACGGCAAGCTGGTTTCGCAGCCCACGCTTACGCTGGAGGAAATCAAGGCCATCACCGACGAAGCGCATAGCTGGGGCCGCAAGGTGGCCTGCCACGCCTATAACGGCGAGGGGCTGCAGCGCGCGCTCGACGGCGGTTGCGATTCCATCGAGCACGGGCTGGGGCTCACCGACGCAAACATTGCGCAGATGAAGCGCCAGGGCACGTGGTATTGCCCGACGATCGCCATCTATTACACAGACTGGGCGCCGGAGAACACGCCCGCGGGCCGCCGCGACCGCGCTCGCGCGGCGGAGCACGAGGTGTCGTTCAAGAAGGCGGTACAGGCCGGCCTCAAGATCGTCTTTGGTACCGATGTCGGCGGGTTCTCGTGGGACGAGCCAATCGCGCAGGAATTCCCCTACATGGTGAAGTTCGGGATGTCGCCGATGGATGCGATCCGCGCCGCGACGATTGCGCCGGCCGAGATGCTCGACATGGCGGGAGAGATTGGCGTTATCGCTCCCGGCGCTTACGCGGACGTGATCGCGGTGCAAGGCGATCCGCTGAAGGACATCACGGAGTTGGGACGCGTGAAATTCGTGATGCACAACGGGCAGGTCTTCAAGAGCGAGTAAGCGCCGAGCAGCTACAATCAACGCTGTACATGCTGGCAACGCTTCTTGGCGGACTGGGTGTGGCGGGGCTCGCCACGGTGGCGGGCTACAACACCATGTCTCCGACCTCGCAGCTCTACGGCCGGACGTTCATCGGTCTCTCCCGCGGCTCGCGCCTGATGGCGCTCACCTACGACGACGGTCCAAACGACCCCTACACCTGGCGCATGATGGAAGTGCTGGAGCGACACGGCGTGAAGGCGACGTTCTTCCTCATCGGCCAATTCGTGCAGCAAAAGCCCGAGATCGCGCGTGCCCTGGTTGGCGCCGGTCACACCCTTGGCAGCCATACCTGGGACCACCCCAACCTGATCTTCGCTTCCAAGACCGAGGTCCGACGCCAGCTTGAGCAGGCGCAGAAGGCGATCTTTGACGCCACCGGCGTCGAACCCAAGATCTTCCGGCCACCCTTCGGGGGACGCCGCCCGGCGTCGCTGCGTACGGTGCGCGCTTTTGGCCTCGAGCCCATCCAGTGGAACGTCACCTGCTACGACTGGAAGGCCAGGTCCGCCGACGAGATTGTCGCTCACGCCGAGCGTCGGATTCGTGGTGGAGACGTCATCCTGCTGCACGACGGTGGATACCGCCGCATGGGCGCGGACCGCAGCCGCAGCGTTGAAGCCAGCGATCGCATCCTCACTCGATACAAGGGTGAAGGGTACGAGTTTGTCACCATCCCGCAGATGATGGAAAAAGCAGATCTGCGCTAGAGCCGGGCGGTCAAGCTCTGGCGGCGTGCTCGTCCGGACCAAGCGGCAGGAAGTACTGCGTGCCGCGAATCGGCTCGCTCACGCGCCGCAGAAGCGCCTGCAAGTCGTCGCTGCGTTCGACGAAATCAATCTCGGATGTGTTCACAATCAGCAGATCGGAAGAGGTGTAGTGGAAGAAGAAGTGTTCATACGCCTTCACCACCTCTTCCAGATAATCGTCGCTGATGGCCTTCTCGCCGGGAGCGTTTTTCTTCTTCAGCCGTTTCTTCAGCACCTCGGGCGTGGCCTGGAGGTAAATCACCAGGTCAGGCGTGGGCACGTTCTGGCGGAACAGGTCGTAGTAACGGTTGTAAACCTCAAGCTCATGGTCGCCGAGGTTGAGGCAGGCAAACAGCTTGTCCTTTTCGAAGATGTAGTCGGCGACGTAGGTCTTGTTGGGATTGCGCTTCACATCCAAACCGCCCAGCTGCTCATAGCGTGCGATGAGGAACGCGAACTGCGCCTGAAAGGCCGCCCCAGGCTCGCCGTCGTAGAACGGCCGCAGAAAGGGATTGCGCTCCGGCTCGCTGATGCGCTGGGCGTGCAGGGTTTCAGCAATGACCTGGCATAAGGTGCTTTTGCCGACACGGATCGGGCCTTCGACTGCGATGTACCGAGGTGGTTCGAAAAGGTTCGCCATGGCGCGAGAAAAAGGCTACGTTCCGCAGAATATCTTGCTCTCGCTTCCCTGACAATTGCCGTGATGGTTAACCTTGTGCCAAGTTTTCCACATGCCGCGGGTTTTGCTTTTGAGGGCGGGGAGGAAATGCTGGTCGCGAACCTATGAGGCCCGCTGTAACTCACTCTCCACGTGGCTTGGTCATCTTGGAGGCCACTTTCACACCGCTCAGTCCACCGGCGTAGGTGGCGATTCCCTGATAGAGCGAGGCGGCAATTTTTTCCCGGTACTCAGGCGTTTCCAGCTTGGCCGCGTCGGTCGGATTGGAGACGAAGGAGACTTCGGCCAGGATGCTGGGCATGTTGGCGCCGATCAGCACCACGAATGGCGCTTTCTTCACGCCGCGGTCGCGCAGGGTGGTGTGGCGGGTGGCGAGTCCGCCATAGAGCGACTGCTGAACATCGGTCGCCAGCTCGCGCGATTCCTCGATCTTCTCTTTCAGCGTGATCTTCTTCACCAGGTCCTGAAGCTCGAAGATGGACTTCTCCGAGACCGCGTTCTCGCGGGCCGCGACTTCCAGCGCGTCAGGGCTCGAGGTGAAGTTCAAGTAGTAAGTCTCGATGCCGCGCGCCGCAGGGTCTGGGCTGGAATTGGCGTGGATCGAAATAAATAGATCGGCCTGATGCTCGTTCGCGATGGCGGTGCGGGTTTCCAGGGGAATGAACGTGTCGTCGTCGCGGGTGAAGATGACGTCGGCTCCCAGGCGGGTCTCCAGCAAACGGCCCAGGCGCAGCGCCACGTCCAGCACCAGGTCCTTCTCCATCAGGCCGTTGGGGCCGATGGTGCCGGTGTCGTGCCCGCCGTGCCCGGCGTCCACCACGATGCGGCCGATCTTCAGACCGAGGGCGCGGGTGAGGCTGCGTTCCCCGGCGGAGGTGGGCTCGGCTTCATGGGTTGCGGGCACCTCGGCGGCGCTCTTGCCCGCCTTCTTGCCGCCCTTGGAGCGGGGAGCCACCGCAACCGCAGTGGGCGCGCTGGTGGGCTGGGTGGTGGCCTTCAGCTCCGGACCTTTGTTGTCGTCCGCAGGCGAGAGCAGGGAATCGTCAGGACTCGTCACGCGTGCACTGGTCGTTGAGGCCGGCTTGCTGCTCGACTTGACTGCGGACGAAGGCCCGGCTTTCACGCTCGGAGTCGTCGTCGTTGCCGGCTCGTCGGGTATCGCGACATCGTCATTTTCATCAACGACGACCTTGCGCGGAGATGTCTTGGACGCGGATTGCCGGGAAGGTGCCGTGCTCGCAGGTTGATTTGCCGCGCCAGCCGTGCCACGTTGTCAGCCTTGCTGGCGGAAGCAGACTTCTTGGAGGCTCCGGTGCTCGCGGACTTCGGCAGCGGCTTGAGGCTCGATGTGCGCGCCGGAGGAAGAACTTGCCGCTGCGCCCGCCAGCGCAGGTTCATCTTCATCCAGACCCGCCGGAGACTTGCCGGCAGGCCACCTGCGTTTGCGCATGAGGTTGACGGCCGTGGATATCAATGATGAGCCGGTAAGGATTGGGCAGCAGGAACGCGGAATAGTCGGAGACGTCGGCAACTTCGAGCACGACGCGCGTGTATCCCGGCTGATACTGGGCGACACGGATCTTCTTCAGGAACCCGTCCTGCACGTCGAAGCTCTTGCCGATCAGCACCGACGCCAGCTTGGTATCCGGCAGGTCGAAGAAGATGCGGTCGGGGTTGGCGACCCGTCCCAGCCTCGTACTTCACTTCGCGGTCAACGTCGATGGCCACGCGGGTGTAGTCCGGAGTTGACCAGTGACGGATGCCGGTTACCATGGAAAGCTCCGGCTTTTTGGTTGTGGCAGGCAGCGAAACGGTTTCCGAGGTTGCGGGTACCGACGTTTCGTCGCGCGCCTCCTCCACCGGCCTCTTGGTTGGCTTGGGCCGGTTTAGTTCGGCGAGGGCCTTCTTCGCCTCCGGTGCCAGCGAGTTGCGCGGATAGTGCGCCACGAATTCCTCAAACGTCTTGCGCGCAGCCTCGTCGTCGCCGAGGTCCTGCTTGTAAATCTGGCCGATGGTGAAGAGCGCTTGGAAGCGGTACTTGCTGCCAGGATAGTCGCGCCGCAAGAATTCGTACTCGTGGATGGCCGCAGTTCAGGTCTTTTTCCCCGGGCTGGAACTGCCGGCCCATCTCCGCCAGCAATTCGGCGACTGCAACCACGCTGGAGTCCGCCTTGCTGGAATCGGGGGCCACGTAATAGACCTTGCGGTAGGCGTCGGCTACGCGTTGATAGTCGTGCCGCGTCCGCTCCGCCTCGGGACGGCCATTCAGGGAATCGCGCATCTGCTCGGCCTTCTCGAATTGGTCGCGGGCCAGCTGCTTGCGCGAAGCGGAGTTGCTGGCGAAACCGTATGGGCTCGCGCCTAAGAGCACTACAAGTACGGCCAATGCCCCGAGGCACAGAGGATTGGCGCGGTATGTAGCGGGCGAGGAAAGGAGGTGCGCGCAGGTTTTCCCGGTGTTTGCTTGCAAGCGAAGCAACAGCATTGGCACGGGCTTCCGGATGCCCCCCAACGTTAGCCGCAAACTCAGCGCGACCGCGAGGGAATGCAGTCCGGCGGAGACGTCATCGTCCAGAGCACCTCGATTATAGGTGGGGGCAGCCGCGAACAAGCAGCGAAAGTGAAACGGAATCAGGGGAGTGACCCCACCCTCGGGGATCAGGAAATCGGTCGCCGGGATCCTGCCGCCTCACGCCGAACGGGTAACCCCGCTTGATTGCCCACACGACCGTGCCATGCTCTGCGGTCACCTAGCGTGGTGACCTGCGTACTTTCCGGAGTTTCCCTCCGGTGCCAAGCTTTGAGCCAGGAGCTTTTATGTGGCTTAAATCTCTCGGCATCCTGGCCATCATTCTGTTCTTCGTCTGACTCGTCGCGGTGCTCCAGGGCTGGAGCAAGAGCGACAGCTCCGGACGCCTGAGCGGTGCGGCCTTCGTTGTCATCATGGCCGCCGCAGCGGCCTGGGGATTTCGAGTGCTGGTGCGTCCAATTCACTAGGGTCCTGAATCGGCCATTCGTTTAATGAGGCTTTCGGTTTTTATCCCAGGGCCTAAAGGCCACGTTTTTTTAGCTCGCGCTTAGGCACGGCTGAAGCCGTGCCCTGATACAAAACTAGCTCATGCAGCGAACTTCTAGTTCAGGACGGTAGGGCGCGCTCTACTCCTGCACGCTCACACGCACCATCTTCTTCCCCGCGCGCAGAGTGAATTCCGTGCCGAGCTTCACCGCGATCACGAGTTCGGTTTTGAGTTCGCCATCCACTTTCACCGCGTTCTGCTTGAGCTTGCGCAGACCGTCGGTCACGCTGGTCGCCAGTCCGGTGCGCGCCAGCAGCTTGTCGAGCTTCACCTGCACGTTGCCATCGTTCGTGGAGGCATTTGGCGCTGCCACTTCTTCGAAGCGCACCGCGACAACCGGCAGGTCTTCCGGCGCTTCGTCCCTCTGAAACATGCGCGACCAGTCTTGCGCTGCCTGTTCTGCCGCTTCCGGCGAATGGAAGTCGGCGACGATGCGCTTGCCCAGTTCCTGCTTCAGCTTCATGGGATGCGCCTGGCCGCTCGCGACCTCGCGCTTCATGGTCTCGATCTCCGCTATGCTCACGTCAGTGACCAGTTCGTAATAGCGCCACATCAGCTCGTCGGAGATCGACATGACCTTGCCAAACATTTCCTGCGGCGATTCGGTGATGCCGATGTAATTGCCGTACGACTTCGACATCTTCTGCACGCCGTCGGTGCCTTCCAGCAGGGGCGTGGTCAGTACAATCTGCGGCGACTGTCCGTAATGCCGTTGCAACTCGCGGCCCATCAGCAGGTTGAACTTCTGGTCAGTCCCCCCGAGTTCGACGTCGGCGTCGAGTGCCACCGAATCGTAGCCCTGCGCGATGGGATAGAGCAGTTCGTGCATGGCAATCGGCTTCTCTTCCTCGAAGCGCTTGTGGAAGTCCTCTCGCTCCAGCATCTGCGAGACCGTGAACTTGGCCGCAAGCCGCACAAAGCCTTCATAGCCCAGTTTGCTCAGCCATTCGCTATTGAAGCGCACCTCGGTTTTGTCGCGGTCGAGGATCTTGAAGACCTGCGCTTTATAGGTTTCGGCGTTCTGATCGATCTGCTCGCGGCTGAGCGGCGGCCGCGTCGCTGTGCGTCCGGTCGGATCGCCGATGAGCCCGGTAAAGTCGCCGATGAGGAAAATGACAGTATGACCCATGTCCTGAAAGTGCTTGAGCTTGCGAATGAGCACGGTGTGGCCCAGATGCAGATCGGGGGCGGTAGGATCGAAGCCCGCCTTTACCCGCATCGGCTTGCCGCTCTGCCGGGACTTCTCCAGGCGCTCGCGCAGATCGTTCTCGCGGATGATTTCGGCCGCGCCTTTGCGCAGATAGGCAAACTGCTCGTCAACGGGAAGAAATGCAGCCATGTATTGATTATAGAAAAGCAGCCGCCATCGACCGCTTGCGCTACTATATTCGCACGATCGGAAAGGCGGTAACGGAACTATGAACAAACGCACAATTCGCATTATTGCAATCGTTGTCGGGATCCTGATCGTAGTTGCCATCGCCGTGCCCTTCCTGGTGGACGTGAACAGCTTCCGTCCCAAGCTGGAAGGCGAGCTGACCAGCGCCCTCGGACGGCAAGTGAAAGTCGGGAACCTTAGCCTCTCGATCTTCTCCGGCAGTGTTTCTGCCGACAACATATCCATCGACGACGATCCGGCGTTCAGCAAGGATCCGTTTGTGACTGCGAAGTCGCTCAAAGTAGGCGTCGAAGTGATCCCGCTGGTCTTCTCCAAGACGCTGCACGTCACCGGCCTTACGCTCGAGGAGCCGCAGATCACGCTGTTGAAGTCGGCAAACGGAACCTGGAATTTCTCCAGCATTGGCAGCAATACGCCGCAGCCTGGGCAGACAGCATCGGCGCCCGGGACGGCGCCGGCGCCGCAGGCCGCGCAGCCGGGTCAGCCTGCGGGCGGTGCATTCGCGGTAGACAAGGTGGACATCTCCGACGGCCGCTTGCTGGTAGGAGAAGCCAATTCCAAGCCCCACACCTACGAGAAGGTAAACATTGAGGTCACGAACTTCTCACCCACATCGCAGTTCCCTTTTACCCTGACGGCTGCGTTACCGGGCGGTGGCGACGTGAGCGTAAACGGCAAATGCGGGCCAATCAATGCGGGAAATGCGATAGCGACTCCGTTCGAGGCCACCGTCAAAGTGCGCAAGCTCGACCTGGCGGCGTCGGGATTCGTCGAGGCTTCGAGCGGCATCCAGGGGATCGCGGATTTTGATGCCACCATCACCTCCAACGGGCAGGTGGCCCACAGCGTAGGCGAGATGAAAGCCGATAAATTGAAACTGGCCGAAAAAGGGGCGCCTGCAACCCGCACCGTTGAGGTGAAATACACCGTCGATCACAACTTGAAAACAGGAGCAGGCACGGTGACGCAGGGTGATATCTCATCCGGCAAAGCGCTGGCGCACATGACCGGCTCCTACCAGACCGAAGGCCCCGTGACAGTGGTCAACCTGAAGTTTAGCGGGAATGATGTGCCGGTGGATGAAGTGGAAGCCTTGCTGCCGGCCTTGGGTATCGTGCTGCCGTCAAAGTCGCAACTGAAGGGCGGCACGCTTTCGGCGAACCTCGACCTCGTCGGTCCGGTGGACCGACTGGTCACTACAGGTCCAATTCGGCTGTCGAACTCGAAGCTGGCCGGCTTCGACCTGGGATCGAAGCTCTCGGCGATCTCGGCTCTATCGGGCAAACACGCCGGAAGCTCGGACACGACCATCCAGAATCTCAGTGCGGCGGTGCGCGTCGCTCCTGAAGGCACACAGGCTAACAATATCAACCTGAACATTCCGGCCTTGGGCGTTGTAACCGGCGCGGGCACAGTCAGCCCGTCCGGCGCACTCAACTTTAAGATGAACGCCAACCTCAGCGGGGGCGCGGCCGGAGGTCTTACGCAAGTGGCGGGCATCGGCGGGCAGGGCGGCAGTGTGCCCTTCATGATCGAAGGAACAACTTCCGATCCGAAATTTGTGCCGGATGTTAAAGGCATGGCAGGCAGCGCAGTGCAGCAAGCGATATCGGGCAAGTTGGGCGGCGCGAGCGCGACAAACCCGGCCGGCGCGCTCGGCGGGCTTCTTGGGAAGAAGAAACACTAGTCACAGCCGGGGGCGAAACAGATTAGCCCACAGTAAGAGCAGTGGTTAACCGGTTTTGTCTAGACCAGAGCCCTTCGGGTCGCAAATCGAATATCACCTCTCGACAGTCTCTCGGCGCACCAAAAAGAATTCTGTGCCGTCCCTCCGGGACTCGGGTAATACTTCCACCCTACCCAGCGATGAATCGCTGGGCTAAGCTCTTTCGCGCCTGCGGCGCTCCTCCTTGGGTGATGCAGACTGCCGCGCGGTCCGACCGTCGTGGCACCCGACGAACTGGAAAATGCGAGCCTAGGTAAATGGCTCATGCTAACTGCTAATTGCTCGCTGCTTCTTCCGTCCCGCGAAGTACACATAGATCGGCACGCCCGCCAGGATCACCACCACACCCCAGGCTGAATTCCGTGATGTTCTCCGTGAAGGTGTAGTACAGCAGCACCGCGGCAGCGACGACGAATAGGGCCGGCACAAACGGATATCCCCAGGTGCGGTAAGGACGGGGCGCGTCAGGCTCCTTGCGGCGCAGAACGAACACCGTGCTGGTGGCCGTCATGTAGAACAGCCACTCGGCGAAGATCGCCAGCGAGAACAGTTGGCGGAAGCTGCCCGCAAACAGCAACAGCACGATCGAAAGCACAAGCTGGACGATGAGCGCGACCGACGGCGTATGGAAGACGGGATGCACATCGGCCATCGCTTTGAAGAAGTAACCGTCGCGGGCCATGGCGAAGGGCACGCGCGCTCCGCTCATGATGGTGCCGTTCAGTGCGACCAGCATAGACAGCGCCATGCCTGCCGAGACGATGGCCGCTCCCCAAGCGCCCACCGCGACCGCCGTAGCATCCGACGCAGGCCGCTGCGAAGCAGCGATGCTTGCCGCCGGAAGGACGTATTGCACGGCGGCATTAGTTAGCATGTAGAGCACGGCGACTGCACCGACTCCGGCGATGAGCGCGATCGGGATCGTGCGCCCTGGATCGCGGATTTCACCGCCGACCATATTCAGGTCGTTCCATCCGTCGTAGGCCCAGAGAGCCGCGATCAGCGCCGCCATGAATCCGGCGAATCCGCCTCTCGCGCCGGGGAAGATGGTCTGGAAGTTGTGCCAGGTGCCGCTGGCGGCGGAGAAAGCCATGAATGCGACGGCGACGATGATTACGATCTTCATCAGCGTGAAGATGACCTGAAAGTCACCGGCGCGCTTGATGCCGATATAGTTCAGACCGGTGATGAGCGCGGCGGCCGCGATGGCGACCAGTTGTCCGTAGCTGATGGCGAAGGGCGAACGCACCGCGTCCTGGTTGAAGAAGGCGAACACGGGAAACGTTCCGAGGATGCGGACGAATCCTACGGTGAGGGTCGCGATGGAAGCGGGCTTGGCGATGGCGAACCACGTCCAGGCATAGAGGAATCCGGGAAGCGGGCCGTAGGCGTCGCGAATGTAAACGTACTCGCCCCCGGCCTGCGGCTTCATGGCGCCGAGCTCGGCGTAGGTGATGGCGCCCGCAAACGACAGCACGCCGCCGACGATCCAGGCCAGGTAGACGAGCCAGGCCGAGCCCACGGCCTGCATCATCTCGGCGGGCACCAGAAAGATGCCGCTGCCGATGATGGTCCCGACTACGACCGCGCTGGCATGGCTGACGCCGAGGTCGCGAGAGAGCGTGGGAGCTGATCTGCTATTGGTCGGTTGCGGCATGCGCGGCGGCGTCATCGTGCGACGAAAGCAACAGACTGGAACTATACCCGATGACAAACGTGATGACGCTGCCGATCAGCACGTACCAGGTGAAGGGGATCGGCCGCGACAACGCCAGGGCTGCGAAAGGCAGGCCAGTCGCGCGTTGCAGCCATGGCAGGACCACGCTGCCCTGCCAGATGTATAGGTTGGCGAAGAATCCAACGGCCATGCCGATCATGCTGCCGCGTTCGTTGGCACGGCGAGTGAGCACTCCCAGCAGGAAGACTCCCAACAGCGCGCCGTAGGCGACCGAGGCGATGCTGAGGCCGACCTCGACGACCTTGCCGCCACGCCGCGAGAGGATGGCCAAGGCGAACAGCACGAGTCCCCACAGGATTGTTGCCACGCGCGAAAACAGCACGCGCCGGCGCTCGGATGCGCCGGGCCTGTGGCGCATGTAGAAGTCAACGATGGTGGTGGACGAAAGTGAGTTGAGAGCGGCGCTCAGGTTGGACATGGCGGCGGCGAAAATAGCGGCGATCAGCAGGCCCGAAATCCCGTGCGGCATGTAGCTCACGATGAAGGTGGGAAAGATGCGGTCGGTCTTGTCGAAGGGAACGGCCGGCGGTGCGATGCGATAGAAGACCCACAGCATGGCGCCGATCAGCAGAAAGAGCGAGAACAGAAAGAACACCGCGACGCCGCTGCTCAGCAACGCCAGCCTGGATTGCGACTGGCTCCGGGCGGCCAAGAGTCGTTGCACAATCAACTGGTCGGTTCCGTGGCTGGCCGTGGTCAGGAACGCGCCGCCGATCACGCCTGACCAGAAGGTATAGGTCCGGTAGAAGTCGGGGGTGAAGTCGAAGACGCGGAACTTGCCGGCAGTGCCGGCACTCGCGTAGATGGTGTTCCAGCCGCCGGGCACGAGATGCAGGATGGTGACGAAGCCGACCAGCGTTCCAGCGACATAGATGAACGTCTGCACCACATCGGTCCAGATGACTGCAGCCATGCCGCCTTCGAAGGTGTACAGCAGGGTGAGCAGCATGACGATGCCGATGGACACCACGTCGCGCTGGAAGTCGCCAACGCCGCCGAGCAGCGGCCCGAGCGCGATCCCAACGACAATCGCGACCGCAAAGACGCGAACACCTTCCGCGGCG
Organism: uncultured Acidobacteriaceae bacterium; assembly: GCA_963760415.1. Lineage (GTDB taxonomy): Bacteria > Acidobacteriota > Terriglobia > Terriglobales > Acidobacteriaceae > Bog-257. The sequence goes on along the minus strand of CAVXDA010000018.1, from coordinate 294,023 downwards.
GCTCGGGTGGCCAGAAACAGGCCGGCGGTCAGGGAGCGCAACCGGCTGCCAAAGCGGCGTTCGATGAGCTGATAAGCGGTGTAGAGATCGCCGCGAAAGTAGTGCGGCAGCAGCAGGTAGCTGATGATGACGCGCCCCACGAGATAGCCCATCACCAACTGCAGGAAGGTGAAGTTGGTGTCGTAGGCCAGGCCGGGCACGCTGACGATGGTAAGGGTGCTGGTTTCGGCGGCGACAATGGAGAGTGCGATGGCCCACCACGGAATATTGCGATCGGCGAGGAAGTAATCGCGCAGGGAACGCTGCCGCTTGCGAAAGCGCAGTCCGAAAAGAGTGATGCCCAAGAGATAGACTGCGATCAGCGTCAGGTCGAGCGAGTTCATGGGAGTCGGTGGATAGTGAATATGGGTTAGTGGATAGTTTCAAACTGCAAGCTTTTGGTCGCGGATGTCGGAAGCGCTTTTTCTATCCACCAGCCACTATCCACTATTCACTGTTCACTATAATGCGAGCCGTGGCCTACTTTCTGGGCATCGACGGCGGGGGCACGAAAACGACGTGCGTGCTTGGCGATGAGAATGCCGTGCTGGCGTCGGCGACCGTTGGCGGCAGCAACATCGTGCGCCTGGGGCGGAGAGAGGCCCGCGTGGCCTTGGAGAAAGGAGTGCGCAAGGTTTGCCGGGAAGCTGCCATCAAACCGGCGCAGATAGCCTCCATTTGCGCCGGCATAGCCGGCGCGGAGCGGGAGGAGATACGACAGCAGCTGGCGGGAATCCTGGCAAAGCTGTCGCCGGCGCGGACCGAAGTGGTCGGCGACATGGTGATCGCACACGAGGCCGCTCTGGAGGGCGCTCCAGGAATCGTGGTGGTTGCGGGGACCGGCTCCATTGCCTACGGGCGTCACCCGTCGGGCCGCACCGCGCGGGCCGGAGGCTGGGGTTATGCCATCTCGGACGAAGGCTCTGGCCACTGGATCGGTGTGCGGGCGGTGGCCGCGGTAACGCAGGCGCACGACGCAGGCAGCTACACAAAAATGAGCGACCGCATACTGAAACAGTGGAGCGTTGGTTCGTATGACGACCTGATCTGCCGCGCGAACGCCGAGCCGCTGCCGGATTTTGCCGCCCTATTTTCCGTGGTGGTATCGGCTGCCCAAGCCGGGGACTTTTATGCGCACGATATCCTGACCCGGGCTGGCGTCGCATTGGCCGGGTTGACGGAGCTGATCTTTCGCAAGCTGTGGAACGCTGGCGAAGAGGTCAACGTTGCGCTGACCGGGGGAGTCTTCCAGAATTCCGTCGAAGTCCGGGCTTCCTTTCGCAGAGAATTGCACAGTTCGGTCCCGCTCGCCCGAGTCTCCCTGTCGATCAGCAGCGCCGCAGAAGGCGCTCTGGCGATGGCGCGCAAGCTGGCGCCAGGCAATGAGACGACTTCGCAACTGGCGTGTTAGGGCGGTTTCCGCGGCCGCGACGTGCTTGCTGGCCAAAGAAAAAGGCCGGAGCTGGTTAGCTCCGGCCTTCAGGGATTCGATGCAAGGGGTTAGAGTTTCATCTTGCGACGGGCTACGCCAATCACGCCCAACAATCCGCTGCCGAACAGCAGCAGAGAGCTTGGCTCGGGCGTGCTGCCAGAACTGCCGCCACCCAGAATCTGGAAGGCGCCTTGCGGCTGGTTGCCGTTGCTGTTCCAGGTCAGGCCGCCGTCGGTAGAGTAGCTGTCGTTACCGGTCGCACTGTTGCTGAAGTTCCACGCTTCCCAAGTCTGAGCGGTCGTGCTGCTCGGCCCGATCACCATCCAATAGTTGGTGCCGGTGCTGAGGTTAAGCCCGGAAATACCGGTGATGGAGGTGAAGTTGCAACAGGACCCGAAGTTGTTGCCGTTGCTGGTCAGGTTGCTAAACGAGGCCAACACCGCTCCAGGCGTGCCGTTGTTGTCCGCCTCGATGTTCAGATAGAACGAATCGGGGCCTACCACAAGGCCGACCGCGACGTCGATCTCGCCGACGCTGCCACTGGTTGTGACCTGGAACTCGTTGGCAGAGGTGAAGCTGGTTCCGATGTAGCCCGAGCCGGAGACCGTCCAGCCCGAGCAGCAGTTGTAAACGCTGCCTGCGCTACCAAAGTTGCTGTACAAAGTGGTGCCTGCCATCGCCGGCAGAGAGCAAACTGCCAGAGCCAACAAGCAGAGAGACCATCCTAGCTTTCTGTTCAAAGTTACTACCTCCGTAGTTCAGAGTCCTGACTCGCGAGTGTTGAGACTGCTAACTTGAACACCTTTAGAGTGTTCACCGAAGGGTCTGTTGCTGCGCAAGGAGCAGGTCGCGACCAAAAAATCGCTCCTCGCCAAGCTCTCCCTCACCACCCAAAAGTGGCGCGCAACCCCACACAGAAACCCACGACTCATAACGTAGCAATTTTGTCTCCGGTGTAATTCGTTGAAAAATATAGGAAATCGACTTAGGTGGTGCAAGAACTTGCATCACAGTTCCCGACCTTTTCCCCATCGGTGGGCCTAGACCCCGGCATAAAAATGACGCGGAGTAGCCGATCACCACCCCCGACTTACAGCCGAAAATTGCCGCCGCGAGCCGACAGCCAGACCTCCGGTGGGTTGGCGTCGCTCATCTGGCTGGTTCCTCAGCGCGCGCCGCGATGGCCTTCCAGCCGTTCTTGCAGCGCGCCGCGCCATCCCGCGGAAAGGGCGTCGAGCTTGAGCGCTCGGTTGAGCAATTCCCGGTCCCGCCTGTCTCCAGTGAAGAGCCGGGCGATATCGGCAACACTGACCGCGTTCGGGTTCCGGGTCACAACGGTAAGGGTGTCTCCGGCCTGTAGCGTGCCTTCACGCAGCACCCGCAGATAGAAGCCGAAGCGCCGGCTCTCATAAAACCTCTTGGTCATGTCCTCGCGATTGAAGCGGACGCCCAGTTTGTAGCACGGTGTGCGGGGCTGGGTAACGGTGAACCGGGCAGTGCCTATCTGCAGCTCATCGCCGATCTGGATGTCTTCCTCGGACAGGCCTGAAACGGTGAGGTTCTCGCCGAAGTTGCCGAGTGTAAGGGAGTACCCGGGGAGCTGCGATTGCCAGTAGGTGTAGTGCTCGTGGGGATACACATAAACGGCTTTGTCGGCGCCGCCGTGGACGGTGAGGTCGGCCTGCTCGTCGCCTGCGAGGTCCAGTTTCCCGACCGCCACCAGCCCCGCCACCGGACTCTTGAAGATCGCCGTCTTCACGCGCAAACCGCGCCATTCACGCTCTTGCGGCTTGCCCACGTTGACGGAGACGACCTTCATGTGTCGATCCCGGTCACTGACCGAAAATCGAAAGCGCTGGATTCGGATCGGTCGTGGGCAGCAAAACAAACTTCGTACCGGAGATCACATAAGCGATCCCTATCGTATTTCCGTTCTGCTGTACCACCGTCCGGCCAGTGCCATCGACGGTGTACGTGTAAGTGAAGTTCGACGGGCCACCCGGACCGCCGGGACCGCTGGTGTTGGAGGTGCCATTGATGTTGCCGCTGCCATCGGCGAGCATCCAGGTGACCGCGTTAGTCACGTCCTTGGTGACGGGCGCGACGCTGCCGCCGGCATACGGACCGGCGATCGACGCATTCGAAAAGCCAGACGAAGAGGCCGCCTGCTGCTCGAGGAATCCAAAGGTGACCGCGGGATCGGTGCCAACAACAAATGCCTGGTTTGCTCCAACTAGATACAACACAGGTGGAAATTGACCAAACTGTCCAGTGAAGCCCGTGAGCGTAACCCGACCGGTATTCTTGTCCACGCAGTATGTACCCGTCGAAGACTGGTTGAGGCTGGAGGTTCCGCCCTGGTTCTCGTCATAGTTGAAGGTAGCAGGGTCGAAGTTATTGCCCTGGCAGGTGTTGGTCTTGGCTCCATTGCCTGAGAACAATCCGGCAGTGACGTCCACAGCGCCATTGGTGTCATGAGCGTTCAGTTCGGCCACTGCAGTGCCAGTGAGGGCCAAATTGTTCCAATTCTTCGGTCCGAATAAAGCGCTGCCGGCCTGCTGGAGTCCCGACCAGAGTGTCAGCGCGGCGGGCTTCGAAGTCGGCTCGGTGGAGACCACGATCAATTGATTTAGCTTGTGATCGCTGCTTGACACCAGGTAAAAGGCGTTGAAAAGGCGCCCGCTGCCGTTGAAAGTGAAGCCTGCGATCCCGCGGCTGGTGTTGTTGTCGTACAGGTTAAATGCTCCCGTAAACGTTGCACTCGAGGTGATGCCACCGTCGTCAATATCCAGAATGCCGTTCTCGGCATCCACGCAGGTGTTGGGATCGAATTGAAACTCGCCCGCAGCGGCGTATCGAGCTGGTGGTGAGGCGCTGTCCATCCCAAACAATCCCACTGCAACAAAGCTGCCGCAGAGTGGCCATTGCTGGCCCTGGGCTAACGGGAAGTGCTTCATGATTTGGCCAGAACCGTAAACCAGCGGTTGCGCGGGGTCACTTTGGATCAACCTTCCACTGCCATCGCTCCGGATGGCGACCTGGAACTTGAAGACGCTCAGGTTGGTGGTGATCGTCATCGTGCCCAGTCCATTGGGAGTGATGGAATAGACCGAGCCCGCGCCTGGAGCGATCGTCTGCGCAGTTGGGTTGTTCTCAGGCTGCTCGCCGGTTCCGTTGTTGTAGTCCAGCAGGCCGCTGGTAATGTTTCCGTTTCCATCGGCCACGAAACTTCCCGCCATCACCACGAAAGTCCCGCTGTTGTATCCGTTGAACGTGAAGATGTAATTGCCCATCAAGTTGGTGTTGGTCAGGGCTGGAGTAATGACGATCGACAAGTTCCCCGAGGTTGCGGTCTGCTGCGGCGAGCCGGAATCCGCAACCTGGGCCGTAAATCCGTACGTGTTTGCAGTTGTCGGCTTGCCAGAGATCACTCCGGTGCTCGAGTCCAGGGTCAGTCCCGGTGGCAACACGCCCGCTCCGTTGTCGCATGTGCCGTCCTTCTCGACTACGCACCACGTGAGAGGTGGAGTGCCTCCCGTAGCCGCCAGAGTCGCACTGTAGGGAAGACCCACTATTCCCACCGGCAACGTTGTAGTTGTGACGATTAGCGGCGGGCCGTTATAAACGGTCAGGTTCAGGGTTGCCATCGTGGCGGGAACAGGAACCAGTTTCTCCCCGTCCATCGCTGTTAGCGTAACCGCGTAAACCCCGCCCGCAGTCGGCGTTCCCGTGATGTTGCAGGTGGGTTTCTTGGTGTTCGTGCAAGTGCTGGGATCCAGCGCCAGTCCCGGCGGCAAATTGCTGGCAGTCCAGGTATAAGGAGTGGTTCCACCGGCTACCGTCACGGACCCGCTATAGGGAACGTTGATGTTGCCCGACGGCAGGGAAGCGGTCACGATGGACATGATGGTGATACTGAACATCGAACTGCCGATTGCCGGAATGCCTGGCGATGTCTCGCTGTCCTTCACTTGCACAGTGAAAGTTGTCGGCGTGCCGTCGGTGGTGGGAGTGCCCAGAGATAACCCCCGCGCTGCTTAAGGTCAGGCCCGGAGGCAGGGTGCCCGCTCCGTTGTCGCAAGCGCCACCGCTCTCAACCACACACCAGGTGTAAGGCGCGAGTCCGCCCGTGGCCGTCAACTGAAACGAGTAGGGAACATTGGCAGCACCGGTGGGCAACACTGTCGGCGTGATCAGGACTGCGCCTTCGATGTAAATGCTCAAGGCCTTGGTAGAGGAGAGGTTCGCCGCATCGGTCACCTGGACCGTGAAGAGGTAGTTGCCAACGGTCGTAGGCGTCCCGGAAATCACACCCTGCGAGGCGTTCAAAGTGAGACCCGGGGGCAGGCTGCCCGATGCGATGCTCCATGTGTACGCTCCGGTTCCGCCCGTCGCCGACAGAGTGACGGGGTTGCCACCGACGAGGTACGGCACGTTGACCGCGCCCTGAGGCAGCAAAACCGTCTGGATGGTAGGTGCCCCGCTAACGACGTTGATGCTCAACGGCTCGGTGGCGGAGGCACCGGCAGTGTCGGTTACCCGTACGGTGAAAGAATACTTGCCAGCGGTGGTAGGCGTTCCGGAGATTAATCCCTGCGCGTTCAGAGTCAAGCCCGGGGGCAGATTGCCGGAGGAAATGCTCCATGTGTAGGCACCTGTTCCGCCAGTCGCCGACAAAAGGACGCCCTGGCCGTTGACCCCGTACGCCGCGTTGACACCACCCGGAGGGAGCGAGGTCGTTTGGATGGTGGGCGAACCCGGCGGAGGCGTGGAGCCACCACCGCCACAAGCGGTCAAAACAAGGCTAAGAGTCAGTATGAATCCCAGCGAGACAGCGACCTTCGGCGAATTCATCGGGTTCCCTTGTAAAGCGCAAGCTGCGTGGTGCAGCAAATTTCCATCCCAAAAACTGCTCGATTCTCTGGCCGCGGGGGAGAAGAAAACAGGAAGCATCACACGAGATGACCTGCCGGACGCACATCCCTGCCCACGAACGTGGCTGATACCGCACGTTCGCCTTGCATGATCAGAGTAGCTGTCATCGTAACGCGAAACGGAAATTTGCGGTAGAGGGAGGCAACAGGTCACCACAGAAACACGGAGAGAAGAAAAAGCAGCCGCGGATTTTTGGGAAGGCTTGGGCCGTCCGTCCAATAGAAAAAGCACCGGCCCTCCGGTGCTTCCGTGTGCTGCGCGAACGCAGCGCGATCAAGCTTTTTTGATTAACCGAGTGATCCAGACCAAAATGACCGCGCCAATAAACGCTACGATGATGGAGCCGATCATCCCACCGCCCTGCCAGATTCCCAAGAGGCCGAAGAGCCAGCCCCCAACGAGGCCTCCGAGAAGACCAAGGATAATGTCCACAACTATCCCGTAGCCACCTCCCTTCATGACTTGCCCGGCAAGCCAACCGGCGATGAGTCCGACCACAATCCATGCCAGGAATCCCATTTGATGCCTCCTCAGTCCCTCTTGCACGGGACGGGTGAAATGTACACTCAGTCCAAACAAACAGCAACCCTTTGTTTGGTTTAGATAAACACGCCCCCTCCGCTCGTTGAACTGGCCTGAGAGTCGTGTTTGGCAAACAGCGATAAAAGCAGAGCGCTCTGCTCTATGGGGCCAGGACAGCAAAAGTCGTTGGGAGCTTAACCCGTGACCGCGAAATTTGCAAAAGGAGCGTAACGCCATGCCGGTTGCGGCCGTGCCTTACCGCAGCGCGTCTTCCACTTCGCTCAGCCAGTCAGGACGCTTGAGTACTTCGCGCGGCTTGGGGCCATCGGCTGCGCCGACGATCCCGTCGCGCTCCATCAGGTCGATGAGATGCGCGGCGCGGCCGTAGCCGATGCGCAGACGGCGTTGCAGCAGCGACGTGGACGCCTTGCCGTATTCCAGCACGATGCGCACCGCGTCCTGGTACAGCTCGTCGTGGGCATCATCCCCGTCGCCGTCCGAGCCGGAGGAGCCACCGTCTTCGTTGTCCTCGCGGGGAGCCTGCAGGAAGTTCTCCTCGTACTGCGCCTGGGCCTGCGAGCGCCAGAACTCGACGACGGCTGCGATCTCTTTTTCGGTGACGAACGGGAGCGTGTACGCGATGCACGCGCGCCGAGCCGTTTGGCAGGTAGAGCAGGTCGCCGCGGCCCAGCAGGGCCTCGGCGCCGTTGGCGTCGAGAATGGTGCGCGAATCGATCTTGGTCGCCACGCGGAACGACATGCGCGCCGGGAAGTTCGCCTTGATGAGGCCGGTGATCACATCCACCGACGGACGCTGCGTGGCCAGGACGAGGTGGATGCCGACGGCGCGCGCCATCTGCGCCAGACGGGTGATGGACGCTTCCACGTTCTGCCCATCGAGCATCATGAGGTCGGCCAACTCGTCGATGATGATGACGATGAACGGCAGCGGCCGCGCCTCGCTGCCATCCTCGAACAGGCTGGGCGTGCTGTTATCGAAGAGGCGATTGTACTGATCAATGTTGCGCACACCTTTTTCGGCCAGCTGCTTCAGGCGGCGCTCCATCTCGCGCACCGCGTTGCGCAGCGCGTTGGACGCCAGCTTTGGCTCGGTGATGATCGGCGTGTGCAGGTGTGGCACGCCCTCGTAGTTGCCCAGCTCCAGTCGCTTCGGATCGACCAGAATCAGGCGCACCTGATCCGGCGTCGCCTTGTAGAGGATGGACATGATAAAGGCATTGATGGCCACGCTCTTGCCCGATCCGGTCGAGCCCGCGATCAGCAGGTGCGGCATGGTGTTCAGGTCGGCGGTCACGATGCGGCCGTTGATGTCCTTGCCCATGGCCAGCGTGATCTTCGACTTCGAGCCGAGGAACTCCTGCGACTCGACCACCTCGCGCAGCCAGATGGTTTCGCGTTCGTGGTTGGGAACCTGGATGCCGACGGTGGACTTGCCCGCCATGCGCTCGATAAGAATGCTCTCCGCGCGCAGCGCCAGGCAGAGGTCGTCACACAGGCTGGTGACGCGGCTGTACTTGATGCCGGCTTCGGGCTTGAACTCGAAGGTCGTGACCACGGGCCCGGGGTTGATCTGGACAACTTGGCCGCGGACGTCGAACTCGCCGCACTTTTCCGCCAGCACCACCGCCAGATTTTTCAGTTCGAGCTCGTTGATGGCACTGTGCTCGTCGGGACGGTGCAGCAGAGCGGTTGAGGGCAGCTTGTAGCTTCCTGCCAGGCGCGGCATCGTGGTCTTGCCGCGCGGTGTGATGTCAGCGCGCGTGCCGACAGCGATGTCTTCCTGCGCGGATATTGGCTCGGGATCATTCGCCGGATCGGGTGGGCCGCTCGCTCCGCAGGTTTTTCACCTTCGCCCGCGAACATCTGCTCGATGCCGGTCTTCACTCCGTCACGCTGAGCTGGTGGCATGCGGAGCGGCCGCAGTGCCCGGCTGGAGAAGAAGCGGGCGCCTCCTCTGCCGCGCGTCGCGGAACCAGTTGCGCTGTAACCACCGGCTTGGTGGCGGCAGCGGCGGCGCGCTTCTTCTCCAGTTCTTTGGCCGCTCTCTTCCGATCCCGCTCCGTGCGCCAGTCGGCAAAGCGGTCCAGCGCGGCATAGACAAAGGACAAGCGGGTCTGCGACCAGATCTGGATGGCGCCAAACGAAAACGCCGTCGAGAGATAAAGCGCCACGGCGATCACGGCCAGGCAAATCAAGTAGGCGCCGGCAAGATTGAAGTAGTGAATCAGCGCGTCGGCGACGATGCGGCCCAGCAACCCTTCAGCCGGGACAGCTCCCTTCCAGCGAAGGGTCCACGGCAGCAGGCCTATCAGTCCGGAGAGGAACGTGAGCAGCGCAATCGCGCCCAGTGTCTTGGCGTAAGGCGAACTGATGGGCCGCGAGCGGAACCAGCGCAGCGCGTAAAACATCAGGAAAATCGGTATCAGGAAAACCGCAACCCCGAAGAGTTGCAGCGCCAGATCGCTGACGATGGCTCCGAACACGCCAATCCAGTTGTGTGCCGGGCGCCCGGCGGGAGGATTCGACGCGGTGTTCAGCGAAGGATCGAGCGGCGAGTAGGAAACCAGGGCGAGGACAAGGAGGACCGCGGAGACGAACACCAGGAAGCCGATCAGCTCATTGAGCCGCCGGTTGGCCGTCGGAGTAAATGCGCGCGAGATGTTCATTTTGGCGTACGGTTTTGCCGCAGAGCCACGCTTGCGAGGACCCATGCCTGCCTGCTCCATCCGGCGCAGGCAGAAACGGCCACGCAACACGTAGCCACGAGGGACGCGTAGTCCCGCATCATCCCCGATTCGGGGCTGCTAGTACGCCAGAGCCAAACTATTATCCCAAAAAGGCTGGCAGACGCGGAGGAAAACAAAGGCACGGGTGTTGCCGATCTAGTCTCTCCCCAAGCTAGGCCAGGTGTCCAACCCACCAAAGCACGAATCCTCCCAGCAGAATGCGGTAGATGGCGAACACGGTAAATCCGCGGGTGCGGACCCAGTTCATGAACCACGCCACCACGCCGTAAGCCACGATGAACGACACGACAAAGCCGATGGCCAGCACGATCCACGAATGAGCATCGCTTGGCATCGAGCCGATGGCGCTCGGTTCGCCATGATGCGGGCGCAAGGACTTGAAGAGGTCGTAACAAGTCGCGACCACCATCGTCGGGATGGAGAGGAAGAAGGAGAACTCCAGCGCTGCTGGACGACTCATGCCGGCCAACTCTCCCGCGGTGATGGTGGACATGGAGCGCGAGGTGCCGGGGAAGACGGCCGAAAATATCTGGCAGAAACCGATCCAGATGGCCTGCGCCACCGACATTTGCTCCATGTCTTCGGTGAGCTTGCCGCGCGCGAAGGCCTGATGTTTCGAGCGCTCGTAAACCGCATCCACAATCCACATTACGATTCCGCCGATGATCAGTGCCCAGGCCATGAGCGTGAGGCTTTCGAGATGTTTACCGATGATCTTGGTCAGCAGGAAGGCGGGAATCGCGGTCACCACGAAGGCGATAGCGGTGAGCGAAAGCGGATGGTTGATAATAGTGCGATCGCCGCCCTTGCCCTGGGGAAAATCGCCGACGAACTCGACAATGCGGTTCCAGAAATACAGCGGCAGGCAGAGAATCGCGCCCAACTGGATGACGATGGAAAACATCTTCCAGTAGCCATTGGCCAGATCAATGCCGAGGAAGGACTCAGCGATGCGCAAATGCGCCGTCGAGCTGACGGGAAGAAATTCGGTTAGACCTTCGATGACACCCAGCAGGACAGACAACAGGTAATCGTTCAAATCGCCTCCGCGCGAGCTACTCCAGATTCGGTCCCCAGGTGGGAATATTGGTTTGAACCATATATACCAGACGCTCGGCCCGGCTCGACCAGTCGGTGTCGTTGGGGTATTGCGATATCAGTTTCTTGGCGACACTGAGGGCGCGGGCGGAGGAGTCGTCCGCCTTCTTTGGCTGATTGTCCGTCTTGTAGATCACGATGAGCGCTGAATACCGCCACGCCGCTTTGTACATCGCTTCCGGAGTCTTAGGTGATTGCGGATGGTCCTCGACATACTTGATGTAGAGTTGCGCCTCCATCTCGGGGCATTTTGCGGCGGCCTCCCAATCTCCGCAAAGCTTGTTGTCGATCAACCGATAGGCGGCGAGGTCGGCCCACTTGGTGCCGGGATACTTCTTGATGACTTTTTTCATGTACTGCTCGTTGATCTGGTAGCGGAGCGCGGGATCGCGCTGCTTCGCCGAGGGGCGCGTGGCAGCATCCTCGGCCTCGATTTGCCAGCGAATATCCGCGGCACGATACAGGGACTCCGCCGCCAAAGGCCCCGTGGGATAGTACTCGGCGATGCGAGCGTAGAGCCGCATGGCGTCCTGGGCCGCACCGCGACGGCCGCCGCGGTGGCTGGCCTCCATTTCGGAGTCGAAAGCTTCGCCGAACAGGATCTTATCGCCGTCGGTGGTCGTGGTTGTAATCACGCCTTTGTCGATGATCCAGCCGGTGATGTTGCGATCGTTTTGTTCCTCCTCGCCGAGTTCAATATTGGTGGTGACGTCAACTGTGCCTACCACATGCACCCAGCCAGGCGTGCGGTCAAGAACCGCGACCTCGCGACCACGTCCAATGTTTGACAGCTTGGCGGAAGAGGTGTCGGGAGAGATGTAGATAATGCCTTCGCGCAGCATGATGCCGCGTTCGGTGGCGAAGGCGGACGAAGCGAACACTAAGACAACGATGGACGGTATTAGGTAACGGCACGGCCGAAATGGATGCGACACCTGGCTGCTCCTGCACACAAATCAGTGGTTCATGACCCGCCTGCGGCGCCGCTCTCGCCGTAGTCGGATTCAGCCAACACCTGCGCCAACAGTTGTGGCTCGACATTGCCGCCGCTGACGACCACGACCGCTTTCTTCGATTGCGGCAGCTCGCTGGAGTGAAAAAGCCACGCCGCGAACGTGACCGCGCCACTCGGCTCTGCAACAATCCGCGCGTTGCTGATAATCCGGCGCATGGCGGTGCGGATTTCATCTTCGGTCACGGTAATCACGTCGTCAACAAATCGCCGGATGTGCTCAAAGTTGAGCGGCCCGACCGATTGCGTGCGCAAACCATCGGCGAGGGTACTGGAAACACGCTCGGCCGGCAGTTGTACGATCGCGCCCTTGCGGAAGCTTTGCTGCGCGTCGTTGGCCAACTCCGGCTCAACCCCAATCACTTTGGCGGTCGAGCCGCTCAACTTGATCGCAGCTGAGACGCCGCTAACCAGTCCGCCGCCGCCGACCGGCACGAGTACAAGATCGACGTCAGGACAGGTCTCCAGGATTTCCAGCCCGACGGTGCCTTGTCCGGCAATAATCTGCTCATCGTTGTAGGGCGGGACGATGGCATAGCCATGTTCGCGAGCGAGCTCTTCGGCCCGCTTCAGGCGCTCCGAGCTGGCAGGACCCACCGTGACGATCTCCGCTCCCAGCGCGGCAGTACTGTCAACCTTGATTTTCGGTGCGTTGCGGGGCATGACAATGACCGACTTCACCCCGAGGGCGCGCGCCGCGTAGGCAACACCCTGAGCGTGGTTGCCGCTGGAATACGAAATAACCCCACGCTTCCGTTCTTGTTCTGTGAACGACGCGATCTTGTTATAGGCGCCGCGCAGCTTGAAGGAGCCGATGGGTTGCAGGCTCTCCGGCTTGAGCCAAAGCTGACCCTGTGCTTCGTGGGCCGGTTCCGCTTCGGTCGCTGGCGGGAAGTAGGGAACCAGCGGCGTCTGCACCGCGATGCCGCGCAGTCGGTGTTGTGCCAGCTTGATCTGCTCCAGTGTCACCATGGCCGGATCAATGGGTTGTCCCATCCGCAAGAGCAAGCCAGGCGCCGACCGGCAACTTGCCGTTGACTTTCCCGGCCTCCGTGACTCTCGCCTCGTGCATCATCAATGCCACCCAGTGTACAAGCGCCAGCCGTTCGCGCAAGGTCACTTTGCTGCCCAGTTCGACATGCGCGATTCCGGAACTGATCAGCGCATCGCGGAGCCGGTCTTTGGGGATGTCGCGTTCCAGCCAGAGCAACTCGGTTGGCGGAATGACAGTGTCATCGGAGCCGTGCAGTAACAGAACCGGCATTTGCAGAGACTTGAGGTGACCTGCGGGAGAAGCAGAGGCCAACTGGTCGCGCCGCTTGTCTATTTCCGAGAGGAGCGCGGGCGCGAAGTCCTCGCGTTGCTTGCGATAGATGCGCTGCATGGTGTCCTGGCCGGCCGGTGTCAGCGTCTCCGCCATTTCCTCGGAGGCCTTGCCTTTGCCGGAAAGTAGCAGCTTGATGGCCTCATGGGCAGCCGGGATGTCCTGCGGAACGAAGAAGTCTTGTACCTCGACGTAAACCACAATTAGCGGTCCATATTCGTGCGGCGGCAGATGCTCGACCGATCCATCTGGCCGGACAGCGTCGCCAGTGGCGAAGAAGCGCAAAACGTGTGCCAGATCATAGTGCGCGCCAATCGTTGCCACCCATGCGATGGAGCGTGAATATTGCGGATCACTGGCTGCGAGCAGCGCCAGTCCTCCAGAGAAACTGAGCGCCAGCACACCCACTTTGAGCACCTGGAGTTGGTGTGCGAAATTCTGTGTTGCCGCGCCGATAAGATCGGCCGACTCGGCTTCGACGCGATAGTCGGCAATTCCCGGCACTTGAGGCGTCATCACAAAGAAGCCGCCGGCCGCCAGCGAGCGGGCGAAATTCACCAGCCTTGGCTCATTAATGCCCAGTTCGTGCATCCCGTGGATCACCACAATCCCCGGCGCAGAGTCGACACCGCGCGGCAGAAAGATGCGCGCGGGCATGGCTGTGCCGTTGAAGTCGAAGGTCGTATCTCGCACGTCAACCGGATGCACATCGTAGTTGGCAATCCAACCCGTAGCATGCGGGTCGCCGATTCGCTGCAGCAGCGAGGCGGCGCGCAGGTAATCTTGTAGGGTCGGGTACAGAACGACGACCAGCAAGGGCAACAGAAGGAGCACCCACGCAGAACAACCGCGCTTTGTGGGATGGATTACGACCTTGCCAGGGAACGGTGGTCATTGAAACTGTCGTAGGGGCTGGTTGTCAGATCTCGAGGATCACCGGCATGATCAGCGGGCGCCGCGAGGTGTTCTTCACGATGAACCGTTTCAGGTCCTGACGGATTTTCTCCTTGATCATGCCGTAATCGCCCTTCTCTTCGTCACTCGAGGATTCGAGGGTGTTCATCACCGTCTGGCGGGCTTCGTCGAGGAAGCCGTTTTCGCCCGGGCTGGGGGCGAAGCCGCGCATCACGATTTCCGGTGCGCTCTCTACTTTGCCGGTCAGCTTGTTGATGGCGATGATGGGCAACACAATCCCGTCTTCGCTGAGGTGACGGCGATCGCGAATGACAAGGTCCTCGACCACGTCGCCCATGGAGTTGGAATCGATGCACACGCGGCCGATGGCGATGCGACCGGCCTTGCGCGCGCCTAGTTCATCGAACTCCAGGATGTCGCCGCTCTCAATCATCACGACTTTGCCAACCGACCCGTGCATGGCCCCGGCCAGTTCGGCATGCAGCTTGAGCTGCCGGTATTCGCCATGGATGGGAATGAAGTATCTCGGCTTGACCAGATTAATGATGAGCTTCAGCTCTTCCTGGCTGGCGTGCCCGCTGACATGTACTGGCGGCGAAGAGCCATCGTCGTAGATGACGTGAGCATCGCGGCGGAAGAGGTGGTCCACCACGCGATAGATCGCCTTCTCATTCCCCGGAATGATGCGAGACGAGAGTACGACCGTGTCGCCCGGCTGAATTCGCGCGTGCTTGTGGTTGTCTACCGCAGCCCGCGAGAGCGCCGACATAGGTTCGCCTTGCGTGCCGCTGATGAGCACACAAACTTTGTCCGGCGGAAAGTCACGAATCTGCGCAGGATGGATCAGCAGCCCTTCAGGAACGTCAATGTACCCCAGGTCCTGTGCGATTTCCGTGGACTCCAGCATGGAACGCCCAACCAGGGAAACCTTGCGCCCGCTCTCAAAGGCCATCTCAAGCGCCAGCTTGATGCGATGGATGGAGGAGGAGAAACAGGTGATGAACAAGCGCCGCTCGGCGCGCGAGAAGATCTCCTGAAAGCGCGCGCGCACCGCGCGTTCGCTCGGGGTGTAGCCGCGGCGCTCGACGTTGGTCGAATCCTGGAAGAGCGCGAGCACGCCCTCCTTCCCATATTCCGCAAACGAGTGCAGGTCGAAGAGGCGATTGTCCGTCGGCGTGGGATCGACCTTGAAGTCGCCGGTGTGAATGATGATGCCGACCGGGGTATGAATGGCCAGGGCGACGCAATCCACCAGGCTGTGGGTTACCTGGATGGGATTGATGGTGAAGGGGCCAACCTTGAAGCGCTCGCCGGGCGTGATCTCGTTGAGCACCGCGTCGTCGAGCAAGGCATGCTCTTCCAGCTTGCCTTCCACATAAGCCAAAGTGAATTCGGTACCGTAAACCGGCACGTTCAGTTCCGAGAGGACCCAAGGTAGCGCGCCGATGTGGTCCTCATGGCCGTGGGTAAGAATGATGGCGCGCACATGCTGGCGATTTTCCAGCAGGTAGGTGATATCGGGGACGACGATGTCCACGCCAAGCAACTCGGCTTCGGGAAACATGAGCCCGGCGTCAACGACGATAATGTCGTCACCCCAGCGAATGGCCATGCAATTCATGCCGAATTCGCCGAGCCCGCCGAGAGGTATAACTTGAAGCTTTGTCACTGGCATCTGTAAGCTCCGATGCTAGCACAGGGGAGCGCACCCGGTTCCATGCGGCGCGAGCATCCGCACCACTGAACGCGCCTATACTGGATAGACCATGGCAGGCATCGAAAAAAAGGGATGGGTCAGGCGCAGGCTGGAAGATGCCATTCGCAGCGCCTTCATGAAGGCATACCAGACTATCAAGGTGGATCCGGACAAGTATCTCGAACATCTGCGGATGGCGTATGACCTTCCCGCGCTTACCTACAACGGCGTTTACTCTGTCGATCCGGAAATACTCGATCACATTGCAGGGCAGACCATCCGCGCCAGCATGCGTTTCGCCGCCGCCGAAGGCGCCGGTCTCGGCATGGGCGGCATGTTCACGATGATTCCCGATCTTGGCATACTGGCCGCGATTACAGTGCGCATGCTGCAGAAACTTAGCCTGATTTATGGCTTCTCGTACAACACTGAAGAAGAAGAGGCTGAACTGTGGATTGCAGCCGCGAGCGCGGCCGGAGTGGATATCGGTCGAGAACTTGCGGAGAAACAGTTCGTTTCGAAGTTCGTGCCGCGGGTGATTCAGCGAATAGCGGCCCGGGCCAGCACCGAGATCGTTGAGAAGTGGACGGGGCGGCTGATCCCGATCATCAGCTCGGTGATTGGCGCGGGATTGAATTACTACTTCGTGAAAGTCTGGGGCGAACGCGCCGTTGGACACTTTCGCCAGAAGCATCTGCAAGTTCGGCAGCAGCAGGCCAACAGGATCACGGACATGGCTATGCCATCGCGTTAGCCGTCGCCCTTCATTCCTACTGCGCGATTGCTTCCTGGATGGCTGGCGACGGTGTCTCCGCGCCGAATTCTCCTTCCCATTTTGCCATCACCACCGTCGCCAGGCAGTTGCCGAGCACATTCACCGCCGTGCGCGCCATGTCGAGCAGTTGATCTACGCCGAGCAGCAGAAACACCGGCTCGCTCGGCAGTCCGACGGAAGCAGCCGTAGCAAGCAAGATCACCAGCGCCGCGCGTGAGACACCAGCCACGCCTTTGCTAGTGAGCATCAGCGTAAGCACGATCACTAGTTGTTGGCCTAAGGAAAGGTGAATGCCTGCGACTTGCGCCACAAAAATCGCAGCCACCGAGAGATATAACGAGCTGCCGTCAAGATTGAAGCTGTAGCCGGTGGGAATAACGAAGGCGACGATCTGCCGCGGAACGCCGATCGCCTCCATCGCTTCCATGGCACGCGGCAGAGCGGCTTCGGAGCTCGAAGTCGCGAACGCGATGGTGACTGGCTCGATGGCGGCCTGGATGAATCGGCGCAGGGGGACCCCGAAAATCAGCGCAATGGGCAGCAGAACGGCGAGCACGAAGGCGGCAAGCGCTGCGTACAGCGTGAGCAGCAGCTTTAGAAGGCTGCCGAGTATGCCAATCCCGGTATGTCCCACAGTGTAGGCCACGGCTGCGCCGACGCCGAGCGGCGCCATATACATGACGATGTTGGTGAACTTGAACATCGTCTCCGCCAGGCTCTCACAGAAAGCCAGCATGGGGCGGCGCTTCTGCTCGCTGATCATGGCCAGGGCCGCGGCGAAAATCAGGCTGAAGACCACAACCTCCAGCACCGCGCCATCGGCCACGGACTTTGCGATGTTCTCGGGAAAGATGTGCAGGATGGTGTCTTGCGCGCTGAGCTTGCTGACCGGGATGGCCTCGGCGCTCGGTGTAGCAGGTAGTTGGACACCAACGCCCGCCTTGCTGATGTTGATGGCGGCGAGTCCCAGGAAGATCGCGATCGTCGTGACGATCTCAAAGTAGATGATGGAACGTAGGCCGAGCCGGCCGACTTGCCGCAAGTTGGAGTGGCCGGCGATGCCCACCACCAGCGTCGAGAACAACAGCGGCGCGATGATGGTCTTGATCAGCCGCAGAAAAATAAGCGCCAGAACGCGCAGGTTGGTCGCGACGTTGGGGAAGTCGTGTCCGATCTCCGCACCGAGCAGCATGGCAATGAAGATCCACGCTGTCAGCGTGCGGCGGAAACAACAATATACGACAAGAGCGGCCAGCGCGGTCCATCGCAGAGCAGAAAAGAGCAGGTTCGATTCTCCCGCGAAGAACCAGCATAAGAACGCGACGACACCAACGAGGACAGCAATCAGAAGTGCTGCGTTCTCTCGGCGGCGCGTGGCAGGTTGTCGCATAGGGTTTCGATGGTTAGCGCAGAATGTCTTCCAGTTCAACTCCGCGATCGGTGCGCTCGTCGCGATACTTCACGATGACCGGCGTGTACAGCGACAAGCCCCACTCCGCGGCCTTACCTTTGGTGATCGCGCGCGACCCCGGCACGACTACTGCTCCTTCGGGAACGCAAAGCGGTTCCTCTGCTGTAGCGCGATAGACCTCGCCTTTCACCGTATCGAATAACGGCGTGGACCGCGTCAGGATGACACCAGCACCCAGCACGGCGCGGGCGCCGACCTGCGTGCCTTCGTACACGCCGCAGTTGCCGCCGATCAGCGCATCGTCCTCAATGATGACCGGCGATGCGTTGATCGGTTCCAACACGCCCCCGATTTGTGCGGCGGCGCTGATGTGCACGCGCTTGCCGACCTGGGCGCACGAGCCGACCAGTGCGTGCGAATCGACCATGGTGCCTTCGTCAACATAAGCGCCCACATTGATGTACATGGGAGGCATGCACACCACCGATGGCGCGACATAAGCACCGCAACGGACCGACGAGCCTCCGGGAACTACCCGCACATTATCGGTGGCAGAGAAGTGGCGAGCCGGATACGTATCTTTATCAACGAAGGAAAGCGCCCGCGGGTCGCCGCTTTCGGCCAGTCTGCCGATGCGAAAGCCCAGCAGGATGCCTTGCTTCACCCAGGCGTTGGTTTGCCAGCGGCCATCATGCTTTTCGGCAGCGCGAATTGCCCCGGTGGTGAGGGCGTCACGAAAGTGCAAAAAGACATCGCCAGCTCCGGGTGACGTGATGGCTTCAGCGCCCATCGCATAGAGTGCCTCGATCTGCCGCTGGAGTTCGCGCATGGCCGGGAGTATAAACGCTAACCGACCGGCGAGCACATCTAGCCCTCGCCGTGAAGAGTTGTTTCTGCCCGACCTCAGCGCGCAGCGGACTGCGTTTGCAGCAGTCCCACTTCGGCAGCCACCTTCTCCAGCTTGGCGCGGGTGTCTTTCTTCATCGGCACCAGAGGCAGCCGATAGACTTCCTCGATGCGGCCCATCATGGCCAGCACGGCTTTTGCAGGCCCGGGATTGGACTCGATGAAGTTGGCTTGCATCAGGGGCAAATATTTGCGAAAGAGGTGGCGCGCCGTGTCCCACTTGTTGGCCAGCGCGGCTTGTGTCATGCGGGCCATCTCGGCCGGAATTTCGTTGGAGACAACGGACACGATACCAACGCCGCCAAGTCCGATGACTGCCAGGGTGACCGCGTCATCGCCCGAGAACACCAGAAAGTCCTCGGGCACACTGGCACACACTTCCGCGATCTGCGAGATGTTGCCACTGGCTTCCTTCACGGCAACGATGTTGGGAATCTCGGCCAGCCGCAGCAACGTGGGAGTCTCGATGTTGGCACCCGTCCGCCCCGCGATGTTGTACAGCATCAGCGGCTTTGTTGATGTTTCGGCGATTGCACGGAAGTGCTGAAAGATCCCTTCCTGTGTGGGCTTGTTGTAGTACGGCGTGGCGGTCAGAACGTAGCCCACCCCCGGTCGCGACGAGATTTCTTTCGCCTTCGCTACGGCTTCACTCGTATTGTTCGATGTTGCCCCGGCCATGATGGGCACGCGGCCCTCGGCGGCCTCGATGGTCAGGTCAACGACTCGCAACCACTCATCGTGCGAAAGCGTGGGCGTTTCGCCAGTGGTGCCGCAAGGGACGAGGAAGTCGATGCCCGACTCGACCTGCCAGCGCACCAGGTCGCGCAGGGCAGGTTCATCAACGCTTCCGTTCTGCTTGAAAGGAGTTACAAGGGCGGTGCCGCATCCACGCAGTTTCATGATTGAAATTGTAGTGCGAAGTGGACCCCACGGTTCAGAGCTGAGTGAAAATATCTTTGAAGTCGTAGAAGCCGGTCTTGCCGACGATCCATTCGGCAGCGAGCACCGCGCCTTCGGCAAATGTGCGGCGCGATTTGGCCTCGTGCGTAAGCACAATGCGATCGCCCGCTGAAGCGAGTTCAAGCGTGTGGGTTCCGGTCACATCGCCCTCGCGCTCCGACGTTATCGCGGGGCGGATTCCGGTGGCCTGCTCCAGCACTCGCTGAATCGCTGCGGCAGTTCCGGAGGGGGCATCCTTCTTGTGAATGTGATGACGTTCGGTGATGTGCCCGGTGTAGCCGTGCGCCAGCGTCGGCGCGGCGGCTTGAACGATCTGAAGGAACAGGTTCACACCATAGGAAAAATTCGCGCCGAAGACGAAGCCGGTTCCAGCTTTCTCGACATCGCTCCGGACTCGTTCCATCTCGCCGTACCACCCGGTGGTCCCGACGACCATGGCTTTCTTCGCCCGCAGGCAAGCTTCGATATTCGCCAGCACCGCCCCCGGCTCGGTAAAGTCGATGACTGCATCGAAGCCACTGAGATTCTTCTCGGTAAGCCACACAGCTCCGGCGTTCTCCGCTTCGTCAATGCTGTGCACGCTGTGACCGCGTTCCTGCGCAACCTGGGCGACGAGCGATCCCGTCTTGCCTCGTCCCAACACCAGCAAATTGAGTGAGCGTTGATTCAATCGAACACCTCAGGATCGACCTCGGCGAAAAACTTGGCGTGCAACCGGCGCACAGCTTCGGGCACATCCGCTTCGTCAATCACGAAAGTCAGGTTTATCTCCGAGGCTCCTTGGGAAATCATGCACACGTTGATGTCGCGAATGGCGTCGAAGACCTGCGCCGCAACCCCCGCAGTCTCGCGGATATTTTCTCCGACCAGGCAGACGATGGCTTTGCGGCCCGAATACTTCACGAAGGCCAATTGCTCCAGGTCCGCTGCGATCTGCGGGATGGCCTCGTTCGAATCGACAGTGAGCGAGATGCTGACCTCCGAGGTGGAAACGACATCGACAGCGCAACGGTGGCGAGCGAAGATTTCAAACACCTTGGCGAGAAAGCCGTGCGCCATGAGCATGCGCGCGGCGACGATCTCGATGATAGTGATGCGGTTCTTGGCGGCGATGGCCTTAAACAACGAGCGTGAGCGCGGCGTCCGCGACAGAATGCGCGTGCCCTCATTCGACGGGTTGCGCGAATTCAGCACCAGCACCGGAATGTTCTTCTCCACCGCTGGAAGCACAGTCGCGGGATGCAATACTTTGGCGCCGAAGTAAGCCAGTTCGGCGGCTTCTTCGAAGCTGATGACCTTGATGCGGCGGGCGTCGGCACAAATCCGCGGGTCGGTGGTCTTCATGCCGTCCACGTCGGTCCAGATCTCGATGCGGTCGGCATTCAGGCCGGCGCCCACCAGCGCCGCGGAGAAGTCGGAACCGCCGCGACCTATCGTCGTTTGGACTCCTTCACGCGTCGCACCGATGAAGCCGCCCATGATCGGCACGCGACCCTGCTCGATCAGCGGCATCACGCGGTCCTGCAAACGGTCGTTGATCTCGTCAACTTGAGGGACGGCCCGGCTGTGCTGCGCGTCGGTGATGATGACCTGCCGCGCATCGACCAAGGTCGCGGGGATGTCGCGCGCAAGAAATGCCGGAGTGGCGATCATGCTCGACAATCGCTCGCCGAAA
Source organism: uncultured Acidobacteriaceae bacterium (assembly GCA_963760415.1). Lineage (GTDB taxonomy): Bacteria > Acidobacteriota > Terriglobia > Terriglobales > Acidobacteriaceae > Bog-257. The sequence continues at coordinate 272,555 of CAVXDA010000018.1, read as the reverse complement.
GAGACAACGTAATCGGAGGTGCGTGGGGTCAGCTCTCCGACCGCGGCAATGCCGCGCAGAAGCTCGTCGAGCGAGTCGAACTCCGCGCCCAGTTCGGTGTGCAGGTCGGTGTGCAAGCCTGTGCCCAGCAACTCGCCGGCGGTGGTGTAATGGCGTTCGCGAAGCGTGCGGCAGATGTCGAGCGCCTGCTCGCGCTCGCCCCGTCCGGCTGCCGCTGCCATGGCGAGCAACTGATCCGTGACTTTCGCCATGGCGCTGACCACCACGAACGGCCGTTCGGGCAGACGTCCTTTTACGATGCTGGCGGCGCGATCGATGGCAGTAGCATCTTCGACCGAAGTGCCACCGAATTTCATGACGATCACGGCCGCACCATCATTAAAGGATGTGGCAGGTCGGAGGTCACGACAGGTAGCCTTGCACCTTCAGGAGTTCGGCGTTCAGCAGAGCCGCACCTGCCGCGCCGCGGATCGTGTTGTGCGAGAGCACGGTGAACTTGTAGTCCAGAACGCCGCAGGGACGCAGGCGTCCAACCGTAACGGTCATGCCGTTGCCGCGATCGACATCAAAGCGCGGCTGGGGACGGTCGGGCGCATCGTCATAGACGATCGGTTGCGCCGGCGCCGACGGCAGCTGGAGCTGCTGCGGGATCGAACGAAAATCGTTGAAGGCAGCGACAATTTCGGCGGCTTCGGCTTTCTGCCGCAACTTTACCGAAACCGACTCGGTATGTCCATCCTCGACAGCAACTCGATTGCAGTGTGCTGTCATGCTGAATGTCGCCGGCTCGACATGGTCGCTGTTCAACTGGCCGAGCAGTTTGCGCGTCTCCTCTTCCATCTTCTCTTCTTCGTTGGCGATGTAGGGGATGACGTTGCCCAAAATGTCGAGCGAAGCGACGCCCGGATATCCTGCGCCGCTCACCGCCTGCATGGTGGTGACAAAGATCGACTCGATGCCAAACTTCCGATGCAGGGGCGCGAGCGCCACGACCAATCCGATAGCCGAACAGTTGGGATTGGTGACGATGTAGCCGCCCGACTGTTTGCGCCAGCATTGCTTTTCGATCAGGGGGAGGTGGTCGGCGTTGACCTCCGGAATGACAAGCGGCACATTGTCATGCATGCGAAATGCGCTGGAGTTGCTGACCACCGCGCAACCAGCCGCAGCAAACTGCGGCTCTAGCTCGCGCGCGATGCCTGCGTCCAGAGCGGCAAAGATCACGCGCGGCGCGCCCTCCGGCGAGGCGTTGGACACCGGCATCCTGCGCACGCTCGCAGGGATCGGCGTCTTCAACCGCCAGCGGACGGCGTCGCCGTACGCTTGCCCAGCTGAGCGGTCGGAGGCGGCCAACCACGCCACTTCGAACCAGGGATGGGCTTCGAGCATTTGGATAAAGCGCTGGCCGACAACGCCGGTGGCGCCAAGAATTCCGACTGAAATTTTCTGTTGTTCCATTGCTGCCTGAGAAAAACAGTTTACATCACGTTTCCGGCGCGACCGAGCGGAGGAGCGGAAGGACCGAGGTTTACAACATGGCCTCTCCGCGCTGCTAGAATCGACTTTTCCTTATGCCCTTACCCTCGCCGCCATCGTCCGCTGTGCAACACGAAGCCGTTCCCATGCTCGACCTCAAACGTCAGTACGAGAGCATTGCGGAGGAAATGAAGACGGCCATCGAGCGCGTGCTTACAAGTCAGCACTTCATCGGCGGAGCCGAGTTGGACGGTTTTGAGCGTGAGTCGGCGGAGTATCTCGGCGTGCGCGACAGCGTGGGTTGCGCCTCCGGCACCGACGCTTTGTGGCTCGCATTACTTGCTTCGGGAGTCGGGCCGGAGACCAGCGTGGTTACCACGCCGTTCAGCTTCTTCGCCTCGGTGAGCGCGATCGTGCGCTGCGGAGCCACTCCGGTACTGGCCGACATCGATCCTGCCACGCTGAACCTCGATCCCGTCGCCGCGGAGAGTGCGCTGAAGCGAGCGCGCTCGCACAAAGTTCATGCGGTGATGCCGGTCCATCTCTACGGGCAGTGCGCCAACATGGACGCGTTCGACCGAATTGCCCAGGAGCACAAAGTGGACGTGATCGAAGATGCGGCCCAGGCGTTTGGCGCCAAATGGCGCGACAAGAAAGCAGGGACGCTGGGTGCCGTTGCGGGATTCAGCTTCTATCCCACGAAGAACCTGAGCGCCTATGGCGATGGGGGATGCGTTACGACCGACAACGAAGAGGTGGCGGCGCGTGTTCGAAGTCTGCGCAATCATGGCAGCCAGCAACGTTATTACCATAACGAGATCGGCTGGAACAGCCGTCTGGACGCCTTGCAGGCGGCGGTGTTGCGCGTCAAGCTAAAACATATTGACGACTGGAACCGGCAGCGCCGCATGTTGGCCTGCCGTTATCACGGGCTGTTGGTGAATTCAGGATTGGTGCAAACCGACGCGCAGTCCGTGACTCCTCAAGCGCCGATCGCGCTGCTGGCTTCGGTTCCTGAGGCTTACCACATTTATCATCAGTACGTCGTGCGGGCGTTGCGGCGCGATGAATTGCGAAGTTTCTTGGCGCAGCGAGGCATCGGCACCGAGGTTTACTACCCACTTCCGCTGCATCTGCAAAAGTGCTTCGCGTACCTGGGATATCGGGCGGGCGACCTGCCAGAGTCGGAGCGCGCCGCGAGAGAAGTGCTTGCGCTGCCCATGTTCCCCGAATTGCGGGAGGATGAGCAGCAGCGGGTAGTGGCGGCGATCACGGAATTCTACAGCCGCTAATCCACTCAGTGATGCTTATGTTTTGCGTGCGCGGGCTTCTGTGCGGCGCCTGCCGGGCAGGTTTCGCGGATTGATGTTTGGCTTTTTCTGCAGCCTCTTCTTCGGGCGTCAGCACGCGGCGCACAATCGGGCCATTTAACTTGTAAGTAACGTCCACCGTCTGGCCGTCTTCGGTCTGCTTCCGGATAGTGAAGATCGGCAGGTCGCCTTCCTTGCCGAACATCTCGTGTCCGGTCTTTACCGGGAAATAGCCTTCGAGGTTGCGCTCGCGATAAGCCGTCTCGTAACGGTGACGAATTCGGCCCCAGGTAAAAATGCGAATCTGGTTGTAGTCCCACGGTAGCCCGTCTTTTGGCTCGTTCAGCAACACCAGATACTGCGGGACCTGCTTGTCTCCGTCCTGCACAGTGTTGAGCACGAAGTACCCCATGATGCGCTGGCCTTCAGCGTACTGCGCCACCTCAAGCGGGATGTCGAGATCAACCATGCGTAGCAGGACCCAGCCGACGCGGCCGGCGGAGTTGCGTACCAGGTACCAATCTTCCATCACCGGCTTGGGAGGCTCGGTCTCTTTGCCCTTGGCCGCAGCCGGGAGTTTCTGTCCAGGCTTAGCTGAAGGAGCCTGAGTGGTCTGGGCGGGTTTCGCCGCCGGCGCTGCCGGAGTCTCGTTGGCGCGGATTGGCAGCCGGGGCCGTCTGAGCTTTGGATTGGGCTGCGTTGCTCTTCCCGGTTTGTGTGGAGGCCGCCTTCGGCGGGACCTTCGGCGCGGTGGCACGCTTCAGGATCTCCACTTTCTCGCCGTCCTTGAGCTGGTACAGATGTTCAGCTTCTCGGGAAGGAGTGTCGTGCATGTTAAGTTCGGCGCGCGTCGTACCGTGGGCCTGCACGGGTTGGCCGGTGCTGTCTTGTACAAGCTTCTGGAAGGCGTCGTAAACCTCTTGCGACACCAGGCTGCGCTCCTCGATCCAGCCCTCCTGCCCGCTGTCGGTACGCACACGTAGAAATCGCCGCTGCTTCTCCAGAACCTCCAACCGGTCCCCGTTGTGGACCGTCCCTATCTTGTTGTACATGGTGGCGACGCGGTCACGCAGGCTGGTTTCGGGCGCGGAGACGTACATGTACTGGTGCTGGACAAGCGTCGCACGCTTGCAGGCCGGAGGCCAGCGCAAGCAGGACCAGAACGGCAGCCAACAAGACAATTCGATTGGGATGAGAGCGGAAAGATTTCACCGGCGACACAGATCACTATAAACCAGTGAATAGCAGGCGGTGATCCGGCGGTAGTAGCGAGGCGGATGCATCCGGCCGTTCGCTATGAGCGCGCGGTCTCTGACGTTTTGCCACGACAATCGTTGCTTTTGCGTACCGTCGCGGTTGGAGTAATCTGATTCCTTATGCTCGATCTAGCGTTTGTACGCGATCATCTGCCACTGGTCGAAGAAAAGCTGCGCCAGCGCGGCATGGACCCCGCCATCCTCAAGGGTTTTCAGGAGATCGACTCCGAGCGGCGCTCCGCCATCACCGAAGCGGAAACCATGAAGGCGCGGCGTAACCAGCTGGTCGAGGAGTTCCAGCGACTGAAAAAGGAGAAGCAGGACACCACCGCCAACCTCCAGGAACAGAAAGGGCTGAAGGAGAAGATTGCCCAGGCGGACGAGCGCGTCACCGCATGTGACGCCAAGTTGCGCGATCTCTTGACCAACATCCCCAACCTTCCCGACGACAGCGTACCGGTGGGCAAGAGCGAGGCGGACAACGCCGAGGTGCGCCGCTGGGGCACGCCGCCGAAGTTTGACTTCACGCCCAAGCCGCATTGGGAGCTGGGCGAAGAGCTCGGCGTCCTCGACCTGGAGCGCGCGGCAAAGATCACTGGAGCGCGTTTCGCAGTCTATTGGGACCTCGGTGCTCGCCTCGAGCGCGCGCTGATGAACTTCATGCTCGACCTCCACACTCGCGAGCACGGCTACACCGAAGTGTTGCCTCCGTTCATGGTCAATGCTGATTCGATGTACGGCACCGGCCAGTTGCCGAAGTTCGAGGCCGATCTGTTCAAGGTGCCGCACGGCGAGAAGAACCTGTACCTCATTCCCACCGCCGAAGTGCCGGTGACCAACCTTTATCGCGACGAAACCCTGGACGGCGCGCGCCTGCCGATTTCGCTTGCCGCGTACACGCCGTGCTTCCGCAGCGAGGCGGGTTCGTATGGCAAGGACGTGCGCGGCATCATACGCCAGCACCAGTTTCAGAAGGTCGAACTGGTGAAGTTCACCAAGCCCGAGCAGTCATGGGAGGAGCACGAGAAGCTCACGCGTAATGCGGAAGCTGTGCTGCAGAAGCTCGGCCTGCACTATCGCGTGATGAATTTGTGCACCGCAGATTTGGGATTCAACGCTGCGAAGACCTACGACCTGGAAGTCTGGCTGCCGGGCCAGCAGCTCTTCCGCGAGATCTCTTCCTGCTCCAACTTTCTCGATTTCCAGGCGCGACGGGCGAACATCCGCTACCGTCCTGAAGGCGGCAAGAAGACGGAGTTGGTCCACACGCTGAACGGCAGCGGGCTGGCGATTGGGCGCACCTGGGTAGCGATTGTCGAGAACTATCAGCAGGCGGATGGAAGCGTGGCTGATTCCCGATGTCCTGCGGCCGTACGTGGGAGCGGAGCGCATCACGGCGAAGAAGTTCTAGGGCAGGCGTCGAGAATAAGTACGAATTCTGGATAACAGCCTCCCGCTCACCTCAGTTCCGCAATCGCCCGGCGGGACCGGCTTGGCGTAGAATCAGTGTTCCCCATAAGGAAAATGTGGCAGTTCGTAGTTTCGGGAATCCGTTCCCAGAGGTTGCTATGCAAAGACACAGGCTGATGTTGATCGGCGCATTATTGCTGTTGCTCAGCGAATCGACGCTGGCACAGAAGTCCTCGAAATCGGGCGCGGTGGACAAGGCCTACCTGCAGAAAATCCTGGATACCTGGTCGTCGTTCGATGTGGACAAGGTCGGACAATATTACGTGCAGGGGCCGGAACATCTGTTCTTCGACATCGCACCCTCGAAGTACAACAACTGGGAAGAATACAAGGCCGGGGTCAAGCCGCTGCTGAAACAGTATTCGTCGTTCAAGTTCACCATCAACGACGATCTCCAGATTCATACTGATGGAAAGATCACGTGGGTGGAAGCGACCTTAAATGTGGACGCGACCACCGTGCAGGGCGAGAAGCAACCGATGGTATTTCGCTGGACATTGGTTTTGGAAAAGCAGGGTGGAAGTTGGATCATTCAGCACGAACATGTGTCGATGCCGCTGACCCCGCCAAAAAGCTAACGATTAGCCATCTAACTTCTTTACGAGTAACTGGTTGACCAGCGTGGGATTGGCTTGGCCCTTGGAGGCCTTCATCACCTGGCCCACGAAGAAGGCAGCAACGGTTTTCTTGCCTCCGCGGTACTGCTCGAGCTGCTTGGGATTGGCCGCGATGACCTCGTCGATGATCTTCTCGATAGCGGAAGTGTCCGTGAGCTGCTGCGGCTTCTCTTTTTCGTAGATCGCCGGAAAATCTTCTCCCCGCTCGAAGGCGAGATCGTAAAGGTCCTTCAGCATTTTGCCGCTGATCGCGCCGCTCTCGACCAGGTCGGCCGACATAGCGACGCCTTTCATGGAGATCGGCGACTGCTCAATCTCCAGTCCTTTGGCTTTCAGTCGGCCTAGCAATTCGCTCTGCACCAGGTTAGCGACACGCTTGGGGTTCTTCGCAGCCTTGGCGGCCTCTTCGAACTGATCGGCCAGCGTGCGCGTGCTGGTCAACGTGGTCGCGTCGTACTCCGTGATCCCGTACTGCGTGACCATGCGCGCGCGTCGCGCCTCGGGTAGCTCCGGAAGATTCTCGATGATCTCCTTGCGCCACTTGTCATCCACGACCAGGGGAAGCAGGTCCGGCTCCGGAAAATAGCGATAATCGTGCGCCTGCTCTTTGGAGCGCATGCCGTAGGTCTTGCCTTCGGCGGCGTTGTAGAGGCGTGTTTCCTGCTCGATCTCGCCGCCCGACTCAATCACCTGCTCGTGGCGCTCGATCTCGTACTCCAGGGCCTGGCGGATGAAGCGGAAGGAGTTTACGTTCTTGACTTCCGTCTTGGTGCCGAACTTCGTCTGCCCGCGAGGACGGATGCTGACATTGGCGTCGCAGCGCAGCGAGCCTTCTTCCATGTTGCAGTCGCTGACTCCGGTGTAGAGGATGATCTCCTTCAGCCGCGTCAAATATTCGTACGCTTCGTCCGGCGAAGCAATGTCGGGCTCGCTGACGATCTCGATCAGCGGCACTCCGGAGCGGTTCAGGTCGATGGAGGTCCACTGGCTGCTGTCGGGCAAGGCCGTCGTGCAGGCTCTTGCCCGCGTCTTCTTCCAGGTGAACGCGCGTGATGCCGATGCGCTTGGACCCGTTCGCCGTCTTGATCTCGATGTAGCCATGCTCGGCGAGCGGTTTGTCGTACTGCGAGATCTGGTAGCCCTTCGGCAGGTCGGGATAAAAGTAGTTCTTGCGCGCGAAGATGGAGGTCTCGTTGATCTGGCAGTTCAGCGCGGTCGCCGCCAGCACCGCGAACTCCACCGCTCGCCGGTTCAGCACCGGCAACGGTCCCGGCAGGCCAAGGCACACCGGGCAGACATTGGTGTTGGGTGGATCGCCGAAGCGCGTCGAGCAGCCGCAAAAGATCTTCGTCGCCGTCAGGAGCTGGACGTGCACTTCCAGCCCGATGACCGGCTCGTACTTGGAGCGCGCTGCAACCGGGGCTTCCGGCGAGGTAGCCATGTCCCGATTATAGAGAACCCCGACCGTCCAGAGAGCCTACTGCCCGCCCGGGTTGGCTGCGTTCGACGCGATCACCGGAATCTCAAAGTACATCAGCTCGTTGCCGTTGTTTTCGCGCATGCCCGTGAGGTAGATGTGCGCGCCGGCGACCGGCTGCTGGACGTTCGCCACGTCGAAGAACAGGAAGCCCGACCTGGTAGTGTGTGGCTCGACTGCCTCGGCGCCGAAGTGGGCGCGCATGATCTCGTCATACTGCTGCTGCGCCTTTTTGTTCTTGTTGCCGCCGGGCAGCGTAATGGGTCCTACGGTCCGCGGACTGCTGCTCTTGCCCTGAATGTGCGCGACGCGGCGGAAGACATCGTCCACATCAAGCGCTTCCAGCTTCGACCGGTGTCCCGTTATCCACTCCGCGCGCATGTCCTTAAGTCTGATTGGCTGGTCGCCATCGTTGGTGATGATGAGCAACACCGGCAGAATTCCCTCGTCGCTGTAGTGAGTGATGAAGATGTCGGCCTTCGGCGGAGTGTTATAGAGATCGACGGCGACGGTCACTTTCTCGTTGGGATGTGCATCTTTGGAGGGGTAGGTGTTGGCATTGTCGGCTTTGGGCGCCACGAACTCTTTGGAAGCCCAAAGCACAACCGAGGAAAACGCGACCAGCACGACGATCAACACCAGCACACGACGTCGGGAAAGCATAGCCGGATTATCCGCTTTTCGAGTCGCGATACTCAACTACGGTTTGGTTCGTGCTCGCAGCGCAATTACAATCGCAGCGTGTATTCGCTCTACAGCCTTCTCCTGCTGCTTGCGCTGATTGTCAGCGTGCCATGGTGGCTGCTGGAGATGCTGAGGCACGGGAAATACCGAGCAGGCTTGAGCGAGCGTCTGGGCACGGTCCCGGACCGCCTCTTCAACCGGGTCGCGGTCAATACGATCTGGATCCATGCCGTCTCCGTCGGCGAGGTACTGGCAATTTCGCGGGTGGTGGACGAGCTGAAGGCGCAGTTGCCGGGCTGGCGCATCGTTGTCTCGACCACGACGGACACAGGACAGAAGCTGGCGCGCGAGCGCTTCGGCGAGAACAACGTGTTCTACGTTCCAGTTGACTTGCCGTTCGCGGTTCGCGCATACCTCCAAGCGCTGCGGCCAAAGCTGTTGGTTCTTGGCCGAGAGCGAGTTCTGGCCTAACCTGCTGCACCTGGCGCGGCTGTCGGGCGCGGCTGTCGCCGTGGTGAATGCCCGTGTTTCCGACCGCTCCCTGCCTGGGTACTTGCGGTTCCAGAAATCCTTGCGGCGAATCATGCAAAATGTGCAGCTCTTCCTGGCGCAGAGCGAAGAGGATGCACGGCGGCTGATCCAGATGGGAGCTCCCGCGGACCGCGTGCATGTCAGCGGCAACCTGAAGTTTGAAGTGAAGCCGTCAGCCAGGTCTGAATTGATTTCGCGATTCGCTGCCGCCGTGCAGCGCGAAGGGATCTGGCCCGGTGCTGGTGGCGGGCAGCACTCTGGACGGCGAAGAGACAATGCTGCTGGATACGTTCCGGCAAGTCGTCGTCGCGTTATCCGGGCGCACTGCTCGTGCTGGCGCCGCGGCATCCTGAGCGCTTCGAGCCGGTCGCTTCGCTGCTCGACTCGTCCGGCGTTGGTTATCGGCGGCGCTCGCAGTGGGACGGGCAATCGCCGATCGCAGGAGGCATCTTCCTGCTCGACTCGATTGGCGAGCTGGCCAGCCTGTACGAATTTGCCGACCTGGCCTTTATCGGCGGAAGCCTGGTGCCGCGCGGCGGACACAATGTGCTGGAAGCCGCGCAGTTCGGCGCGCCAATCCTGGTTGGCCCACACACCGAGAACTTCCGCGACATCATCGAAGTCTTCCGCCGCGCCGACGCGCTGCGCGTCGTCACCCCAGAATCATTGACCACAACCGTTCTGCGGCTGCTGCAGAACAACGAGGAGCGAGCAGCGCTCGGCCGCCGCGCTGCCGAGGTCCTGCGCTCACAGCAAGGCGCAACCGAACGGACCGTCAACGCGTTGCTCGAGCTCCTGCCGGAATTTGCGAGAGTGACAGCCGAACTAACTGCGGAGCACCGCGCGTGAACCCGCTCTCGGCGCTGTACGGCGCTGCGGTCCACGTGCGCAACCAACTTTACGACCGCGGCATGATTGCGGTGCAACGTCTCCAGGGGCCGGTGGTAAGCATCGGCAACCTCGTCGCCGGCGGTTCGGGCAAGACCCCATTCCTGATCTTGCTGGGGGAATTGCTCCAGCAGCGTGGTATCGCCTTCGATGTTCTCTCGCGCGGCTACCGCCGCCAGACGCAGGGCGTAGCCATCGTCGATCCGAGCGGCCTGGCTCGCGATTTTGGTGACGAGCCGCTCTTGATTGCGCGCAAGCTGGGTGTCCACGTTGTAGTCGGCGAAGATCGGCTCCAGGCAGGCGAGTTGGCGGAAGCGACCTTCGGCCCGCAGTTACACCTGCTGGATGACGGCTTCCAACACCGCCGGCTGGCACGAGACTTCGATATCGTGCTGGTCACTTCCACCGATGCCCAGGATTCGCTGCTGCCCACCGGACGGCTGCGCGAACCGATTGCCTCTCTGTCGCGCGCCGACGCTGTCGTGCTCACCAACGACACGCCTGCGGACGGACTCCCGCTCCGGAACCAACTTGTCTGGCGCGTCCGCCGCGATATCGTTCCGCCGGAAACCCTGGACCCGTGCTTCGCCTTCTGCGGTATCGCCCGGCCGGAGAGGTTCTTCGAGCAATTGCAGGCGGCACAGGTCGTGCTCGCCGGTACTCGCAGTTTTCGCGATCATCACCGTTATACGGACGCGGACGTGGCCGATCTGCAGCGCTTGCGCCAGCAGGCCGGTGCAAACCTATTTGTGACCACAGAAAAGGACGCGGTGAATCTCGGTGCGCTTCTGCAAGCGCTGCAGCCCATTCACACTGTTCGGGTGCGAATGCAATGGGAGAACGCCGGCGCCGCCCTCGACGCGATGCTGGCCGCGATTGCCGAGCGGAGGCAACGCGCCACATGAGACAATCAAAGGTTCGGTTGCGCCCGGTTCCTCCATCCAGGTACCGGGCCTTCCTTTGAGTTCATGACCAGGCACTTGAAAGACACGGAGCGCTGGAAAAAGATCGTCCGGTCGTTCAGCGATATTTCCATCACGGCTCTGGTTGATCTGGTCGCCGACGAATTCGTCTTCGGCGAGATCGCGCGCGTGTCGCGCGAAGCGCCGGTGCTCATCCTGAAGCATCGCGACCGCACCGTCGTCCCGGGCGGCGGCGGCAACGCGGTCATGAACCTGGCTTCGCTGGGCGTCAATGTTCTCTCGGTCGGTGTGGTGGGCGATGACGAAACCGGCAATCTCCTGCTGGAGCAGCTTCGGGAGAAGAAGATCTCCACCAGTGGAATCGAAAGGATTAAGGGCCATACCACGCCCACCAAGACTCGAATCCTGGCAGGCATGTCGCACACCAGCCGCCAGCAGGTGGTTCGGGTGGACCGCGAGCCCGAACCGCTGGGCGACTTGCATCCCGTCCTGCTCAATCTGGTAAACGCGGCCCGCGAGTATGCGACCGCTTCCGACGCGTTCCTCCTTTCCGATTACGGATACGGCGCGGCGACGCCCCGGGTACTCAACTTCATCCGGTCGAACCACTGCCTGCAGAACAAGCCGGTCACGCTCGATTCGCGCTATCGCATACTGGAGTTCGAAGGCGTCACCGCCGCGACGCCCAACGAACCGGAGGTGGAAGAGGCGTTGGCCATGAAGATTGGCCATGACGACGACAAGCTACTCGCGGCAGGCCAGCGCCTGATGAAACAGATGCACCTGGAATCGCTGGTCATCACTCGTGGGCGCGACGGCATGGTCGCTTTCGAGAAAGATGCCGAGCCGTTGGCAATCCCGATTTTTGGTTCCGACCAGGTGGTGGACGTGACCGGCGCCGGCGACACCGTGATCGCGACCTTCACTGCGGCGCTTGCAGCCGGCGCCAATACCGCCGACGCGACCCGGCTGGCAAACTTCGCCGGCGGCATTGTTGTAATGAAGCGGGGCACGGCAACTGTCTCGGACAAGGAGTTGTTGGCCGCCATCGATCAACATTCTGCGACAACAACGCCGTGAACGATAACGCACAGAAGGTCCTTTCACGCGACGCCTTGCGCGAACGTGTGGCCGAATGGCGCCGCGCCGGCCACCAGGTCGTTCTGGCCAATGGCTGCTTCGACCTTCTGCATGTCGGGCACATCCGCTATTTGCGAGGAGCGAAGGCGCTCGGCGGCAAGCTGGTGGTTGCGATCAACGCCGATGACAGTGTGCGCCAGATCAAAGGCGAAGGACGCCCGCTGATGCCGGCCGAAGAGCGCGCGGAGATCATCGCCTCGCTGGCCGCAGTCGATGCCGTTGTGATTTTTGGCGAGCCGGATGTGCGCGCGCTGATCCGCGAGATTCGTCCTGACGTGCAGGCCAAGGGTACCGACTATACGCGGGAGAATGTTCCTGAACGCGATGAGGTGCTGGCGTATGGCGGGCGCGTCGAGATCGTGGGCGACGCCAAGGACCACTCGACAACCGACTTTCTCTCACGCCTGAAATCCTGGAGCGACGGACGCAGCCAGCGGTGAGCGTTCCCGGCATCTCCGCAGGTTGCGACGCAATCTTCCATGGACACCAATCGGCGATCTCCCATTCCGCTTCCCGATCGCATTCTGGTGGTGCGCTTGAGCGCAATGGGGGACATCATCCACGGCCTGCCGGCGATCGCCGCCTTGCGCCGCGCCAAACCTGAACTGAAGATTGGATGGCTGGTCGAGCAGCGCTGGGCTGAGCTCTTGTGCTCCCGCGAGTCCGAGCGCTTTACCCCGCGTTCACAGCTCAAGCCGCTTGCTGATTGGGTGCACGTAACGAACTTCTCCGGCTGGCGGCGCGCACTGTTTTCCACTGAAACATGGCATGAGGTTCGCTCGTGCCTTCGCGAAGTTCGCGCGATGAAATACGAGATGGCACTGGATCTTCAAGGTTCGCTTCGCTCAGCGCTCGCCGCGCGCGCAGCAGGCGCGAGAGTTCGAGTCGGATCCTCCCAACCCCGCGAAGCGCCGGCCGCCATGCTCTACACCAGGGCCATCGCCCCCGAGGGGGCGCATGTGGTCGAGCAGGCCGCATCCCTTGCATCGGCAGTTGCAGGTGAACCGCTGGAGTGCGTCCAGCCGCCCTTTCCCCTCGATCCGGTACACGAAGCGTGGGCCGAAGACTTCGTCGCGAAGCTTGACGGTAAGCCAGTTGTCATCCTGAATCCTGGCGCAGGATGGGGTGCGAAGTGCTGGCCCGCCGAATCGTTTGGTGCGGTCGCGCGCTCGCTCGCCGATCGGGGATTGTCGGTTGTGGTCAACCACGGCCCCGGTGAAGAACGGCTCGCCGCGGCGGTTCGGAAGTCGAGCGGCGGAGTGGCCGTTCCACTGCAATGCTCGATCGGCGAGCTGATAGCGCTCACGCGCCGCGCCCGTCTCTTCATTGGTGGTGACACCGGCCCCATGCACCTGGCGGCGGCCTTGCGAGTTCCAGTGGTCGCGTTGTTCGGTCCCACGCGCCCGGAACGCAATGGCCCCTACGGCACGCGCAGTGTCGTGTTGCGCAGCCCGGAAAGCGTGAACCAGCTCAGTCACACCGATCGTCCGGACGAAGGACTGGTTTCGATTCAACCGCAGGCGGTGATCGAGGCGGCCGACAAGTTGCTGGGAGGCGGCAGTGCCTGAGCCGCAACCAGCGAAGTCCACAGCGAACTGGAGCCGGATTGCGCGCCGCATCCGTGTACCGCTGGGGTTCGCCTTTGCCGCCTTCTATCTTTGGCGCGCGAAGCCGAGCTGGACATCGCTGGCAATAGGAACGGCGATTGCGTTGCTGGGAATTTTTGTACGCGCGGTGGCATCCGGGCACGTGGAGAAGAACCGCGTGCTCACCACCACCGGACCTTACGCCTACGTGCGCAATCCTCTTTATTTCGGCTCGATCATCATCGGCATCGGATTTGCGGTGGCCGCGCGAGACGTGTGGATCTTTGTCGCGATCCTTCTGCTTTTCGTCGCGATTTACCTGCCCGTCATCCGCTCGGAAGAAGCATTCCTGCGAGATCAGTTTCCCGAGTACAACGAATATGCGCGCCGCGTGCCGAGCCTGCTTCCCCGCACGCTGCTGTTGCGTCAAATAACAAAAGGGTTTTCGCGCACGCTATACTTTAGACATCGCGAGTACAATTCCCTGCTGGGCGCCGCAGCCATACTGGCGGCACTGGTCGTTAAGATCCTCTGGCTTCCTGGGTGAGAGTGAATTCCATTACACGTTATTTTCTTGTACTTGCACTTGTGCTGACGGGGGCAGTTCCGCCTGGATACGTCGGGGCGGCGGCTCAAACGCCCCCGGCAGCCCATGCGGGAACCCAACCGCAAGGCGAGGCCAAGATCGGCGCCGCTGCGCACATCGAGCCGCTGCGGCCCGGCTTCGAGTTACCGGATGGTCAAACTTTGCATTACCAGGCGGAATGGCGTTATTGGATCGCCGGCATCGCCACTCTGCACCTCGAACGCTCTGGCTCGCAGGAGCACCTGGCTGGGACAGCCGACTCCAGTGGCGTGGTAGCGCTACTCTATCGCGTGCAGGACCGCTTCAACTCCTATTTCGACGCTAAGACACTCTGTTCCTCCAAGCTCATCAAACACACGGAAGAGGGATCGCATCGGCGGGACACGGTGATCACCTACGATTACAACCGCGGCAAAGCAGTGCTGGAGGAGCGCAACCTCAAAGATAATCAGCAAAAGCGCACCGAGAACGACATTCCCGGCTGCGTGACCGACGTGCTGTCAGGAATCCTCTACGTTGGCAGCCTGCCGCTGCTGCAGAACGCCACCTATAGCTTTCCGCTCAACGATGGCGGCAAGACGGTGGTTGTGCAGGCCCACGTAGAAGGCAAGGAGCAGGTAAAGACCCCAGCCGGAACGTTCCAGACGGTCCGTGTCGGTCCGGAAGGCGACTACGGGATCCTGAAGGATCGCGGTCGAATCTGGATCTGGTACACCGACGACGCGCACCATCTGCCCGTGCAAATGCGAGCCAAGCTGTTCTGGGGAACGCTGACGGTTCAGCTAACCAGCGTCACGAAGTAAGGCGGAGCAAAGTTTTCCTGCTGTTTCCTTGTACAACTTGCTGTTAACTTGACAATATGCTTGACTCACTGCAGCCGGAAGCGTTCCGCCATAAGCCGCTGCAGACGCGGCTTGTAGAGGATGTCGTAGGCGAACTCCTTGTCCGGAAACATGGCCAGCGCAGCGCGCTTGGTGTTCGCCACCAGCTCCGCGGCCTCTTCCACGGTCATGCCCTGGTCCTGGCTGATGACCGACATGACCATGTTCATCATCACCTGCAGCCGGCGCAGCTTGCGTCGTTCTTCTTCCTGCTCCTGTTGTTCGCTGTTGGCGGGCTGCGGCCTGCCCTGGTCTTCATGTTCTGATAGCCCCATAGAGTTCCCCTCAAAAAAACTAGAGTGCTCAATTCGCAGGCCGCTTTCACCGTACGGGCTGCGCGACTACAATTTAGATAGCCCGCGCCGCGGCCGTGTTGCGCACGGTAGTTGTGGGCGGCATCATACACCGAAACGCTGGTTTTGCAGCCAACTTAGGTAACCACCTTGCAAACGGCCACCAACTGCCTTTTGCATCGAATCCATCGGGAGGAGCCATGGCAGAGGCAGTAGAGCAACACGAGGAACTGGTAAAGATTTTTGACACTGAAGAGGAGTCGGAGGCGATGGTGGTGCGCGGGCTACTGGAGTCAGCGGGAATCGACGCCATCATCCAGAACCGCGAGGCGCCGCAGGACATTCTGCCCGGCGTGGGCGGAGTCGTGGTGCTGGTGAGGCCGGACCAGGCCGAAGATGCCCGTCAGACCATCGAGGCGTACCGCAGCAGTCCGACAACCGACGCGGATGAGGCAGTCAGCGAGGAACCGGCGCAGCAGTGACGGTTTTGCCATCCAGGAAAAACGTAACCGCGCCCGCCAGGTCGGTGCGATAGGTTCGAATGTCGTTTGCGGCGTAGCGCTGCATTACGTCCGGTCGCGGATGACCGAATGAATTGTAGAAACCGACCGACACCACCGCATAGCGAGGCTTGACCGCAGCCAGAAATTCCGGCGTGCTCGAAGTTGCGCTGCCATGATGTCCCACTTTCAGCAGGTCCGCGTTTGGAACCTGCGTGACAAGCAGCTTTTCGATTTGCCGGTGCGAGTCTCCCACCAGCAAAGCCGAGGTTGCGCCGAATTGCATCTGCAGAACCAGCGACTCGTTGTCCTGCGGAGGATCGTGGGGCGTCATTCCCGATTGGGGATTCAGCGCGCGCACGTGAACGCCACCGTAATCGAAGGTGTCACCCGCAGTTAGCGCCTTTTGTTCCACGTGGAACAACTTGGCCGTCTCCTGCAATTCCCGGAATGGGAAACTCGGGGACTCAACTCCGTACCACAGTTCGTGCGGCTGAAAGTTCGCAATCACGCTGCGCATTCCGCCGAGGTGGTCGGTGTGCGCATGGGAAACGGCAACCGCATCGAGCCGCCGGATGCCGCGCGACCAAAGATACGGAGAGACAACTTCTTCGCCGACGTCGAACTCGGACTTAGCGTTCTCGGTCACGCCTCCGGCATCAAGCAGCACCGTCTTCCCTTCGGGCGTGATGAGCAGCAACGAATCGCCCTGACCGACGTCGATCGCCGTGACTTCAAAGACGCCGGGATGCCATTGCGGCTTCGGCGGTAACAGCACGATCCAGATCGCGGATATCAGCAGACCGGCTAGGCCGATCGCCGCCCATGGCATTCGCCGCCGCGCCAGCAAGATAGCAAGCCCAAAGGCGGCCGCGGCCGCGCAGCAGACGGTCAGCGCCGGCGTGGGCACCCGCACATCCGAGATGCGCATGTGCCCGATGATTCGTATTGTTCCGGTCAACGCATCCAGTGCATACAGGCTGATCATCGCCGGAACCCAGGCCAGCCATGTCGAAACATACGACAGGGCGACGGCCACGACGGCAGCCGGCAAGAGCACCTCAGCTATCGGGATCACCAGCGCGTTGGCCGGCAAAGCCATGGTCGTGGCGCGATGGAAGTACCATGCCATCGGCAGGGCCAGAGCAATCTGGATGATGGTTGAAATGAACAGCAATTCGGCAGCGCCAAGAGCGAAGCCCATGCCGCGTAACACCACAAAGTTCGCCATGCGCGATCCAATAATGCTGCCGAGCTGCTCGCGAATCAATCGCAGGTCGGAGCGGAATTGTGCCGCACGGGTTGGCAGCGAGAAATCGAAACCCGGCGAATCGAGATTCTTGAGCGCCCGCTGCAGCGGATAAACGATGCGACGCAAGACTGGAACAGCAATACCGGCTACAGCAATCACAGAGAGAAATGTGAGCTGGAAGCTGGCTTCAAACAGGGTGCGCGGGTTGACCAGCAGAATCCCGAGCGCGGCAATCCCAAGTCCGTTGAGCGCGGCGCGATCGCGGTAAAGCAATCGGGTCAGAAGATAAATGTTGAGCGTGATGGTCGCGCGCACAATCGGCGATCCGAGATCGGCCAGAAACGCGTAGCCCCATGACAGCAGAATGGTAGTGATGGTTGCCCAGGTCTCGCCCATCGGCAGGCGCCGCAACATCCAGAAGGCGGCGAAGGCGAGAATGCCGACGTTGATTCCCGAGACCACCAGGATGTGATACGTCCCGGTGCGTTGGAAGTCGGTCTTGATTTCGCGACCGAAGAAGGCGCGTCCGCCGATCAGCATGGCCTGCATCAACGCGCCGCGTTCGCCCGGCCAAAGTTGCATGATACTCGCCAAGACGCTTCGCCGCGCTGCGCTTCGCCACAGCCCGAGGCGGCTGCCGACGAATCCAGGCAGCACCTCGACGCCGCTGGCGCGCGCCGAACCGGTCAGCCGAATCCCTTGCGATGCGAGATAACCAGCCATGTCCATGGCACCGGGATTTCTGTAATTGCGGGGCGTGCGCAGCTTGGCAGTGAAGCGCAGGCGCTGCCCATAGGTGTAAACGCGCAGTGGCGATTCGGTGCCGGCATCGCGGGCATCGTCCTCCTCAGCCTGCTTGCTGTAGATGGTGAGTCGGATGCCGATTGGGGCATCGAGCACTCGATCGCCTTGCTGAATCCGCTCGGACGTTACATCCACGGACTCCTGCCTGCCACCATAGCGGCCGTCGCGCACCAGGCCTTCACGGATGACGTAGCCGGTCACTTCTACTTCATTTTGACCAGTTGCGAAGGGCTGGAGAATTTGCACGATGCTGGGCTGTGCGGCATCGCGCGCTTGGAGGTAAAAGCCGCCCAGAGGGACTACTGCTAGGAGGGCTAGTCCAAACGCTATTTGCGGAGAGCGACGATAGAAAAATGCAGCGCCAAGAATCGTTGCGAGAAATGCGACCAGCCAGGCGAAGGGAGAGCGCCAGAGATAATCGGCAGCGACGATCCCAAGCGAGAATGCGACCGCCACAACGAAGATTGGTTCTTGACCGCCGCAGTAAAGCCTTGCGCCTGCGGGCGCAGGTGCGAGCACAGCGTTTATCGAAGGTGAGGTCGTCGCCACGGACATTCAGTCCTGTCGCGCTACCTCAGATACCGGGAGGGATGGTTACAAGCGGTCCAGGTCCTCTGCGCCAAGTGCAGGGGCCCAAGGCCACATTTCGTATTGCGCGAGTCCGAACCGCGTGTACGGATCGTTGTCTCGAATGCTGTCCAGCGTCGCCTGTGCTTCGTCATCGGGCACCCGCAGCAGGAACGCTCCACCATTGCGCGGTACCAGCGGTCCGGAGGCAATCAACAGTCCCTCCTGCTTCAGGCCCTGGCAATAAGCGCGGTGCGCGTCAATGTGCCTCAGCACTTCCTCCAGCGGCTTGCGATAACGAATGATGGCGAGCGCGTACATACAGCCTCTTTCACTCACAACGCGCAAGATCGGGCGCGCAATGGGGGCAAAGTTCCGATGAGGGTCGTCGAGTCAGCGCGTCAGGTGCAGGACAGTTTCCATGTGGAAGGTTTGCGGAAACATGTCCACCAGATGGGCCTGCTCGACCCGGAAGTTAAATTCTAGCAGCACGCGCAAGTCGCGGGAGAGGGTGGCCGGATCGCAGGAGACGTACGTCACACGAGGAACGGTCATACGACCCAAAGCTCGGGCCGTCTTCTCCCCGAGCCCGGCGCGCGGTGGGTCAACGACAACCAGATCAGGGGCGAGTTTGGCGGCGCGTTCGGCGAGAAACTTCTCCGTCGTGGAGCGAATGCATTTCACGTTCGAAGGAACGTTTTGCCGCAGATCAGAGAAGGAATGCAGCGAGGATTCAACCGCCAGAACGCTATCGAAATTGCGCGCCAATTGCGCCGTGAATAATCCAGCCCCCGCATAAAGATCGAGGGCTGCGCGTCCGGTCCGGTTGGCGACCACAATCTGCACGAGCGTATCGATCAAGTGCCGGTTGGTCTGGAAGAACGAGCCTCCACTCACCCGGTAATCGCATCCCACAGCGTGGTACATCAGGGAATCGGCGCCGACGGCCTGCGAGGCCTCGAGATGGATCGAAGCCAGTGACGCGCGCTGCAGGCTTTCGTCCTCAACCGCAGACGTTGGAAAGACGACGACACCTAGCAACTGGGGGAGGCCGGCACGCAGCGCCGCGGCAAAAGACTGGAACTGTTTAGGCAAGTTCCAAGGTTGGTGTGTCCGGGTAGAGCGGGCCTTCAGGCCCGCGTCCCCGGCATGAAACGAAACCTCCTCCTCCGCTGAGGTCACAGACCTCAGCGGTGGAGGCAAAGCAGTGTCACGACCGCGGCCGCGGGCCTGAAGGCCCGCACTACCCAAGCTGCCTTCGTCCGGTCTCACGTAAGCTTCGATGAGCAGCTTCGTGTCGTCATGGTTGGCGAAGAATTGCAGCCCATGCACAGATGGCGGGACCACGCCATCGCGCCCCAGTTTCCAGACAGCGGCAATCGCCTGATTGATCAGGGGAGAGCTGATGGGGCAGGTCTCGACCGGGAGTACCTCATGCGAGTTGTGCCTGTAATATCCCAACGCAAACTCCGGGGTGTGCCTAAGCTGCATGCGAGTGCGATTCCGATAGTTCCATGGCGGCGATGCGTGTACCTGGATCTCCTGCGCGAGTTCGAGCTTGGCGGTGCGGCGCAGGGTCTCGCGCAGGATGTCGGCCTTGTAGCGCAACTGCGCGTCGTAATGGATGTGCTGGTAGTGGCATCCACCACAGCGTTCAAAGTAAGGACATTCCGGCTCGATGCGCTCGGGCGACGGAGTCAAATCTCTGTCGATCTTCGCGCGAGCGAAGCCCGGACGAGTCTCAACTGGTGAGGCTTCGACTTTCTCGCCGGGAATCACAAACGGCACGAAGACGGCCTTGCCTTGGCCGTGCTCGTCGGCGGGCAACCGCGACAGGCCATCCCCACCATAAACCAGCTTCTCAATTTGTAGCTGCAAGCGCGCGACCTCACTCTCGTTGCAAGGGGATTTGTATAGCCTGGTGGACTAGATAGCTTTTGACCTTAGGGCTCAAGCGGTCTTACGATGACAGCAGAGGAAGAGACCAAGTGATGGATATGATTCCACTGAAGCCGGAACGTAAGGCACAACTGGAAGAATACGCCAGACAGCGCGGCCAGGATCCCGCCACTGCCCTGGATGACGCGCTGACTGCTTATTTGGAGTGGGAACGCCAGGGTTTCTCGGAAGCCGTCGAAGGAATTGGTCACGGTTACGAGGATGTAAGAGCCGGCCGAACCAGGCCTGCCAGTGAATTTCTAGCCGAGATGCGCCGGAAGCATGACATTCCGGGTTGGAGTAACGGCGCAATCGAGCGAGAAAAGAAAGAGCTAAGCGGTAGCAACCAGCTTCGCGTTACCGAGAAGACGAGTCACGACTATGCTATCGAACGATATTATCTGTGAAGTGTTTCCACTTAGTTGGTCATATCAACCCAGTGGTCCAACTGCGGTTGAGCTCTATGTTTCCACAGAATTCATACCATCAGTAGAACAGCCAGAGCCCAAGGAACGCATAGTGATCACGCTGTCAACGGCTCGCGGAGATTTTGAGGGTGGCCTTCGGAGTAACGAAAACAAGTGGCCTTACGTATGTCCAGATTTGCGCTCAAAAACGGATGACAGTAAGACGAACCTCGCCAGCGTTCTGAAAAACAATGGTTTTGGCCCAAAAGATAAGCTAAGAGTCAGGGTTATTGGCCGAAAGTGGAAAATCCTAGGACATGCTTAGGGTTTGTCAAAGGCACAATTCCGAAGAAATCCGCGAGATCCGTGCAAATCCGCGGTTCGATTTTCTTTTCCTCACATGTAGAACAGGCTCAACCGCGGAACCTGATACTGGTCCAGCAGCCGCTTGTGGACGTATTGCTTGTGAAGTTGCTCAATCTGGGGTGCGGTCATCTTGCGGCGATAAGGCGCAAGATCGCGATCGGCTTCGGTGCGCACTTGCAGCAAAGCTTCATCCGCAGTCGTGGCCAGCAAGGAGGCGAAAAGTTTCTCCTCCGCCACCGTCAGCCTTCGTTCCAGGTCTTCCATCTGCACGGGCGTTCCCGCTGACAATGACTCCGCCAGGCTACGGAGAGTCGCGGCCGTTTGCTTAGCCAGATGTCTGCGCTGATTCCGGCAACTGTGCACGTTCGAGTTGCTCGGCATTGTGCTGGAGAAACTCGACCACTGCTGCCTGGTCCAGCCCGGCATCCTTCTTCTCTCGCGCCGGTGCGCCGACCGCGGCCTCCTTCATCTCGTCCGCCGAAGCGAGGACTTCCTGCGCACAGTACGCGAGCCCGTTTACCTTGCGGAAGCGGGCCGGGCGGCGCTCCCATTTCTCGAAGGTGGAATCAATACCGCGCAGGACGGCCTCCAACGGAATACCCGCATCCTTCCAGGTTTCCATGAGTGCCCAGTCGAGTGGCGACAGCAGCAGCAGTGTGCCCCGACGGCGCTGAAAGTGCTCTTCGATTTCGGTGAAGTAGTTAAAGTAGGTGTCCACGAGATGGGTTCCGCGTTGTTGGCCGGGTAGAGCGGGCCTTCGGGCCCGCGTCCCGCAAGCAAAAGTTAGATGGCGATCTACAACGCGGGCCTGAAGACCCGCTCTACCTGGTGCACCAAACTTGGACCTGCTCTAATTGCGCTTCGGCGTGGCGCTGACGGCGTCGCGCGCCTCGGGCACGTCCCCGACGTCATGATTCGCCGCCGCCGGCTCGCCTCGCCTCCGCGCGTGCGCCAAGTTTCGTTCGTAGATGATCCTCAGGCCTTCCAATGTGAGCAGATCGTCCACTTCGCGAATATACCTGGAGCCGCCACTCATCAGCGTCGCTAGGCCGCCGGTGGCGACGACGGTAACCTTGCTGCCCAACTCCGCCATCAGCCGTTCGAGAATCCCGTCGATCAGGCCGAGATAACCGTAGTACAAACCCGATTGCAAGCTGCCTACCGTATTGGTCGCCAGGACGCGAGCCGGTTTGCGAATGTCGACGCGAGGCAAGCGTGCCGTGTTTTCGAACAGTGCGTCAGCCGAAATGCCGATGCCGGGCGTGATGACGCCGCCGAGGTATTCACCCTTGGCGGAAACTACGTCGAAGGTAGTCGCGGTGCCGAAGTCCACGACAATGCACGGGCCGCCAAACTTCTCGAACGCGGCGACGCTGTTGACGATGCGATCAGCGCCGACCTCGGCGGGGTTGTCGTAATGTACCGGCATGCCCGTCTTGACGCCCGGCTCGATGAACAGCGGGCGGGAATGGAAGTATCGTTCGCAGACCTCACGCAGCGTGGAGTCCAGCGGCGGAACGACCGACGAAATTACCGTGCCTTGTACCGAGCCGACTTCCAGGCCATTCATCGCAAACAGATTGCGAAAGAGAACGCCGTACTCGTCAACCGTCTGGGTCTTGGTCGTTGAGACTCGCCAGTGCGCGATGAGCTGTCCATAGCGGACAACGCCGTGTTCGGCTGGCCTCTCTTGAAAGACCCCGAGGACCGTGTTGGTGTTGCCTACATCCAGAACAAAAAGCATGGGTTATTTCCCGTCGGCAGCGCGAACCCCTCCCGAAAACACCGTGCGCAAACCTGAAGCAGTGCGCACCTGGAGAAAGCCGCGATCATCGAGGCCTTCCGTGATGCCCTCGTAACCGCCATCTTCCTCGACTAGCACCAGGCGCGAACGGGCAAACGATGATCGCTCCTCAAAATGACGCAGGATGGCCGCACGCGCGACAGTACCGCCGCCGGTAAGCTTGCGGTACTCGCTGTCGAGCGATTTTAGCAGAGCCGCCGTAAGCTCGACTCGCGACCACTCGTGGCTGCTCTCGATGCGCAAGGAAGTCGCGATGGCTTCCAGTTCGCCAGAAAACGACGCGTGGTTGACGTTGATGCCGATGCCAACTACAAGGTAACGGACGCGCGTCGGCTCTGCGTTCATCTCGGTGAGAATGCCGCAGAACTTCCGCCCGTCCAGCAGCACGTCATTGGGCCAGCGCAGGTCGGGATGTAGCCCAGTGGTCTGCTCCACAGCCTCGGCAACCGCGATTCCGGCGAGGAGCGAAAGCAGTAACGCGTCCGCGGGCGGGAGAACCGGACGCAGGACGACAGAGGCATAAATCCCGACGGACTGGGCTGACTCCCAGATGTGGCCCCCACGGCCGCGGCCGGCCGTCTGTTGCTCGGCGACAAAGACTGCGCCCTCAGGTTCGCCATCCGCCGCCGCCTTCATGGCGGCCACGTTGGTCGAGCCAACGCGGAAGAAATGGTGAATGCGCGGCGCAAACATCGTCCCCTGCACCAGCGGGCGAAGAATTTCCGGGAGTAAAAGGTCGGGAACAGATTCCAGCTGATAGCCGGTAGCCGGATGTCCCGTGATCTGCAGGCCAAGCTCGCGCAGATGCTGAACCGCTCGCCATACTTCGGAGCGGCTCGTCCCCAGTTCCTCGGCAATGCGCGTTCCGCTGGCGACCACCGTGGCGTTGTCGCTCAACAGGCGAACGATACGGCCCAGGCGCGCGTCGGTGGCGCCGTCCGGCTGGACATCCATACGGGTTGGCGTTGTGCGGACGATAACAAGATTATGCGCGACAGGGAGAGGGATTGCACAGATGAAAGATCACCACGCGTGGCGGCGGGGCACTCGTTTCGACAGGTTGCAGAGCGTCTCGTAAACTACCGTGTCAGCCCAGCGAGCGTGGTCCCAGGCGGTGATCTCCTGCTCGCCACTGCGGCCGATCAGGACAACTTCATCGCCGATGGCCGCACCGGCTACGCGAGTCACATCCACCAGCGTTAAGTCCATCGAGATACGGCCAACGATTGGAGCGCGCTGGCCACGCAGCAGGACCTGACCGCGTCCAGTAGCGGTTTCGGGAGCTCCTGCCGAAGCTATGGAAATTTTTCGCGCCAGACCGTCGCCGTAACCCACCGAAACGACAGCGATACGCGCTGGCGCCGGCGTAACGTAGGCGCCACCGTATCCCAGCGCTTGACCGGCGGGCACATCGCGCAGACCGAGGACATGGGTCTTCCAGGCCAGGGCCGGCTTCAACGGCAACGGTGCGACGTCCGTGACCGGCGAGCCATCGCGGTGCCAGGCAGGCTGCTCGTAACCGTAAAGCGCAAGTCCAGGCCGTACGAAGTTGTGCCAGGTATCCGGGCGGGCGCTCACCGCGCCGCTGTTGGCAAGATGGCGCAACGGAGGACGCAAACCGTGCTCGGCCAGCGTGCGGAGCGCAATCTCAAACCGCTCAATCTGTTGCCGCGTTCCTTCGTCGTCGAGCACCTCGGACGACGCGAGATGGCTGAACACGCCTTCTATGTCAATCTGCGGCAGACGCTTGACGCCTTCGGCGAACGATTCCACTTCCGCGAAGCGAAGCCCCAGGCGGGCCATGCCGGTGTCAATCTTAAGGTGTACCGGAATCTTGCCGCTGACACCCAGGCGCGTGGCGGCTGTCGCCACCGCCTGCGCATCTTCCAGACGAAAGACAGCCGGGGTCAGTTGGTGGCGAAGTGCGTCCTCCTCTTCGCCCGCGTACAAACCGCACATCACCAAAATCCGGCCTTTGATCCCTGCCTCGCGCAGCAACACACCCTCGTCGGTTGACGTAACGCCGAACCACTTCGCGCCGGCCTGTTCGAGCGCGGGCGCACAGTCCTCCACGCCGTGTCCGTAGGCGTTGCATTTCACCACAGCGCATACGGTGACATCGGCGCCCACGTGGTCTTGCAGCACGCGGAAATTGTGGCGTAAGGCGGAGAGCGAAACTTCGGCCCAGTTCGGGCGGGTTTCGATGCGAGAGGAAGTGAAAGTCGCAGCCAAGCCTTGATAATACGGCGCTTCTTCGCAGGCTGCCAGTACCAAAGAGGTTAGTACTTGGTGTCGCCGTCAAACCGCGATTCGAGCGTCACCGCGCGGCTTAGGGCGGGCCTGTAGCGGCTCCGATCTGATGCACCACATTTAGGCTAATTCTATACTACTTTAGTAGTATACAGCAGATTGTGACAACCAAAGGGCTATTGCTTCGACAACTTCCGTGGTATAAACCTGAACCAGAACAAGAATCCCCCGTTCCGGAGAGGTGAGTTGGTCCCTCTTAAAACTCGCTGCCGGACCTGCAAGCTAAGCGAGAGAACCGGAACCAAAGCGAGTTTCAGCCAATGATCAACGTCATCATCGCGGATCATCAAGCGATTTTCCGCGCGGGCATCGCAAAGGTACTGGCGGTGGAAGAAGACATACGCATCGTCGGACAACCACAATCTTCTGAGCAGTTACTGAATACTTTGGAGAAGCTGCGAACGCGGGTCCTGATTCTCTCCACCAGCTTCCTGCCGCAGCTGCCGGAAATCCAGGCCATCGCGAGCGGCCGCAGTATCGCATTGCTCATGCTAGTGGAAAATACCGAGACGGCCTCCGATTTCATGCGCATGGGGGTACAAGGCGCCATCTACCGTTGCGCTGGGGGCAACGTCGTTGTCGAAGCGGTGCGCCGGCTGTCGCGAGGCGAGCCCTTCCTGCAAAGCCCCAACATGGAAGGCGAAGTGAGCGAGGATTTCGTGGGGGCGCGGGTGCGCGACCGGCTCTCCGACCGGGAGCTGCGCATCATTTCAGCCGTGGTACAGGGCTTCAAGAACCGCGACATTGCCATGCAGCTCTACACCAGCGAGCAGATGGTCAAGAACGCCTTGCGGAACATTTTTGACAAAATCGGCGTTTCCGACCGGCTGGAGCTGGCGCTGTTTACCATCCACCACCGAATCCTGGCCCAGGCAACAGCTTCGGTGCCAGTCGCACCCGCGCAACGGCGAAATGGAGTCAGCATCAGCAATCGTGGGACGGTCGCGACTCCCAGATCAACCGCTGTCAACTGACGAGCCTGGTTGAAGGGGGTAGAGATCGTGCCGTAGTACTGGTTGGTAAGTTCACATCCGCTTGCTAGCTGGCTTGGCCGCTTCCAGCGTCGCATTGAATCGACGCGAGGGCAGGAAGCAGCCAACGCGGGTCAGGTGGCCCGCTCTACCAGGCCGTTTACGATGCGCGTGTACGCGACAACTTACAGTTACCTAAGAGTTACTCGGGATGGGTCGCTGCTCCTCAGCAACTCGTTGACGATGGTAACGAGTTCTTCGGGATTGACCGGTTTTTCCAGGTAGAGATCGGCAAGTGGTTCAGCCGCTTGGAAGGCTTCGGACACATAAGCGGAAACCACCACTACCGGTATCGTGGACTGCATCTTCGCAGCCTGCACGACGGCGCGGCCATCGCCGTCCCCGAGACGCCAGTCGGTTACCACAGCATCGTAGGTGTTATGTTCCAGCTTCCCGATCGCGTCCTGGGCGGAGATGGCGGCAGTCGCCTCGTGTCCGGCGGCCTGCAGAATGGCACACTTCAAGGTGACAATGTGCTGGTCGTCGTCGACGCAAAGGATCTTCGCCATAACGATTGTCCTTGGATCGCCGACGAGGCAGAATGCCGCGCGGCGCGGGCATAACATGGCGCGTTGCCCAGCAGCTACGAACTTGACGCTATTGTTGAGCAGGGCTGTCCCGATTGTCAAATAGCCGCTGGCCGGTTGCGCCGAAGTGGGCCAGATGTCCCTGGCTGTTCTCCTGCAGTCCGTTTGCTATTATGTTCGCCATGGGCAAGAAGCATTACTTCTGCAGACTGGTGGGTCCGCGCGCGACCTTCCCCATGGATATGACCGATGAAGAGCGGCTGTTGATGCAGCAGCACGCGGCGTATGCGCTGCGGCAGTTCGCCGAAGGCAAACTCCTTCTCTACGGTCCGGTGATGGCTCCCGACGGGGCTTTCGGTTTGGGGGTCCTGGAAGTCGCGGATGAAGCCGAAGCGCGGCAGTTCGGCGAAAACGACCCTTCGGTCCGCGCCGGCCTGAACCGCTTCGAGTTCCATCCTATGCAGGTGGCCGCCGCTCGCGCGAAAGCTACTTAAGTCCGAGCGCAAGAAGGCTAGTTTGTAAGCGCTTTTTCTTTCTTGCTTCTCTGTAACTCGCGGTAGGCCTCGCTCTTGGACAATCCAAACTCCCGTGCGGCCTGCTTCAGAGCAGCTTTTTCTTCGAGCTCACCACCGCGCATTAGGTCCCGCACCCGCTGCGCAATGTGCTGGGAAGCACCCTGCGTCTGCGGCATTTCTTCGGCTTTGCCAATCAGAAGAGTTATTTCGCCCTTAATGTCACCGCGCTGCTCGAGTTGTTCCAGCAGACTGTCGGCGCGCCCTCGCAGAAACTCTTCATGCAGCTTGGTAACCTCGCGGGCAATCACGACGTGGCGCTCCGGCCCGAGGCTCTCCACTAGGTCGCGCAGCGTCTCCACGATGCGGTGCGGCGCTTCGTAGAAAATCTGCGTGCGCGGGGAGTCGCGGATGGCCTCCAGCGCGGTGCGCCGCGCGCCGGCCTTGGCGGGGAGGAAGCCGCTGAAGCGAAACGAATCGGTGGGCAGCCCGCTGGCCACCAGCGCCGACAGAAATGCCGAGGCCCCCGGAATCGGCACCACACGGATGTGATGGCGGACGGCAAGTGTCACCAGGCGATATCCAGGATCGCTCACTCCGGGCGTTCCCGCATCGGTTACCAGGGCAATGTTGTCGCCGTTTTCCAGGTGCACAATCAACTCGGGCGCACGTGTGAGTTCGTTATGCTCGTGGTAGCTGACGGTCGGCTTCTCAATGCCGTAGTGGTTAAGCAGCTTGATGGTCTGCCGGGTATCTTCGCAGGCGATCAGGTCCACGTCTTTCAAGGTGTGCAAGGCGCGCAACGTAATGTCTTCGAGATTGCCGATGGGCGTGCCGACAAGGTAGAGGATGCCGGCTGGAACAGACTCATCCTTGCCGCTGTCGCCGGAACTTTGAGACTTCCTGGCCATTCGGCGCCAGTGTAGCACCGTTGCCTGCGGGCCGTTGGGAATAGCCAGCGGCGATCCGCAGTCAAACGGGCTGCGGGAGGCGTGCGGGTTTGCCGGAAGCCGCTTCCATCAGTTATCATAGGTGTTTACCCAGCCAGCACGGCAATCTTCTGGAGTCAATTCATGGCACAAGTTTGTGAAATCTGCGGCAAGAAGCCGCGTTCGGGCAACAACATCAGTCACGCACACAACGTTACCAAGCGGCGTTGGAACATCAATCTGCGCCCCGTCCACGCCAAGACCAAGACCGGCAACAAGCGGATGCGCGTCTGCACCTCCTGCCTGCGCAGCGGCAAGGTCGTCAAGGCCTAGCGCTTCCGATCCTTAACGATTTCGACCCTCCCAAAGTTGGGAGGGTTTCGTTTTATCGTTGCTCTGTCATCCTGAGCGACGGCGGCCCGACCTTGGCCGTCGGAGTCGAAGGACCCCTATATTGCCTCAGGTCTTCCGCGCCCACCGGAAGCCCACGACAATCCCGATCAGCGCTCCAGCCACGACGTCGCTGGCGTAGTGATATCCGTCGTACACCGCTCCCGCGCACATCAGCAGAATCGGCACCAGCAGCCAGGGCGCAACCCGGGGCAGGAACCGGTACGCGAACACAAGTACCACAAAGGCCAGCATGATGTGTGCGCTGGGAAAGGCATTGCCATGCACCCCGCCATGGCTTTGGATCAGCCGCACCATGGCTTGAAATGGCCCTGCCTGCGCGCTGGCAATCTGCTGCAATCCGAGAAGGTTCGCCGGACTCTGCGTCGGGAAGAGCAGATACGTCGCATAGCAAAGGAGGTAGCCGACGCTGAGCGCGTCGATGAGGCGGCGAAATGCACCCGCGAAGCGCGGCTGGTCGCGCCACATCCAGAACAGTCCGCCAAACACCGGGTAGAGCAGATAGAAGGCGAAATAGCCAAACTCCAGGAACTCAATCAGCCACGATGGAACCCGCTCGTGCATCCAGAGCGCGGGCGGGACGGCGAAGAAAAGCGACTCGAACGCGACAACGTGAACATTCTGCCAGTCGCCTCGAATCGCGAGCGACAGAAACGAGACCTCTTCAAATAGCGTGACGAAGAACAGGGAGGGCATCCAGTCGTGGAGGAATTCCCAGCCTGGGCCGTCACGCCGCTTGCGCGCGAGGAGAAGAATCACGGCAATCGCACCCACGTTCCACAGCAGGTACCACGGCCAGTGCTCCACGCGCTGGTATCGCACGCAGACCAACACCGTCAGCGCAACATGCACTGCGACGAAGATTCGATTGGTGAGGTTCATTCTGCTCGAACGAGCATATCGCAGCGGTAGCGGACGCTCAGAAAGTCTGGAAGACAGGCACGCCCCCCAGCCCGGTATCGGCATTGGGTTCGCGGCGAAAACGGTACTTCCAGGAGATGGGTTTAGGTTTGAACCAACTGGCCGCGCTGCTTGGTACATCGCCTCGGGAGACCTGCAGCGAATGGACCGCCATCAGATTCAGCGCTGCGCGAACCGTAATGTTGTGATAGATCGGTTCGTGCCGATGGTTCTCGGGCTCGCAGTCGCCCATGAAATCGCCCACAATTCCGGGTACCGATTTGCCCTGACCGTGATACCACGCTTCTTTTGCTTGCCATAAATACACGCTTAGCTCCGGCGTGTAAGAAAAATGGAGTAAGGGATGGTCCATAGAATTGCTGATCTGCTGTAGTACACATTCGTCTGGCGGCAAGAAGAACTCGTGTAAGCGGATATCCAGCAGCCCGACTGGATCTGCTGATCGCGTGGCAGGATGCACGTGAACAAGCCCGCCCTCAAGAAGTTCCACCCGATATTTCGGATCAACACGGCGGATACGAACCAGGACTTCTTCAAGCGTAGCATCCCTGGGACCAAGATCAATCTGTGGCTCCGACTCGGGACGTGGCTCGAACAGTTCTTCGAAGCCGATCACCACCTGATCCGGAAATCGTCGCCGCAATTCATCCAGGGCCGCCTCCATCGGAGTCGATGGGATATGCGCCTGCCCCGCCTCGAGAAGCACGACCGCGGGTCTGCCGGGTAACGCCTGCAACCCGGCTGCCGGCGTGATATCCAGCATCCCAAAGATGACAAGTGCGGTTCCTGCGCTCGCGAGTGCCCTTCTCATACTTCCCTGGGGTAAAGACACCGCCGACAAGTCCTTGGTTCCACTCGCCTAAGACTACGCCAGCGCGATGACGTCTATCTCGACCAGCACGTCCTTGGGCAGGCGTGCCACCTCGACAGTCGAGCGCGCAGGCGGCGCTTGCGTGAAGTGACGCCCATAGACTTCGTTCATGGCGGCGAAGTCGGACATATTCTTCAGGAAGACAGTGGTCTTCACCGCGCGGTCGAGAGACGTGCCCGCGGCCTTCAGAATGCCGGCAAGATTCTGCAGCGCGCGTTCGGTTTGCGCGGCGACATCGCCGGACACTACCTGTTGCGTTGCGGGATCGAGAGCCACTTGTCCTGATACAAACACGAGCCCGTTGGCCTTGATGGCCTGCGAGTATGGTCCGATCGCCTTGGGTCCGTCGTCGGTCGCGATCACTTCACGCATGAATGATTCCTCCTGATTGCCTGTCTAGCCGTGGTTTCGATTCTCGCACACAGGGCGTCTTCAGACTGACACCGGTCCAAGCCCATGGTTAGATCTCGGAGTTTGAAAACGGAGCGTAGCGACACCTCGGCTGCGTCGACTCGGAACCTTAATTTCTTCTAGAGCTCGAACCGCAAGGCCACAATCGGATCCAGTTTCGCTGCCTTGCGCGCGGGATAGACGCCGAAGAAAATCCCCACGCTGGCCGCCACCAGCAGACCCGCAACGACCGCCCAGGTCTTGATCGCCGACGGCATCCCGATTGCCAGCGTCACCAGCTTGGCGATACCGACGCCTCCGGCCACGCCGAATAAGCCGCCGACCAGCGCCAGCGTGACCGCTTCCATCAAGAACTGCCGCAGCACGTCGCGCGGCCGCGCCCCCAGCGCTTTGCGAATACCGATCTCACGCGTGCGCTCGGTGACCGAAACCAGCATGATGTTCATGATCACAATGCCGCCTACGATCAGAGAAATGGAAGCGATCACGATCATCACGATGAAGAACGTTCCGCTCAAGTTCGACCAGATGGACAGGAAGCTCTGGTTGGTCTCGATGACGAAGCTGTCCTTTTCACCTACGCGATCATGCCGGCGGGCGCGCAGGATGACGCGTACCTGGTCGATGGCCTGTTCGAAGGGCGCGCCGGCATCGAATGCCTTTCCCCAGATGGTGACGCTGTTGTGCGATCCGTACTCCTTCAGCCAGGTAGCGATGGGCATGATGACGTAGTTGTCGCGGCTCTGACCCAGGGTCTTGCCCTCTTTCTTGCCCACCCCGACGACGCGATAGACCTTGCCATCCACGCGGATCTCCTTTCCCAAGGGATCGGTGCCGCCCAGCAGGTTCTCGCGGATGTCGTCGCCGATGATGACCACGGCGGAAGAGTTGTTCTCATCGTTGTCGTTGAGCATCCGCCCGGCCACGAGATCAAGGTCGTAGATGCGGGCCATCGTGGGGGTCCAGCCCCGGATCCAGGTGTCGGTGCTGTTCTGGGTCCCATAGACAACTTTGCCATTGAAGTTGCGTATCCCCGCGCCCACAACCTGGCACGCGGCGCAGCCCGCGGCTGCCTCCCGGTACTCGTCCAGGGTCAGGTCTTTGCGCTTGTTTCCCTCGATAAAGTCATCGACATCGGTCACCACATTGGGCTGTTTGCTGACGATGAAGACGTTGGCGCCGAGATTGAAGATCTTTTCAGCCACATAGCCGTTGATGCCGTTCACAAAGGTGACGACCGCAATCACCGCCGCGACCCCAATGACCACCCCCAGCAGAGTGAGCACCGAGCGCAGCTTGTTTGCCCACAGCGACAGCAGGGCGATGCGGATGGCTTCGACGATAGTCACTGAGTTCGGGGTCCCCGTTTCCCGATACATCATTACATTTTCTGCGC
The DNA here is from genome assembly GCA_963760415.1 of uncultured Acidobacteriaceae bacterium. GTDB lineage: Bacteria > Acidobacteriota > Terriglobia > Terriglobales > Acidobacteriaceae > Bog-257. The sequence goes on along the minus strand of CAVXDA010000018.1, from coordinate 240,480 downwards.
CGATTTGGCTGTAGCGTTCGACTTCTTTGAGGATTGGTGAGCGCTTGCTATACTTGCGCGCGATTCGCGTCACCACTCGACCGGATGAGGATGATATGACAAGGCGGACTTCGTTCCTGGTTCTTATGACGTTGTTCTTTACTGCACTGGCTTCAGCCCAGGATCAGGACTTCAGCAAGGTGCAAATTAAAGTCACCAAGGTCTCCGGCAACATTTATATGCTGGAGGGCGCCGGGGGCAACATTGCTGCGTCCGTTGGAGACGACGGCATCGTCATCGTGGACGACCAATACGCGCCCCTGGCCGACAAGATCGCCGCCGCGCTGAAGAACATCGGCGTGACCGACAAGCCGGTGCGCTTCGTCATCAATACCCACTACCACGGCGATCACACCGGTGGAAACGACCCGTTTGCCAACAAAGGAGCAACCGTCATCGCTCAGGACAACGTGCGCAAGCGCATGCAAACCGGCGGCAAGGCTGGTAATGGCGGCTCCGTTGTGATGGACGTGAAGCCGGCTGAGAAGGGCGCCTTGCCCATCATCACCTTCGATCACGACGTCACCGTCCACCTCAACGGAGAAGACATTCGCGCCCTGCACTTTCCCGCAGGTCACACCGACGGCGATTCCATCATCTTCTTCCCCAAGGCGAACGTCGTGCATATGGGGGATGACTTCGTGCGCTACGGATTCCCGTTCATCGATGTGGCTTCCGGCGGCAGCGTGCAGGGCATGATCGCGGCCTGCGAGAAAGTTATTCCCATGCTGCCGCCCGACGTGAAGGTCATCCCCGGCCACGGACAACTCTCCAACCTCGACGAGGTCCGCGACTACATTCAGATGCTGAAGGAGACGACTGCAGCCGTTGAGGCCGCGCTCAAGAAGGGCAGCACCCTCGATCAAATGAAGAAGGACAAAGTCCTCGCCGCCTGGGACAAGAAGTATGCCAGCAAGTTCGTCACTCAGGATGTTTTTATCGAGACGCTCTACAATTCCCTGACCAACCAGAAGAACGCCGCATTCGTGCAGCACAACTGAGGCAGAAAGTGCGGCAGGAATTGTCGAAGGTCCTTGGACTAAAGGTTTTGGAACTACCCTTTCCCGGGGGTTGCCGCACTCGCAGTACCTTGCTGTTGACTGGCCTCGTTGATTAAGTGCTCGATTACTTCCTTCTGAGGGAAGTTCGGATTCAGCTTGAGCAGGGTTTGCCAGGCAGAGATTGCGCCGCTGACATCGTTCTTGCCTTTCCACTTGATGATGCCAATGTTCATCAGCGTTCCCGCGTGCTTCGGATCGTAGGTCAGCGCCTTGTCAAGTTCCGCCAAAGCGCCGTCCACGTCGCCGGTGTAGTACATGCAAGAGGCCATGTCGGTACGGATGGGCACGTTCTGCGGCTCGACCTCCAACGCTTTCTGGAAGTATGTGATGGCATCTTTGAATTGATGCGCCGCCTTGTAGGTCAGAGCGGTCTTGTTGAGCACCTCGACATTCTTGGGATCGGTCTTCAGCGTGGCCAGCAAGGGCTCCGCCTGCTTATCGGCCATGCGTTTCATGTCCTCCAGGGTCGGCATCCGCTGTTGTCCCATGGCCGGACGGAGGAGCGCTGGCAGGCTGCTGCATTTCAGCGGCAGTTGAAGCCTGGCCCGCCGGATGGGCCGAGCCGCGCACCAGATATCCAACCAGCACGCCGATTAGCAGGCAGACGGCGGCCATGACATAGGTTTGAGTCGCCGTCCAGGTGCTGGTTGTCTTGTTGTCTTGCTTCGTTTCTTCGTCCATCTCCGCTGCTCCTTGGTGACGATCGGAACGCTGTCCTTCTTGGAGGCGCCCTACCCAAGCTTCGGGTGCGCGAGTCCGGCAATACATGCTCCGCAAGAACGTGACCTACGGAAAGTGCACACGGGTTGCCAAACGTGGCGGGTCGGCAGTTCCCATCTGGCCATTTACATTCATTAGCTTAGCTTGGCTAGGAAGCAGTCGTACGAACGCACGGAGACGCCTGACAAGCGTCTTTGCCCGCACTTCGCGTGTGATTTGGCGCGGGAGAAGATTCACGACAGCCGAGGGAACCGCACACTTCATCGCGGGGAGGCGGTGGCCATAGAGCAGCCGTTACCGCTTCCTCGACGCATTGGGTGATTTTTCGTCACAGTGCGGAGGAAGACCCATTGCAGCATTCCGCGTCAGACCTTTTTGGCGTAAGATTCAAGCCGCTAAGATCTCCTTATCGCTAGTTGAATCAGCAAATTACCGGGAGACTCCGGGCGATCACCTTCCGCAGGGCACTTTCCGGCAATTGCCGTGCACATAACCTTGGGTAAGGGATGGAGGCAGTTGTGGCGAGGGTTCTGCGGTTCCTTGTGGGGTTCGGACTTTTCTTCAGCGCGACTCTGATGTTTGGCGGCATTCATCCGGTGCCGCTGGAGAAGAACACGGATTCCGCCAAATGCGCCGAGTGCCATCAGGACAAAGCCAAAGGAAAGTTCGTACACTCCGCGATTCCGATGGGCTGTACCACTTGCCATGAAATCCGCGTGACCAAAGACGTCACCCGGATCAAGCTGACCACCACGACACCGCAGGCCCTGTGCTTTACCTGCCACTCCGGCATGAACCCAGCGGAGCTGAAGGGCACGGTCCATCCGCCGGCGGTTCGCGATTGCCTCAAGTGTCACGATCCCCACACCAGCGACTTCAAATACCAACTGCTGAAGCCGACCTCCGGCGCCACCAAGAATGACAACCTTTGCCTGACCTGCCACACCCAAGGGCTAAACGTTCCGGCCGGCGGCAGCCGTCACCTTGCGCTGGACATGGGCTGTGAAACCTGTCACATGCCCCACAAGGTCGGCGAAAAGGGCAAGCAAGAGTTTGATTATCACCTGACCAAGGCCACGCCCGCGCTCTGCATCGACTGCCACGACCCGAAAGATGCCGGGCTGGTGAAGGCGCATCAGGGCCAGCCGTTTGGCACCGCCAACTGCGTGCAGTGTCATGACCCGCACCAGTCGTCGCAAGCCAACCTGATGCAGAAGTTCACCCATCCGCCGTTTGCGGACAAGTCCTGCGACACCTGCCACCAGCCCGCCAAAGACGGCAAGGTTGTCCTGACCCAGGCCGACTCCAAGGCGCTGTGCGTCACCTGCCACGACGAGCAGGCCAAGAAGATTGACAGCGCCAAGGTCCAGCATCCCGGGGCGCAAGGCGAATGCATCGCCTGCCACAATCCGCACGCCGGAAAGACGCCGGGCTTTGTGCAGCCCGATCCCGTGAACGCCTGCCTGACGTGCCATTCCGAGCAAGCGGAACAGCAGAAGAAAGCCCATCTGCACCAGCCGGCATTCAAGACCGGCTGTGCCACCTGTCACGAGCCGCACGGTGGCGACAATGCGCATTTGCTGCGCGCGGCCGACGTTAACACCCTTTGCCTGGAGTGCCACGGGCCCGACACCGTCCCGGAAAAGCTGGAGAGCCAGCACATGGTTGCCATCTTTAACGGCAAAGTGAAGCTCCCGCTTCCCTACAAGGTTACGGTCCTGCCGTTGAAGTACAACGCAGGGCACCCGGTGGACTTCCACCCCGTAACCGGGCCAATCGATTCCAAGAATCCTGCTGCAGGCCAGATGACCTGCCTGACGTGCCATCAGCCGCACTCGTCGGCACAAGCTGATCTGCTGGTGAAAGACCAAAAAGTAGGCATGGCATTTTGCGACACGTGCCACAAGAGCACACTGATACGACCGAAATAGCTTTCGATGGAGAGTTGATGATGTCTGCGCAAAGTATGAACCCGAAACACCGTTGGACGACCGTCGTGACATTGGTTTTGGCGCTGCTCGCGGTATTTCTTTTGCCCAATCCAGGCTATGCGCAGAGTGCGCAGAAGAAGAAAAAAGCGACCGCCGACCCCAACGGCGGGCTTGCCCAAGAGAGTGAACTTCGACATCAGCAAGATCGTGTGGCCGAACCCGCCGGCGATTGCCCGCATCCGGTTCCTGCAGCAGTTTACCGGCGAGAAGATTGATTGGAATGCCGCCGTCAACAAGAAGAACAGCAAGCCAAAGCAAACCTGGATGGACCGCCTCGCCGGCACCAAGCCCGACGTGGACCAGAACGTTACGGTTCCCTTCCAGCTCATCCGCACCTATGGCGTAGCCTTCGATTCCAAGGGCAACATTTACGCCGCAGACCAGGGAGCCGGCGCCATCTTCATCTTTAACCCCGAGACAAAAGCGGTGGAGATGATCCGCAACGCTCACGAGGCTCACTTTGGCCTGATCGTGGGATTAGCCATCGACGATAACGACCGTATCTTCGTAAGCGATGACAAGCTGCATCACATCGCCGTAATCAACCCCAAGCACCAGCAGGAGAATTCGTTCGGCGCCGAGGTGCTGGTACGCCCCGGTGGCATTGCCATCGACACCACCAATCGTCTGCTCTACGTTGTGGACACCGGCAATGATGTAGTCCAGGTCTTCGACGCGGACAGCTTCAAGCTGCTGCGCAAGATTGGCACGCCCAGCCGGAAGCATCTGGCCACCGAGCCGGGTTTGTTTTCGCTGCCGACCAACGTTGCCGTTGATGGCGACGGCAATGTGTACGTCACAGACACGCTAAACAACCGGGTGGAGATCTTTGACGCTGACGGCAACTTCATCAGCACCTTCGGCAAGAACGGCGACGGTCCCGGCTATTTCGCTCGCCCCAAGGGAATCGCGATCGATGCCGACGGCCACATCTGGGTGGTGGATGCAATGCAGCAACGGGTACAGGTCTTTAACAACGAGGGCCGGCTGTTGATCTACTTTGGCGAATTGGGAGGATATCCCGGGCAGTTCCAGGACCCCTATGACATCGCCATCGACAACAAGACCAACCGCGTCATTACCTCGGAGCAATACCAGGGCCGGGTGCAGATGTTCCGCTACGTTACCGATGCCGAGGCGGAGAAGCTAAAGCAGGAGAGAGACGCAGCACAGGGAACCAGCAAGGGTAGCTCGGAGACGCCTAAGAGCGTAGTAGCCAAGGATGCGGTACCGGCACAGACATCAACACCGCCGACGCCCAAGTAAACCGGGACCACATAAATAAACGCAAAACGGGCAAAAAGCGTTACAGGATTTTTCAAGAATATTTTCGTAAGTTTCCCAAAATGGAACAGAAGCGCTTGCCGACTGCCTCCCTCCCTTTTTCCCCCCAATCACCTCCAGCCAGTTGCGGAATTTGGCATAAGGTCAAAGTGAACTGGTTGATTTCACGCAGGCAAAAGGCTCAGGGCACTCTCGTGCCAGTTCCTCTATCGGCACATACGGCTTTTATTTTCAATAACTTGAGAGGTAGATTCTGACATTCTGAATGGCGGCTTCATAGTTGGTCAGCTACGTGCACAATAGATAGGCGTGAGGCTGATGGGGCCTGGCCTCCCGGCTATAAAAAGTACAAATTGATCAGGAGATCGATCTCATGAAAAAAGTAATGTTAGTTCTTCTTCTGGTGTTCGCTGCGGCGACGGTAGTGATGGCGCAGCCTCCGCAATACTCGCCAACCTCCGACGTCCTGGGCGCTCACCTGGTTTACGGCCGGGGCTGCGTAGCCTGCCATAGCCCGCATAGCGGCGCTCGCGGCAACGGCATCAAGACAGCCGATCCGACCTCCGGTGATGTTGCACTGTGGGGCGCGGACCTGACTCCCTATTACAACCAGACCTTTGCCTTCGGCGATGCCGGTGGCTTCCCCATTACCCTGCCAGCGAACACTCTGGCGGGCGCGCATGACCCGGCCACGGGCGTCATGTTCTGCCTGAGCTGCCATGACGGCAACCTGGCGGTCAACGGCATGATGACCGGTCAGACGGTCGAGACCATCCCCAACAAGATCGGCGGAACGGCCCCGACCTGGCTGGGCAACGACGGCGGCACCAAGGGCGACTACAACAACGACCACCCAGTGGGTCCCAATGCCGACCGTAGGTTGCGGCGGCCGTACAACTGGGATTGCTCGTTCGACGGCAGCGGCAATCTGCTGATGAACGGACCAGCGTCCTCGCAGTTCGTGAAGGACTATGGTTTCACCGTCAGCCTGGTTAAGTTCCCCGGCAACGCAGACAAGAACGGGGTAACCTGCACCAGCTGCCACGACCAGCACAGCATGACCGCCTACAACGGCACGATTGCTGGGACCAAGGGCACCTATCAGACGATGTTCTTCATTCGCGGCTATTACAACCCGGGCAACCCGGCCAGCAACTCTGCGGCGCAGTTCTGCCGCAACTGCCACGGCGGCGAGTCCAACGAACTGCACAATGGAATCATCCCGACGACCTAGTCTGCCGGAGGTTCACTTCGGGGGGAGAGCTTCTCCCCCCTTCTTTCTGCGAGGAAGTTATGAAGTACCGCTTAGCAATCTCGCGCAATCCTGCTCATGGCAAGCATCCCGATGCTCGGACAGATGGCCTCGGCTCATGCCTCGTCGGGGACCGCGAAGCCGGCCAGCCTATTCGCGGCGCAGGCGCCGGTGGCCTCGGGGAAACCCGTGGCCCGGGTCAACGGAACGGTCCTGACCGACCGCGACCTGCTGCGTGAGATGTACACCATCTTTCCCTATGCCCGCCAGCACAACGGCAGCTTTCCCCAGGAACTGGAACCGCAAATCCGGCAGGGCGCGCTCAAGATGATCGTCTTCGAAGAGCTGGTGTACCAGGACGCGCAGAAGCGCGGCATGACGGTATCGTCCGCTAAGCTCGACAAAGCCGTTGCCGATTTTCGCAAGCAGTTCAAGAACCCCGATGATTACAAGAACTACGTAAAGACCGAAGGCGGCGGCTCCGAGCAGGCGCTGCGGGCCAAAATTCGCCGCTCACTGCTGATTGACCAGGTGTTGCAGCAGGACGTGCAGAGCAAGGCCGTCGTCACCTTGGCGCAGGCTCGCGCCTACTACGACAAGAACCCCGGCCAATTCCGGATGACGGAGTCGTTTGCCATCCAGACCATATCGATACTTCCTCCCGCCAAGGCCACGCCCGCGCAACTGAAGGACGCGCATAAGCGCGCCGAAGACGCCGTGAAGCAGGCCAAGGCCACCAAGGATTACGAGACCTTCGGTGTCCTGGCGGAAAAGATTTCGGAAGACGACTTCCGGGTCATGATGGGCGATCACCACGCGGTGGAACGGGACAAGCTTCCCCCCGAAGTGGTGAAGGTACTGCTGGCGATGCAGCCCGGGCAGGTGAGCGACCTGATCCAGTTCGAGGGCGTGTACACCGTCATCCGGCTGAATGCCCACATTCCTGCGGGCGAGAAGAACGTTCGACGACGTGAAGGACTCCCTGCAGAAAGCAGATGCAGCAGCAGAAGCAGGAACAACTCCGCGCCAGCCTGGACAAGAAGCTGCGCGCCGGGGCCAAGGTGGAAGAGCTGTAGAGCGGCCGAGAGCGTCTTCTTAGCCACGGATTTGCACGGATGAACACGGATCCTTGGAAGAAAAAGTCAACTTGGCACTTCGCTCCACTGCCGCAAACAAGACCTGGCCGTTCGCTCTCCGTAATTCGGCCACAGATTCAGTTTTGTCATCCTGAGCGGAGGTCGCCGTGGCGACCGCAGTCGAAGGACCCCTATACAACGCTAAGGTTTGATTGCAGCTACCACACAAGCCCCGAAGGGGCGACTCAGTTTAGCCCAGCATGAAGCCGCAGGCGGAATGCTGGGTAACGTGAAAAATCAATCCGAGTCCCGGTCGGGACGGCAGGTTTCTCGCGCAGATTATCCGGCCTTTGCAGGAACGATACAAAGATTGTGCTGCGCCCGAGTTGTTCTCTCATCCATTTTGTGCCGCCCCTACGGGGCTCGGGGCAATGTGCTGCTTGACCCAGCACTCCGCCTTGCGGCTCCGTGCTGGGCTAGACTGAGCCGTCCCTGCGGGACTTTTTTCTTGGCACTTCATCCCGCTATCTCAATCGGTGTCGCCGCTACGCGGCTCATCTCATTTTCCACCTGACCCCGGGCTTGCTTGCACCCCAACACGTGCCAAAGCGGCGCGTGTTGGGGGCCCCGCAATCCGCCCGGGGCTCACTGCGCTGCCGCCGCTTCGCGGCTGGCTCGAAAATGGCTTTCGGCGGTCTTGCTCCACCATAAATTTGCGTGTTATATGCGTTGTAATTCGCCGCAAGTCCGATTTCTGTCATTCCTGAGCGGAGGTCGCCGCGGCGACCGCGGTCGAGGGACCCCTATACAACGCCCGAGTCCGGGGCTGAAGCCCTCCAAACTCTAGCGTCTCGATATCGCCGGACTGAAGTCCGGCGCTTCCACCACATCGCCAGAGTGATTTCCGGCTCCCCCGCCCGGCCTCGGTTGTGTGATTTCACCGTGCGGTGGGGTGGATGCCCCACAAACCTTCAATACTTTCCATCGGCCCCCTCCTAACCTGTTGTAATCGTTGGCTCTTTCTTCCCCGGATTGTCCTGCAGAACGGCAGCCGCCGTGCATTTACCTGTGCATAGGCTCTGCCCCGAAAGTGCAGTGGTTTTATGAAGATAGGTCGTACATGGATGGCTGCCGTGCTGCTACTGGCCGGGGGGTCACTTACCCAGGCACAAGTTACGGTGGGCGACAATGTGAGCCTCGATCTGAACGCCCTGGTGCAGGCGGGATACACCGCGGATTATGGTAACTTCGTCAACTCCGATCACGGCTTCACTTTTGGCGGCGCTGCCAATTTGACCGGTTCTTACTATAGCCCCGGCTTCCTCTCCTTCACCGTCAGTCCTTATTACAACCAATCGCGGGCCAACTCCGCGTCGCAGTCCATCTCGGACAGCTCCGGGGTCAGCGCCAGCGCGAACATCTTCTCGGGCAGCAATTATCCGGGTTCCATCAGCTATAACAAGAGCTACAACAGCAGCGGGATTTTTGGGTTGCCGGGCTTCCCCAACTACACCACGAATGGCAATGGCGATGCTTTGAATATCGGATGGGGGATTAACCGGCCGGGTCTTCCCAGTCTTTCCTTCGCTTTTCTGGAGGGACACACCGATTACTCCATTTACGGGGAGAATTCAGACAGCACTTCGGCTTTTCATTCCTTCAACGCTCACGCCTATTACCAGGTTGCCGGTTTCAACCTGAATGGGGGGTACGTGAACTCGGCCACCCAGTCGCAGTTTCCGCAGATTTTCACCAACCAGCAGATAGAAACAGCGGATTCGAGCAACAACTCGTTCAATTTTGGCGCTTCCCACAAGCTCCCCTGGTACGGAGTATTCACTGCCAACTACAACCACTCTTACTTCAACTCCGACTATGCCGACACTAACTACTCGGGAGCCGTGGATGTGGTGAACGCCTCTGCCACCTTCCATCCCATCGACAGGCTTGATGTGGGCCTGTCCAGCAATTACACCAACAACCTGCTGGGCGCGCTTTACCAGACCATCATTACCTCCGGCGGTGTCCTGCAGCAGAACACTCCGGGCACGACCTCGACTTCGTTCGATGTGGACGGTTACGGAAGCTATAAGGTCACCGAGCATATCTTCGCCCTCGGAAGCGTTGACTACCGGGAGCAGAGTTACCTGGGCAGCAGCTTTAACGGCACGACAGTGACTGGGTCGGTAACGTATTGGAAGCACCTGTTGGGTGGCACTTTCAGTTCGGTATTCAGCGTTTCCCGGAGTGACAATAACACCACCAGCCAGGCAGCTACAGGCCTGGTAGCTCTGGCTAACTATTCCCGGCAGATCGGAGGGTGGAGCGTAACTGGAGCGGCCAACTACTCGCAGAACGCGCAGACCGCGTTGATCAGCTACACCACCTCCGGCTTCGGTTACAGCGGCAGCATCGGACACAGATTGGGCCGTTACAACTGGAATGCCAATGTCGGCGGCTCGCAGAGCGTATTAAATTTGCCCGGTTACGGAAACTCCAACCAGTTTTATTCCACCGGCCTTACCGGAAGGTATCTCGGCTTCAGTGCGACTTATACGAAAAGCAGTGGCAACTCGCTGCTGGGGGCCACGGGCCTGGTTCCCACGCCGCTGCCCCCGGTCATCCTGCCTACGGACCTGGTTTTCTATGGTGGCCATGCGTATGGGTTTGGAGTGGGAAGCAATCCTATTCGCCGGCTTTCGCTGACTGCCAGCTACTCTCGCTCGTTCAGCAATACGCTGAGTGGGACGACGGGCTCGGAGAATACCAACGAAAGCATCAACGCGCGGATTCAATACAACTTCCGCCAGTTGTCCATGAATGCCGGCTATAGCAAATTCGTGCAGGGTTTTAGCGCCTCGGGACTCCCTCCAGACATGGTAGGCTCCTATTACTTCGGGATCTCCAGATGGTTCAATTTCTTTTAAGGCGCTTTTACATTCACTGTATCCCGAGAGGGTGGAGCACGCCTTCAGGCGTGCATAAGAATGCCGAGGTTAGGAAGACGGCTTTAGCCGCTGAGGTGAAGTCCAGGCAAGAGTTACCGCAGCGGCTAAAGCCGACGGTCTTGGGGCGCGGTCATGCACGCCTGAAGGCGTGCTCCACCACGCGATACACCAATTCTGAATCAGTTCTAGTGCAAAGTTCCCGACCCCAACTGTACCGCGCTCTGGCATTGACCTGCGCGATCGCACTGGTAATGGCGCCCGCCATGGCCGCGGGCGGGAAATCGAAGAAGGCCAGCGAGGTCACGGTGCCGGTGTTGCTGCTGCCGGAAGGACGCAAGCTGGTCTTCGAGCGCAGCTTCAGTTCGCAGCTTGATGCGGGAATCAAGCGCGGCTTCTGGAACAAGGTTGTGGATATCGTTGCCGGTCCACCTGAGTTCCATACCATGCAGCGGCCCTACAGCGTAGTGACCGATTCGCGCGGCCGCATCATCGTTACCGATCCCGGATCGCTCGGCATTCATGTCTTCGATTTTGCCCAGCAGAAATATAAGTTCATCTCGCATCCCGAAGGAAAAAATTCGCTGCGTTCGCCGCAATGTGTGGCGGTGGACAAGCAGGACAACATCTACGTGACGGACTCGGAGTCGGGAAAGATCTTTGTCTTTGATCCCGGGGGGAAGTTGCGGCGCGTGATCGGCAGCCTTAAAGGCGGCGAAGGTTTCTACAAGCGGCCGACGGGGATCGCGGTGGATTCGGACGAACAGCGCATCTACGTGACCGACACGCTGCGCAATAAGATCTTCGTCCTCGACATGCAGGGCAGCGTGCTGCAGACCATCGGGCAGAATGGCAGCGGCAACGGCGAGTTCAACTTTCCCACTGAATTGCGGTTACACGGCAAGAACCTGATCGTGGTGGATGCCATGAATTTTCGTATTCAGGAAGTTGACCGCTCGGGCCAGTTTCAGTACGCCATCGGAAAGCTGGGGGACAGCGACGGAGATATGTTCCGTCCCAAAGGGGTTGGCGTGGACTCGGAAGGCCATGTGTATGTCGTCGAGGGATTGTCGAACCTGGTGCAGGTATTCGACCAGCAGGGCCAGCTGCTTTATTACTTTGGGAAGCAGGGTACGGGCTTCGGGGACTTTCAGGCGCCCACCGGGTTGTTTATCGACCACAATGATCGCGTGTTCGTGGTGGATTCCTACAATCGGCGGGTCGAGGTATTCCATTATTACGCGTTGACCAAGAAAGCCGCAGGAGGCATGCAGTGATGTCGAAGCTGTCATGGGCCTGCGGCGTGGTGATGCTGGCTGCCGTCACATTGCTGGCACAGGTCCAGCAAGACGTGCTCGGCTCCCACGATCTTTCACCCAGCAGCTCCTCGCCGGTACACGGTATCGCTTCGCAGGCTTGTCTGTATTGCCACGCTCCCCACTCCGGAATGGGGGGCATCACTCCCTTGTGGGACCAGCAACTATCGAGTGCGATCTACACCACCTACGACAGCAGCACCTATGTGGAGAAGGGCACACAGCCCACTTTAGGCGCCGACAGCAGCCTGTGTTTGAGTTGTCATGACGGCACCGTAGCCGTGGGACAAACCATTGCCTACCAGAAGATCCCGATCAGCGGGAGCATGAAGAGTTCCGACGTATTCGGCACAGCCCTGCAATCCTCACATCCGTTCAGTCTGGTGCTGCCGATGAAGGATTCCCCGGACCTGGTGGCCAGCCTGGTGTCGCAAGGCAAGACAGGCGATCCCACCGGTCGAGTGAAGCTGGTGAAGGGCAACATCGAATGCAGCAGTTGCCACAATCCTCATGTGCAGGCGGGAGACCAGATCAACCTGAATTTCCTGGCCGTTGACAGCTCGAACAGCCAGATGTGCCTCGACTGCCACGATCCCAACCGCGTGGTCGTGGGGCAGACCAACCACCTGGCAGGATGGACCAACAGCATTCACGCCATAGCTACCAACAAGACGACCAATCAGCCCTATGTTGGCGGTTATGGAACCGTCGCCCTGAACGGATGCAACGCCTGCCACATGCCGCATAACGCCCTGGGACCGGCAAGACTGCTGCGCGGACCGAACGAGCAGGACTGCGTTGCCTGTCACAATGGCGGCTCGAATCTTTCTCCGGCTGCTCCCAATGTATTTGCGGAGTTTGCCAAGATCGGCCATCCCTTTACAACCGGAAACAGCGTGCACGACGCGGCGGAGAGCGCATTACTCAATCAGAACCGGCACTCCACCTGCGCCGACTGTCACAGTGGCCACGCCGACGGCAGGGTCGGAAACTTTCCTCCTCCGCCGCTCATTCGCGTTTCGGAGACCAACGTGACCGGCATCAGCGCGACCGACGGAGTGACGGTTGTCTATCCGGCGATCAATCAGTATGAGAATTGTCTGCGCTGCCATGGAACCAGTACTGGAAAGGTCAGCATGCCGGTTTTTGGCTACTTGCCGATCTGGGCGGTTTCAGCGCCCGATTCGCTGAACGTGATTCCGCAATTCAGTATGACGGCGACCTCGAGCCATCCCGTAACTCATCCTCGCAACAGCCCGTTTCCGCAGCCCAGCTTGCGCCAATTCATGACCAACATTGACGGTATCAGCCAAGGGCGCGCGATGGGCACCCAGATCTTCTGCAGCGATTGTCATAACAGTGACGACAACCGTGAATTCGGCGGCGCTGGACCAAACGGGCCTCATGGCTCCAAGTTCATGCACATCCTGGAACGTCGCTACGAGTTCTCGCAGGCCACTGCGCCGGGCCAGTTCATTACCAATCTCTTTCCCAACCCCGATCTCACAGTGAATGGCCCTTACGGGATGTGCGGCAAGTGCCACGATCTGGGCAACATCATGACGAACTCGAGCTTCAGCGAGCACAGCCGGCACATCAACGACGGGTTCACTTGTTCGACCTGTCACACCGGGCACGGAATGGGCGCAACCAATCCCTACATCTCGGGTGAGCGGCTGGTCAACTTCGATGTCAACGTCGTCGCACCGAACGGCGGCACACCGATTTCGTATAACCGCGGCACAAACTCCTGCACTCTGACCTGCCACGGTCATCCCCATCAAGGTTTGGGTTCTTCCGGGATAAGGCGGCATGGGTGAAGCTGGCCTCGGAGGAATCCTGGCTCGGCCCTGCAACTTGACAACATGAACCCCCTGCTCATCCGCCCCACCATCCTCGGGCTAATTGGCGCTCTCATTGTCGCCCTGCGCTGGTTTCGCCTCCGAAGACAGATTTCAGGCTGGACCCTGGCCCCTGCCATCCTGTTTGTGCTCTATGTCTTCTTTCGCGCCTGGGCGTTCAGGCGCGCCTCGGTCGGCAACTGGTATGCGCTCGATAATTACATCTATTACGCCGATCTCGGTTTTGGGTTTAACCCGAGCTTGTTGGCGAACCACTGGGTGGAGCGCCTGCATCTATTCCTGCTCATCAGCGTAGTGTACGAAAGCCTCGTGCTGGCCATTGCGGCCACATACGCGTATTCACTAGGACGGCGCGGACAACCCATGCGGGTGTTGGCGCTGATGGTTTTGACCGGACTGCTCGGAATGCAAGCCTATCGACTGCTGCCGGCCTGTGGTCCAGTCTACTTGCTGGGATCGCCTTGCTTTCTGGGCGAAGAGCCGGCGAGTTGCGCCGCTATCTCTGCCGCTGACCTGCATCCGGTGGTGTTGGATCCAGCTTTCCCGCGCAATGCTATCCCATCGCTGCACGTCGCCTGGGCCTTGCTGGTGTACTGGCTGTGGCGCTCTTCGCGTTGGCGCTGGATTGTGCTCGCCTACTTGCTGCTGACCGTCCTCGCCACGCTCGGAGGCGGCGAGCACTATCTGGTGGACCTGGTGGCGGCATTTCCCTTCGCCATGGCGCTATGGGCGTTATGCGGAACACCATGGATCCCTGAGCGTGCGATTGCCCTGGTGAGCGGAGTGTTGGGCCTGCTGCTATGGATCGCGGCGATCCGCTTCAACCCGGGATTGTTCCACCTCTCAATGGCCATTCCGTGGCTGCTATCGATCTTATTGGTTGGTGGGAGTTCCTTCATTGCCAATCGGCTCACGATTTGCCCTGCGGTTCCTGTTCGACCGGTGGCCGAGGGCGCCTAAGATCGAGCTTACTCCACCCTCTTCGCTGAGACGAACGGGTTGCCCGCAACCACGAATCGCAGTGGCTGCTCGACCGCTTTCCTGATTCCGACGCGCGGCGTGGCAGCGATGCGTTCAGGGCGATAACCATCATCGGCAAACCACAGGTCCGAACGCCGCGAGGTCAGGTCCTTTCCATTGTCGCGGGCACGAGTAACCTCCAGTGCTTCCGACATGCGTCCCGGGCCGCTGGAGATAAGGCGTACCTGCGGAATACCTGGAGGGGTGGATAGCTTGACGCCACGCGCGCGGGCCATCGTTTCGAGGCCGAAGACCGGCTCCATGGCGCGCAGTAGGACACCCTCGCCCAGACCTTCGGGCATGCACGAGACGTTGAGGCAATAGTAGTTGCCGTAGATGAAGTACACGTATGCGTGTCCCGGCGGGCCAAAGAGCACCGCGTTGCGGGGTGTGAGACCAGCGTAGGCATGTGCGGCAGGGTCGTCGGCGCCGAGATAGGCTTCGTCCTCGACGATGCGGCCGGCGAGCAACTTTCGTCCGGCGCGCCGGATGAGCAGCTTGCCCAGCAACTCGCGTCCCACGATGATCGGGTCGCGGTTGAAGAACTCGCGGGAGAGGACGCGAGCGTTGCGTAGCATTACAGCCGTGAGCTGGATAGCTCGCGTCGGCGATTTCTGGATTTCGGCCCGTTCGTTGGGCCGTCGGCGGTTAGGCATAGCAAATAACCTTATAACGCTGAGACCTGCGAGTCGATTGCATCGGAAGTTTATCGCTGGTTCGTCGCGGGCACGACTTAGATTTTCCATTTTCTCCGCATGTCTGTGGTGAACCCACGATCGGCCATTTACAATCATCCCGCATGATCGCCCATCTTCGCGGACGTCTCATTGCCAAGCATCCCAACCAGGCCATCGTTGAGGCTGCGGGTGTGGGTTACGACGTCAACATCACGGTGCCGACCTTCTCCGACCTGCCCGCACTGGGCAACGAGGTCGCGTTGCATGTCCACACTCACGTACGCGAGGACGCGATCGCGCTTTACGGCTTCCTGCGCGCAGACGAAAAGCAGCTCTTCGAGAAGCTGATTACCGTGAGCGGCATCGGACCCAAGTTGGCCATCACGATTCTCAGCGGGATGGCGACCGCCGACATGGTGGGCGCGATCCGCAGCAACGACTTTGCGCGGCTCACGCGGATTCCCGGCATCGGGAAGAAGACGGCCGAGCGCATGTGCGTCGAGCTGCGCGACAAGCTGGAAGGCTTTGGCGCGCCGCAACCAGTGGTGTCACACTCCGCAGTGGAAGAGGACGTGATCTCGGCACTGAGCAACCTTGGCTTCCAGCGCGCGCTGGCGGAAAAGGCGGTTGAACGCGCCGTGCAATCGGCAGGGCGGGAAAACTTCGACGCGATATTCAGGGCGGCGCTGGGCAGCTTGTCAAAGTGAGCGATGCGGTCGGAAATTCCAGTTTATGGCATGGTGATGAGATGTTGCTTAGAGCAAGAGACAGCGAACCGAACATCACGGCGGTCAGAAACCGTATCGCCAAAGCGCAGCAACTTGTTGGCCGCTACGTCAAACGCGGCACTCGGTTATCGGACGAGTTGATTGCAGAACGTCGGGCGGATGCCAAGCGTGAGTAGGATCGTCCTCAACGGTGTCGGCCATCCTCGCCGTCCTAGGCACTAATCCCGGCGCGGATCGGCGTCCAGGTTCGTGTTATCCGATAAGACACAAAGTTCGCACAGTGCTGGGAGCACCGTCGAAGTTCTCACCAGATCCTCGCGACCCCATAACGGTCCAGCGTGGCATCTGCGCTCACGATTGGGAATCCGAGCGCCTGGGCCTGTGCAACCAGCATGCGGTCGAAAGGGTCCTTGTGGTGGCGCGGTAGCGCACCTGCTCGAATCGCATGATCGACGGAGATTGCCAAACGTCTAAAGCGGCGCTCGAATAATACGCTGGCGAGATCAGAGAGGAGACGCGCCGCATCCAATTTGCCCAAGCTGACCTTGATCGAGAGTTCCCACGCGACTGCGGCTGATACATATACTTGGTTGCCGGAGCCCTTCAGTGCGTCCGATGCCCGCGCTGAAAGCTTGCTTGGCGAAGCAAACCACCACAACAAGACATGGCTGTCTACGAGAAGATTCACTCGAATCCAAGCTCGCGCATTTCTTCGTCGGTGAGCGGATCGAAGGCGTCATCTGTCCACGAGATCTGACCTTCAAAGCCGCCTGGGACGCGTTCAGCTAACACCTCTCCTACCGGTACCAGCTTCACAACGGGCTTCTTGCCGCGTGCGATGATGACCTCTTCTCCCTGGCAAGCTTTCTGGATGAGCTGCGAGAGGTTGGTCTTAGCTTCGTGGACGGTGTGGTATTTCACGTTAGCTAATTTACTTAGCTAGTACGGTCTTGTCAAGAGACGGAGGGGTCTCCAGTTGCAGGGATTGTCATTTTCCGATGCAAAACGAGCTGAAGATCAATTTGAGAATGTCGTCCGCAGTAGTCGCGCCGGTGATTTCGTCCAGCGGACGCAGCGCATTGTAAAGATCGAGCAGGATCATCTCGTGCGGTGTCTTCAGAGGCACAGCGGCGGCCGCACGGTCGAGCGCGGCAATCGCGTCTTCCACCAGCTTCTGCTGGCGAACATTGGTCAAGAAGCCGCTCTCCTGCTGCACCCCGGTATCGCCGCGCACCGTTTCCAGAATCATTGCGCGTAATGGCTCGACGCCTTCGCCGGTCAGAGCTGACGTGAAAATCGCGGGCGAACCTTGGCCGTTGATGGGTAATTGGCTCGTAATCCGATCGCGATCACCGCTAGCAGATCGCTCTTGTTGCAGACTACAATTCGCGGACGGTCCTGGGTTTTCTCCAGCAACGCCGCGTCGGGCGCAAAATCGCCGTCTGTCAATTCCGAGACATCGAGCACAACCAGGACGATGTCGGCGTCAGCGATCGCTTCGACGGACTTGCGAACGCCGATGCTTTCAGCCTCGTCGAGCGCAGTGCGAATGCCGGCGGTGTCCACCAGACGCACCGGAATGCCGCCGATGGAAACCGTCTCGCTTACCAAGATCGCGCGTAGTTCCGGGTGTAGCGGTGACAATCGCGCGCTCGTGCTCCACCAGCCGGTTGAAGAGGCTGGACTTGCCCACGTTGGGACGCCCCACGATGGCCAGCGTCAAGCCCTCATGGACGACTTTACCAAACGCAAAGCTGTCCAGCAGTTCCTGCAACGGCGCACGGATCGCGGTGATGCGCGAAACAATCTGCTCGTCCGCCATCACCGAGACGTCGTCTTCGGCGAAGTCCACGCCCGCTTCGAGGATGGCGACGAATTCCACCAACTCCTGCTTTGTCGGCTGCAAGCGCTTCGACAGAGCACCTTCAAGCTGGCGGGCAGCGATTTGAGCCTGGTAAAGCGTCTGCGATTCGATCAGGTCGCGCACCGCTTCGGCTTGTGTGAGATCAATGCGGCCATTGAGAAAGGCTCGCATGGTGAACTCGCCAGGCTCGGCCAGCCGCGCTCCCGCTGCAAGTGCCATCTGCACCACGTGCCGAAGCACAACCGGCGAACCGTGGCAGGAGATTTCGACCACGTCTTCAGTTGTGTAGGAGTGCGGTTTGGCGAAGTAGGTAACCACCGCCTCGTCGAGGCGCTCGCCGCTGGCGGGCTCGATCAGCTCGCCAAAGAGTGCGCGCCCAGCTTCCAAGTCGTGTCCGTGCGCGAGCCGCAGCATCGGACGCGCGATGTTGCGGGCCTCGGCGCCCGACAGACGCACCACACCGATCCCACCCCGACCGGCAGGAGTTGCAATGGCCACGATGGTATCGTCAAGATGCACGGGACATTATTTACCACCAGATCACGTTCACCCAAATCCCAGCGACTTGCCGTGACGCCGTAGTTCCCCTTGACTCCTGGCGCGCGGGGACATAACCTCGCTTCTTCCAGCGAAAGGAATTCCAGACATCATGAGTCTTCTCCAGTGGTGCGACGAGGGACCAGCAACCGTGTCTCTGCTGGCAACCGTGGAAGATGCTATCCAAATGATGACCGAAAAAACTGTGGGCGCGGTTGCGGTCATCGACGAGCACGGCGTCGTTGCGGGCATGTTCACCGAACGTGACGTGCTGACGAAATTTGCCCTTAGCGGGCGCGATCCCAAGACCACGCCGGTGCGTGAGCTGATGAGTCCCATCGTCGAAATGGCGACCCAGGAGACCACGCCGAGCGAAGCCCTGGCGGTCATGCTGGAGCGGCACTATCGCCACATGCCCATTGTGGACGATCAGGGCAAGGTCTTGGGGATCTGTTCCATCCGCAACATTCTCGAGGCGCGCGTGGACGACCTGCTGGCCCAGCTCGATTCCAGCCATCGGGCCAGCCCGAGTAAAGCGCTTTAACGACGGATTCACAAGGATGAACGCGCGACCCTGGCTGAAATCTTTGCAAAATCCTCGACCAAGAGTGTTCCTCCGTCCTCAGTCGGAAATCTTAGTCACTTCCACTCAACTTTCGGCGCCATGTGCTTTCACGCTGCTATAATCAACCTTATTCATGCCACGAAAGCGTTTGATCCGCTCTACTACTGTTCTTTGCGTTCGCCGGGATAACAAGGTCGTAATGGCCGGAGACGGTCAGGTCACCCTCGGCGAAGGCATCATCAAGCATTCCGCCCGCAAGATTCGGCGCCTCTATCAGGACAAGATTCTCGCCGGCTTTGCCGGGTCCACGGCCGATGCCTTCTCGTTGTTTGCACGTTTCGAGTCCAAGCTGGAGCAATATCACGGCAACCTGGGACGCGCCGCGGTAGAGTTGGCCAAGGACTGGCGCACGGACAAAATGTTGCGCGCCCTGGAGGCCTTGCTGCTGGTCGCCGACCAGGGCCAGACGTTCCTCATCAGCGGCCAAGGCGACGTGATCGAGCCCGATACTGGGATTGCCGCCATCGGCAGCGGAGGGCCGTATGCGATCGCCGCCGCGACGGCACTGTCCGAGCACACGACCCTGTCGGCCCGCGAGATCGCCGAAGAGGCCATGAAGATCGCCGGCAAGATTTGCATTTATACCAATGACAGAGTGACGATCGAGGAGCTGTAAGAATAGTTTCCAGTTTCAAGTTTCGAGCAACAGTCCGAAGGGGCGGCTCAGTTTAGCCCAGCAGGAAGCCGAATGCGGAGTGCTGGGTAGGCGTACAAATTAGGGCAAGTCCCTTTAGGGACGGCACAAGATTCGGAGGCCTTTAGGCCTGCGCAACCAAAGACGAGGTACCTTAGTTGGCCATTTATCTTCCCGCAACCGCAGATGAAGAACACGTTGCACTCGACGAGCTCACGCCTCGCGAGATCGTGCGCGAACTCGACAAATATGTCGTAGGGCAGAACCAGGCGAAGCGCGCCGTTGCCATTGCGCTCCGTAATCGCATGCGCCGCCAGAAGCTTCCCGCCGAACTGGCGGAGGAAGTCATCCCCAAGAACATAATCATGATCGGTCCGACTGGCGTCGGCAAGACGGAGATTGCGCGCCGCCTGGCGAAGCTGGCGAACTCTCCTTTCATGAAGGTTGAGGCGTCGAAGTTCACCGAAGTCGGATACGTCGGCCGCGATGTCGAATCAATGGTTCGCGACCTGGTTGAGATCGCCATCGACATGGTGCGGGAGGAAAAGCTTGAGGACGTCACCGATAAGGCTGAATTGAATGCCGAAGAGCGTCTGCTCGACCTGCTGCTTCCCTCGATGCCGGCGCAGGTTCCGCCGCGTCCGGCGGCACAGGACCAGCAGATTGGGTTCAATCTGGGCAATGAACCGCTTCTCGCTGGCGAGCCCGGCTCGCGCACGCGCGAGAAGTTCCGCCAGCAACTGCGCGAAGGCAAGCTCGACGAGCGCATCGTGGAGCTGGACGTCCGGGAAAAGTCGATGCCCGCGTTCGAGATCATCACCAACCAGGGCGTCGAGGAGATGGATGTCAACATGAAGGACATCCTGCCCAACATCTTCGGCCAGCGCACCAAGAAGCGGAAGATGAAGGTCAGCGAGGCCTTCGAGTATCTCATCCAGGAAGAGGAGCAGCGCCTGGTGGACATGGACCAGGTGACGCGCATCGCGGTCGAGCGCGTGGAGAATTCGGGCATCATCTTCCTCGACGAAATCGACAAAATCGCCGGGCGCGAAGGCGGACACGGGCCCGACGTTTCGCGCGAGGGCGTGCAGCGCGACATTCTGCCCATCGTCGAAGGCACCACCGTGAACACCCGTTATGGCATGGTGCGCACCGATCACATCCTGTTCATCGCCGCGGGTGCTTTCCACGTTTCCAAGCCCAGCGACCTCATTCCGGAACTGCAAGGCCGCTTCCCGATTCGCGTTGAACTGCAATCGCTCACCGTCGAGGACTTCATCAAGATCCTCACCGAGCCCAAGTCGTCGCTTACCAAGCAGTACATCGCGCTGCTGGAGACCGAGGGCGTGAAGCTGGAGTTCACTCCTGAAGCGCTGGCAGAAGTGGCGCACTTTGCCTTCCGCGTTAACGAGGGCACGGAGAACATCGGCGCGCGGCGTCTGCACACCATCATGGAGAAGGTGCTCGACGTGATCAGCTTCGAAGCCTCCGACATGAAAGAGAAGCATGTCACCGTGGATGCCGACTACGTGCGCAACACGCTGACCGACATCGTGAAGGACCAGGATTTGTCGCGCTACATCCTATAAGGGCTCTAAATGTCTCTGGTTCGATACCTGATGCTGCTGTCGCTGGTGATCTGGATTGGTGGCCTCATCTTTTTCGCCTTCGTGCTCGCACCCACGGTCTTTGCCGTTCTTCCCACGCGGCAACTGGCCGGCAATGTGGTCAGCCGGAGCCTTGGAATCCTGCACTGGATGGCGATCTCCTGCGGCGTCGTGTTTGCAATTACCTCGATGATCGACTCGCGCGTCGTGAACGGTGTCGCTGCACCGTTTGCCCTGCGGAACCTTATCGTTTACGCGATGATCATCCTGACGCTGGTGGGCATGTTCGGTATTGCGTCGCGCATGCTGGCCTTGCGCGAGCAAATGAACCCGATCGATGCGGTGCCGCATGACGATGCGCGCCGTGTGGAGTTCAACCGCCTGCACGTCTGGTCCACGCGAATTGAAAGCTCGGTGCTGGTTCTCGGCCTCGCACTGCTCTATCTGACGGCGCGGCGATTATCGTAAAGAAGTTTCGAGTTTCAAGTTTCCAGTTTCGAGCAACAGCCGAGTGGTGATAGCCGGTTCGAGACAGTTATGCTTGCTATGAGCTAACGGCTGATAGCCACGGTCACAGCCCTTGGCCGAGCCGAAAAGCGAATAGTGAAGGGCGAAAAGCGCATTCATGAAAACCGGAATCATAGGCCTGCCACAGGTGGGCAAGACTTCTCTCTTCGTCATGCTGACCAAGCAATCGGTGGCGCAGCGTGCGCATGGCAACCCGCGCGAGGCCCATCTCGGCGTCGCCAAAGTCCCCGACGATCGGCTCGATCGCCTGGCCGCGCTCTACAACCCAAAGAAGCTGGTACACGCCAGCGTCGAGTATGCAGACGTGGCGGCGCTCAGCAAGGAGGCGCTGAACGAAACTGCTTTTGCCGCCAACCTGCGCAATGTGGACGCGTTGGCCCACGTGGTTCGCGCCTTCGAGGACGACTCCATTCCTCACGTTGGGCCGATTGATCCGCTGCGCGACATCAAGAACATTGATTTCGACCTGGTCATCAACGATCTCGGCCAGGTGGAGAAACGGCTGGAGCGCGTCGAAAAGGACCTGAAGAAGACTGAAGTCGCTGGAAACCGAGCGCGAACACGATCTGCTGAAGCGCGCCAAAGCGCACCTCGAAACTGAACGTCCGCTGCGGGAAATGGAGATGACGCCCGAGGACAAGAAACGCGTCAAGGGTTTCATGTTCCTGAGCGAGAAACCGATTCTCTATGTGCTCAACATTGGCGAGAGCGCAACGCTAGGCAAAGACCTTGAGGAAGCGGTTGCGAAGTACGGCGTGACCGATGTCGCCGCGCGACCCAACACCGGCGCGCTCGCGGTCTGCGCCAAGGTCGAAGCCGAACTTGCCGAGATGAGCGACGAGGACGCCGCCGAATTTCTCGCCAGCTACGAGCTGAACGAGAGCGGTCTGGTGCGCCTTATCCGCAAGACCTACGAGCTGCTGGGGCTGATCTCATTCTTCACCGTCGGCGAGGATGAATGTCGCGCCTGGACGGTCGAGCGCGGATCGAAGGCCGTGAACGCGGCGGGCGCCATCCACACCGATCTGGAGCATCACTTCATTCGCGCCGAAACCATCCACTGGGACCAGTTACTCGAAGCCGGCTCCGAAGCCGAAGCTCGCGCCCGCGGCACGCTGCGTCTGGAAGGCAAGGAGTACATCGTGAAGGACGGCGACGTGATGCACATAAGACACAGCGGATAATCGCTACGGAACAAGGACGATTCTCCGCCCTCGGTGATCGCGTCGCCACGCTGCTTCAATGTCTGACAGCGGAACCCCCTCCGTTTCGATGGAGAGTTCTCCGTTAGCGGCGTGTAGCATCACCTTTTGCAGGGTTCCGACGAGGACTTCGCCAGGTGCGATCCCGGCAGTTCCCATGATTGTCAGTGGTGTACTGCGCAAGACGGCGGCGGGTAGCGCGACATTCGCGCCGGCGCTCTCGCCAACCTGAACGTATCGTGTCTCCGTTGTGATGGCGGCAAACTCCTTGCGAGTGACGGCTGCAAAGAAGGCTTCGGCGACAGGGCCCCACACGTAGTCAATTACCACCTGAAATCCAGCTTGACCGGCTTCACGGGTGAATGCCCGGGTCAATTCCGGCGCGGACACGTCGAGTGGGACGATGGCGTCCGCTCCCTGACCCTTCAGAGCACCTAATATCTCGCGATTTCTGCCGGCCGCCACGACGCGCCCTGCACCCAGCAGCCTGGCTATTCTGATTGCGAGTCTGCCGGTGACTCCGGTTGCTCCCAGGATCAGAACGTTTTCGCCGGGTACGAGTTTGGCACGATACTCGAGCGACAGCCAGGCGGAAACGCCGGGATTGGGGATTGCGGCCGCAGTGTAATCATCCAAAGCGTCCGGCACCGGAAACACGAACGCCTTGCGGACCACGGTGCGTCCCGCCATTGCTCCATAAGGCACACGCGTACCACCGAAGAAGACCCGCTGTCCGTCGGCCAAACGCCCAACTCCGTCGGTGCCGCAGATGACGGGCAGTGCTTGCGCACTTGCATAGTGCGAACCACTCGCCATCTGCTTGTCAACAGGTTTCAGTGACGCGGCGCAAACCTCGATAACGACCTCGCCATCCGCGGCTACCGGGTCTGGGAATTCCTCGTACTGCGGCGCATCCCCGAAGGCTCGTAAAATTGCAGCTCGCACAACGCGACCTCTTTATCTTTCATCTGTTGCAGGGCAGGAAGAGTACCAATTTACATGCGCAATACAGTATCACTTAATAGGTACAGTCGTTCGTAACTGACGTTTGGTCCCTACATTTCCGCTCTGTTATCCTCTCGCTGTCCATGTCTCCCATCCTCCTCAGCATCCTGCTCGGCCTGACCGCTGCCGCAGCCAACGTTTTTGGCGGCGCGGTCATCGTGCAAAAGAGCTGGGAGCGCCGTTATCTGCGATACTTCGTCGCGCTCGGCGCGGGATTCATGCTGGCTACCGCGCTGGTCGAGATGGTCCCAGAAAGCCTACAACTCGCCGGGCGCAAGGGCGCGCTTCTGGTGCTGATCGGTTACCTGCTGGTCCACCTATTCGAGCACACCATCACGCCGCACTTTCACTACGGGGAAGAAACCCATTCCGACGAGTACGTTCACTCGCACCGGCGTGTGTCGGTGCTCTTCGGGTTGATGATCCACACCTTCTTCGATGGCATCGCCATTACCGCGGGCTTTCTCATCTCTTCGTGGCTGGGCTGGGTCATTTTCCTCGCCGTGTTCCTGCATAAGATTCCCGAAGGTTTCACCGTGACGTCGGTGATGCTGGCCAGCGGTCTGAGCAAGAAGCGGTCATGGTTCGCTTCGGTGCTGCTGGGACTGGCCACGCTCGCCGGCGTGCTTACCATGGCCGTCGGCAAGCACGCCGTGAGCTATGGGCTGCCAATTGCCGCCGGGGTGACAATTTACGTCGCCGCCTCCGATCTGATTCCCGAGGTCAATCGCGAGCCGGGAGTGAAGATGGCGCTGGTCGTCTTCATCGGCGTGGCTGCGCTTTTCATCCTGGATTACCTTACCCACCTTGCCTGAAGGTAATTCCGCTGACTTAACGCAGCAGTTGGGGTACCATGTGCGCGCTATGACCAAGAAACTGGCGTCCGCTCTCCTGCTACTGGCCCTGGCCTGCTCGCTGAGCATAACTTCGTTTGCGAAGCACAAGAAGAACACCCAGCCCTCGCAGTCCGGCTTTGACTATTACCTGCTCACCATGTCCTGGGCGCCCGAATTCTGCGCCACCAACCCAAAGGGAAAGTCGTCCAGCGAATGTGACCCCAAGAAGCACCATGGTTTCGTGGTGCACGGCCTGTGGCCGCAGAACAACAGCGGCTCATACCCACACGATTGCGGTGCAGCGCAACCGGTGTCGCAGGCGATTGTCCAGCAGATGATGCCGATCATGCCCGACAGCGGACTGATTCAGCACGAGTGGGCCAAGCACGGAACCTGTAGCAGCCTCTCCACCCAGGATTACTTCGACAGCATCCAGAAAGCGTTCGGCAATGTAAAGATTCCCGAGGAGTATCGCTCGCCCGCCGACATGATCAAGGACAGCCCAACTGACATCGAGAAGAAATTCGCGCAGGCCAACAATGCACCGCAGGGCGCGTTCCGCATTTCATGTCCCAACGTCGATTTTGCCGCACTGGAAGTTTGCCTGACCAAGGACTTGCAGTATCAGGACTGCGCCACCGGGCTGAAGGAGTGCAGGGCGCCCCAGATCTCGATTCAACCAATACCACGGTGAGTCGATAAGTAATGGCTCGGACTATTCAGAGCACGGTCGGCTTACTGAAAGATGGTAGGCCCGGCTGGAATCGAACCAGCAACCCTCAGCTTAGAAGGCTGATGCTCTGTCCAATTGAGCTACGGGCCCACGTGTTGCGCCCCATTCCCACGACCTTCGTCGCGTTATGGGGCTTCCGCCCTCATTATCGCAAATTCACAACGTGATTGCCGTTTCAAGGCGCGAGGGTTGGTGCCGGCTTCACGTCAGCCGCATCTGCTTCAGGAAGGCCGCGTAGCGCGGGTCGGCGCGCAGGTTCTTCAGCAGCGGGTCGCCCACGATGGCAGACAGGCCTGCGTCTCGTTGCGTGCGCGCTGTTTCCAGCCATTCAAATGAGCGGTCCAATTCGCCGCGGACGGCGTACACCTCGGCGATCTGGTACGCAGCTTCGTTGGCGTAGTTGCTGACCAGAGTCTTTACTGCGGCGTCAGCCTCCTGCTTGCGTCCCGACGCATTGTAGGCTAGGGCCTCCCCCACGTAACGCCCCGCACCGCGGGGCTGCTGTTGAGCTTCGGCTTGTGCCAGCAGGGGTTCGGATCGTGCCAAGTAAACAAGGCTCAAGAGGTAGTGCGCGCTGGGATCACCGGGGTTGAGCTCCAAGGCTTTCTCGTACGCCGTGATTGCCAGGTCCAGTTGTCCCGCATAGTAAGCGCGCAATCCCAAGGCGACGTGGGCGATGACGCTGAGCGGGTCCAGTTCCACCGCGCGCCGCCCGAGAGCGACGGAGTCATCAAAGCGCCCCAGGCTGGCGGCCAGACTCGAAGCCCCCATTAACGCAAGGGCGTTTTGCGGCTCCAGTTCGATGGCCCTCTGGAAGGAGGCGTCCGCCCCGGCCCAGTCCCAATCATGCGTTCGCTCGATTCGGCCAATGGCCGCGTGCGCTTCGGCCAGGCTGGGATCCAACTGAAGGGCCTTCTCAGCAGCGTCCCGGGCCAGCCGATAACCTTCCTCGAAGGATAACCCGTACGCGGAGTCTGCTTGACTCATGCGCGCCCACGCCAATCCCGACCAGGCCCGCGCATATCCCGGATCCAGCTTGATGGCCTGCTCGAAGTAGGAAGTAGCTTTCTCCAGATCGTTCTTCGTGCGCCGCTCATAGAAGTAGCGGCCCTGCAGGTAGTCGCTGTAGGCAGCGGGGTTGGTACTACGCGGGAGAGCAGCCGGGGCGCCCCCGCTGAGCAACTTTACCTTCAATTCCGCTGCCACCGCACGCGCGATTTCGTCCTGCACGGCGAAGACGTCATCCAGGTTTCGTTCGTAGCTGCCCGACCAAAGCTGAAACCCGTTGTCCACATTGACCAGTTCGGCGGTGATGCGTACCCGGTTGCCTTCCCGGCTAACGCTGCCCTCCAGCACCGATCCCACATTGAGCTTCTGGCCGATGGTGCGCAGGTCGCCATCCTGACCTTTGAAATGGAACGACGACGTTCGCGCCGCCACGCGAAGCCGGGGGGTCTTGGCCAGTTCGTTCAGCAACTCCTCGGCCAGCCCGTCGGAAAAGTATTCCTGGGATTTTCCCGGACTGGTGTCAACAAACGGCAGCACGGCGATCGAAGGTGTAGCAGACCTCACCAAACGGCGCGTAACGCTCTGCTTGAGAAAAAAGACGCCGACCAGCACCACGACAACTGCCAGTGCCGGTACGAGCAACTTCCACAGAATTCCCGATGGAGCCTTCTGCGCAGCCAGCGGCGGAGTGCGCGGCGCCGGAGTGAGAATATGAATCCCCACGGGGGAGATTGCAATCGGTTCCCGATGGGTGGACGGCGATATCTCCGCGACATGGCTCCGCGCCTGCGGCAAGTTCGCTTTCTCGATCACTCCGACGAAGCGATAGCCATGGCGGGGGACGGTCTCGATGTAAACCGGGTGCTGGGCCTCATCGCCCAAGGCTTCGCGCAATCGCCTTACCGCGACATTCAGGCTGGACTCGAATTCGACGAAGGTGTTTTCCGCCCAGAGCTGCACTTTCAACTCTTCGCGCGTCACCAGTTCCCCTGGGTGCTCCAGTAGGGAGCGCAACACGAGAAATGACTTGGGTTGGAGGCGGACCCTGTAGCCGAACTTGTGCAGATCGCCGGAATCCAAGTTCACTTCGTAGGGACCGAAGCGAACCGGCGGGCTGGCTTCCAGAGTTCGCACCGTAGTTCGCAGCATAGATTGATCGGAAATGGTAGCACAGGCAACCGCTCTTGGTAAGGGATGTGAGGCTTATTAACGTGATTGCAATAGCTTAGACCGTAATGTGCAATTCAGTTGACTTGTGGGGCAAAGGGGAGCAAAAAAGATACACCACGCCTTCTGGGGTAACTCCTTCGGACGTGAATCGCAATGCCAATCTTCGCCCGGGAGGGAGGATCATGATGGGGCGCGCACGGCAACACGGTAAGGGGATTTTCGCGATGGATCTGCGAGCTGCGGCAGCAGCTGGTTTGGCGCTGGCGGCAGTGTTTGGGATGGCGGTCATGACCCAAGCCGCCGTGGCGCAGACCTACACCGTCGTTCACAACTTTACTGGCGGACAAGATGGGGCAACTCCCATGGCTGGCCTGACTAGAGACCAGGCAGGCAATCTGTACGGTACGGCAGCCTATGGAGGAACCTTCGGGGGTAGTTGCGGCGCCGCCGGCTGTGGCACGGTTTTCCGGCTGGTGAACCGCAACTCCGGCTGGGTTCTGACCCCGCTATACACCTTCGTTGGTGGCGATGACGGCGCCAACCCCGAAGCGAGCGTGGTCATCGCGTCCGATGGCAGCCTGTACAGCACCACCTTCCTGGGCGGCGCGCCCTGCGATGGAAGCGGTTGTGGCACGGTTATTAACTTAAAGCCCTCAGCCTCCGCTTGCAAAGCTGCCCTCTGCCCGTGGACGGAGAGCGTCATTCACCGCTTCACCGGTCTGAACGGAATTGGACCCGTCGGGGCTGTCGTGTTCGACCAGACAGGTAATCTCTACGGCGCGACCTCCAGTGGCGGTCTGCGCAACGGCGGCACGGTTTTCGAGTTGTCGCCTTCTGGCGGAGGCTGGACCGACAAGGTTGTTTACACCTCGTATGGATATCCGGCGAGTGGAGTCATCTTTGATCGCTCCGGCAACCTCCTGGGCACCGCTTTCATAGGCGGTAACGGCCAGGGGTCGGTCTATCAGTTGACGCCTTCAGGAGGCGGCGGCTGGATATCCAGCGATCTCTACGACTTCACCAACGGAAATGATGGCGGATTCCCGTGGGCTGGGCTCATCCTTGACCAGGCAGGAAATCTTTACGGATCCACAAGTACTGGAGGTGCTGGTGCCGGCGGCACGGTTTTCCAACTGGTGCCTTCCAACGGCAACTGGACGCTCAACACCCTTCACAGCTTTACCGGACCGGGAAATGGACGGTTTGTCGTGGGACCCGTCGGGAGCCTGGTTATGGACAACGCGGGCGCCCTGTACGGCACAGCCTTGTCAGACGGAGCTAATGTTTACGGTTCGGTTTTCAAACTCGCACCCTCCAACGGTGCCTGGATCTTCACCTCGCTGCACGACTTCACCGGTGGAAGTGATGGCGGATATCCGTATAGCAACCTGGTTTTCGACGCCCACGGCAATCTCTACGGAACCGCGTCGGTCGGCGGAACCGGACCTTGCACCGGCGGATGCGGCGTCGTTTTCGAGATCGCGCCCTGACCAGTGGTTAATGGAGTGATTACCGAGTGCTGATTTGTCATCCCGGCCACGGATTCCAGCCCGAATCGTGGGGATCGGCTTTTGCCGGTGCAGGCTGCTTATGAAAGGAGCGGCGTCCATGTCTCGCCAGATTCAAACCTTCAATTTCCGCTCAACACTACCCGTGGCAGCCACAGTGCTGGCAGTCATGTTTGCGGTTGCCGTAATCCCTGCAGCCCACGCCCAGAAGTACGCGGTGATTCACAATTTCACCGGCGGGAAGGATGGCGCGCTCCCTCGATCGACTCTGATTCTCGATCGCGCGGGTAACCTTTATGGCACCGCCGGCCCCGTCTACAAGATGACTAAGGCAGGGTCGGGCTGGATCTATACCCCGCTGTTCGTTTTTCCGGGAGGATATGACGGTTCCGAGTCCCTTGCGGCACTTGTCTTTGGTCCGGACGGCAGTCTTTACGGGACGACCGACAATGGAGGAGATCTGCAATGCAGCGACGGAGAAGGGTTTGGCTGCGGCACGGTTTTCAACCTGAAACCACCGCCGACTCGCCCGCCCTCTTTCCTTAGTCAGTGGAAGGAGACGGTTCTGCACGCCTTTGCCGGGCGTCCCAGCGATGGAGAAGTTCCATGGACAGGAGCGCTCATCTTCGATCCGGCTGGGAACCTCTATGGCACCACCGAATTCGGAGGTAACAGCGGAAACTGGGGCACGGTTTTCGAGCTGACGCCCTACAACGGCGGCTGGACCGAGTCCGTGCTCTACAACCTGGGTTTTGGTACCAACGGGCCTTATTCCAGCGTGGTAAGGGACAGCGCAGGGAATTTGTACGGCACCACCGGCGATGGAACTGTAATTTTCGCGCTGAGCCCCAGTGCAGGAGGATGGAGCTTCACCGACCTTCACGATTTTACCGGCGGCCAAAACGACGGAGGCTTGGCCTACGGTGGGCTGGTTTTTGATTCGCAGGGCAATCTTTTTGGTGCAACCACCATCGGAGGCCTGCATGGCGGAGGTGTGGTTTATGAGTTGACTCCCTACGACGGCACTTGGCAGTACCAGATCATCTACAACTTACCCAATGGCGGCCCCTTCGACAGCCTGACGGTCGACGCGGTTGGTAATCTGTACGGTGCCACGCACGAGGGCGGCTCCGATGGGGCCGGCATGATTTTCAAGCTGAGCCAGTCCAACGGCTCGTGGACTCTCACCGACCTCCACGACTTCTCCTTTAACACGGAGTGGTTTCCTGAGGGCGGGGTGGTGCTTGATCCCAACGGCAATCTCTTTGGTACGGCAACCGACGGCGGTGGCTATGGATGGGGCGTGATCTGGGAAATCACGCCGTAGGAGAGTGATTACCGGTGGGCCGCTGAAATACGTAGTCCCACGATGTGGGTTAACGGGCAACGGAAATTCACTCGCGAATGGAGGGTCAATCATGACGAGGCGGGAACAATTTGGAATCCGGGGTTTCGGAGTCAATCTGCGAGCGCCAGCTTTCGCCCTCGCGTTGGCAATTGTGTTTGCGATGGCAGCTCAGGCGGCGTGGGCGCAAACCTACTCGGTCCTGCATACTTTCTACCGCTCGTCCGATTCGGGTTTCCCTTACGCCGGCTTGACGATGGACAAGGCGGGGAACCTCTACGGAACGGCCTACGCAAATTTTGTTTGCAGCGGCGGGTACGAGTGCTACGGGATCGTATTTAAACTTTCCAACAAGGGTGGCGGCTGGACCTTCAGTCCGCTTTACACCTTTACCGGAGGAGCGGACGGCTCCAATCCTTTCGGCGGGGTCACCTTCGGGCCCGACGGCGCTTTGTATGGAACGACGACCGGGGTTTTCACGAGCGACGGCACGGTTTTCAGGCTGGCGCCTCCGCTGAACGCTTGCAAAAGCGTCTCTTGTCCGTGGATTCAGACCGTGTTGTACCGATTCACGGGCGGCAATGATGGAGCGTTTCCTTACGGTAACCTCATCTTCGACGCCGCCGGTAACATCTACGGCACAACCTACGGTGGCGGG
This sequence comes from uncultured Acidobacteriaceae bacterium, assembly GCA_963760415.1. GTDB lineage: Bacteria > Acidobacteriota > Terriglobia > Terriglobales > Acidobacteriaceae > Bog-257. The sequence goes on along the minus strand of CAVXDA010000018.1, from coordinate 209,249 downwards.
TCGTATGGCAACGGCACGGTTTTCAAACTCACTCACTCGGGCGGCAGTTGGACGGAGAGCGTATTGCACAGTTTCTATGGAGGAACCGACGGCGCAACTCCTGAGAGCGGACTGGTCTTCGACAAAGCCGGCAACCTCTACGGAACCACTTACGCAGGTGGTCATTCCGGCTGCTCCTCCAATTATGGCTGCGGCACGGTTTTCGAGTTGACGCCCGCTGGAGACGGCTGGACGGAAAGTATTCTCTATTACTTTCAAGGCAAGCCCGACGGGGATGCTCCTTATGCCGGTCTGATCCTTGACGGCTCCGGCAATCTTTACGGCGTCGCATCTGCCGACGGCCCCAATGGCGGTGGTACGGTTTTCCAGCTTGTCCCCTCGAACGGTGGCTGGACCTTTAACCTGCTCTACGCGCTCACCGGAAATTCCGGGAGCGGCACCCCAAACCCAGGTCCTCGAGGCGCGCTGACTATGGATGCCGCCGGTAATCTCTACGGCGTAACCATCCAGGACGGAGGCAAGAATACCGGCACGGCTTTTAAGCTGACTCCCTCCAATGGCGGCTGGGCGTACAACCAGCTTTATCTCTTTTGCCAGAACGGCGCTCCCTGCTCCGATGGAGCGTGGCCCTGGGCCGGCATGATCCTCGACGGTAAGGGGAACCTCTACGGCACGGCAATCGCCGGCGGCTACGGCGACGGCAATTGCAGTGGTGGTGGCTGCGGTGTGGTTTTCGAGATCACGCCTTAAGACAGTTGTTAGTAGCCAGTGGCCAGTTGTCAGTCGCGACCGTCCCACAATGTGGGAGTTCAAAAATGGAAGCATAACATGCTTTCACTTAAGGAGACCAATATGAACCTTCCAAAACGAGATCGGTCGCTGGGCGCCGGGAATCGATACGTGGATGACGATTGCTGCATTCGGGCTTGCGCTGCTGATGATCGTAGCTGCAACTCAACTGCACGCTCAGACCTATACCGTCCTGCACAACTTTACCGGCGGATCCGACGGGGGCAGTCCCTACGCCGGTCTCACCCTGGATGCCGCCGGGAACCTTTACGGGACCACGCCGGAAGGCGCTATCCAAAGCGGCCACTGCTATCCAGATGGCTGCGGCACGGTCTTCAAGCTGAAGCGCACCAACTCCGGCTGGATATTCACTCCCCTTTACCTGTTTACCGGCAAAGCTGACAGCGGCAGCCCGTACGGCGGCGTGACCTTTGGCCGGGACGGCACTCTGTACGGCACAGTCAGTGGCGCGGGCACCGGCTCCTGCGGCGCGGCTTTCCACCTGAAACCTCCACCCGCAGCCTGCACATCCGCCCTCTGCTCCTGGAATGTAACCGTGATTCATTCCTTCTCCAGCCACGATGGATGCTTTCCCTATAACAGCGTCATCTTCGATCAGGCCGGCAACCTTTATGGCACCACCGGCGCAAGTGCCGTTTACGAGCTGAGCCCGTCTAATGGCGGCTGGACAGAGACAGTTCTCCACACCTTTAGCTATGGGGACGGAGCCTTTCCAGGTTACGGCCCGCTCGTCTTCGATAAAGCGGGCAACCTTTACGGAACCACGTCCGCCGGAGGCGACTTGAACTGCGACCCCAGCCTGGGCTGCGGCGTGGTTTACCAGTTAACTCCGTCCGGTTCTGGTTGGATCGATACCACCCTCTACAAGTTTCAAGACGGGAGCGACGGCGGCCTTCCTAATGGGGGCGTGGTCCTTGACGCCTCCGGCAATCTTTACGGAACTACCGTCCAGGGAGGCTCAGGTTACGGCGGCACCGTGTTCGAGCTGTCGCCCTTCAACGGCTACTGGAACTTCAATCTGCTTTACAGCCTCACCGGTGGCAATCAAAACGTGGGCGGAGCCTGGGGCACGCTGGTCATGGATGCTGCAGGGAACCTCTACGGCACGACAGCCAATGGCGGCATGTACGGAGAGGGCGCAGTGTTCAAGCTGACTCCCTCCAACGGAGGTTGGGCCTACACCTCGCTGCATGACTTTGCTTGCAGCACGGATGGCTGTGAACCGTACGACGGCGTAATCTTCGACGCCAAGGGGAATATCTACGGCACGGCAAGCGCAGGCGGCAGCGATCACCACGGCACCGTTTGGGAGATTACGCCGTAAGGCAGCGGTCGGTGGCTTCGGCATCTGGATGCCGACCGCTTGGGTGGGGCTTCGCTCGGTGGTTCACACCCTCCTGTTGACTACTTGCGAATATCAGGCCCTTCGTTCTGATTTTCCCAGTTCGGCACGGGCAGTGCCCTTTCGTCAGGACCCCTCCCCCCCTCCCCCTCTAACGTGAAATCAACAACTTGGGCAAGAAATCCTCGCACATGATTCATTCCAAAGGTAGTTACATGGATATGATACAAACAAAACGACTTACGGGAGAGAATTCGGACAACCAGCGAAAATTCTCCGCACCATGCGAGTCGCAGGAGCGGATCGTGTTCATCAAGTAGTTAACACATAGTTGCACCTTCGCCTATACTATCCACCCTCCGCTAACCACTATCCACGAATTGTCAAAGATCGTTCCGCTCTCTACAGGGCGTAGAGACACTAAGCCTCTGCTCGCCAGTGTATCGACTCGCGCGCCGTTGTAAAGAGCAGCAGGTCACACATGCTTGTGACGTGAAGCGCGCGGAACTTCTAGCGTTGTGCCCACCCTCTCGCCAAAGGCGGGCGAGAAGGATGGGGCACCCCCAAGAATAAATGCTGCCGTCTGGAACTATCGCGAAAGGGCGGGCCACCCGCCGCCTAGAACATTTCGCCGCGTCAGAGGTCGCGGAAAAACCGCCTCAACGTTATTATCCAATCAGGGTTTTGCTCTCAGCCTTCGCCAAAGGGAGGCGAAAGTCTGGGGGCACGCATTATAAAAGGGCGCCCCTTTCGAAGTAGGTTATGGTTGCTGTGCTTAGGCAGTAACTAAACCTCACGAAAGGAACACCCGATGGATAGCATCAAGTATCTCGGCCTCGATGTCCACCAGAGCACCATCTCGGTGGCGGTCCTCAACGCTGACGGCAAGCTGATCATGCAGTCGGTGATGGCCACGCACGCCCCTGCCATTCTCGATTTTCTTCACGGCTTGCGCGGGACCTTGCATGTGACCTGCGAAGAAGGAACGCATTCCGCCTGGCTGTACGATCTGCTGGTGCGGCGCGTGGCCAAACTGGTAGTGTGCAATCCGCGGAAGAATGCGCTGCTGAAGGCGGGCAACAAGAGCGATGCCATCGACGCTCGCAAGCTGGCCGAACTACTGCGTGCCGGGCTGCTCTCGGCTGTCTATCAGGGGCAGAGGAGCACGGCGGCGGTGAAGCAACTGGGGCGCAGCTATGCCGCACTGACCGAAGACACGACCCGCATCATGGGCCGTATTAAGGCACTCTATCGCAGCCAGGCGATTGCTTGTGCCGGCGAGAAACCCTACAGCACGCGCCATCGCGAAGACTACTTAGCGCAACTGCTCGAGCCAGGATTGCAGCGGCGGGCGCGGCGGCTCTATCAAGAGCTGGATCTGCTACAACAGTTGCGCCGTGAAGCTCGTCACGATCTGCTGCTGGAATGCCGCAAGCATAAAGAGAGTAAGTTGCTGCGCTCCATTCCCTGGCTCGGTCCACTTCGCGCCGCCCTGCTGATCGGGCGGGTGCAGACGCCGCATCGCTTCCGCACCAAGCGGCAGTTCTGGGCCTATTGCGGGCTGGCGCTGGAGACGCGCAGCAGTGCCGACTATCAGATGGTGAACGGGCAACTGCAGCGGCGCAGCAAGCCAGTTTTCATTCGCGGATTGAACCTCAACCACAATCACGATCTCAAGAATCTGTTTAAGAGTGCGGCCACCACGGCCAGCGGCAGCAGCGGAGTGTTTGGCGGCTTCTACGAAAACCTTCTATTAAAGGGAATAAAGCCCGAACTGGCTCGGCTCACCCTGGCACGCAAAATCGCCGCCATCACTTTACATATATGGAAGAAAGGAGAGCCGTTCGACGCTGAGTATCTGAAGCTACATGCGGTTTGAGCGCGCAGCGACAGGATAAAGCGGAATCCTTCCGCGTTGTCGTTGGCGCTGAGCGCTCGGGTTCGAGGGTAAGTATCCTGGGCGGGTTAGGCCAAGCGTCCTTCCAGGACCAAGTCTCACGGGCCACCATATGCTCCCTCGGACAACCCAACAAAGCCATAGCGCCGTCCCTTAGCGGGCGAGTCTCAGATAGAACCATGGTTGGCCATTGAGCCCCCATGTGGCTTGCGCAGCCTCAGCCGACGAACGACACAGTAACGTGGAACACGAAACCATCAAGACCTGCCGCCACCGAGCCCATGCCAGCATCAACCCGGGCTGGATGCCAGAGAACTACCCCTCTCTGCCGCCAGGGGGAAAGTATTTTCTCTTGACATCCCCTTCTATAGAACATTCCCTTCTATAGAACCCGCCTTCAGTCCCCAAGGCACAAACGCAGCATACGCCGTTCACCCGAGAGGAGTCTGTGATGTCGGACGAAAATCCCCACCCAAGCAAAATCGGCTTGGGCGGGGCACCCAATGTTAAGATTACCGGCAAGGATCGGCCACACGCCAAAACTTCGTGCACTTTCGAATAGTGGTGAAGACACGGTTTACTGCCAGGCGCACACTTCTTCCAAAGGAAGAACATGACTAGGAGCTTTGTCACGGGTGGCTGTGGTTTTGTGGGACGGCACTTGATCGATCGTTTATTAAGTATGGGGCATGATATCTGGGTTGTCGATGACCTCAGTATCGGCCTTCATCCAGACCAATGGCTGCGTCCGCGCGCCACTCACACGACGGACGAGGGGGGACTGAAAAAGTACTTCGTGGCTGGCCATTCGGTAACGTTCTTGCAGGAAGACCTGTCGGTCACAATGCTGAAGCAGTTGGGCCTGGTGAAGGAGGGTACCGGACTCGAATTTCCTAAGTTTGACTACGTCTTTGCGCTAGCTTCGGTAGTAGGCGGACGAGTGAAAATTGACTCCGATCCCATCGGGGTGGCCGTTGATCTCGCCATTGACTCCCTTTCCTTTCTCTGGCTGGCGCGCAACAAAGAGAAGGTCGGCAGAATCTTGTATGCGAGTTCCAGTGCTGCGTATCCAGTCAATTACCAGAAGGCGGAGGGACATTTGGCGCTGCGGGAAAGCATGATCGATTTTTCCAGCGGGGAACTCGGGCGGCCCGATATGACCTATGGTTGGAGCAAGTTGACGGGAGAGTATCTCAGCCGGCTCGCAGCCGAGCGTTATGGACTCAAGATCGCCTGCGTCCGCCCTTTCTCAGGATACGGCGAAGACCAGGATTTGACCTATCCAACCCCGGCAATCGCCTTCCGCGTCGCCCGAGGCGATGATCCGGTGGTGGTGTGGGGCACCGGCCGGCAGGGCCGCGACTTTGTTCATATCGAGGATTGCATCACCGCCATGTGGCTGGCAGTGAACAAAATCGAGGATGGATCGGCAGTCAATATCGGGACCGGCATTCTAACTTCCTTCATTGAAGCCGCCGAGCTATTCCTAAAACTGGACGGCCGCTCAGGCACAATCAAACCAATGATCGACAAACCAGTTGGGGTGGAGTCCCGATACTGTGATCCGGCCGGAATGAAAGCCGTGCTGGGATGGGAACCCGAAATCACCCGGGAGGAAGGATTCCGACGGGTTCTGCGGAAAGCCTATGATCGCGTCGCAGCCCTTGGCCCAGATGCCCTGGAAAGAATCAATAGCTGATGAAGATTACTATAGTAACCACCACCATAAATATTCCTAAGCTCCTCCTGCAATACGCGGAAAATGTCCGCTACTACGGCCACACGAATGTAGATTTTGTGGTTATAGGCGACCGCAAGAGTCCCGCAGGAACCGCCGAATTCTGTCAGACGGTAGCGCAGTACTACCCTTGCACCTATCTGGATATTCCGGCGCAACAGAAGTATTTGGATCGTTTTCCGGAGCTCTGGACCCATCTGCGTTTCGATTCCATTCAGCGGCGCAATGTCGGGCTGCTGTTAGCTTACGAGAATGGCGCTGATGTAGTAATTACGATTGACGACGACAATTTCGTCCTGGGCCAGGACTTCGTCGGTTTGCATTCGGTCGTCGGCACTGTCCGCGAGCTGCCGACCTACGGGTCTACCTCCGGGTTTTTCGACGTTTGTTCCTTCCTTGAGGTAGAGGACGGGGTTCGGTTCTACCACCGCGGCTATCCTCAAAAGCAGCGCTGGACGGAGTCGGGTTTTATCAGCACTTATCGCGATCGGAGACGGGTGGCGGTGAATGCCGGGTTCTGGCTTGACAATCCCGACATCGATGCCCTCACCCGTATAGAGCGGCAACCCGTGGTACGCGGCTACAAGGCCCACTGGCCGGGGAATATCGCTCTGCAGCCGGGCACCTGGTCGCCATTCAATTCCCAGAATACGGCCTTGATGCGTCCGCTTTTACCTGCCTATTTTCTAAGCCCGTACATTGGAAGGTACGATGACATCTGGGCCAGTTATGTCACCGCCCGCATTGCTCAGCATATGGGGGATGTCATCTCCTTCGGCGACCCACTGGTGCGGCAGGAGCGCAATCCTCATGACCTGTGGAAGGACCTGGATGTCGAGCGAAACGGCATGATCCTCACCGATGATTTCTGTGAAGCATTGCGTGCCGTGCCGCTGAGCGGGGCGAGTTATCACGAATGCTTTGGGGAATTGGCGGAGAAACTTGGACAGGCATGGGAGGCGGGAGCGAAGTGGAACGAGTCGCAACACGAGTGGCGTTCCAAGTTTATTGACGGATTACGGATCTGGCACGAGGTCTTCGACACGCTCGGCGCTGGCCGCAAAACAACAGCTGCCGCCATGGCGATCTGACCCTGTTCGAAGGCGCGCTCGGTGCCCGGCTATCGCGGTAGCATAGTACTTCGTTGGATCGTCGTTTGCGTAAGCATCGTTGATGATGCTTACGTGGGCCAGTGGTCGCCGCACACGAACACAACCGCGGCCTATGGCTGCTTCGCTTCTGAAAGAATAAAGGGTTAGGTGGGGTGAAATAACATGAACTTTCGCCGTACGGTCGCCGGTGTTCGCTGGATTGCGCTTCTGTTCCTTATCTCTATGGCTGCGCAGGCAGAGGCAACCATCAGTGTAACGCTGGCTCCGTCGCCCGCGGGTCCCCAACCGGTCGGCACCGTCATCACCTGGACGGCGACCGTGCAGGACACGGCATCAGGCGCGCACGAATATCAGTTCAGCGTGGGTCCGGCAGCCGGCCCAGTTAGCGATCGTTCAGGACTTCGCCCAGGCTAAAACGCTGCTGTGGGCCTTCAGCCAGACGGAGGGCAGCTACCAGGTCAGCGTCGTTGTCCAAAACACTTCCAATAACACCAGCGCCCAGGCCGCGGCCAATTTCGTGGTGACGTCTCTGCGGCTCAATGGCCTCGATGCGGTCGCCCCCACAGCGAACCCGCTGGTGGCCCTGTTTAGCGGGCCCCCTTGTGACGTCCACAACACCGTTCGGGTCCGCTTCAATCAGGTAGGGAGCTCAGTCTCGCAAACCACCAACGCCATTCCGTGCAGCCCCACCAACAGTGCGAACTTCTACATCGCGGGCATGTATCCGAACTCGCAGTACCAGATGCATCACGAAACGCTCTCTGCTTCGGGCATGATCGTGCAACTTGGGAAAACCCTGACGTTTAACACCGGCCCCCTCCCGACCACGTTCGAATTTCCCACCAACACCGTTCCGATACCGGCCGGACCGCCCAGCAGCATCACCGCCCCGATTCTTCTTCATGGTTATTTGCCAACCGAGGAAAGCCTCCCGCTCGTGCAGAGCGCGACTGATTTGTCCGGGAACGTGCTCTGGTACTACCACCAGCCGGTGGGCCAGTTGACGCGCACGGAAGTGGGCGGGAAGATGTTCGTGCTCATTTCCCACCAGACCAATCTGTACAACAACGTCTTGCACGAAATCGATCTGGCCGGGAACATCACGCTCGCAACCAACGTGCACCGGATTAACGAGCAGCTTGCACGGATGACGGACCCCTTTACTGGAATGCCCCGCCGCCCCGTGAACCAGTTTGACCACGAGATCCGCCGTTTGCCGAACGGCAACATCGCGGTGAAAGCCTCCAGCGAAATGTTGGTGACCAATGCCGCGTCAATGCGGAACCGACGGCAACGGCAAACCCAAGACCTGCGATGTCCTCGGAGCACAAATACTCATACTCAACCCCAACCTGCAGATCCTATGGGCCTGGGATGCTTTTGACTTCCTCGATATCAACCGCCCCGCAAACCTGGGAGAGATCTGTCTTCAGGGCGAGAGCGGCGTGCCCGGTGATCTTCCTGGCCGCTGCTGCTAACGACTGGCTGCATGCCAACTCCATCCAGTTAACCGCCGACGGCAGCCTCCTGTTCTCGCTGCGCAATCAGGACTGGATTATCAAGATCAACTACGCCAATGGAACCGGCGACGGGAGCGTGATCTGGAGAATGGGCTACCAGGGCGACTTCACCATGAACAATCCGCCCAGCAGTCCGCTCTGTACCACTCCCGACCAGCAGCAGGAATACGCCTGGTTTTCACACCAGCACGACGCCAACTTCGAGTACGGCGGTCAGAGCAACCTCACTCTCTTCGATAACGGTAACCTCCGGATCGCGCGTTGCGACACCGGCGGAAACAGCCGGGGCTATGTGCTGACCGTAGATGAAGCAAACCGCACCGTCACCCCGGTTTTGATTCAAGACCTGGGCAGCTACTCCGTCGGTTTGGGCACGGCGGAAGTGATTCCCGGCAGCTCAAACTACCATTTCAATAACGGCGATATTCAACAACCAGGTCCGCTCACCCGGTCCCAGGAGATCACGCCGCAAGGCGCCGCCGCTTTTGAGATGGATTCCCTGGACATTTTGACCTACCGCAGCTACCGGATGCAGGATCTGTACACGCCGGCACCTCCGCTGTAGTGGGCAAAAGGAGGGCGTGTTTGCCGGGCGCTCCAGGTTCGCGTCCGTCTTTTGGACGCTAACCTGGGTTAAGCGCACTCAGCCGCGAACTGCAGGATGGCCATGAGCTGTTGCAGGGTGAGTTCGAAGGCTGCTGGATTTCCATAAACGGATAACCTTCCGCAGCGCTTTTAAAGATGCCGGCCAGCGGCACCCGGGTCCTGCGCACAACCCAGACGTTGCCGTGGTTCTCACGGTACGCTCTGCGACGCGGCGTCCCATTATGGGCGGAAACGCAGATTACTTTGGTAAGTTCTATCGCTGAATTGCGGATTACCTTCGTAAGTTGACCTGGCGGATTTCACTTGTGAAGCCACCATCCGTCTCGCACACTGTTGTGTTGGGACAACTGCGACCAGTGGTCAGTAGCCAGTTGTCAGCGGCAAGGGTGCCAGAGTGCATTTACAGGCTTTCACTCCCAATCTCCGCCGGGTTGGGGTAGGCGTCTCATGTAACTCCTTGCGAATGAATATTTTGACCTCTAACTCCTTTGGATACAGGATTTTGCAAGGCATTTTTTCTCTTGCCATTTGTTTTCAATATTTTGCAAGGAAGTACGGGGGGGAGGGGGCCAGTCAGTAGCATAATATACATAGATGTCATAGTGTACGCATAATTGATCGCGTGCAATCGCGAACCTCTTCCCGGGCCATTTGTGGCTGCTAAGCTTAAGGGAATCAATATCTTACCTGTAACTCATTTGGATGGAATAGCTTGCGACATAAATGGTGGGTAAACTGTTGATTCTACGAGGGTGGACGAGAGGGAGTGGCGGTGCGAGAATCCGTGTTTATCCGCGAAAATCCGTGGTTGCTCATCCTGGAAAAAGCAGGTCCCTCGACTCGGACTAAAGTCCTCGCTTGATTTCATAACAACGACGGCTCCCAACCCGTGCCGAGTAAGCTTGAGTTTGCAAAAGACCAAGACTCGGACGAAAGGAGCCGTCATGAAGATTATAGGCTGTGATTTCCATCCGAGTTTCCAACAGATTGCCATGGTCGATAGCGCAACCGGAGAGTATACGGAACGCAAGCTGAATGCCGCCGAGGCGCACCCGTTTTACCGCGAGCTGCAGGGCAAAGTCATGGTCGGCATGGAGGCTTGTGGCAACACCCTGTGGTTCGAGCGCCTGCTGGCCGAACTGGGGCACGAGTTGCGGCTGGGCGATGCGGCCAAGATCCGGGCCCTGGAAGTGCGCAAGCAGAAGACCGATCGGCGCGATGCCGAATTGCTGCTGCGACTGTTGCTGGAAGATCGTTTTCCGCAACTGTGGGTGCCGAGTCTGGAGCAGCGCGATCTGCGGCAGCTGCTGTTGCATCGCCACAAACTGGTGGCTATGCGGCGGCAGGTGAAGAACCAGTTGCAGCATCTGGCGCTGAACCAGGGAGTACAGCAGAAGCGCAAGCTGTGGAGCACGGCGGGGCGCCAACGGCTGGAAGCGCTGTCGCTGACGGGCTGGACGGCACGGCGGCGCCAGGATTTGCTGCGGCAGTTGGATGATCTGGATCGCTGCCTGGCTGAGCTGGATGGCGCGGCCCAACAGGAAGCGGCGAAAAATCCCCTGGCGCAGTTGTTGCGGACGCATCCGGGCGTGGGGCCGATTACGGCGCTAGCCTTTGTGCTGACCTTGGGCCAGATCGAGCGCTTTGCCCACAGCCGCCAGGTGGTCAGCTACCTGGGGCTGAATCCGGCCGAGCATTCCAGCGGCGGCCGGCAGCGGCTGGGCAGCATCAGCAAGCAAGGCAATCCCATGCTCCGCAGTTTGTTGGTGGAAGCGGGACAGAGCGCAGCCCGCTGTGTTCCCGAGTTAAAGCGCGCCTATCAGCGACTGAAGCAGCGCAAGCATTCTGCAGTCGCCAAGGTCATGGTAGCGCGCAAATTGGCGGTGCGGCTGTACTGGATGTGGAAAACCCGACAGCCCTACGCCGCCGCTCGCACGCAGGGTAGCCCGAGTCATCCTGTGGTAGCAGGTTGAGACCGGTCACTTGAGTGGGCCCCCTGCCTCCCGGAAAAGTCTGGGAGTTCGAAGACCAGAATCATGGTCGGAGGAACCGACCGAATAGATGGTTGGTGGAGCCGAAGGGCTGCCATCCCGTGATTCTCGCAGAGCGCGAGTCTTGGTCTTATGCAAAGGTTTCGATTTCAACGAGAGCGAAATGGCGCTACTTTAAAACCGTGGGCGCCGCCGTCCTCGTCCGCCCTTGACACCGCCGTCGTTGTTATAGACGGGATGACAATTTGAGAGGTGAAAGCCCTCGCTCCAGAGACAGGCAAAGAAAGAAGCTGAACCGGCGAGTGTCAGCGGCTGAGGAGAACGGCTTCAGTCGGCGACGGCGAGAGGTTCTGCGGGCCAGTCAGCGACCGCAGCTTCGCTCAGCGTGATCTCTTCCGCGTAAGTCTGGTCGCGCAGAATGCGGGAGACGATGGCGGTGTGCATTGCGTGTCCGGCGCGATCGGCTTTGACGTAGCCGAGAACGCGCTTGCCGAACAGCGCCAGATCGCCGATCAGGTCGAGCACTTTGTGGCGCACGAACTCATCGTTGTAGCGAAGCGGCGGATTGTCGATATCATCGCGCGTCAGCACAATGCAGTTCTCGCGCGATGCGCCGCGAATCAGGCCCATGTTCAGCATCTCGTGCTGCTGATGCAGGAAACCGAAGGTCCGTGCGGACGCGATTTCCCGAATGTAGCTGCCGTTCGAAAGCTCGACCTGGAAGCGTTCGCTGCCGATCAGCGGGTGCGGAAAGTCGATGGCGTAGCTGACCGAGTAGCGTTCGCTGGGATAGACGCCAATGAACTTGTCGCCTTCCTGCATTTCGTACGGCCGCAGGATCTTCAGATAGACGCGCTTGCGCCGCTGCTGGCGCAAACCAGCGTCGGTGATCATCTCGATGAAGGGCAGCGCGCTGCCATCGAGGATGGGAAGCTCGAGGTTGTCAAGCTCTACGATGGCGTTGTCAACGCCCATGCCGATGAACGCCGACAGCAGGTGCTCGGTGGTGGAGATGAGCACGCCCTTTTTCATTAAGCTGGTGGCGTAACTGACCTTGGCTACGTTGCGGCAGATGGCTTCCACTTCGAAGCCGTCGAGGTCGGTACGGCGGAACACGATGCCTGTTCCTGCCGCAGCTGGCAGGATTCGCAGGTGAACAGAAGCTCCGCTATGGAGTCCAACGCCGCTGCATTCGGCAGGGTTCCGAATTGTTCTTTCGTAGATCAATACGTGCAGGGAAACCGCAGCGCTCAGTTAGATTACAGTTTGAAGGCTGCATCTGCTGTTGTATTTTCGCCACAGGCGTTGTCGTAATGAGCACGTTAGATGCGGGCCGGATTAGGTCATGTAGCCCTAAAGTGTATAGGCACAATGTCTTAGCTGTGGGTGGGATGGGTTTTCCACCGCGCCGCTGCCCAGTAAGAGGTATCTGGAAACAAACCTGCGAACCGCGGGTCGTGAGAAATCAGGAATTATTGCCCGATCGGGCTCCAACCGGCTGAAGTTTGGGTGCAGGTTCCGCTGTCGCACACCAGGAAATCCGTTACCGGATGAAGCTCCCAAACCGAAGCTCGCCAGCAGTTCGCGGTGTGGTCTTTCCGACCGCAATCCTGACCGGAAACGTAATGTTCGTTGTCCACCATCAGCTGGCCAATGACCTTCACCTGCTTGCCTTTTTGAGCAGCGACAGCGGCGGCGGTCCATTCGGGATGAGATTGATCGCGATACTGCGGCGTCATCTCGACGATCACCGACTGCTGCGTAACAGCTTTGTGCTCTTCCGCGGTCAGCGGCTTCTTGTCCTGGATTTTCTTGGCCAGATCGCCGTCGAACCCAATGAAGATGTGGTAATCGACGTTCTCATTGTCGTTTCCAGCATCAAGCTGGCAATTGCTGCTCTCCTTCCCCTCGACCTTAATGTCGTAGAGATAGCCGATCACACCATGGATCTTTCCCTCTCCGAGGACGGCGAGCGCAGCCAGATTATCGCCGTGATTCGACTTTCCCAGACTATCGGGCAGCTTGGCTTCCAGGTCCTGATATTCCTGCAGCGTGGTAAAGAAGCCCTCCGGTTGGGTGGACGCCCAGCTGAGCTGGTTCTTCATCAGGTTGAGATAGGGATCGTAATTGCCGCTCGAACTGCATCCCGTCGGATAGGCAGTATGGCAGGCACGAAAGTCCTCGACTCCCTCACCGCAAGCGACGGCTTCAACGGTCGTGGCGGCGCCGGATACAGCGGCTCCTCCTCCGCCTTTCGCGGGAGGCATTATCGCTGTGCTCAAGAGCCCGATCGCCAGCGGAAGCATAGTCGCCGCTGATGTAACTGCCTTTTTGGGCATGAAGCAGCTCCCCTACGTTAGAGTTATGACGGCCAAGTCAACCAGGCTGGGATCATCGACACTGGTCGCCTTAATGGTCGCGTAGGATCTAGGCGGCGCAGGCGCCGCTGCTGCGGCTGCATCGGCTCCTGCCGCGGTATCTGTCCTGTCGGCGGCTTTATAGAGACCGTCTTGAGTTATGGTTCCAGTGCCTGCCTGGATCGACCATACGACTTTATTTAGGCCGTCGATCGAAACTGCCACTTTGAATTGCTGGGTCTGCCCCGCCTGAACGGTGGCCATGGCCGGTGAGATCGAGATGCTTCGGACGTCTGTGCTGGTTTGAATCCCCTTGCTGACCAGGTAAGAGCTGGCGCTGATTCCAATCAGCGACAGAACGGTGCCGGGAATGTCGGGTAACTTTTGGCTGGACGCCACCACCAGAAAGAAGCTGAGCGCCACCACAAACGTAAAGACCAGCAACTGGAAGCGTGACATGCTGGCGTCGCCATTGGATTCACTGATTAACTTGGAAAGATTGATCTTCCCCTGCGCAATCAGCACGATAATGGCCGCGCCGAGGAACAAGACGAAAATACATACCACCCAGCCGGCAAACAAAGTTAACGTGGTCAGCGGAGTTGCGCTACTCATTGTCCCCTCCCATTTCGAACCCCTAATACGTCGCGCACAAAAATGTTGTAGAACTTGCCGGTGAGATAGACGGCGTTGCTCCCCAGCAGCCCAGCGACCAGCTCGTTATTAACTGGCGGGAGCGTGTTCTGATTCAGGTTGCCAAGGGTGCCAAGCACTTGTGTGAGGTACTGTCCAGCAGCGGCCATGGTCAACAACAGCAGTTGAATTCGCCCAGGACTGAGTGACCGATTACCGTTGCTGTCAGAGCCATATAACAAGCCTTTGGTGTTGATCTCGCCGCCCAACAGTTGCGCCGCGATGACCGCCGCCAAGCCACCCAGCAAGAGCATGACTTCGTAGCGCACGAACTTGGCGAGAAATGGCATGTTTCCGTACCAACCAATCAGGCTGCCACAACTGCTCTTCAAGTGTTCTTAGGTTAGGAGTGGAAGAATCCATCAGATTCTCGGTGCAGTCAAGGGAAAACTGCAGAGACGCTTTCCGCGACCGCATATACTCGGCGACAAGGGAACGACTGGCACCCAGGAACGTCGCTGCGGCGCATCGCCGATTTATCGAGTTCCCGGAGGCAGAGGGGGCCCGCTTTGGTAGTGCTGCTGAATGTTCCCTTCCGCGCTGATGTCCATGGTTACCGGAGCAGCAAACTGTGAGACTGCCTCCATCACCGCGATTCCCCAACCGCCGGCGAAGGAGGCCCGGGAATGCCGCGTCACTTGTCCGAGGACCGCAATCAGGTCCTTGCGCTTCTTCATGAAGTTCGGATCGGTTGTCGGATCTTTCGCGGTCGAGTTCTTCAAAGCGGACAAAACGTCACTGAGCTTCGGCGCAACCTTGCTCATGGCGTCTGCCCACCACGTGATGTCGGTCCAGTCCACGCCGACGTCACTCAACTCGTTCGGGCTTAAGCCTTTGCAGGCCGTCGATGGTTCCAAACGAGGTAACGGCCCCCTTGTCGTCCATCGCCGCCCAAATAGCATCATTCTTCAGGACGGCGATCCGCGCAGGACCGGTCGGCTCGGTGGGATCAACGAGCGCGACCATGACCTGGCGGCCAATTTTCTCGAGCTCCTGATGGGACCACGGCATTTGCCGGCCGGGATCCTTAAAGAAGAGCTTCATCGCGGCCGCGGTGTCGTAGGTCGCGGCCGCGCTGATCCTGGCGTGGCGGAAGAACAGTATTGGCGGCAAGAATCTTGTCCCATGCTCCGTCGGTGATCAGCTTCAGCGCTTTGCCCAGCAGGACTTCCGAGTACATGTCACGCCGCGATACTCTTGTCCCGGAAGTGAAAGTAGGTTTGCGAAACAGTGAAGTCTTTGATATGAGCGCCGCCGACCGCGTCCCCAGCGACATAGGTCACGGTGGCGAGAAACGCTTCCGACAGGGCGGCGCGCAACTTGTCGCCATCAGCCAGGAATGGGGCGGAGGCCACTGCCACATGGCTCGCCGTCAGTTTGTCGGTAATGAGGACCTGTCCGTCCGCGTCATGCAGAATGGTGCATTTCTTCACAAACTGGTCGACGGATTCCGCGTTATAGATCCCCAGCAGGTTGATGACGATCTTGTGCTGAATATTCTCGGTTTCACGCGAGATATCGCGTATTAGAGTCGCATTCGGGAGCGCGGCGAGCGCGCTCCAGTCACCGTGCAATGCCGCGCCAACGCGGCATCGGTCTTCCCCTGGTCCCCGGTGGAAAGATTGACCGAATAGGATGCCGCCGCCTCATCGGTAATTGCCGCTGAGCATGCGGCATTCAGGGACAGCGAAAGGCTGTGGTCAACGCAATCCTCCAGGGCCGCATTGAGAGCGGCTGCGTCGTTACCAGTAATGCCCAACTTGTCGAGGTCGGGGGCATGAAAAACCGCGCCAAAGAACGTCGAGATCAACTCTTTGCTGGCAACGTTGGCCTGGATGCCGGCACTCGCGGTGAAAGTCACCTTGAAGCTGCTGCCCTTCTTCTTGTAGACGCCGAAACGCAGTTCAGCTTCGCTGACACGGTGGCTGCGGACCACGAAGTCACCGGTTAGACAAATTTGGCCGCCCAATTGCACGGTGACGTCTGGGCTCACTGCGATCTTTTGATTGAAAGGAAGGCTCGCCGAAGCAAGCGAGTTGACGCTGATGGGCACGCTATAGGAGCCACTGAACGTGACACTGCCGCTTATTTCGTTGACATTCACCGTACCCGGCCGCTGGTTTCTGATTGTCGCGACGTTGTAATCCACCGAATAGTTGTTCAATGCCGCCGCGATGGCGTCCTTTAGAGTCGGAAACTTCCCGCCTGAGGCCTTGCACAGGATGTACGTCGTAAAGTTGGCTGCGGTGGCCGCTTCGGCGGCGACCCCCACGCCGTCTATCGTGGAAGAGATTTTGCCGTCAAGAGAGGTGTCGATCTCCAGGGACAGCCAGTATTCGTCGGCGGCTATGGGGACTTCCGGCGTGAAATCGTCCCCAAACAGTTTCTTGTCATCATGACAAAACGTTGTCAGCACAGCACAAGCGTCGTCCTTGATGGTGAGATTGGTCGCCTTGGCCAGCAATTCCGAGGGGGATGAGAACTTAGCGCCGAAAGTGGCTTTCTTGAATCCCGATTGATCGACCGGTTTGTCCAACTCAGCGACAAATGGATCGGTGTGCGACCGGAGTTCCTGGAGTCCGGCTTTCGCCAGCGCTGCACTGTCTTTGACCTTCAAGTCGGCGGTGAGAGAAAGACTGTCCGTGATTTTGACGTCGGGCATGGAGTTCCTCCTGATCGGCAGTCGCGGTTCAGAAGCTGGTCACGTCGGCTTAAGCTCTGGGCGGCGGGGACATTATAGCGCGCGGGTGAGGGCGGGCATTCACAATGGGGTTTCGAACTCCTTTTTGGGAAAACCCGTGGTGGCGCGCTAGTTGGGTGTGGACTTTCGGCGAAGTACGATTAGAATGCTGGATTCCAGTGTGTGCATTGACTGCGGCGCAACACTCTGGTGATCTTTGGCGTCGCAAGGGGATCGCGCACTAGAGGAGGCTTCATGATTGTTGGTGTTCCTCGAGAGATCTTTCCGGGCGAACGGCGAGTAGCACTTGTGCCGGCGGTAATCCCGAGTCTCGGGAAAATTGGTCTTGAGATCGTGGTGGAGGCCGGCGCCGGTGTGGAAGCTGGGTACCCCGATGCGGAATACGTCAACAAAGGCGGCAAGATTATGTCCGAGCGTGCTGAGATCTTTCGCACGGCGGATATTGTGTTGCAGGTCCTCTGTTACGGCTCCAACGACAAAACCGGGGCGGCCGATCTGCCGCTGATCCAGAAGGGCCAGTCCCTGATTGGGTTCCTGCGGCCGCTCGGCGACGTTCACACGGTCGAGGCGATTGCCGCCACTGGCGTCACCTCTTTCTCGGTCGAGTTGATGCCCCGTATCACGCGTGCACAGAACATGGATGCGCTCTCCTCCATGAGCACCATCGCCGGTTATAAGGCCGTAATCATAGCAGCGGACGCGCTACCCCGGATTTTTCCCATGCTGACCACGGCGGCAGGCACAATCACTCCTTCGCGAGTTCTGGTGATTGGCGCTGGGGTCGCGGGCTTGCAGGCCATCGCGACGGCCCGCAGATTAGGGGCAGTGGTTTCAGCCTACGACCTGCGTCCAGCGGTGAAGGAACAGGTCCAGAGCTTGGGCGGGCGGTTTGTGGAGTTGCCCATCGAAGCTGCTGACGCGCAAGATGCCGGCGGCTACGCCAAGGCGCAGGAGGAGTCGTTCTACCAGAAACAGCGCGAACTGTTGGGTCGCGTTGTCGCCGAGAGCGATGTGGTAATCACCACCGCGGTGGTGCCGGGCAAGAAGTCGCCCGTGCTGGTGACAAAGGAAATGGTGGCCGCGATGGCGCCCGGATCGGTCATCGTAGACCTGGCTGCTGAGCGTGGGGGGAACTGCGAGGTGACCAGGACGGGTGAGAAAATCGTCGAGCACGGAGTGACGATTTTCGGAGCCATCAATGTGGCCAGCAGCGTGCCGTACCACGCCAGCCAGATGTACAGCAAAAACCTCACGAACTTCCTGCTACATATGGTGAAGGATGGCAAGCTCCAACTCAACATGGAGGACGAAATCACGCGCAGCACCATCGTCACTCATGGGGGCGAAATCACAAACCCGCGTGTGCGCGAGTTTTACAACCTCCCCGCGCTGGAGCTGCAGTCGAAAGGAACGATCTCATGAACAAAGCAGATCTCATCAACAGTCTCTATGTCTTCATGCTGGCGGCCTTCATCGGGTTTGAGGTGATTCGCCGCGTGTCACCGCTTCTCCACACGCCGTTGATGTCGCTGACCAACGCGCTCGACGCGATCGCCGTGGTGGGCGCGATCATTCTGGCCGGTGAGCACAAGAGCACACTCGCAACTGTGCTCGGCACTGTCGCCATCGTCGCCGCCACCAGCAACGCGGTTGGCGGCTTTATCATCACCGATCGCATGCTCAAGATGTTCAAATCCAGCCGGACGCAGAAACCATGATTCCTGGCTCTGAACACGTCATTGAAATCACCTACTTCATCGCTGCCGCTCTCTTCATCTTCTCGCTCAAGTGGCTGAGTTCGCCAACTACGGCGCGGCGTGGCGTTTGGGCAGGCGAAGTGGGCATGGTTCTGGCCGTTGCCGGTACGCTGCTATACCACGGCATCGTGGACTACAAGTGGATTGCCATCGCCCTGGTGCTGGGCACAATTATTGGCGTTCCGCTCGGCAATGTGGGGATGACCGCGGTTCCTCAGCGGACGGCCCTGAGCCACGCCTTCGGCGCGCTCTGCGTGACCCTTGTAGGAACGGCAGAGTTCTATCTGCGTGCTCCCGACATCGCGCCGTTCATGATGTCGGTGCTCTCGCTGGAGGTGATCCTGGGCGGACTGACCGTCACTGGCAGCTTGATGGCCGCCGGCAAGTTGCAGGAGATCCTGCCGCAGCGACCAATCACCTACAAAGGACAGAACCTGGTCAACCTCGGCGTGCTGGCTATGGCCATAGGCATTGCCGGCTATCTGGTGCATGATCCATCGGCCGTGCACCTGTATCCCATCATGGTCGGGATTGCGCTGATCTTTGGAATAATGCTGATCGTTCCTATCGGCGGCGCCGATATGCCGACGGTAATCTCGCTCTTGAACTCCTACGCTGGACTTTCCGCGGCGGCGATGGGATTCGTTCTGAACAACAAACTCCTCATCGTGGCTGGTGCACTCGACGGGGCTTCCGGTTTCATCCTGTCGGTCAACATGTCGAAGGCCATGAACCGCTCATTTACCAACGTTCTGTTTGGCGCGTTCGGGCAGGTGCAGGCGGCCGCCGAGGGAACGGAAACCGAGGCGCGAAGCGTGCGCAGTGCAACCCCGGAGGAAGCAGCCGCCATCCTGTCGGCCGCGAACAAGGTGGTGATCGTTCCCGGATATGGCATGGCCGTCGCACAGGCACAGCACAAAGTGCGCGAACTTTACGATGCACTGAGCAAGCGCGGCGTGGACGTGAAGTTTGGTATCCACCCAGTCGCCGGCCGCATGCCCGGACACATGAATGTGTTGCTCGCTGAGGCCGACATTCCCTACGACAAGCTGCTCGACATGGAGGAGATCAACGCCGATCTTCCTCAAACCGACGTGGCGCTGGTGATTGGTGCCAACGACGTGACCAACCCAGCTGCGCGCAGCGACACCAGCAGCCCCATCTACGGCATGCCGATTCTCGACGTGGACAAAGCGCGCACCGTGATGGTGATCAAGCGCAGCATGAACCCGGGGTTTGCAGGCATCGACAACCCTTTGTACTACCTCGACAACACCCTTATGCTGTTCGGGGACGCGAAGGCGTTTGTCGGCTCGATTGTCCGCGAGTTGACCGGAGTCGCTGCCCACGCGTGACGGAACCGCGGGACGCAGTTCGTCGTATCGTTGAGTAGGAGATCTTATGCTTACCTTTCTCCTGTGGTTCGTTCTTCTTATCTTCTGCTGGCCGCTGGCGCTGATCGTGCTGGTACTGTATCCGATTGTGTGGCTGGTGCTGCTGCCTTTCCGGATCATGGGAATCGCCGTGGAGGGCGTTTTCGAACTCCTGAAGGCGATTATCCTGCTGCCCGCCCGCTTACTCCGGGGGCCGAGCCGCGCCTGGTAAAGACCGCCGTCAGCAAACGCGGCGCTGACTAACACAAAAAGACCCGCAGTGTTCCGCTGCGGGTCTTTTTCCATCGCTTGAGGTTGCAACTACTTCATCGCGATGACCACGACTTCGGGCTGAGAAGCGAGGTTGCTCGCGCTCTGCAGTTCCTTCTCGTGTTTCGATTCGGGGAAAGCAATTCCGACGTTGCTCCTGCCATCCCAAATCTCCGCCAGGAAGTACTGGTCGCCACACTTGCGGAACACCAGCTTCGCATGCGGAATTCCGGCGCGCTGAGAGGCCTGCTTATACATCGGTGCGATCAGCAAACGAGCTTCCCTGGTATCCAGGTTTCGCACTGCCAGGGCACTGTTGCTGCTGCCCATGGAGCTGATCTCGTAGGCCCCGGCCGACATTACCTGTTGTTCCAGGCTGAAGTCGAACGGAACCACTGCCTTGGCGCGCGCCTGGGCCTGTGCCATTGGTGCGCTGACGATAAGGGCCAGAGCCAGGATCATGAGGGCCCCGTAGACGTTGTTGCTTTTCATAACTCCTCCTTGGGGGCTCCATGCGGAACCCAGATTGAATTTGATTGCTGCGAAACTCCGTCGGCCTTTCGGGCTTTTGGAGAGCCTTTGCAGCGACGCAAATACATACTGCAAGACGCGTGCCAACTCAAAGCGGGTCCAATCTCCGTTTGCCAGTTCCCGGATTTGCAATGACATACGACGCAAGAACCGATGTTCGGACGAATATCTGGCTCGTTTTTGCCTGATGAAGCTATCTGGACGGATAGGAACGACTATCCGTTCTGTTAGCTGAGAGAAGCTTGTTGATTATTCCCTCGAATCGGGGAGAGTCAGCTAAACTAGCAACCCTGGAGGCATTCGTGGAATCCGTGGACTCGAGAGTCGTGGTAATTTCAGGGCCTTCGAAGGGCACGATCGTCCGCATGAGTGGCGGACAACTCGGCGTCGGCCGTGACCCCGCCAATCAGCTGAGCCTGCCGGACCGCGCTGTGTCACGCAAACATTTCTCCATCACCGAGACGGATGCGGGTTTCCATCTGGTGGATCTCGACAGTCACAATGGAACGTTTGTTAATGGAATACCGGTGCGCCGAAAGCTACTCGGGCACGGCGACACCATACGGGTAGGGCAGTGTGAGCTGGTGTTCTTGATTACGGAAGACGAATTGCTAGTTTCCCGGATGGTGCAGTTTACCGATGAGCCACAGATGGACGAAGGGACAACCATCAGCGCGCAAATGCCACCACCGTGGGTACTGGGCACCGACGTCGGGCGAATGGCGCGCGACCTGAATGCCCTGTTCAAGATTGCCAACACCGTCAACTCCATCCGGGATGTTGAGCAACTGCAACGGCGGCTGCTCCAGCTGGTTTGCGAAGTGGTTCCTGCCGAGTCCGGCGCCATCCTCATTACCGGCCATGCCGATGAAGAACCAGCCTCGAGCTGCAGTTGGGACAGGAGTTCCGGCGATGTAGCGAAGGTGCACATCCGGCGTGATCTGGTGCAGCGTGCGTTATGGGAGCGTGCGGTGGTCATCAGCAAGGCGTCATCGCCGGAGTCTGAAGACACTGAGAACGTCATGTGCGTGCCGCTGGTCGCCGTGGAGCGGACGATTGGCGTTCTGTACCTGATCGCTTCCGGCAAGACAGCTCCCTTCCAAGAAGATCACATAAATTTCGTAAGCTCCGCCGCCCAGATTGCGGCTGTCACTCTGGAGAATGTGCTGGCGCTGGAAGCCCTGCGCAGCGAAAATCGCAGGCTGCAAGCGGAACTGGACTTGGACGGCGCCATCGTCGGAGAGAGCAAGGCGATGCGGCAGGTGGAAGATTTCATAGCCAAGGTTGCGCGCGGCGACTCCTTTGTCTTGATTCGGGGCGAGAGTGGCACCGGGAAGGAACTGGTGGCGTTTGCGATCCATCGCAACAGCCCGCGGGCTGACAAGCCATTCGTCGCGATCAACTGCGCCGCCATACCCGAGGCGCTATTGGAAAGTGAATTGTTCGGCCACGAAAAAGGTGCTTTCACTGGCGCAATTGGGACCAAGAAGGGCAGGTTGGAAGTGGCGGAGTCCGGGACCGTCTTCCTCGACGAGATCGGAGAGCTCGCGCCATCGTTACAGGCGAAGCTGCTTCGGGTGCTGCAGCAGCGGGAATTTGAACGGGTAGGAGGTACTCATACGCTGAAGTTTGATGCCCGTGTCATCGCCGCCACCAACAGGAACCTTGAGGAGGCAATCAAGAGCGGGCAATTTCGGCAGGACCTCTATTACCGTTTGAATGTAGTGGCGACGGTTGTGCCTCCGCTCCGCGAACGGCCCGACGATATTCCCCTGCTCGCAATGTATTTCGCCGCCAAGTATGCCCAGAAGTGCAAGCGTTCGCTCAAGGGTATTTCCTCCGAGGCACGAGCCCTTCTGATGAGCTATGGCTGGCCGGGGAATGTGAGAGAGCTCGAAAACGCCATAGAACATGCTGTGGTTCTGGGCCTGAGCGACGAAATTTTGGTTGAAGATTTGCCGGACGCCCTGCTGGAGACGCAAACCGCCCAGGGTGACAGCATCAAGTATCACGACCGTCTCAATCAATTGAAGAAGCAGATGATTCTGGATGCGGTGACGCAAAAGAAGGGCAATTACACCGAAGCCGCTAAATCGCTGGGACTGCACCCCAACTATCTGCACCGCTTGATCCGCAACCTCGATCTCAAGTCCGATCTGAAACGCGTGGCCGGCGACTATAACGCCATCAAGGCGGATTGAGGGGACCTGACGAATATTCAGCCGAGTCGCTGCTGAAGTGCCGTCTACCGACGGCTGTCCGGAAATGGACACTGCAATCCACGCCGGGACAAAGACACCTTCACAACGTAGAATTGAGCCTCGCACAACTAGCTGACACAGAAAGGGATAGGCCAAGCAAGAATTGGGTCTTGACTTGCATTAACTAAGACGCAATGGATATCGCCCGCCCTGAAATCAAGCGTCAGAAGCGCCGCCGCCAGATCGTCTGGGTGAGCATCGCACTGATCGTCCTTGTCGGCGTCACCGTAGGCATCTCCCGCCTGAAACCGGCTGCGCCGACGGTGGATCGCAGCACCATTTGGACCGACACCGTGAAGCGAGGCTCAATGCTCCGTCAGGTGCGCGGGTTGGGTTCCCTGATCCCCAGTCACGAAGATGTTCGCCAGATCCCCGCGGAGACAGAAGCAACGGTCATTCGCATTGTCAAGTTACCGGGTTCGCAGGTCGATCCCGACACGGTGCTTGTGGAGATGAGCAATCCGCAACTGGAACAGGAAGCGCTCGACGCACAATTGCAGGTGAAAGCCGCGCAGGCCGAGTACCAGAGCCTGAAAGTGAAACTCGACAGCGACCTCATGAACCAACGGGCCGGAGCGGCCACCGTCAACGCCGAATACAGCGAAGCGCAGCGCCAGGCGCAGACGGATAAGGCGCTCTACGATCTCGGCGTCATCTCCGGTCTGGCCGCCCAGGCCTCAGAAGGCAAGGCCCAGGAGATGGTTACCCGCAACAAGATCGAAGACCAGCGTCTCGATATCAACGAGAAAGCCATCGCCTCGCAGCTTGCGGTGCAGCAGGCCAAGGTTGAAGAGATGCGCGCTCTTGCTGACCTGAAGCAACAGCAATTGCAACGCCTGAAAGTGAAGGCGGGAGTGGCGGGAGTCCTGATCGAACTGCCGTTGCAGGTTGGACAGCATGTTCTGCCGGGCACGGAGCTGGCGAAGATTGTGCAGCCCAATCATCTGATGGCGGAACTGAAGATCCCCGAAACCCAGGCGCGCGATGTGCAGATCGGAGAACCGGCGTCCATCGACACCCACAACGGAGTGATCGCGGGCGAAGTGAGCCGCGTCGACCCGGCGGTACAGAACGGCACTGTCACGGTTGACGTGAAGCTGACTGGCGAACTGCCGAAGGGGGCGCGACCTGATCTGAGCGTGGACGGAACCATCGATCTCGAACGGCTGGAGAATGTGCTTTACGTCGGGCGGCCCGCATTCGGCCAGGAAAATAGCACCATCTCGATGTTTAGGCTCGATCCGACGGGCAGTGGCGCATCCCGCGTACAAGTGAAAACCGGACGCGCTTCGGTGAATCTCATCGAGCTCCAGGCAGGACTTAAAGAAGGCGACACCGTCATTCTTTCTGACATGTCGCGCTGGGACAACACCGATCGCGTAAGGCTTGAGTAGTTGTTAGTGCGGCGCGTCAGCGCCGCGTAGGCAGCCATTTTGTGATGGGGTTTCGGCCCCAAGACAACAACGCAACTCAACACGAAACTGTGGGTCAGTCATGAGCGAAGCCGCAAACACGCTAATCGAAATTGAAAATCTCACCAAGGTCTTCTATACCGATGAGGTCGAGACGCATGCGCTTTCCGGCGTCCATCTCAAGGTTCGCAAGGGCGAGTACGTGGCCATGTCCGGCCCCTCGGGCTGTGGCAAGTCAACCCTGCTGTCCATCATCGGACTGCTCGACACGCCCACCGACGGCGACTACAAACTCAACGGACAACCGGTTGCCAACCTCGACTTCGCCGATCGCTCGCGCATTCGCAACCGCGAGATAGGCTTCATCTTCCAGAGCTTCAACCTTATCGGCGACCTGACCGTTTACGAGAATGTCGAACTGCCGCTGACCTACCGCGATGGCATGCCATCGGCTGAGCGCAAGCGCCGCGTGCTGGAATCGCTGGAGCGCGTTGGCATGGCGCACCGCCTCCGGCACTATCCCTCGCAGCTCTCCGGTGGTCAGCAGCAACGCGTTGCCGTGGCGCGCGCGCTGGCGGGTTCGCCTTCCATCCTGCTGGCCGATGAGCCCACGGGAAACCTTGATTCGCGCAACGGCGAAGCCGTGATGGAGTTGCTGCAGAAACTGCATCGCGAGGGCTCGACCATCTGCATGGTCACACACGATCCGCGTTTCGCCGCCCACGCCGAGCGCGAAGTGCATCTGTTCGACGGCAAGGTCGTTGCGGAGGAAGAACTGCGCCGGCTCATGCAGGAGACACAGAACTAAGAGCGAACAGCGAATAGCGAACTGCGAACTGCGAAAATGATCCAGCTAAAAAACGTCGAACGTAGTTATAAAAGCGGTGCGGGCCAGACCTGGGTATTGCGCCGCATCGACCTGACCATCCAGGAGGGCGAGTTCGTCACCGTCATGGGACCGTCCGGAGCAGGGAAGTCCTCGCTGTTGAACGCACTCGCTCTGCTCGATGACCAATGGAGCGGCGAGTATTGGTTCGGCGAACAGCCGGTCCATCTCATGAAGCGGAAGGACCGGGCCGAGTTGGCCAAGCGCAAGATCGGAATGGTCTTTCAGAGCTATCACCTGCTCGACGACCTGACGGTGCAGGAGAACATCGACCTTCCCTTGTCGTACAAGGACATCCCGCGCGGCCAGCGGCAAGGCATGGTCGCCGAAACCCTCGATCGCTTTCAGATCGTCGCCAAGAAGGACCTATATCCCAGCCAGCTTTCCGGCGGGCAGCAGCAGCTGGTCGGGATCGCGCGCGCCGTCATTCACAAGCCGGCACTGCTCCTGGCCGACGAGCCGACCGGAAATCTGCACTCCAGCCAGGCCAAGGAAATCATGGAGCTGTTCACGCAGCTGAACCGTGAGGGCACGACCATCGTGCAGGTCACGCACTCCGACGTCAACGCGTCGTACGGATCGCGCATCATCCAACTGCGCGATGGATGGCTCGTCGGCGACACGGCGAACTCCGCCCTCGCGCCAAGCGGGGAGGCCGTCCCCTCATGAGGGCTCGCGTCAAGCGATCGCCGGTCCTGGCACTCTTGCTGTGTTTGCTGATGGTCAACGCAGAGGCCCAAAACCCGGCGCCGGCGCCCCCAACTCCCGAGCAGATGCCCAACGCTCCCACCCCGCAGCCCGTGCCACTGGCGATACACACGCCGGCGGCGTTAGCGATTCCTCGTTCGCGCAATCCGTTCGAGGCCTACGCCCCCAGCCAGGTGCCGGAGCCTGATCTGGCCAACTCGCCTCGGCTTCAACAGCTTGTTCGCGACGGCAAACTTTACGTCTCGTTGCAGGACGCCATCTCGCTGGCGCTGGAAAATAGTCTCGATCTCGCCATTGCGCGCTACAATCTGCCGATCGCCGACACCGACATCCAGCGAACCAAGGCCGGCGGCTCGTTCCGCGGCGTCAACACCGGCGTCGTGCAGGGAACTCCGGGCGGAGGGATTGGTGGCTTTGGAACCGGTGCTCCCGGCGCTGGCGCCGGCGGCACCACGGGTGGCGCGGGTGGAGCAGGCGCCGGCGCTGCTGGTCTGGTGCAATCGACGCTGGGCATTGGAACGCCGGTGCAATCCTACGATCCCATTGTTACGGCAACCACCGGTCTCGAGCATCTGACTCAGCCGCTGGCCAACCTTCAGATCTACGGCGTTCCACAGTTGCAACTCAACACCACGATAGCGAATTTCAACTACTCGCAAGCCTTTCCCACAGGAACGAATTTCAGCTTCGAAGTGGACAACAATCGGCAAGCTACCAACAGCATCTTCAGCACTCTCTCCCCACAGTTGGGGACGTATTATCGCGTGACGTTTACCCAGCAACTGCTGGCCGGATTCGGGACGGCTCCCAACATGCGCTATCTGCGCATTGCGAGGAACAACAAGAAGATTTCTGATATCGCGTTCAAGAGCCAGGTCATCGCCACCATCACCCAGATCGCCAACATCTATTGGGACCTGGTTAGCGCCTACGAAGGCGAGCGTGTGACTGAGCAGTCGTATGCGTTCGCGCAGCAGAGCCTCGACAACGCCCAGAAGCAACTGCAGCTGCAGGCCATCCCCGCCATGGATGTCATGCGGGCTGAGGCGGAAGTTACGCGGCGCGACCAGGACCTGACGATTGCCAAGACGAACCTGCAATTGCAGGAATCGCTCCTGAAGAACGCGCTCACCAAGAATCTTGACGATCCCGTGCTCGAGTCCATGCCGGTGATTCCCACCGACCGGCTGGAGCCCTCGGAGGCCGGGCCAATGAGACCGCTCGAAGAACTGATCACGGTGGCGCTGCAGGACCGTCCGGAGTTGTCGGAGTCGCAGATCGACCTGCAGAACCGCCAGATAAGCCGCAAGGCAGCCAAGAACGCATTGCTGCCGACCCTGGCGTTGGTGGGCTTCTACGGCGGCACTGGCCTGGCAGGAGAGTTGAATCCCGCTTTTTCCGGGAACTAATAACAGTACCGTCCCGACAGATTTTGGCGGGGCGTTCGCTAATGCCTTCAACAACTCATCACCGGACTATTTTGTTGGGGCGAACCTGAACATTCCGATCCGTAACCGGGTGGCCAAGGCCGACCAGTACCGCTCCGAGTTGGAGTATCGTCAGGCCGAGCTGCGCATGCAGCAGTTGAAGAAGCAGATCCGCATCGAGGTGCGTAACGCGCAGTACGCGCTAGAGCAAGGCCGGGCGCGAGTAGCGGCCGCGAAGAAGGCGCGTGATCTGGCCGACAAGACCTTCAACATCATGCAGAAGGAGCAGTCTTTGGGAGCCGGCTCGAGCTTCCAGACAT
Source organism: uncultured Acidobacteriaceae bacterium (assembly GCA_963760415.1). GTDB lineage: Bacteria > Acidobacteriota > Terriglobia > Terriglobales > Acidobacteriaceae > Bog-257. Next base: position 181,537 of record CAVXDA010000018.1, on the reverse strand, counting down.
TGACGGCCCAGCGCGATCTGGCCGTTGCCGAGCTTGATCTGGTCAATGCGACGACTGCATATCAGAAGTCGAAACTTGAATTGGAGCGCGCCACCGGTACCACTCTGGAAGATAATGGCATTCAGATTCAGGATGCGGTCAATGGCACCGCGCCCTGACGGAGACTACTTTGCCGCGGACACAGACTCAGGGAAATCAGGAAACATTGCGCGATACCGCTTCCGAGACTCGGGAGAGACCCAGTCCCGGCCGCATTCTGGCCGCTGACGACCAGCCTCACATTCTTGAAGCCATTGAACTGCTGCTCCGGCCTGAAGGTTTTAACGTTGACACCGCCAAGTCGCCCGCTGCCGTGCGCGAAGCCCTGGCCAGCGATTTCTACGACGCTGTGCTCATCGACCTGAATTACACCCGCGACACCACCTCCGGCCAGGAAGGCCTCGACCTGCTCTCCGAAATCGTTGCCCTCGACAGCAGCATCCCCGTCATCGTGATGACCGCCTGGGGCAACGTTCGGCTGGCCGTCGAAGCCATGCGCCGCGGCGCCCGCGACTTCATTCAGAAGCCCTGGGAAAACGAACGGCTGTTGGCCATTCTGCGGACCCAAGTTGAGTTGCACCGCGCCTTGCAGCGCACCCAGCATCTTGAGGCCGAAGCCCGGCTCTTGCGGGCAGAGGGGCGTCCCGAATTCATCGCGGCCGCGCCCGCGATGCAGCCGGTGCTGCAAACCATGGCGCGTATCGGCCCGTCCGGCGCCAACGTACTCGTCACCGGCGAACACGGCACCGGCAAAGAGGTCGTAGCACAAACGCTGCATGCGTTGTCGCCTCGCGCCAACATGCCCCTGGTCGCCGTTAACACTGGCGCCTTGCCGGAGGGCACCTTCGAGAGCGAACTGTTTGGCCACGTGAAGGGTGCATTCACCGACGCGCGCACTGACCGCATCGGCCGTTTCGAACTGGCGGACAACGGAACGATCTTTCTGGACGAGATCGGAAACGTTCCCATTCGCCAGCAGGCGAAATTGCTGCGGGTGCTGGAGACCGGCGAGATCGAACGCGTGGGCTCGTCGCGCACCAAGCGCATCAATGTGCGTGTTATCTCGGCGACGAACTCGGACCTGCAAGTTGCCATCGCCGCGGGCAACTTCCGCGAAGACCTGCTCTTCCGGCTGAACACGGTTGAGATTCACGTTCCCGCCTTGCGCGAGCGTCGCGAAGACATCGCCGCGTTGGCGGCCCACTTCCTCAAGCGCTATGCGACGCGGTATCGTGTTGCGGTGAACGGATTCGCGTCAGCTGCTCTGCAGACGATGATGCAATATGCATGGCCGGGTAACGTGCGTGAGCTCGAACACACCTTAGAGCGTGCGGTGCTCATGTGCCACACCGACGAGATTCAGGTGTCCGACCTCGGCCTGAATGTGCAACGTCCGCAGGGCCAGAACCTCGAAGAGCTCAGCATTGAAGAGGTCGAAGGCATCCTGGTGCGCAAGGCCTTGCAGCGCTTTCACGGAAACGTGAGCCAGGCGGCGGAGGCGCTGGGCTTGAGTCGCGGCGCTTTGTACCGCCGGATGGAACGCTATGGTCTCTAGTTCTGGCGGCGAACCAAATCCTCACAACCCACCGAGCGCATCGTACGCCAAGTCCGCAGCCCGCACTCCTCACGTCCGCTTCCGACCCTCCAAGCTTCTGTTCGAAAAACGCATCGCTTTCTATGCTGTTTTGGCTGCGCTGCCCGGCGTCGCCTTCGGCACCACCCTCATCTGGACCAGCGCGTGGCCGCGAGATGTCAAGATTGCCCTCACGGCGCTGGAGTTTTTTTTCTGGCTGGTGCTGACCCTGGTGCTGCTGGACCAGATTGTGCGTCCCCTGCAGACCCTGGCCAACGTGGTGGGCGCGCTTCGCGAAGAAGATTATTCCTTTCGCGCCCGCGGAGCCGCTCCCAACGACGCCCTTGGCGAACTGGCGCTCGAAATCAATTCGCTCGCCGACATTCTCACAGAACAGCGCATCCAGACCATCGAAGCCACTGCTCTTCTGCGTCGGGTGGTCGATGAGATCGACGCCCCGCTCTTTACCTTCGATCCCGATCACATCCTGCGCCTGGTAAATGCGGCTGGTGAGCGTCTTTTGCAGCAACCAGCGGCACGGCTGCTTGGCCAAACCGCGACCGGTCTGGAGCTCAACGCCTGCTTCGAGGCCCGGAACGAAACCTTGGTTGCGCTGCCTTACTCGACGCCGAACGCGCGCTGGATGGTGCGCCGGAGTTCCTTCCGCCAGAATGGCGTGCCGCACACGCTGATCGTGCTCTCGGATGTGAGCCGCGCCTTACGCGAACAGGAGCGCAGCGCCTGGCAGCGCCTGATTCGCGTTCTCGGCCATGAACTGAACAATTCCCTGGCGCCGATCATTTCGATTGCCGGCAGCCTGGCCTCGCGCCTGCCGTTGCCGGAGTTGCCCGAGGCGCAAAATGCCGACTTTCAGCGCGGGCTCAACATTATCGAGTCCCGCACCGCGGCCTTGCACCGCTTTCTGCAGTCTTATCGAAGGTTGGCGCAAATGCCGTCCCCGACGCTGCAGCCCGTCGAGTTGCGCCCTCTGCTGGAGCGGGTCGCGGTGCTCGAGACGCGTCTGAACGTCGAAATCGCACCTGGATCGGATATTGTGCTGATGATCGATCCCGACCTCATCGAGCAGATGCTGATCAATCTTGTCCGCAATGCGGTAGACGCCGCGCTAGAGCAGGCGCAGTCCCGCCAAGCCGGATCTCAATCTGCGGAGCCAAAGGTTTCCATGCGATGGGAGCAGTTCGACCGCAAGATTGCGTTGATGGTGGAAGACAACGGTATCGGGCTGCTCAATCCGAGCAACGCTTTTGTTCCCTTCTATACGACCAAGCAGGGCGGCTCGGGCATTGGGTTAGTGCTGTCCCAGCAAATCGCTGAAGCCCACGGCGGAACGATCGAGCTGGCCAATCGCCAGAATGTGCGCGGATGCATTGTGAAGGTGCTTCTGCCACAGCAGAGGGTGCCAGTCGCGACCTAATTAAGGCTGATCTATTAGGCCCTGGCGTTTACTGCTTCTCTGCGGCCTTGAACTCCGCCCAGGGATTGCCCTTCATGTCCTTCAGGATCGGGCGCTGCCAATCGAACTCCGGATGCTCTTTCAGGAATTTGTCGGCGATGAAATCTTCGCCACAAGGATGTCCGGCTCGCGCTTGCAGGGTCATGTTACGCGCCATGCTACTGTCGGCTGCCTGCGCCGTCACCGCACCCATTGGAGCATAAGGTGGCTCCGCCCACACCGGATCGCCGGTCGGCGAGGTGTCACCGTGACCGCACAGACCGTGTAGGTTGCGATCGTCCTTGTTCTCGTAAGTGTCCCAGTGATCGGCGAGGAATTTCTCGCCCAGTTCGACATCGATCTGGCCCTTGTTCGGGGGCATCAGCTCCTCCCAGCGCTTGCGGCGCGCATTGGGAGAGCTGGACATGATGGTCGGATTGAAATCGGTTTCCGCCTTGGTAAACGCCGGGATCGCTGGGGAAATTGGCGCCGACGTAATAGCCGTCCTTGGTCCGCCAAACGCGATGCATCTTCAGTCCCAGTTCAAAGCGCGCGATCTCGCCGGTGTTGTTGTCGGCCAGCAGCCAGTCGTTAGCGTAGCCGCCATTGTTGCCGTCGAGCATGATCTGCACATACTGATCGATGGAGTTCGCATACTGCAGCGCCTTGCGGGCCCGCATGAATTCGGGCTTTCCGTTGGGATCGAACAGCGTGAAGCCGGTAATCGTGGTTTCGGTCACCATCAGTCCGGCGGAATTGATGCCAAAGTCGTCGTCACTCACGATGATTCCGGGGAAACCGTCCATCAGCATGTGATAGCCATGGCTGGGAACGATGTCGAAGATGACCGTCCAACGAGTGCCGGTAGCGTAGTCCGTCCAATTACTGTGCGCGATGACCGGCTTGTGGTCTTTCGTCCACGATCCCGTCGCGACGAAGGCGCTGCAGTTTCCCGGAGCTTTCAGGTCAGGCGCATTGGCGCGCTTCTGCTGCCGGTTGAGCCAGGGCACGTAATAGTCGGGAATTTCTTCCATCGCGTTCAGCGCCACCACGTCCCACAAGTCCATCGTCGAACCATGGGCCTTCAGGCCGTCCGCGATACCCTGCAACTCCTGCTGATATTCGAGATCGATGTGTGGCCACAAGAATGTTCTGCGCGGTCTGGCGGTAGAAATCCCAGTTCGCGCTTGGTGCGGTGCACGTCCTTGTATTGAACGGTCTTGAATCCATCCTCGATCTCAGGCGCGAGCAGGTAACCGTGCTGATAGCCGATGTCGGCGGGAGATCCTTCAAGATGGACATACAACCAACCGTCGCGCTGAAAGCGATAGGCAGGCTTCAGACGCGCTTCGTCCGGCTTGTTCGCCTCCTGCTTGCCGGCAGCGAATCCCGTGCCGAGCAGCACAGCAGACAGTGAGCCAAAACCGAAGCAGCAGGCGATGACCAAAGCGCATGCGAATCCTCCCGGAACCTCTTGGCATGAACCCGACAGACTATCGTTTCGCGTGGCGAATAGCAACGGATGCTGAGCGGCTGCTCGGATCGCGTACGAAAAACAATCTCGCCAGCACATCTCTGTTTGCAGGATAATCAGGCGCAATGTCCGAGGCGATTGTTGTTCTCGCGGGTGGTGGACACGCTGGCGCAGCCTATTACGGCGAGCCCTCAGCGCCTCGCATCACCGATCCGTTCGCAATGGTTGTTTGGGAGAACATCGCCTATCTCGCTAGCGACTCGCGGCGTGCGGAAGCCTTCGAGGAGTTGCGACAGAAAGTCGGCCTGCGTCCGAGCGACATCCGCAAGGCGAGCGACAAAGACCTGTTCTCGATCACCAGCAAGGGGATTGTTCCCGCAGAACAGCCTGGAGAAACTGCGCGACGCTGCGGAAATTGCCAAGGAATCTTTCGCGGACGACCTCGGTTCGGTGTTGCACCAAGCCGGTCGTCGGCCGCCAAAAAAGACCTGCGCAAGTTCCCGTCGATTGGCGAACCGGCTGCAGAAAAAATCCTCCTCTTCAATCACAAACTGTCGGCGCTCGCATCTGGACTCCAATGGGCTACGCGTGCTGGTCCGCCTGGGATTCGCGCCAGAGAAGAAGAGTTACGCGGCGACCTACAAAGGCGTACGGGAAGCGCTCGCGCCGCAATTGCCAACTGACTGCAAGGTACTTGTTCGTGCCCACCAGCTCTTGCGGCAGCACGGTCAAGAGTTGTGCAAGCGGAGCAAACCCATCTGCGCGCGCTGTCCTCTGCGGGCAGAGTGCCCGTTCTTTGCAGAGACCGACGGCATTCACGGCGAAGTTACTATGATGAGGTCAGCGAGGCGCTGCGATATGATCGTGGGCTTACGAGGAAGACCATGCTCCGACACACGTGTTACGCTGCCGCTCTCTGCCATTCAAAAGATTCGTTCCTTCGATTCTGCTTCTTGACGTTGTGCGTCGCTGGCCGCTGCACGCGCAAGAGAAACCGAACTCCAGGGGAAGCTGGAAGTTCGCCGTCTCCGGCGACTCGCGCAACTGCGGCGACATCGTGATGCCTGCGATCGCGCAGTCGGTCCGTCGCGACGGAGCTGCCTTCTACTGGCACCTGGGCGACTATCGTGCCATCTACACCTTTGATGAAGATTATCTTCGCATTCATCCTGACACCACCATCGACGATTACCTGGCCAACGCGTGGCCCGACTTCATCGACCACCAGATGAAGCCATTCGGCGACTTCCCGGTATTCCTGGGAATCGGAAACCACGAACTGATAACGCCGAAGACCCGGCCGCAGTACATCGCGCAGTTCGCGGATTGGCTCGATAAGCCTGAGATAAGGCAGCAGCGCCTGGCCGACAATCCCGACGATCATCTGGTCAAAACCTACTATCACTGGGTCGAGCGCGGCGTTGATTTCATCACCATGGACAACGCCTCGGCCGACATGTTTGACGCCAACCAGATGACCTGGTTCCAGAGCGTGCTGGCAAAGGATGCCAATGACCCGTCCATTCGCACGGTTGTACTAGGCATGCACGCTGCTCTGCCGGACGGTCTTTCCGCAGGCCACAGCATGAACGATTCGCCCCAGGAAACAAGCAGCGGACGAATTGTTTATTCTGAACTACGTCGCCTTCCGCAATAGCGCAAAGAAAAACGTCTACGTGCTTGCCAGCCACTCGCACTTCGCCCTCAACAACGTGTACGAAACGGCGTGCCGCCCGAAGGACGAAGTGCTGACCGGCTGGATCATGGGCAGTGCAGGCGCTGTCTGGTATCTCCTGCCTCTTGAACATGCGCCTTCTACGGTGGCAATGACGGATGTCTATGGATACCTATTGGCGACCGTAGCTCCCGACGGAACCATCACCTTCGAGTTCAAGCAGGTTGAGGAGCCAAACGTTCCCGCCAGCGTGGTGAACGAATTCACTCGGCAGCAGGTGGATTGGTGCTTTGCACATAACACCTCGACTTACCTGCCAAACGGACCCACTTGCGCCAACGGCGCGCCCCCCAGTGGACACTGAGCGATCCTGCCACATAGGGAGCACTACTTTGGCCAGCGCGCCACGGTGTAGTTGATTGCCTCCTGGACGTTAAGCTCCCGAGTGCTGACGCCGGTCCGCACATACAGCCTCGGACTATCGCCGTCCCTCACGTAAACCGGCCGATGCGCCGGAGCCACGATGACGCGGCAGACGTCTTTGTCCTCCAGCGAATGGAAGACCATCTGGACGGAGTGACATGCATCGCCGCCCAGTTTGGTGGCAACGGCGGTCATCAGTACTTGCTCAAAGCCGTCGCGGTCGGGCTTCTTAAGGGTGGCGTAGTCATGCTCCAGGCCGACAACGCTACCATCGTCCGCCACACCGACCAGCAACGTGCCACCATTGCCGTTCATGTAGCCCGCAAGCGTTTTCAGCACCACGGCCTCGAGAGCACGATTGAGCTTGCTCTCGCGCAGGTCCCATCGAAACGAAGACTTGAACTCCAGATTGGCACTCTCACCGCGGGCGATGAGGGCACGCAAGTCGCCGCCCAGCGCAGCGCTCAATTGCTCGATCCGCTCGGAGCGCCGGTGCATCGCCGAATAGACCGCCGCCGCGGAAACACTGAGCACCGCGCCGACGATCGCGTAGAACGTCGTCTTCTTCGGAGTGCCACCTCGCAGCGAAGACTGCATCTGCGACAACGTGAACTGACCGGGCGTGGATTCCGACAGCGGACGATGCTCGTAGAAATAGACGAATTCGTTTGTGGGATAGAGAATGAAGATTCCCACCGCCACTCCGAGGAACGCGGCGGTGGCAAGTAACCGAAGTTGAGCTTTAACTCGCCAGGACAGCTGCATCGGCTTCTCCATACCGCTCAGCTTCTCCAGCGCAGTGTTACCGGCCCACTCAGCGGATGCCGCATTGGAGTGCCCGTCGCCTGCGACTCCAGTCGCGCCTGCTTCAGGTCGAAATACCACTTCGCGGGCCGGTCGGCATCGTCAATGAGCATAAGGCTGGGATCATATTTCAGCCCCTCGGCCTGCTGGATCATCGTCAACTGGTCCTGGCGTACGAAGCGCCGCCCAAAGAACTTCGCGATCGGAGTCAGAAACGGTACCTTGCGGAAGATGTTCCATGCAGCACAAACATCAATGCGGCACTGGCTCTCTACTGTGGGTGTGACCGTCGTCAGGCTAGCGAACCACTTCTCGCCGCAGCGGATGATCTCGTATCGCCGGTTCGGCAGCACAAAATCAATCGTGGTTGTGATTGGCTGACCATAGACGCCCAACAGCTTGTACGGCGCGCTGTTGGCTGAAGGCTGATGTGCGGTCATGCGAAAGCCATTCTCGATCGGCTCGAACTGCTTGGCTTTCTCATGGATGCTGTGACGCGCTCGCCACCACCAGGCATTGTGAACGAACGGCCCGTGAGCCGGATCCATCAGCCCGATGATGCCGTGGTCCACGTTGCACGGTAGGTCCGCCCAAAGATGAGCCGCCCGATAGCGCTCACTGAACTTGGGGACCTCAGGCAGCGGGGGCAATTCTTTCGCGTCACGCAATCGGCCACGCCCCGGCCGCGGAACGTAAACCCAAACATGGCCGTCTCGCTCCTCGCAAGGAAAGGCCCCGGCGTAGATGCGTGACGGGTCGAGTGAATCCTGGCTGGTAAGCGAAGGAATATCGCGGCACTGTCCCGACACCGGCTCGAACGACCAGCCATGATACTTGCAGGTTACCTGCTGGCCATCGAACCATCCGTAAGACAAGGGAATGCCGCGATGCGGACACGCGTCGCGCATGGCAAAGTACTTTCCCGCGTCCGTCCGACCCAGCACCAGCGGAATGCCCAGCAGCATGGCCTTCGCCATGCGCTTACTGCCTATCTCGGACGCGCGCAGCGCAGGATACCAGTCGTCATACAGCAACGTTGCCGACGGCGCGGACGTCGCGACCTGCACGCGAGTGGCTTCGCCAATCATGTAGATGAAGTCCATACTATCGCCGAAATTGGGTCGCGACCAGCGGGTAGGACATGCTCGGTGGCGTGAGCGGTGCGCTTTCATCTGCGCCAGCGGAGCGGTTCGGACTACAATAATGCGCAGAGTCTCCCAGCAGTGGCTCGATTCCAGATCAAGCGTAACGGTCGGCCCGAATCCGCCACGAGTGAAAGTTACAGTTCCTGATGTTTGGTCGCAACGAGAAAGTCTCACAGCTCCGGCTCACCGCAGTGCAGTACATCCTGCTGGGCATTTTCCTCGTACTCGCATTCGGGCTGTGGCGCCTGCAAGTGGCGCGCAGCGACTACTACACCACCCTCGCCGAGCAGAACCGTATCAAGCAGGTACCGATGCTGGCGCCGCGGGGCAAGATCCTTGACCGTGAAGGCCGCATCATCGTTGACAACTATCCGTCGTTCTCCGTGCTGTTGTTGCGCGATCAGAACCGCAACCTGGACGTTGACGCCGACAAGATCGCGACCGGGTTGCAGATTCCTCCGGACGAGCTGCGTGCGCGTCTGAAGCGCATGGCTGCGGTACCGGGGTATCAGCCGCTCTTCCTGAAAGACGACATAACGCCCGACGAGCTGGCGTTCATTGAATCGCACCGCGCGGACCTGCCGGAGCTTGACATCATCACCGTCCATCGCCGGCTGTATCCCAAGAATGGCTTCATGGCGCACATCATCGGCTACGTTGGTCAGGTGAGCGAGGACATGCTGACGCAGCCGCAATGGGAGCTATACAACCCGGGCGACATTGTGGGGATGTCGGGCGTCGAGCAGTATTACAACGATATCTTGATGGGCAAGAACGGTTCGCGCCAGGTGCTGGTTAACAGCCGCGGCAAGGAAGTCGGAACGCTCAGCGACGTGCAGGCTGTCCCGGGCAAGCAACTCAAGCTCACCATCGATCTCGATCTGCAGATTGCAGCCGAAGAGGCAATGGAAGGCAGACCTGGTGCGATCGTGGCCATGGACCCACGGAACGGCGAAATCCTGGCGATGGTGAGCCGTCCGGCGTTCGATCCCAATGAATTCGCGGTGCACATCACCCGCGACGAGTGGAACCAGTTGGTCACCGATCCGGGCAAACCCCTGCTGAACAAGGCAATTCAGGCGCAGCTTGCTCCCGGCTCAGTTTTCAAGGTGATCATGGCGACCGCCGGCCTACAGGAGGGCATTGCCCAGGATCTTGTCGTGAGCTGTGGTGGCGGAAAGAGCTTCTACGGTCGCTTCTTCAAGTGCTGGATCGCTTCCACCCATACGACTCATGGCAGCGTGAATATCAGCAAAGCGATCTACCAGTCGTGCGATTCGTATTTCTATACCTTGGCCGAAAAGCTGGGCATTGGCCGCATTGCGAAATACGCAACCATGCTTGGCCTGGGGCAGAAGACCGGCGTTGATCTGCCGCAGGAAGTCTCCGGCGTGATGCCGTCGGAGGAATGGAAGATTAAGAACTATAAGCAGAAGTGGTACGCGGGTGAGACCATCTCGGTGGGCATTGGTCAAGGGGCGGTGGCCACTACGCCGATTCAGCTCGCGCGCGCCGTGGGGGCCATTACCAGCGGAGGCGTTTTAGTGCGGCCGCACGTGGCGTTTCCCGATCAATTCCTGCCCGGCTTCAAGCAGGCGGCAAACTACACTGACAAGAACAACATTCCTCTCGATGAGGACAACTGGATGACGATCACCGACGCGCTTGCCCAGGTGGTGTCGCCGGTGGGTACTGCGCCCAGTGCTCGTTTGCAGGGTATTGACTTCGCCGGTAAGACAGGCAGCGCGCAGACGATCTCCAACGACTTGAAAAAGCGCCTCGGCGCGGAAGGGAAGCACTTCAAGGACAACGGCTGGTTCGTCGGCGTTACCCCAAGGCGCAATCCTGAGATCGTGGTTGCCGTGCTGCTGGAGGAAGGCGAGCACGGATACTATGCCGCTCGCGCCGCTGCGCAAGTTATCAAGGCTTATGTCGAGAAGCAGCGCACTCGCCAGACAGAGCTGGCTAAAGTAAACGGACAGGGGAGCAAGCAAGCGGAAGTTGCTGCGGTATGGCACGAGGGCGATGCCAAGCAGCCCGACAAGATGCAAGCGGGACGCTTTACCGTTCCCGCCAACGGCAAGACCAAGCCAGTGACTTCGGCTCCTGGAGTGGACCAGGCGGAGCGGCCGAAGCCCGCTGCCACTCTTGAAGCCACAGAAGCGCACGACGAGATGGCCCATCCTGAAAACCAGGTGCCCGCGCCGGAGCCCGCGAAGCCACCAACTGTGGACCCCGAAGAGCAGCCAAACGACAAGTCGGTTGCTCCACCGGCCGCGGCGATCCCTCCGAGCCAGCCATGAGCCGGTACGTCTCCTATCGCGATTTCGATTGGGTGCTGCTGGTGCTCGTGCTCATGATTTGCGCGCTGGGTGTAGTCGAGATCTACAGCGCAACCCTTAACACCAAATTCATGGGCGTCCACATCAAGCAGGTGTACTGGATACTGGGCGGAGTGGCGCTGATGTTCGTGGTAAGCGTGTTGAATTATCAGGCGCTGTTGGAGCGTGTGCCGCTCTTATACTTGATCTCCATTGCTTCGCTGCTGGCGGTGGAGGTGTTTGGCAAGAAATATCTTGGAGCCCGCCGCTGGGTGCAAGTCGGCTCGTTCCACTTTCAGCCTTCGGAGTGGGTGAAGCTGGTATTGATCCTGGCGATAGCGAAATACTTCGCCGACTCCAAGCCGGAGTGTACCGCGCAGGATATCGTCAAGGCAGGAGCACTGGTGGGTGTTCCCATGCTCATGGTGCTGGCCCAGCCGGACCTCGGTACAGCCCTCACTTACTTACCGATTGCCGTCATGGGGCTTTTCTTGGGCGGGATGAAAGCCAAGCACGCGCTCGTGATTCTGTTGCTGGGCGCATTGTTAGCCCCTGTGGGATGGCATGTGTTGAAACCGTACCAGCGCGATCGGCTGACCAGTTTCATGGAGCCTGAGGCCGACCCTCAGCATCGGGGATATCAGGTCATTCAATCGCTGGTGGCTGTTGGCTCCGGAGGAATTCTAGGCAAGGGCACGGCGCATGGCAGCCAGACCCAGGGACAGTTCCTACCGGTCCCGCATACGGACTTTATCTTTGCCGCCTTTGCCGAAGAGCACGGATTCATAGGCGCTATGGGCCTGTTGCTGCTATACTTCATAGTGCTGATGCGTCTGATCCAAAACGCTCAGACGGCCCCAGACCGGGCTGGCGCCTTTGTCGTGATGGGGGTGGTCGCGGTACTCGCCTTCCACATCCTGATCAATGTAGGCATGGCGGTCGGATTCATGCCGGTCACGGGTATTCCTTTGCCGTTAATGAGTTACGGTGGGTCGTCAGTACTGTTCATGTTTCTGGCGCTGGGGATCGTTATGAACATCCGCATGCGTCGGTTTGTGAATTGAGGTCGAAATCAAGGCTTTCGCGCCATCGGGTGCGTCAGCTAGGCCCGGTTTCATCCGCCGGGGAAATCTCTCGAACCAGAATTCGGATTTCCGAAGGATGACAACAAGATTACGAGGGCCCTCACGTACGAGGGCATTGCCGGCCGCAGGAAGATTAGGCCGGACAGGATTGCAAAGCACGTTGATTGAGGCGGGAAACGGCCCCATCGGCTCAAGCTGAGTGTGATGGCCACAAACTTTCGATGGCGTGCTCTATACGGTGCTAAAGATTCCACAAATTGAAGTGTTACGAATCAGGTCCGGTTCTGATCGGGGCAAGAGTCCTGGTGTGCCCGCTCCTGTTCACCCGTAGAAGTCTCTCCTGTCCTCCTCTGTCGATCGCGCCGGCACAACCGGAGCGCCATGAACAAGGAACTTTATGTGTCCTCGACGCCACACGAAACCAAAGTGGCATTGGTGGAGGACGATCAGCTCGCCGAAGTGTTCTTCGAGCGGGAAAACGAATACACCCTAGCAGGATCAATCTACAAAGGCCGGGTCACGCGCGTGCTTCCTGGCATGCAATCCGCGTTTGTTGATATCGGATTGGAGCGCGACGCCTTTCTGTACGTCTCCGACTTTCTGGAATTGCCCAGTGAAGACGGAGAGGAGGAGGAGTTCGGGCAGATTCCTGCGCCCCGCACGACTGTGGACGTAAGCCAGTCGCAGCCAGTACGCGAGGCCCGCGCCCTGGAAGAGCCGGCCTCGGCCGGCGTGGCTGGGACCGATGAGGAGTCTGAAACCGTCGAAGATTTCGCCTCGCCCGTCGAAGAGGATTCGGCGGTAAGCGGAACCGAAAGCTCCTCGGACGAAGATCAGGACTCTGGCGAAGGTGCCCGGCGTTGGCGTGGGCGCAGGCGTCGCCGCGGCGGACGCCGCGGCCGTCCCGACGAGCGCGACGATAGGCCAGAGTTAAAGACCGAAAGCGCCAGTGAGTTGGAAGCATCCGCTGCTCCGCGCAGCGAGCCGCCTCCACCAGCTGCGGCAAGCCGTTCGCGTTCCGACTTTAGTCCGCCCGCCGGATACACTCCCATTATTTTGCCAGGAGAGTCGATCTCCAAGTATCGCAATCAGGCTCGGCAACCCGCGGCGGAGTCGCAGCCGAAGAGTGCGGCCGACGAGCGCACCGATACCAAGCAAAGCGACATGCCGGCTGAATCTCACCGGGACGAACATCACGAGTTTGCCTCCCCTACGGGTATGGCTGCGGCGATCGCGTACGAGGAAACTGAAGAGCGGGACGTTACGTCCCGTGACAGTGCACGCGACGAGTTGGAAAGCCTGAGCGGCGGATCGCTAGCACCTTCGCATTCCGGGCCAGAGCCACAGGTGCCGGAATCTCCTGAGGCGACAACTGCCAAGATACTGGCTGCCTCGCCGCAGAACCAGGAGGAAGAAGACGTAGTGGAGGACGAGGCAGAAACGGAAATTCATGCCGGCACGTTCTCCGCTTCCGATGAGCTTCTCGAACCCGTTTCGCAACCAGTTGCCGCTACGGAGCACGACTTTCGACGTCTCTCCACGCCATCGGAGGTCCCCGAAGGACACACGCTCGAGCATGAGGTTCTGGAAGACGAGGAGATGGAGTTCCACCCCGTTCCCGACGACATCAGTGCATTGAGTGAAGTCGCTGGCGATGAAGAACTCGTGCTGGAGGAAGAGACCCTCGACTCCGACAGCGGCTACTCGGAGCGTTGGATCCCCAAGATTGAAGACGTGGATGAAGACGAAGTAGTCGCCGCCGAAATGCGCGGCGAAAACATTTACAGTGCCGAAGGCGATGCGGGAGGCGAAGAAGACGCCGGCGAGCCGGAAGAGACCAACGGACGCGCCGAGTTACGCGCATCCTCTCCTACTGCGGGATACCAGCAGCGCCAGGTCCAGCGTCCCGGGTACGATCGCGGTTACCGGGACCGCGGTAGGCGCGGCGGGCCACGCCGCGGTTTTCGAGCGCGTCCCAACAACAGCCGTAATCAGCCGCTCATTACCGACCTCCTCAAAGAAGGCCAGGAGGTCCTGATTCAGATTGCGAAAGAGCCCATCGGCAAGAAGGGCGCTCGCATTACCAGCCATATCGCGCTACCCGGACGTTTTCTGGTTTACATGCCGACGGTAAACCACGTCGGAGTGTCGCGGAAAATTGCCTCGGAAGAGGAACGGCTGCGCCTGAAGCGCATCGTCACCAGCGAGCGTGAGAACGGTCTTGGCGGGTTCATCGTGCGCACGGCGGCGGCGCACATCCGGGAAGAAGATCTTCGCGCTGACATCCGCTTTCTCAAGCATTTATGGGCGGAGATCAAGAGCCGCGCTGACAACAGCAAGTCGCCTGCGCTGATCTATCACGACCTCAACCTGGTGGAACGCGTGTTGCGCGATCAGGTCAACGCCGACTTCTCGCAGATCTGGGTGGACACGGAAGACGAATACGAGCGCGTCGTGCGCTTCGCCAACCGGTTCCAGCCCTCGCTGGTGAGGCGCATCAAGCTTTATACCAAGGACACGCCGCTGTTTGAGGAGTTCGGCATCCAGGACGAGATTAACCGCTCGCTGAAGTCGAAGGTCTGGCTGAAGAGCGGCGGCTACCTGGTTATCAATCAGACCGAGGCGCTGGTGGCGATTGACATCAATACCGGCAAGTATGTCGGCAAGACGCAGCGCCTGGAAGACACCATCGTGAAGACCAACGTGGATGCGGTCAAGGAGATCGTGCGGCAAGTTCGGTTGCGCGACCTCGGCGGCATCATCGTGATCGACTTCATTGATATGGATGAGCGTAAGAACCGCCAGAAGGTGATGCAGGCGCTGGAGGAGGCGCTGCGCAACGATCGTGCTCCCTCAAAGGTGCTACAGTTCAACGATTTCGGGCTGGTGGCGATCACGCGCAAGCGAGTGAAACAGTCGCTGGAGCGCACACTGGGCGAGCCTTGTCCATATTGCACAGGCGCAGGATTTGTGAAGTCGGTGCCGACAGTCTGCAACGAGCTCTACATCGAAATGCGCAAGATGGCGAAACTTCACGACCGAACTGACATCACCGTGAGAGTGAATCCGGAAGTGGCTAAAGCGTTGAAAGCCAACAACGGCAAGCTCATCGGCGAGCTCGAAGACTTGACCGGTAAGACCGTGTTGGTAAAGAGCGATCCCACGCTGCATCAGGAGAACTTCGACATTCATTAGCCGGTGGACATGACTCGATAATCAGCCAGCGAAGAGCTTCGCTGGCTGGTTGCTTCTTGGAGTCCCAACGCCCCCTCGCGATGTTGCCTAAACTCGATCCTTTCTCTCACGCCGCTGGCGGCACGCTTGGTACATCCAGCATTCCCAGCTTCTGCTCGAACGGCAGAAACACCGAGAAGGCCGTCCCGCTTTTTCCGGGCTGAATAGAGCTGCGCAGGTAGATGGTTCCCTCGTGCTTCTCAATGATGCCGCGGCTCACCCAGAGGCCCAATCCCGTTCCTTTCTCGCCTTTCGTCGTATAGAAGGGAGCGAACAGGTTCCTGCGCACTCCAAGCGGAATGCCTGCTCCGGTGTCGAGGACAGTGACGCGCATGCCCTTGCATGCGGGGTCAGAAGCCTGGCTGGATTCGCGCACATGCAGAATAAGCTTGCCGCCCTGCGGCATGGCGTCAATGGCGTTACCGACGAGGTTGGAGAACACCTGCCGCAGTTCGCCGGGAAATCCCCGCACCGGGCGATCAACGTCCAGGCGCTGCTCCACTTTGATGTGACCCCTCCGGATCTGCGGCGCGTGTAGAACCAGCACACTCTGGACCACATCTGCGAGATCAACCTCGACTGGACTGCGCGCCTCCCGATGGAAAGTCAACAGTTGCCCGGTGATCTGGGCGATGCGCGCCAGTTCGTCACTGGCCATCTCCAGGTATTGGTTCGACGCCGCACTCGCCTCTTGCTCGTGCCGCAGCAGATAGATGAGATTAGACACCGTATCCAGGGGATTACGGATCTCGTGGGCAATCGTGGCTGATAAGCGGCCAGCTTGAGCCAGACGCTCGCTGGTCCGCAGCGTCTGTTCGGTCTGACGCCGCTGCGTAATGTCCCGGAAAACGATGACGACTCCGACGAGCTGGCCACGATCATTACGGATGGGGGCGGCCGTAAGCTCAATCGGGTATTCCTGTTGCGCGCGGCCAATCAGGAGCAGATGGTTGGAAAGCGCGATTACGCTTTGTGAACGGCTAACAGTCTCCACCGGATCGTCGATTTCAGCCCGGGTCTTTTCATCGACGATACGCAAAACCTCTCGCAGCGGCCGCCCTTGAGCTCCTTGATCATCCCATCCTGTGAGTTGCTGCGCGATAGGGTTGAGGAACGAAACCTTGCCCGCTGCGTCTGTGGAAGCGACAGCATCGCCAATGCTGTTCAGAGTGATCTGGTACGATTCCCGGCTCTCCGCCAGTTGCTGCGCTTTCTCTTCTTCCGCCCGCAAATGGCGTTCGTAGGTGGAAGAGAGAGCATATAATTCACGGCGGGTGAGGGTGAACAGAAGGAATGCCACCAGCATAGAAAGGCCAACCGCGGTCCCGTCCGCAATGTTGCCCAGAATGGTGGAACGGCGGTAGTGAACGTTCCGCAATTCGTCTTCCGCCGCCAGGAAATCGCGCTGTTTGCCGCGAATCTGGTCCATCAGTTCCTTGCCGGCCGCGAAATCTCCGGAGGAGATCGACCTGCCGGGAGGCAGGAGCAAGAGACTATCCGCATAGTCAATCCAGCGCAGGTCGGCCTCCTGGATTTCCTTGAGCCGGCGTTGCTGGTCAGGCGTGTCGGCGGTCAGTTGTAGCAGCAGAGCTAGTTGTTCAGGGACCCTGGGCTTAGCAGCCTCAAAGGGCTCCAGGAAACTCTTATCGCCGGTCAGGTGGTAGCCCCGGAGCGCGGTTTCCATGTCCACCATGTAGCGCATTAATTGGCGGGAGTTGGAGATCACCTGTTCCGCATGATCCACCCACTTCAGAGAACGGGTCAGCGTCAGGATTTCCGCCACAAGGGTTACCGCCAGCAGCACCAGCAGAACGACTGGTATAAGCACGGTGCGGCGCAGCAATCTCTGGAAACTGCGTTCATCCATAAACGGTTCGTCGCCCCGAAACCGTTCGATGATACAGCAACTTTGAAACCAGCTGCAGCTTTAGTCTCCGGGAATTGGGCTCTGCTTGATACGGAGTGGCGTTAAGGAAGGCACGCGCGAGAGCAGTAGCGCAATGATTCGATAGAGAAGCAGCGCGCCAAGAACGATGGCGTAAGTCATAGGAGTACGCAAATCCTTTTTGACCAGCCAGATGTAGTGCACAACGCCTGCGATGGCCGATAGGTAGATCAGCCTGTGCAATAGCTGCCAGCGCTGGCCCAACTTGCGGATGGCCCATTGGGTCGACGTGGCGGCCAGCGGAATCATGAGCACGAACGCGGTGAATCCGGCGGTAATAAATGGCCGTTTCAGCACATCTTTGTAGATGCCGTGAATGTCGAAAAACTGGTCGAGCCAGATATAGGTAAGGAAGTGCAGGCAGCCGTAGAAGAACGCGAAGAGTCCCAGCATTCGCCGGTATTGGATGAGCCAGTACCGTTTCGTCAACTTGCGCAGTGGGGTGATGCTCAGTGTTGTCAGTAAGAAAACGAGCGTCCAGGTTCCCGTTGAAAAGGTAATCACCTGAATGGGGTTGGCACCCAGCGCGGAGCGCACCGCTTTCTCTACCAGTCGCGCCAGCGGCAGCAGGCAGACAAGGAAAATCACCGGCTTGAGATACTTCGGTTTCACGGTTTTCTGCTCAGAAATTCTTCTTCAGGTCCATTCCGGTGTACAGCGGCGCCACCTGGTCGCTATAGCCGTTGAACATCAGCGTGGGACGCTTGAAGAACTCGCCGATGCGGCGCTCCTTGGCCTGGCTCCAGCGGGGGTGGTCCACATTTGGGTTTACGTTGGAATAGAAACCGTATTCGTTGGGTGCGGCTTTTGTCCAGGCGGACACAGGCTGTTTCTCCACCAGCCGGATCTTCACAATGGCTTTGATCCCCTTGAACCCGTACTTCCAAGGCACAACCAGTCGAACCGGTGCTCCATCCTGGTTCGGCAACACGTCCCCGTATAAACCAACTGCCAGGATGGTGAGCGGGTGCATGGCTTCATCGAGCCTCAGGCCCTCGACGTAAGGCCATTCCAGCACACTCCGCCTCTGCCCCGGAAAACGCTGGGGATCGTACAGCGAGGTGAACTCCACGAATTTCGCCTTGGAGTTGGGCTGTACCTGGTCAAGCAACGATTTCAGGGGGAAGCCGATCCAGGGAATCACCATTGACCAGCCTTCCACGCAGCGCATGCGGTAAACGCGTTCCTCCAGCGGCATCTTCAGCAAGGTATCGATGTCGAACGTCTGAGGCTTGTTTACCTGTCCTTCGACCTGCACCGGCCACGGCCGTGTCTGGAAGTTCTTCGCCAGATCGGCGGGCTCGTATTTATCGGTACTGAACTCGTAGTAGTTGTTGTAATGCGTGATGTCCTGTAGCGGTGTCTGCTTCTCGTTAGTACCAAACGGCCCCGCCGTGTAGTTCAACTTGGTCGCGGCCAATGCCGTTTCTACAGGTGAGATGACATCGATCAGTTCGCCACCGGCCAGCGCAGCTCCGGTTAGCGCCGCGGTGCCGGCAAGAAAGGCGCGCCGGTTCATGTATAGGCTCTTTGGAGTGATCTCCGCCGCCGGAATATCGGATGATTTCTTTATCAACATCAATAAACCCCACCTCAGGAAACGTTCATAGGCAGCAATCAATATGATTCGCGCCGCCTCACTAAGTTTCATCGGGAGGCCGACGGACTACCTCGCGGCTTGGCGCACTAAGCCTCCAACAGTAGTACGTGTACAACCCACGTTGCGGATTGCGAAGGGCTGCGTGCCGCCACGCAGGGCCAGAGCCTCGCGGTAAAATGAGACAGGGCGTTCGCGTAATACCGACGCCGTCGGAAAGCTCTCAGCGCGAATGAAGCATCATATTGTTGCAATGTTCAGGGTCCGGAATACCAGGTTCGCATCCGTCCTCTTTGTCCTGCTTGCAATGTCAGCGCTCGCCCAGGGGCCGACGCAGATCAAGCCGGGCTTCAACTTCTTCTCCAAGCAGCAGGATACGCAGCTGGGGCAGGAAGCGGCGGCCCAGGTGCGCAAGCAGAGGACCGTCATCAAGGACCCGGCGCTCACCGCTTACGTGAATGCTGTCGGCAAACGGCTCATGGCGTCGCAAGAAGCCAAGGCGAGCGGTTTTCCCTTCACTTTCGAGGTGGTCGCCGACCCGAGTATTAACGCCTTCGCGCTGCCCGGTGGGCCGATGTTCATCAATACGGGCTTGCTGCGGGCGGTGGACGACGAAGCAGAGCTGGCCGGAGTCATAGGCCATGAGATGTCGCACGTGATTCTGCGTCACGGCACCAACCAGGCTTCGAAAGCCAACCTCATCGAGTTGCCGGCAGCGCTTGCCGGCGAACTGGCAGGCAACGGCAGTATGATTGGGCAGCTTGCGCAACTCGGCATTGGATTCGGCACTAACAGTGTGCTGCTCAAATTCTCGCGCACCGCCGAAAGCCAGGCCGACCTCATGGGCGCGCACTTGATGGCCGAGGCCGGTTACGATCCCATGGAGATGGCAAAGTTTTTCGAGAAGCTGAACGCCAACGGCGGCTCCAGTGCACCCCAATTCCTCTCCGACCATCCCAACCCCGGCAACAGGGAGAAAGCTATTGAGCAGGAAGCGGCGCGTTTGCCGGAGCAAACATACGGTTACCAGACAGGCAAGTTTCAGCAGATGAAGAAGGTCGTCGCGACCATCCACGAGCCTCCGCCCAAACCGCAACCTGCGGAGTAGCTCCATATCGTCGTGCGCGGGTTCATCACCGCCACCACATCAACTCGATTGTCCTGCAACTTGAGAGGAGAGTGCCCCAAGCACGGTCACGGCATCGCCGAGTCGAATGGTCGCAGTGGCCTGCTCGGGCCGGTAGTATTGGCCGAACGCGACGCCTTCACCTTTGCGCCGGAACTTCGCCAGGGTGGCAAGCGGCTCGGGGCCGGCGAAGGTTCCGGAAGCCTGGTCGACCGTCGTAATGACGCAGCGCTCACAGGCTTTGATGGCGCGAAAGACGGCGTCACCGATTGCGATCCGTTGCCATCCATCCTCATCAAATGGCGTTGCATCGCGCACCACGATGTTGGGGCGGAAGCGGTTCATTGGCAACGGCACCGCAAGCCGCCGATTGAGCTCCTCCAGCGAAGACTCACTGATGATCAGGACAGGGGAATCGTCGTGAAAAGCGACGTCGCGTTTGGTGCGGAACACGTCGGCGCGGATCGAAAGCAGCCGGCACTGCATGCCGATCACTTCGCTTAGCGCCTCATTAATGGAGGCCACGGCGGCAACCCCAACATAGGAATGACCCCAGACGTCAACCACGACCTCATCATTGGTCCAGCTGGCAGCGTCATGCGGAACAAGAATTTCTTCGCGACCTGGCGTGGTGACGCGCAGAGAGCCTACCTCGACCCTCGGCGTGAGGGTGGCTAAGAGCGTGCACTCCCGCTGGGTGATCATGTGCGCCGCAGGATCCACCAGCATCCAGCGGCGATCATGTTCCAGGCCGTAGGGACAGACCAGCGCTTCCTCGAGCGCACTGCCGCGCAAGGACTTGATTGGATATAAGTTGATGGCCGAGATGTTCATTGGCGTCCTCAAACTATCAGATGTGAACTGCACGGTGGAGCAGGTCCGCAAGCGCTGCTCCATCCCGGATATCTTAATCCTCAGCTGCCGACTGCCCAGGCAAGATCTCCACGCTCGATGTGATTTGAAATGCCGGGCTGAGCGACCTATAAACGGGACAACTTTGCGCGTAAACACTATGGACGCGCTCCACCCTGTCGCGTACTGTCTCAGGCTCATTTGCCCGCAGCTTATGCGCAACATGCACACGCTTGATTACCAGCACTCCCCCTTCGCTCTCCACCTCACCGCGAACGTCGCAGGTCAGACGGCCTTCCTTAGCATCGATCTTGCGCGCATCCAGCGCGCCGGCAAAGGTGCCGAGCATTCAACCGCCCAGCGCGGCGATGACATAGTCGATGGTCGCCGCGTGCGATTCCGGCAGACGGCTCTCGTCAATGCCGTAATGCTTCGCGATGCCGCCGTGGACACTGAACATGACGGGCTGCGCCTCACCAGGCAGGATCGCTCTGCGGAGCGGTCCCTTGATCCGCTCTATGCTTACGTTCGACGTGTACGCGACTACTGCCATGAATGCTCCTTGGGTGTCTAAATTGTCGTACGGTCTCGCCGGGGACCGTTCCTCCGGAGCAACCAGTCTACAACCGCTGCCAAAGCCGTTGCTTCCCGGTAGAGTAGTTGTATGAAGCCGAGCCGCAGTTCTGGGTCATTCTTGCAGAAGCACTCTCTCAGCCTCGCTGCCCTAGGCGTAGTTATCCTTTTGATCGCGCTTTACTGGCGCGCGGACCCGTCCACTCATGTCGGCTCGTTCTTCGGCAACGCCATCGCTGACTGGACCGGTGTCTTGGTGACCGTCATCCTGACGAAATATCTCTATGAAAAGGGTTCGCGGGAGAGCAAGCAGCCCAAAGGAAAGTTGCCCTCCGCCACATGGGAATTTCTGCGCGAGCATTCGCTGACCCTATTCTTGCTGGTCACTGGTGTCGGGTGGATATTTGCGTTCCGAGCCATGAATCCGAACAGCCGTTGGGGACAAGTGGTCGGCAACATCGTTTCCGAATGGACGCAGATCCTCGGGCTCGTCCTGCTCACCAAGCGGCTGATAGAGACCGGCTCGAAAGAAGATGCGAAGTGAAGAAGGTTGATCTGGCCGCCCAGGATTCCTGATCGGTTGAGTCGGCTCGCGGGTTGCCTCATCGCGGGCAGGTAAATATGAGCCGCGTCTGAGGTGCTAAGGAGACATCCCGCGCCAGGGAAGGCCCATCTCACTGAAAGTACGTCATACAACAGGAGGTTGAACTATGGCAGATCAGCATGAGCAGAAGTCGAACCAGGGCACCCCGCAGCAGGACGACTGGAAGAAGAACCCCAACCAGCAGAACCAGCAGCAGGGCGGCCAGCAGCAAGGAAACCAGCAGAAGCAACCGCAATCGGACCGCGAGAAGTTCGACAAGGATGAGCAGAAGAAGCCTGCATAACGACTAATTGCGGGGGCCAGCAAACTCACGGCTTCGGAGGGCGCCTCGTGCGCGTCCGAAGCCGTTCTTCTTGCCAGCGCAGAACGCCGACTGCTCAATGAGCTGCGGTTATCTGTTGACCGACCGCCCGGCGGGCTCAAGCATGCCTAGTCCGAACTAGCCGCGACCACCGTTGACAAGTGCTCCAGTCAAGCTAAGCGGTTTTACCGGCGGCATCTGGTTTGGGAATGTTCTGCTGCTGCTGTTGAACGGAGGCCCACTTCGCGTGCTCCTGCGAAACCAGCGACTCGATGCGTTCGGCCAGCAAAGCATGCGGGTCGGGCGCGTCTTTGTAAGGCGCGGCCTTGGCCAAATACGCGTACTTCTCGTGTTTCAAGCCTTCGCAGGTGGAGCGGTAGGAAATCCAGTTTTGCTGATACTGGTTCAGTTGGAGCATTCCTTCGAGGATGGTGATCAACACTCCGAGGCCGCCGATGATCCAGCTCACGTAGTGAGACCAGTTGGTGCTTGCCTGGGAAATGTTCAGTGCGGAGAGGAACGGTATGGTGGCAGCAGCGATGATCTCGATTCTCTTGATCCGCTTGTAGGTCGCCTTGTCCTGCGCACTCTTGTCGCCGTACCACCCGATCTGGTCTTCCAGCCGGTCCCATGTGGGATCGTCGGCCCGGGACGGGATGGGGTATGTCGGTACTGCCGGTGAATTGCTCATAAGAGTTTTTCCGTTCTCAAGGTGGAGACGGTTTCATCCAAGCTGGCTTCTGGAAAGTTATGCCAAGGGACGAGATATGATAGCTGGCTTTCTTCCAAGTGGGAAACGAAATTAATTGAGGTCCGCAGAGCCGGACTTAGTTTGGCCGCCTGCCTATCACGCGATGGTAAAGCCCAACGGTTTCACCCACGATTCCGTTGCGAAACAGTAGCACGCAAACGATGAACATCGCGCCCATGATCACCGTGACCAGCGAACCCACCTTGTCGGCGAGTTTGCTCTGCAGGGTGATCACCGCAAAAGCGCCCACAATGGGCCCAAAGACGGTTCCCATTCCGCCTAGTAATGTCATCAGGACCACGTCGCCGGATGTGTGCCAGTCCGCTGAGGTCAGGGTAACGAACGTGAAGACGATGGCGTAGGTCGCGCCGGCGAGGCCCGACAGCGCTGCCGATATGACGAAGGCCTGCAATTTGTATTTGTTCACGTCGTAGCCGAGTGACAGCGCGCGGGGCTCGTTCTCGCGAATCGCCTTCAGCACCTGGCCAAAGGGCGAGTGAATGGTGCGATGGATGAGGGCAAATCCGAAAAGAAAGATAGCCAGGACGAAGTAATAGAGCTTGCGATCGTCCTCCAGGTTGATCATCCACAAAAAGTGCCCGCGCGGGATGCCCTGAATTCCATCTTCGCCGCCGGTAAAGGAAGACTGCAGGAAGAAGAAGTACACCAATTGCGCCAGTGCCAGCGTGATCATGGCGAAGTAAATCCCCTGCCTACGGATGACGAGCATCCCGAACACTGATCCAAGGACTACTGCAGCCAGGGTGCCCGCAAAAATGCCCGCCGCCGGTCCCAGTCCCATCGTCTTGACCGCGTACGCCGTGGTGTACGCGGCGGCGCCGAAGAAAGCCGCGTGGCCGAACGATAGCAATCCGGTGTAGCCGAGCAGAAGATTGAAGGCGCAGGCGAAGAGAGCGAAGCAAAGAGCATGCATCAGGAAAATCGGGTACACCACGAAAGGCGCGATCAGCCCGATCACCAACAGTGATGCGTATCCGACAAAGCGAGCGTTCAAAGCCGTCTCACCTCTCCTTGCCGAAAAGCCCGGCGGGTCGAACCAGCAACACTACGGCCATGATCAAGAACACGACCGTATTGGAAGCCTGCGAATAAAAAACTTTGGTCAGCCCCTCGATCAGTCCCAGGGCCAGTCCCGTCACGACCGATCCCAGGATCGATCCCATACCTCCGATGACCACGACTGCGAACACCACAATAATCAGGTTTGATCCCATCAGCGGGCTGATTTGAGTCGCGGGAGCCGCCAGTACTCCTGCCAGTCCCGCCAGTCCCGCCCCGATTGCGTAAGTAAGCGTGATCATGACCGGAACGTTGATGCCGAAGGCCTGCACCAACTTGGGGTTTTCCGTCGCCGCGCGCAAGTAAGCGCCCATTGGCGTTCGTTCGATCACGAACCAGGTAGCGAAGCAGGTGAACAGTGAGGCGGCGATGACCCACGCCCGATACTTCGGCAGGAACATGAATCCCAGGTTGAACGCGCCGGCAAACGCATCCGGAATCGAATAGGGCAGGCCGGACACTCCGTAGCGGTGGCGGAAAAAGCCTTCCATGACCAGCGCGATGCCGAAGGTCAGGAGTAATCCGTAAAGGTTGTCAAGCTTATAGAGACGCCGCAACATGGTTCGCTCGACCACAATTCCGAAGACGGCAATCACTAGCGGCACCAGCAGCAGCGACCACCAGTAACTTATGCCGAATTGCGTCAGAGCGATCCAGGTGAAAACCGCCCCCATCATGTACAAGGCGCCGTGGGCGAAGTTGATGATGTTCAACATGCCGAAGATGATCGCCAGGCCGAGGCTGAGCATCGCGTAGAAACACCCATTCACGAGGCCCAGCATCAGCTGGCCAAGCAAGGCGGGAAGCGGAATACCGAAGACCTGGCTCATCTCTACCCGTGATAGATCGCTGGCACTATGGACGGTCCCCCGCGCAGCGATAGTTCGATCATTTCTTGATCATGGGACAGCGCGACAGCGACAACGGTTGGAACGCCTGGTCGCCGGGTACTGTGGCGATCAGCTTGTAGTAGTCCCACGGAGCTTTCGACTCGCTGGGCGACTTCACCTGAAAGAGATAGAAGTCATGGACCATGCGGCCGTCGGCGCGGATGTAGCCGTTCTTCACGAAGACATCGTTCAGCTTCATCTCTTTCAGCTTTTTCATGACGGCGTCCGCGTCATCGGTTCCGGCAGCCTGCACGGCCCGCAAGTACTCGAGGGTCGAGGAATAGACTCCCGCCTGCGCCATGGTCGGCATTTTGTTCGCCTTGGCGAAAAAGGCCTTGCTCCACTTGCGGGTCTCGTCGTTCATGTCCCAATAGAAACCGCTGGCGACGTACATGCCCTGCGTGACTTGCAACCCTAGAGCGTGGACGTCGGTGATGAAGACCAGCAGGCCGGCCATCGTCTGCTTCTTGTTGATGCCGAACTCCGAGGCCGCCTTGATGGCGTTGATGGTGTCGCCGCCGGCATTAGCAAGACCAATCACCTGAGCTCCAGAACCCTGCGCCTGCAACAGGTAGGAAGAGAAGTCGGGAGCATTAAGCGGCGCCAATGCCGATCCCAGGACCTTACCGCCGACGGCCGTGATCGCGGTGGTCGTGTCCTGTTGCAGAGACTTGCCAAAGGCGTAATCGGCGGTGATGAAGAACCAGGTCTTGCCGCCATGCTGCACCACGGCTTTGCCGGTCACGCTTCCGGTGGCGTAGGTGTCGTAAACATAGTGAATCGTGTAGGGATTGCAGTCTTCATTGGTGAAGCGCGTTGAGCCCGCGCCTGAATCGATGAAGATGCGGTGCTTCTCGTTGGCAACTTTGCTGACCGCGAGACCGGCGCCTGAGTGCACACCGTCCACAATCACGTCCACGCCCTGGGTGTCGAACCAATCGCGCGCCTTGCTCGCCGCTACATCAGGCTTGTCCTGATGATCGGCGGACACAATCTGGATGGGCACTCCCAGCACCTTGCCACCGAAATCGGCAACCGCCATTTGTGCGGCGATGATGGAGCCCTGGCCACTGAGGTCGGAATAGGGGCCGGAAAGGTCGGTGATGACCCCGATCTTCACCGCTCCGTCCGAGATTTTGCCTTTGGCCTGTGCCCCTGCCCCAACTGCGGCCAGGAGCAGCAGACATCCAAGTAGTAAGCCGGTCAGCTTGCGTGTCACCTGAGTTCCTCCTTTGTGTTGTTAAACCCCGAGTAGTTCCTCCAGCAGCGATTGCTTGCCTTGCATCTCTTCCTTGGCGACGTCTGCCACAATTCGCCCTCTCTCGACTACATACATTCGGTCGGCCAATTTCGAAGCGAAGCGGAAGTTCTGCTCGGCCAACAGAATCGTGAACCCGCGTTGCCTGATGCCTTGGATTACTGTGCTCAATTTCTGAACAATGACAGGCGCCAGGCCCTCGGAAACTTCGTCGAGCAGCAGCAGCCTCGCTCCCGCACGCAGGATACGGGCCATGGCAAGCATCTGTTGCTCGCCTCCCGAAAGCCTCGTCCCCTGGCTATGGCGCCGCTCCTTCAGGTTGGGAAATATGGTGTAAATCTCATCCACGCTCATGCCTTCGCTGGTGAGTCGCGGCGGCAACATCAAATTCTCTTCTGCCGTCAGGCTGGAGAAGATGCCGCGCTCTTCCGGACAATAGCCCACGCCCAGACGCGCGATGCGATGCGTCGGCCATTGCACCACTTCACGGCCGTTGACCATGATGGAGCCGGTGCGTTTGCCGACAAGTCCCAGGATCGACCGGAGCGTGGTGGTGCGCCCGGCGCCGTTGCGGCCAAGCAAGGCCACCACTTCGCCGCGATAAACCTTGAAATCGAGGCCATGCAGGATGTGAGATTCGTCGTAGAAGGCGTGCAGGTCAGTCACGCGCAGATATTCCACGGTGTCGGCATCAGGCATCGGCAGCTACCCCCATGTAAGCTTCCATCACTTGCGAGTTGCCGGACACCTGCTCATAACTACCCTCTGCAATCACCGACCCCCGCTGCATGACGGTGATCGTGTCGCACAGGTGCGAAACCACACTCATGTTGTGTTCCACCATCAGGACGGTGCGATGAGCTGCGACTTTGCGGATCAATGCTTTCACCTTCTGCACGTCCTCATGCCCCATACCCTGCGTCGGTTCATCCAGGAGCAGCAGTTCCGGGTCGAGCGCCAGGGTGGTCGCAATCTCCAAGGCCCGTTTGGAGCCATACGGCAGCTCTACAGCCACGACGTTTGCCTGAGAACGTAGCCCGACGTCATCCAGCAGTTCCAACGCCCGGTTATTCAATTGCCTCAGGGAGTTTTCACTCCGCCAGAAATGGAACGAGTTCCCCAGCTTGCGCTGCAGCGCAACCCGCACGTTTTCGAGGACGGTGAGATGCGGAAAGACTGCGGAGATCTGAAATGACCGCACCATGCCACGACGCGCCACCTGTGCGGGCTTCTCGCGCGTAATGTCGGTCCCCTTGAAATGGATGGTTCCGCGGGTCGGGACCAGAAATTTGGTCAGCATATTGAAGACAGTGGTCTTGCCCGCGCCGTTGGGGCCAATCAGCCCGTGGATCGCGCCCTTACGGACCTTCAGCGACACGTCGCTTACGGCGACAAATCCCTTGAATTCCTTCGTGAGATTCCTCGTCTCCAGAATGTAGTTATCCATCGGAACTCTTCGATCAGACCATGCTGGACGCAAAAAGCCCTGGCATCGACAACCGAGTCGACGAAAGCTATGGAAGCAGATTTTGTTCCTAGAAACGGAGAATGGCAAGCAAGAAGTGAGTTGTGAGCCGATTGAAGACAGAAATGTCCGCAAGGAACCAGTGGCAGGGCCCGACTTCTGCCGGGCTGCAAAGCCGCGTCCAACCGCTGATTACTGCAACAGGTCCATGATCAGCTGCTGCAGAAGTGTCGAATTCGCCTGTGTTACTCCGTCCGTGAAGTCACCGTAGTTGGCTGCTTCACCCCCGCAGGGATATCCCCATTGATCGATACTGGCCAGGATCACCGCACAATTGCCGTCGTAGACGTTGTCACTGATGGAAATGAATCCCCAGTTCCTGTCTTCGGAGCTGTTGTCGGTCAACGACCAGAAGTCGATGCCCAAGGCGTAGTAATCGTTATTGGATCCCTGCGATCCATAAATCGCCAGATTGTCGCTGTCATAATGCTGGGCTCTGAGCTCCTGGGTCGGAAAGTCTGCCAGGTACGCGCCGTTGTTGGGATACTGGCTGTAATCCGAATCGGCTTGAGCAGTGGAGCCGTAAAAGATGCTGACCGGCAATCCAAGCTGATCGTAAGTCGCCTGGTTCGATGCCAGTGCGCCCGAGGGGTACGTCGAGTTCCAGGTGAGTACCAGTATCTGGCACCCGGCGTCCTTCAGCGCCTGCGCCACCACTGGGCGCATCCCGCCGTCTCCCGAACCACCATAAAAACCACACATCAGGAGGTGGTTGGTGTCGTAGCTGCGAACGACGCTGGACTGCGGATAGTAGATCTGGTAGGCCATCATGTAGAGATACTGATCGAGATCGGCTTTCAGATTGGCATTCATACCTGTCTGGTTAAAATAGTCGGTTCCGAACCAGGCGGTGTGCTGTCCGTCTTCGTCCAGGACGCCCGTACCGCTTCCAAACCCACCAGCATCGCAGAAAGAGGTATAGAAGTTGCCGGTTCCCCATGCCCGGTTAAGTGCGGCAATGTTGCCATACTTCTTCTCCAGGTACGACTGTCCGGGCGGGAAGTTTGTCGGATCGTTGGCGGCGGCGTTGCACACCCAACCCGCCTTGGAATAGAGGATGGGTCTCTGCCAGTTGCCATTCACCGGCGGCAGGTTGTAATTGAACGCACTGGTCGCAACGACCATTGCGGGGTGGGGATACTCAGCGGACTCGCTGAGACCGGAGCCATTGCCCTTGAACATAAATAGCTCGTCAGCATCGCCCAGAGAAATGGCGACGACCCACGGGCTGGTATTGAATCCGTCCGTGAATTGGCTGATTTGCAGTGCCAGTTCTCCCTGGTTGCCTACCAGCCAGTTCGGATCGACGATATCGAGCGTGTAGTTGCAGAAACTGCTGTAGCCATTGCTGTCCTGGCCGGCGCACAAATCTTTAACCGCCTCGGGCAGCCCGATCGTCGATGGGTGGACGATGGCGTCGTTGGTGGTCGCAAAAAATAGAAGGAAAGGCAATTTGATGGATGCGCCATCTCCATTTCCACCTCGGGTGATAGGAAGCATGTAGTCAGAAGCGAAGATATCGTTCGCGTCGAAGCCATAGGCCT
Organism: uncultured Acidobacteriaceae bacterium; assembly: GCA_963760415.1. Lineage (GTDB taxonomy): Bacteria > Acidobacteriota > Terriglobia > Terriglobales > Acidobacteriaceae > Bog-257. Next base: position 152,265 of record CAVXDA010000018.1, on the reverse strand, counting down.
GCTCGCGCTGCAGGGAGTGCGTAGCCCATTTTGTGGAATCGCCTCCGTACCGGCCTTGGAAAATAGCGCCCAGGATAAACCCAGGATCGGCATCGTATACAGCGAACTGATAGAAGGCGTTGCAGGACGGAGAAGCATAGACCCATCTTCCGTTTACCTTCTGGAGCTGGAAGTAATTCGTCTTCTTACATCCCGGCACCGGGGCCGCCGTCAGCCCGCCATAAGTATCAAAACCAATGACGACATTTAGGTGTAGTTGCTGCTTTGCTGCTGCGGTGGCTGAGAAGAGTCCGTCGCCAAGACCTGGAAGGGGAAACTCCCCACTACGTTGGCCGTTCCCGTGATTTGCCCCGACTGGTTGATGGTCAGGCCGCCCGGTAGAGATCCGGAGGTGACTTGGTAGCTGTAGGGCGGTTGGCCGAAGGAAGATTGCAGAGCGTACGAGTACGGCTCCATGAACTTGGCGTTGGCGGGCGCCTGACCTCCAGTGACGGTCAGCGTGACGGTAGCCGAGTACTGCAGGCCGCCGCCACTGCCGGTGACGGTAATCGGGTAGATCCCGGTCGGAGTGGTCTTCCCCACAGTCATGGTCATGATTGAGTTGCCCGACCCGGGCGCAGGGATCGTGCCCGGGTTAAAGGTCACGCTCGTAGCCGGGGGACCCCGGAAGCCGACAAGCTAATCGAACTGTTGAAGCCACAGCAGACGACGGTAGTAATCGTCGACATGCTTTGGCTGCCTTCAGCGATGCTTACCGAAGAGGGTGATGCCCCGATGACGAAGTTAGGTGCGGCAGTCACCGTCAGGGTCACGGTGGTAATGCGCTGGATGCCGCCCGAGCCGATTACGGTAATGGGATAGGTACCAGGCAACGCGCCGTTGCCGACTGCGATGGTCATGGTCGAGCTGCCCGAGCCCGGCGCCGGAATGGTTTGCGGATCGAAGGTTACTTTGACACCGGAGGGCACGCCGGAAGCCGACAGACTGACCGCGTTGTTGAAACCATTGCTGATCGTGCTGGTGATGGTCGTTGTTCCCTTGTGGCGTTGCATGATACGTGAGCGACGCAGGAGAAGCCGACAACTCGAAATCGGGTGGCCCGGTCACCGTCAATGTGACCGTGGTGTGTTGCTGAATCCCCCCACCCGTGCCAGTGACGGTAATAGGGTAAGTCCCCAGCGCCGCCAAGCGGAGCACGTTAATGGTCATGGTCGAGCGTGCCGGCGCCCGGCGCTGGAATCGTCTGCGGGTTAAAGCTCACGGCGACCCCCATGGGCATGCCGGAAGCTGAGAGACTGATGGAGTTGTTGAAGCCCCCGCTGACGGTGGTGGTAATCGTCGAGGTTCCCTGATTGCCCTGCGCGATACTGAGCGAAGCCGGGTGAAGCTGAAATCGTAAAGTTCTTCCCTGCCGCGGTCACCGTCAGCGTCACCGTGGTGTTTTGCTGGATGCCGCCGCCATTGCCGGTGACGGTGATGGGATAGGTCCCCGTCGGCGTGCTGCCGCCAACCGTGATGGTCATGGTCGAGCTGCCGGAACCGGGCGCTGGAATCGGGTTGGGGTTGAAGCTGACGGTCGTGCCCGACGGTGCTCCTGACGCCGACAGAGCGATCGCGCTGTTGAAGCCACCGCTGATGGTGGTGGTGATGGTCGAGGTTCCCTGATTGCCCTGCTGGACGGTGAGCGACGCCGGTGAAGCCGAAATGGTGAAGTTCGCCGCGGCGGTCACGGTCAGCGTCACAGTGGTGTTTTGCTGGATGCCGCCACCATTGCCGGTTACGGTGATGGGATAGGTCCCCGTAGGCGTGCTGCCGCCAACCGTGATGGTCATGGTCGAGCTGCCGGAACCGGGCGCTGGAATCGGGTTGGGGTTGAAGCTGACGGTCGTGCCCGAGGGTGCTCCTGATGCCGACAGAGCGATCGCGCTGTTGAAGCCACCGCTGATGGTGGTGGTGATCGTCGATGTTCCCTGATTGCCTTGCTGGACGGTGAGCGACGCCGGTGAAGCCGAAATGGTGAAGTTCGCCGCGGCAGTCACTGTAAGCGTCACAGTAGTGTTTTGCTGGATGCCGCCACCATTGCCGGTCACGGTGATGGGATAGGTCCCCGTAGGCGTGCTGCCGCCAACCGTGATGGTCATGGTCGAGCTGCCCGAGCCGGGCGCTGGAATCGGGTTGGGATTGAAGCTAACAGTCGTGCCCGATGGCGCTCCTGACGCCGACAGAGCGATCGCGCTGTTGAAGCCACCGCTGATGGTGGTGGTGATCGTCGATGTTCCCTGATTGCCCTGCTGGACGCTGAGCGAAGCAGGAGAAGCCGAGATCGTGAAGTTCGGTAGTTGTTGGGCCGTCACCGTCAGTGTGACGGTAGTATTTTGCTCGACTCCTCCACCATCGCCCGTCACCGTGATGGGATAGGTTCCCAACTGGCGTATCGTTACCAACCGTAATGGTCATGGTCGAGCTACCCGAGCCCGGCGCGGGAATCGGGTTGGGATCGAAACTTACGGTGGTGCCCGACGGCACTCCCGAGGCCGATAGAGCGATGTCACTATTGAAACCGCCGCTGATTGCAGTCGTGATCGTGGATGTGCCTTGATTCCCTTGCTGGACGGTGAGCGAAGCTGGTGACGCCGACATCGTAAAGTTCGGCGAGCCAGAGGGTTGTGCCAGCCCCAGGAAGGCAAGCGGCGTCATGTCTCCACTGGTCTGGCTCGTTCCCACGACCACTGTCAGTCGCGTACCGGTCAGCGTCACCTGCTGACTGACATTGCTGGTCGGCCAGACCGCAGCTGACCAGTTGTTGCCCGCAGCATCGTAGAAGTAGCCCAAACTGGTTACTCCCGCGGTCAACGTCGCTAGAACCGTATTGCCATCGAGGAACTGGACCTGGCACTGTACCCAACACTCCTCATATCCGGCGTCACCCATGGCCAGCGAGAGGTTGTACGTGCCCGGCGACGGCAGATCCACATAAAACGTGGCCGGTGAACCGTTGGTCACGAGGTTGACGCCGGCAATCCGCGGATCCAGGCTAGCCTTGCGGTCCCGGCCTTGGACCAGGTTCGTTTTCACCCAACCGAAGGTGACTCCGTTTACCGTGGTTGGATATTTCGTGGTCGGCAGAACGTACGTGTCGCCAGGAGGATCCGTCACGAAGGCTGCGGTGTTGCGGAAGTCGAACCCTTGCTGCCAGCCACTGGCCGCGGTGACCGTCAGTGTGACGGCCGTGTTCTGCTGGATGCCGCCGCCATTCCCGGTCACGGTGATGGGGTACGTTCCGGCCGCGGTACTGCTGCCGACCGTGATGTTCATGGTCGCGCTGCCCGCGCCCGGTGCCGCGATCGGGTTGGGGTTAAAGCTTACGGTCGTGCCAGTGGGCACGCCGGAAGGCGACAGACTGATGGAGCTGTTGAACGCACCCGAGATGATGGTATAGATGGTTGCATTTCCTTGGGTACCCGGGGCGATACTGAGGGAAGCCGGCAGGGCCGAAATCGTGAAGTTGGCCTGACCTGAGGCTGTTACGGTCAGCGTGACGGTGGTAGTTTGCTTGGTCCCGCCGCCACTGCCAGTCACTGTGATGGGGTAAGTCCCCTGATGCGCTACCTGCGCCACGGTGATGGTCATAGTCGACAGGCCAGACCCGGGCGCTGCAATCGTGGTGGGTTTGAAACTCACGGTCACGCCCATGGGCATCCCGGAAGCCGAGAGAACAATGGAACTATTGAATCCGCCACTGATCGTGGTGGCGATCAGCGATACTCCCTGGCCATTTTCCGGAATACTAATCGACGATGGTGTAGCTGAGACTGTGAAAGTACCTGTCGCTGACAACGGCAGGGTGAAAAATAAGCTCAGCAAACAGAGAACAAAGAGAAGAAATAGTGCACCCTTATTCCGAAATACAATACCCATCATCCCGCTCCGCTATGTTGCACGTGGCGTCTTGAGGTCTGCCTAAAGAAACCACCTACTTTAGCTATAGAACTTCCCAGCCGCCTGCGCATCATTATTAGTAACCATCGTCAAACTAAAGTAATCTTGCAGATAGTTACTAATTCAGAGCGGATACCAGCTAGAAACGCCCCTGGGTGAAAGGTATCGGTCGAAACGATCCGATCGCGCAGTAGCTCGGCGCACGCAAGCTCAAAGCCGACTATGGTCTGGGAGGGGCTGAATCACGCCGGGCTTACCAGACCCGACATTGTGGAGTGTGGACCATGGGCTGTCCTTCCTTGCAGCCGAAAGCCTGCTGGAACTCCACCATATTGGACAATGGCCGATTTACGCGGAAGCGAGGCAAGGAGTGAGGGTCGCTTAGCACCTGGTTCCGAGCTGCCTCCGGACGGACATCGGCACACCAACTGAACGCATAGGCCAGGAAAAACCGTTGCCTGGCGGTGAGTCCATCGGCCTCTGGAGTGTCCAGCGACTTGCCCTGCGATTTATAGTCCTTCTCCAGCGCAAGCATGGCCAGATGGATGCCGCCGTTGTCCGCGGTATCTTCGCCCGCGGTGAGGCTGCCGTTCTGCTTCACGCTGTACTCAGGAATCGGCTGCGAGTATTGGTCCACAATGCACTTGTCTTTCTCGTCGTAACGCTTTGCGTCCTCGGGAGTCCACCAATCACGCAGGTTGCCCTGGGCGTCAAACTTGCGTCCCTGGTCGTCGAATCCATGGATGGTTTCGTGTCCGATAACCATGCCAATGGCGCCGAAGTTGGAGGCGTCGTCCTGGTCGCCGAACAAGGGAAGCTGCATGATCCCCGCCGGGAAGTTGATGGTATTCATCTGTGGATCTTCGTAGGCATTGATCGTCGCCGGCGTCATTCCCCATTCGCTGCGGTCCACCGGCTTTCCAATCTTGTTGATCTGGCGATGTGATTCAAAAGCAGTCGCGGCATTCACGTTGGCCAGATAGCTGTCCGGCACAATCTTTACCGAGCCATAGTCGCGCCAGGTATTAGGGTAGCCAATCTTCTGCAGTGTGGCATCTTGCTTAACCAGAGCCTGTTTCTTGGTCTGTTCATTCATCCAGTCCAGCTGCTTAATCTCTTCCACCAAGGCCGCGCGAATCTGCGTCACAAGCTCATTGGCGCGTTGTTTGCTTGCGGGCGGAAAGGCTACGTTGACGTAAGCCTGTCCCAGAGCCTCGCCCAGGAAACGGTCGGTTGACGAAACACAACGCCGCCACAACGGCAACATCTGCGGCGTTCCTGAAAGCGTAGTACCGAAGAAGTCGAAATTTGCCTGCTCAAAGTCATTCCCCAAGTAGGAAGCGGCGCGGTGAAGTGCCCACCAACGCAGATAGGCCTGCCAATCCTGGGGGGAACGCGTTTTGATCTGCTGTTCCAGAGCATCCAGAAATGCCGGCGTGCTTACGATGTAGAACGGTACGCTCGGACTCCCCATCCGTTGCAAATACTGGTCCCACCCGAAACTGGGTACCGCAGCTTTCACTTGCTGCAAGGTACGTTTGTTGTAGATCTTCTGGGGATCGCGCCGGGTAACGTTGTCCATGGAAGCCTTGGCCAGTGCAGTTTCGATTTCCATGACGGTTTTGGCTTCCGCGGCCGCCTTCTGGCTCGAATCGCCGGCCAGTTCAAACATCTTCTGAATGTGTTGCACGTACTTGGCCCGCAGCTCTTTGAAGCGTTCGGAATTATCCAGGTAGTAATCGAGCGAAGGCAGCGCCATGCCGCCCTGATCGATGCCGGCGACCACCTTCGAAGCGTCCGCCAAATCCTGCGCCGGGCCGAAGCCGAACATCGGCGCCTTCGTGTAGTTGTCGTCGTCGTTCCACATCGCCCATGCCGCCGGGAAGTTCTGATGGAGATAGGCCAGCACACGGGGCAAATCCGCGGTGGACTTCAGGGAGGCGATGGTGTCCAAAGATGGCTGCAACCAGGTTTTCCCATTCGCATTGCGGACCGCTTCGTCCGTGCAGCTGTGCCAGTAGTCGCCGATCTGGCGCTCGGTGCCGGTGGCCTGTTTGTCGGCCGCAGCTGCGTCGAGGGTATTGCGTAAAATCGTCTGGTTGTAAAGGAACAACGGAACGTCGGTGGCGCTGACTGGCAAGTCCGGGGTGATGGGATGGGCCGCGATCCACTTCGAGCAAGTGTACTGATAGAAATCGGCGCAAGCGTCCTTGCTCTTGTCCACGAGAGAGGGATCGAATATCTCCAGTTTCGGAAGTTCAGAGGCGCCGGGCTTGGTGGCGGACCCGGTTTGAGCGGAATCATAGTTCGTCTTCACTTGACTAAAGGACGGGAGCGAGAGACACACCAGACAAGCAAGAACCACGAACCAGCGATACATGATCACCTCGAAAATGAGCACTAAAACAGCAGCCTGCGATTGTAACGCTCCTGAGCGTTAGAGGGAACGAACCGGCTGGCAGTTGGCCCGATTAAACAGCAATCCGGCACAAACATCTTGGGAAGCTATCACTGATGTCGCCAGGTGTGCTCGTCCAAGCTTACTCACGAAGCCAGTCTGCTACCATGTCAACGCGTCCCAGGAAGTCCGCAGCGCTGCTGCAGGACGCTTACCTATGCCTACCCTCTTCAGGCGAACGACTCCGATTTACGCATTGTGTGTGCTCCCGTTTCTGATTGCGGTTCCGGTTCTTGCCACCACCGTGGTTGCCCTCATCGATCGGCACCATCACCGGGCCGTGATCGCCGCCGACAGCCTGCTGGTCTTTAAAGTGTCCGGAACCAGCAGCCAAACCTGCAAGATCGTCGCGAAACCGGCATGTACATTCGGCATGGCCGGCTTGTTCTACAAGGAGTACCCTGTCTTCCACCTGCAGGAACTGGCTGAGCAGGCTTGTGTGATGCCCGGAGATTTGCGGCACAAGGCAGACGCGTTCCTCGATATCGCCAAAGACCCGCTCATGAGCGTTGCTCAGTACATCCAGCAAAATGAGCCGAAGTTCTTTGGCGAGCTGACAAGCAGCAACGGCGGAGAGCTAGTGATGGTGGTTTTTGCCGGGCCTGACCCGGGCAATCCAGCGATCTTCGCTCGGGGGTACAAGCTGGGCAGCAACGGAAGTATTGATCCCATATCGCTGGACGCCACCGAAGACAATAATGGCGCCGGGTTTTTTGGCGGAGCTACTGCGCAGATAGCCTCCTACATCAAGCAGCACCCCAATTGGCAGCACGAGGACAAGGTCAAGGCCGCTCGCAGGTTTGTCCACCTGGAGATTGCCGCGCACCCTGAGTGGGTTGGCCCTCCGGTTTCGGTGATTACGATTAATCGGCTTGACCAGCAGAAATGGACCGACCCCGGCGTGTGTACGGTTCCAGCAGGGACAAAGAAGGCCAAGAAAAGCGGGCCGTGAACCGCTTTAAGTGCTGTCTATACTAGTTATATATAGATGACCGGATGCTGCATGGATTATTAGCGAGAAATCGCCAAGTCGTAAGTAATTCAGGTTCAGCGTCACCGTTCAGGATGGGTTACGGCTTGGCTGTTTTCATCTACCGTCGAATAGAATTACGGGGTTGTTGTTTTAGTTCACATCCCCACAGCTCGACGTACCGACTGAGCTGCTAGGTAGCAACATCAAGCAGATTGGAGAACAGAATGAAGATCGAGATCATCCACTGCCCGACGTGACAGAACAACAAAGCCAAAGTCACGAGTCTCGTGACCCTCATCAAGAATCGCCTCGGCGTTGATGCCGTCCTTACGCCTGGCAGGCACGGTCAGTTCGAGGTTATCGCTGACGGCAAGAAGATAGCCGAGCGGGGTGGAAGCTGGTTCACGCGGAGCTTCGGCGCCGGCTATCCCGATCTAGATAGCGTGGTCGAGCAGCTCGAGAAGCACCGTGCGATTGACGTTTCGCGGTAGACAGCAGGTCTCAGTTGTCCAAGGCCGCGGCTTGCGCGAGCTTATTAGGCCACGAGGCGTTAACCGCCAAGACTCTTGGCTGGATTGGCTTGAATCGACGAAGTACACTGGGGGTAGGGGGGAACTGAAGATTGGCGGTAACGCCCACCTTGAGCAGTATTCCCGGATTAGGCGAGTGCGGCCCGCAACGCATCCTTCAAATGCGGATACCGAAACTGATACCTCGCGGCCTTGAGCTTCGCGGGCTCGACACGCGCCGATCCTAGCAGCGCTGCCTCCCCCATCTCACCGAACAATGTGCGCACAGCCACGGCTGGCAAGGGGAGAATCGTAGGCCGATGCAGCTCCTCGCCCAGGGCGCGAACGAAATCAGTGTTGCGCGCCGGCTCTGGGCTGACAAGATTCACCGGCCCGCGCAAGCCGTCTTCTCTGCAATGCAAACAGAATGACGCCTATTACATCCTCCAGCGAAATCCAGCTCCAGTACTGTTGTCCGCTGCCGACGCGGCCACCCAGCCCCAGCCGGAACGGCAAAAGCATCGCGGGCAGCGCGCCACCATCTCGAGCCAGCACGACGCCGATGCGTAGATTTACCACTCGTACACCCGCCTCGCGCGCGGGAACAGTGGCAGCCTCCCACTGCTGGCTGACGTCGGCTAGGAATCCCCGTCCGGGAGAACTTTCTTCTGTCAGCAACTCGTCGCCGCGATTGCCGTAGTAGCCAATCGCGGAAGCCGAGATCAACACGCCCGGGCGGCCGCTCCGGCGATAGGCTTCCGCCACCGCGATTGCCAGCGTCCGCGTCCCCTGTACTCGGCTGTCTCGGACTTCCTGCTTGAATTTCTCTGTCCAGCGTCCCGCAACGTTCTTCCCCGCTAGGTGAACCACGGCATCACAGCCGGCCAGTTTTTCTGGATCCAGCGGCTCGGCCGGATTCCATTGCACCTCACCGAGGCGAGGAGCGCGGCGAACCAATGCCGCCGGTTCGTGACCTTCAGCAGCCAGAACACGAATCAGCGCCCTCCCAACCAAGCCGGAAGCGCCGCTGATGAGTACGCGCATAAGTGATTCTCTGTTAAAGCCTTCGCGATTTAGCTGTATCACATCCCTGGTAAGTTTTCACCCCAGTTTCGAATCGGCGAGATACCCAAACAGAGATGTGCTTTCGCTGAAGGGAGATTGCCTCACCTGTTGTCAGGCTTTTTGGATGGAATGTCTGGTCCATATCCGACGGTGGTGAGCCGACTTTTTCTGCGATACTAGAGAGCAGGCTCGCAGCTCGCGAGCAAGCATCATGGCCACTCTCGCAGATCCGAAATCCGTTAAGGTCAACGTCACCACTGGTACCGGCATGGACATCGAGTGGAAAGACGGGCATCACAGCGTCTATAGCTTTCCGTTTCTGCGGGACGCCTGTCCGTGCGCCTTGTGCAATGAGGAGCGCGAGAAGGATGGCCGCCAGCCGGGCGATCCCCTGAAGCCGATCGCCGGATCGTTGCCGATGTTCAAGGCTGCGGCGCGGCCCACGCAGGTCGAACCGGTGGGTAAGTATGCCATTCGCTTCTCGTGGAACGACGGCCACCAGCACGGCATCTATTCATGGGAGTATCTGCGCGAGCATTGTCCGTGCTCCGAGTGTAAGGCCCGCCGCGCCATGGAAGCCCCGGCCATCAGCGGTCGGCCCAATTGATCGTGAGTGTCCCCACTTTGCCGTCGTACCTGGACAATTTGAATCCGCAGCAGCGCGAGGCCGTTGAGGCTGTGGACGGGCCGGTGCTTATTCTGGCTGGCGCCGGAAGCGGGAAGACGCGCGTCATCACCTATCGCATCGTGCACTTGATCGACACAGTCGGGGTGCAGCCCGACTCGGTTCTCGCCATGACCTTCACCAACAAGGCCTCGGGCGAGATGGCCGCGCGTGTGGAGTCGCTGGTGGGCGCACGCTCCGTCTCGAAGCCGCTTATCTCGACCTTTCATTCCTTTTGCGTGCGGGTACTGCGCCGCGACATCGAAGCCCTGCAGATTGGCGGCAAGGGCTATCGCAAGGACTTCGTCATCTACGACGAGTCCGACCAGCAAAATGTCGTAAAGGCTGCCCTGCGGCGTCTCGGCATCGATGACAAGCAACTGACGCCCCGCAGCGTGCTGTCACGCATATCGTGGGCCAAGAACCACATGCTCGATCCGCAGGAGGTTTATCTCCAGTCGGCCGATCCCAAGACCGAGCGCGTGGCGCATATCTATGAGGTTTACCGGCAGGAGCTGGCGCGATCGAACGCCCTCGACTTCGACGATCTGCTGCTGTTTACGGTGCGCCTCCTGAAGGTGTCAGGCGAGACGCGCGAGCGCTACAACCGGCGCTATCGCTACCTTCTGGTGGACGAATATCAGGACACCAACCGCCCCCAGTACGAGCTCATGCGCATGCTCGCGGGCAGCGAACACAACGTCTGCGCCGTCGGCGACGAGGACCAGAGCATCTACTCCTGGCGCGGCGCCGACATCCGCAACATTCTGGAGTTTGAGCAGGACTTCCCTGAGGCGCGCATCATTCGCCTTGAACAGAACTACCGCTCGACGCAGAACATCCTGCAGGCAGCGTCGGCGGTGGTTTCCAGGAATGTCCGGCGCAAGGGCAAAACGCTCTGGACGAGCCGCAGCGGCGGCGCCCAGATCGGCTACTACGAGGCCCCCGATGGCGAAAACGAAGCTTTGTTTGCCGCCGATTTCATCGCCAGGTACCTGAGCCAGGCGCATAGCGAGAACGGCGAGACGCCGCGCGCAGCCGTTTTGTATCGCACCAACTCGCAGTCGCGGCTGTTCGAAGAAGCCATGCGCCGCTATCAGATGAACTACCACATTGTGGGAGGTTTCAGTTTCTACGAGCGCGCCGAGATCAAGGACATGATCTCGTACCTCAAAGTCATCCACAATCCGGATGACTCGATCGCGATTCAGCGGGTGATCAACACGCCCACACGCGGTATCGGCAAGAACACCATGGAGACGCTGGAGCGTGTTGCGCTGGAAACCGGGCTGTCCCTCTGGGGAGCGATTGGTGAGGCCCTCGAGCGACAGCTGCTCCCCGGGCGGGCGTTGGCGGCGTTGAAAAGCTTCAAGGACTTGATGGACGATGCCCGATCCATGCACCTGGGGACATTTCGCGAGCGTGTGGAACAGACCGCGGCGACCCAGGAGCTGCCCGGCGGATCATCCGTGCGGGAAGAAGACCTGCAGCACGACATCGATTTCTCTCCTGAACTGTTTGTTGAGCCGGACGCGACGGATTTCGCGACGGAAGGCGTTGCGGACGACAGATCTGGGGAGCCTGCTGCAGCAAGCCAGGTGACAGAAGCAGGCGAAGAACGCGTCGACGGATTTCGCACCCCCGGTGATCCCGCGTCCACGGCTGAGCTGTTGAAGTTTCTGTTTGACCGCACGGGCTACATCAAGCAGCTTGAGCAGGAAGACACGCCCGAGGCGCTGGCCCGCATCGAGAACCTGCGCGAACTGGTGAACGCGGCCATGGACTCGCGCGACCGAGGCGAGTCGCTCAACGAGTTTCTCGATCACGCCGCGCTGGTCAGCGAAGCCGACGATTACGACGAGAGTTCGCGCATTACCCTGATGACGCTGCATGCTGCCAAGGGACTGGAGTTTCCGCTGGTGTTTCTGGTGGGCCTGGAAGAGGGGCTGTTTCCACATTCGCGCACATTGCTCGCACCCGACGACATCGAGGAAGAGCGCCGCCTGTGCTACGTTGGGATGACCCGCGCCATGGACAAGCTCATCGTCACGCGCGCCCGCTACCGGCGCCGCTACGCCACCAACATGCCCGAGCCCAGCGTGGCATCGCGATTTCTGGAGGAGATTCCACAGGATCTGCTGCAGGACCTGGGCTCACCAGCGCCGCCCGGCCTACACCGATGCCGGCGACTACGGGAGCAGCCGGCATTATCCCTATGAAGACGAGGACCAGCGCCCGCGATACTCGCGCGGCCAAACTCCACGCCGCAGTTCCTACAGCGGACCGACCTATAACTCCATCGACAACATCGCAGAGTTCTTTGCCTCGCGCGGCAAGAAGTTTTCGCGGCCAAGAATCGACATCCCCGAAGCCACCGGCAGCACCGGATTCCGCGCGGGACAGCGCGTGCGCCACCCCAAATACGGTGAAGGAACGGTGTTCAAGCGCGAGGGCGACGGAGCGGATGCCAAGATTCTTGTACAATTTCCCAAGTTCGGCTTGAAAAAGCTGGTCGAGAAATACGCACAGTTGGAAAAGGCGTAACCCGCCAATAAAGGAACGCAGAGTTCATGGCAAATACCAAGACGATTACCGACAAGTTGGAACGCAAGAAGGTAAAGCGCGCAGCTCGCAAGAAGGCTGCTCCGAAGGCGAAGCGCACCTACGCCCGCGGCTCGGAGAAGCGCAAAGTGAAGAAGATGGCGCGCGGACAGTCCAAGCGTTAATCAGTGACCACCTAGGCCCCAGTTCCTCGCCGGTGCTGGGGCCTTATTTTTTCGCTGGATCGGCGTTTGCCTGCTGTGCAGCAGGATCGCCCTTCGCGGCGGCGTTCTGGTTTGGCTGGTCAAGATTTACCAGTTGCGAGCCGGGAGGTTGCTGCAGCGCGAATTGATCGTCGCGGAGCGGCTCGTTCATCGCCAATTTTTCCACCGTCAGCCGGATCGAGTACTCTTCCTGGGGGCGGTTAATCTCAATCACGTTGGGGAAGGAGACCCCGCCGTAGTCTTTGTAGACCTGATAGGTGGCTTCCGTCGTGACCTCGCCATTAACGTCGTAGATAATCTGGTGATGCGGGACCAGATGCACGCGCTCAAATATGATCTTGCGGGCAATGTACCAATCGTTGCCGGAGCGACGAATGATGTTGATGACGTAATCCGGCTGCTCGACCAGCTTCCTGGTCTTCGCATCCACGACAGTCTTCGGTGTCATTTTCCATCACCGCAATCTCATCGTTCCCATTGATCTGCGGAAGAAACAGCGCGTTGTAGATCACCTGTGGACGGAGGTTCTCCAGCGCATTGCTCGAAGGATGGGTCACCTCGGCGCTGCCAACATAGAACTTGTTTGCCGCCGGAACGGAGAGCTTGAAGCGGTCTCCATCGCTCACCATGTCGAAGGCCGTATTGCGCACCAGGGGGAACAGCCCGATCATGCGCAGCGTGTCCGGTTTACGCACCAGGATGTAACCGCGGATCTCCTGATACTCGGTGACCTTGCCTTTTTTCTCCCCGCCGACGGAAGTGTCGATGTCAACCGTGGCGTTCAGCGTCTTGATGCCGGTAGCTTCCTGATTGATGCGTGCTATCAACTCCTGTTTGGTGGCGGTCTGCAATTTGGCCGTGCTGGTGCGAGGTTCCACCACCCGAGTGCGGAACAGGCATCCCGTTTCCCCGAGAAGGAGTGCGATCAGGCAAACTGTGGGGAGGACCGATGAACGTCTCATGAGTGATAGAAAGCCGATGGGGCCTAACCACTTAGTATATCGTCGCGGCGGAACCAAGAGGTCTTCCTAGGTTAACCTAAGAGGCCGCTGACCGGCCAATGGCCAGATTTGCGTTACTGAGAAGCGGCCACAGCCCTCCGATACGAGGCCACATTGCGGGCATGTTCTGCCGGGCTGCGCGCAAAGCGGTGATGTCCGTTGTTGTCGCTGACGAAATAAAGGAAATCGCTCTGTGCCGGATGCAGCGCAGCTTCCAGCGATGCGACTCCGGGATTGGCAATCGGCCCCGGCGGCAGCCCCGCGTACTTGTAGGTGTTGTAAGGCGAATCGAACTGCAAATCCGACTGATAGATGGTGCCGCGATATCGCCCCGCCAGCAGCGCCGCGTAAATTACGGTCGGATCGGCGGCGAGCAGCATGTTCTTCGCCAGCCGGTTGTAATACACGCTGGCCACCAGCGGACGCTCTTCCGGCGCCGCGGTCTCCTTCTCGACGATGGACGCCATGGTCACGATGCGGTGCATGTTGGGATTGCCCAGCAGCCCGATCTTTTGCGCCTCCTGCCGGAAACGGTGCACCATGGCCGCCGCGATGTCAGTCACACTGTCAATGCGCGTGAACTGATAGGTATCCGGGAAAAGATAGCCCTCCAGGGTCTTCGCATCCGGGTCGAGTTCACGGACCAGTACTGTGTCCCCCTTGGCCACGGCGATGAACTCATCTGCCGAACCCAGCCCTGCTTGTTCCACTGCGGCCGCGATGTCGTAGATGTTGTATCCCTCGGGAACGACCACGGTTCGCGCATAAACATCGCCGCGAACCAGACGGCGCCACACGTCCAACGCGCTAGCGGGTTCGTCGAACTTGTACTCGCCCGCTTTCAGCGTCTTCACCCCTTCGGCATATTGCAGCATGAGAAACGCCGCCGAGCTGCGGATGACGCCTTGATGCTGCAAAGCCTGCGCAATATGGCGTGTGCTCCAGCCGGGACGCAGGAGAACAAATGTGGTTTCTGCGGGCGTCACCGGCAGCAGCGCGGCCCAGATGAACCATCCGGCAATAGCTAGTACCAGAGCTGCTACGAGTGTGAAGAAAATTCGCACGGGATATAGCAGTTTAGATGAAACGCGATGCCGGCACGCTGCTCACTACAGAAAAGCGTAACCACGGATCGTACTGATCGCACGGATTTTTCTCCACGATTAGCGCCAGAAACCAACTTCATCCGAGGTCTGGGAATTCACGGACGACTCATTCTCAGGGTGGGCAGCAACTAAGGAAATCCGTGTTCATCCGTGTTGATCCGCGGCTAGGTTTTTTCCTGCTTTTCGGAACTCCAGAAACGACTGCAGAATCAGCACCGCGGCCAGTTGGTCAACGACTTCGGCGCGGCGGCGAATGCTCATGGCGCTCTCGCGCAATACCCGATTGGCTTCCACCGACGTCAATCGCTCGTCGAAGAGGTGAACTGGCAGCTTGAACTTGCGGCGCAGTTCCTCGGCGAACGCCTGCACCTTCTCCGACTGGATCCCTTCGCTCCCGCTCATACGCAGCGGAAGTCCCATGACGATCTCGCTTACTCCGTATTGCCGGATGAGTCGCCGCAAGTGATCGAGGTCATTCCGCTTGTTGCTGCGGAGCAACGTCGCCAGACCCTGGGCAGTCAAGCCGAGTTCATCGCTCACCGCCAGGCCAATTCTCCTCGCGCCGAAATCCAAGGCCAGGAGGCGCGGCGGCCGCGGTTCACCGCTTCCCGCGATCTGGGAGCTATTTACCATTTTCGACACAGCCAAAGTATCATGGTCGGAAATCTCGCCTTTGTGCGAGTACCATAAGACGAATGCCAGACCGTTTGCTGGACAATCCGAATCCTGCCCGCGTGCGACGGGACCCCTCACAGGAGGATACCGACGCCGAGCTGAACGCCGCCGGCGGACCTGCGCCCGTTCCGCAGGTGTCGATCAATCGCTCCACGGTTGCGGAACTGGACCGGCGACGCCTCTTGCGCCTGCAGGCGGCGGCATTGCTCATTCTGGCCGGGGCGGCCGTGCTCAGCCTGGTCTATGTTGGGAAGTTCATCCTGGTCGTCGTGCTTGTCTCCATTCTAATTTCGTTTGTGCTGGCGCCGGTTGTCGACTTCCTCACGCGCTTTCAGGTACCCCGCGGGCTGGGTTCACTCATCGCGGTCCTGCTGCTGGTGGTGGCTGCCGCCACGGCCACATACGTTTCCTACAACCGCGCCATGGATTTCATGACTCAGTTGCCCACGTACAAAGCCAGAATCCAGCAGATGATGGCGCACGTCCGCGAGCAGGCACAGCAAATCGAGCAGACGACGGAGACCGTTCTTCCATCTTCGGAAGAGGACAAGAAAACCGTCACCGTGAAGCAGTCCAGTAGTTGGACCGACCTGGTTAGCCGAAACGCCAGCTCCGTCTCTGAGATTGTGCTCTCCCTTACCTTTATTCCATTTCTGGTGTTCTTCATGCTGAGTTGGCAGGACCACGTGCGCTCCGCCTCGGTCATGTTGTTCAGCATGGAGAACCGTAATACCGCCTACGTGATGCTTGGCCTGGTTGCGCGCATGATCCGGTCATTCATTGTTGGCAACTTCATCATCGGTGTCTTTCTCAGTGCGTGCAGCATCGCTCTGTTTGGCATCATCGGGCTTCCGTACTTCTATTTTCTCGGGGTTATCAGCGGATTCCTTAGCCTGATTCCCTATCTGGGTGTCATTCTTGCCATCCTGCCGCCGGTGGTGGCCGACCTCGGACACCTCACTACCGGAAGCTTCCTGCTCATCGTGGGCATTGTGCTTGGGTTGCACCTGGTCGGCATGAACGTGCTTTACCCCAAGATCCTGGGCAAACGCCTGCAATTGAATCCTTTGGCCGTCACCCTGGCGCTCTCTGTTCTGGGGATGGCTGTGGGGCGCGATGGGCCTTATCCTCGCCGTGCCGATCACGGGTGCTGTCAAGATCATCTGCGACCACGTTGACCGGTTGCGGCCGTACGGCGCGTGGCTGGGCGAATAGTGGAAGGGCGGCTGTTTGCCTTTCGCTGTTCGCTGCTTCGCTGTTCGCTATTCGCTTTTCGCCAGAAGGCGCATACGAACCCACAGCTCACGCAATGTTGGACACTCTGTCCCCAGCGGATAGGATCCGTCAGCGCGGTGGGCCTTCCGGTTTTGAGCGAAAGGCGAAAGGCGAAAAGCGAAAAGCGAATGGCGATGAATGGCGCAAAGCCACTGCTCCCGCTAGAATCAAAGGTTGGGAAATTCCGCAGGAGTTCAGCATGGCACACATGGTAAAGTGCATCAAAATGGGCCGCGAGATGGAAGGCCTTGACGAGCCGCCTTTCGATGGCGAGCTCGGGCAGCGCATCTACGACAATGTCTCCAAGCTGGCGTGGGAACAGTGGCAGGAGCACATGAAGATGCTGCTCAACGAATACCGCCTGCAGCCCTGGAAAAAAGACCACCAGGAATTCATCGCGCAGCAGATGGAAGCCTATTTCTTCGGGGAAGGCGCCGAGAAGCCCAAGGAATACGTCCCGCCTACGCACTAGAACACTCAACTCGACTCTGACGTGCTGGGCCACCCGGGGCCGGTCACTCATATTGGTGACCAGGTTCACAGACAGCTTGGCCAACGCTCTATAGCTTGGAGTTCAAGAGGCTTAGTGTCTTTACTGCCCGACGCGAGGCGCATGTGCCGGTTGGGCTCGTGATCTTTGACAAGTCGCATCATGTTTCCGATCGTCGGTCGTTGGCCCTGCTTGATCCCGCGAGCCACCGCTGGCCGATCAACCCGCTCCCCTAGGGGTTCGAGCGTATATCGCTCTGTTGACGTCCGGCCCTTAAGGATTGTCATCACGAGTGGGCTGAAGAGACTGTGTCGCAACCCTGCCGCCGCTACGCGGCTCGCGAATTTTTCCCACTCCCACCCGGGGTTTGCACCCCGGGCTCACTTCGCCGCCGCCGCTGCGCGGCTGTTTCGATCATGTTAGACATTTTGTTTCACCGCCGATCTCACATCCGGTTGCGACAAAGTCTCTTCAGCCCGCGAGGGATATGCTGTTCTTTGGCCCCAGGGAAAAAGCCCATATTAAGTCCCTGCGGCTCAAATACTTACCTATAAACGTTTGCGGCTCAATCATTTGCCGGGAAAACGTTCGTAACGTGATGATTCTAAAAGAACAGGGGAGGGAGGTGGAATTACCAGTTCGATAACAGCCGTTCCCGAATTGGGACAAATGTCCGGGCGAAGAAGATCGAAATCTTCTGTACGGTGCTAACGAACAGAACGAACGGAGGCAATCGTCACTATCCAAGGGCCTTGCGCGCCGGAGGCGGCTGCAAGCTCAAGAGTCGGCGTGCAACTTGTCGTTGGTTCCCTTGACACTGCTGACCCGCAGCTCTTATTCTAGATTTTCGTCCTAGGAACGATCCCGCCCGTCTGTACCTGCCAGCGTTTCCCGTCAGGAGCTTGGCCTGCCAGACCCGGTTCCGACCGGAAGCCGTGGGCTGTTTTGGGCGTTCTCGTGCCTGGGTCTCAAGGCTGGTGCCGCCATGTTGATTCGGGTTCGGGAGCTGGAACTCCGTAATCTGGAGTTCGAGGAGACGTTTCAGCCAGGCGCGATCGAGTTTGGGCCCGACTTTCGTCAGGTCGGCCCGCTGCACAGCGACGGCCGGGCGGAGTTGATCGTCGAGCACCGCGGTCATCATCAGGATGTCGAAGACATCCGGCTGGTCGGCAAGGTCGAAACGAACCTGGAGTTTAGTTGTGCCCGCTGCCTGGAGCCGGTCGGCCATGATGTGAACTGGGCGTTTGACCTGATCTATCGGCCGCTGGGCGTGGACCGCCGCGCCGACGAAGTGGCGATTACCGAGGCCGAGACCGAGATCGGCTACTATCAGGGCGAAGGTCTCATGTTGGAGGACGCCCTGCGCGAGCAAGTGCTACTGGCCACGCCCGTCAGAGCATTGTGCCGGGAAGACTGCAAGGGATTGTGCCCGCATTGCGGGCGCAACCTGAACGTCGAGCAATGCCATTGTGAGCCGCATCTCACTGACCCTCGTTGGGAAGCGCTCAACGAAATCAAAAAGAAGCTGCAAAGCTAAAGTTCTGGTCGCCGGCGGTGCTGCGCGATCCAAGTTGCGAGGTTTTCATGCCTAATCCAAAACGGCGTCATTCTCAGGCGCGCACTTCCAAACGCCGGTCGCACGATCATCTGACGGCGCAGTCGCTGTCTGAGTGTCCCAACTGCCACGAGCGCAAGCTGCCGCATCGTGCCTGCCCCAAGTGCGGCTACTATAAAGGCCGCGAGATAATTGAGGTCGAAGAGAGCACCAGCTAGGCACTTGCGGGAATTCCTTCTTCCGGCGATCATAAGCGCTGCTCCCGCGAGAGCCGCAGACTGACAGGCAAGCAATGCCGACCATCATCGCTCTTGACGCCATGGGCGCTGACCGCGCCCCCAAACCGGAAGTCGAAGGGGCGATCCTCGCAGCACGGTACTACGACGTGGAAGTCGTGCTGGTCGGGAGGGAAGAGGTCATCCGCGGCGAGCTCGACCTGCACCGTTTCTGGCGCAGGCTGCCGATCAGCATCGTCAACGCCCGCGAAGTGGTGGGCATGCATGAGAAAGCGGCGCAGGCAGTGCGCGCCAAGCGCGACTCGTCGCTGCGCGTCGGCCTTCGCCTGGTACGCGACGGCAAGGCAGCGGGCTTTGTCACTGCCGGTAACACCGGCGCGGCGATGGCCACCGCCAAGATGGTGCTGGGCGCGATCCCGGGAGTGGACCGTCCGGCGCTCGCGGCGGTGTTTCCCACCGCGCAAGGCACGGCCACGATCCTGATTGACGTTGGCGCCAACGTCGATTCCAAGCCGCAAAACCTGCAGCAGTTCGCCATCATGGGCGACATGTACTTCCGCACGATTTTTGCCGGTCGGTTCCCCAGCGCCGAATATCCGCGCGTGGGCCTGCTGTCCATCGGAGAGGAAGAGAGCAAGGGCAACGAGCTGACGCGGGAGGCCTACAAGCTGATCAGAGAGCTGCCCATGAACTTCGTAGGCAACGTGGAGGGCCGCGATCTTTACAATGGCAAGGCCGACGTTCTGGTGTGTGACGGCTTTGTGGGCAACGTGGCGCTGAAGATTTCCGAAGGCATGGTGGAAACCGTGCGCTTCCTGCTGAAGCAGTCGTTGCAGGCCACCATCACCAGCCAGGTGGGATTCCTGCTCTCGCGCAAGGCCTTCACCGATTTCAAAAAGCGGCTCGATTATTCCGAGTACGGCGGCGCGCCACTGCTGGGCATCAAAGGAGTCTGCATTATCAGCCATGGCTCGTCAAACGCGAACGCCATTAAGAACGCGGTGCGCGTGGCCAACGAGTTTGCCAACAGCAAGCTCAATAGCACCATCCAGGAGCGCATCGCTGCGGCCAGTAAGAACCTGAATAATCATGCCGCCGAGACGGCCGAAGCGGACCCGATTGGCAGCGAGTTGGTATAGAGCGCAAAGCAACATAGGCGCTTTCGGTTGCTGATCGCGACCGGGCTGAGGCCGCGGCCGATGTGCTGTGTTAGAGCAAGCTCAGACGCATACATGACCTCTCATTCATCTCCCATCGCATTTCTCTTTCCCGGACAAGGGTCGCAGGCAGTTGGCATGGGCAAGGAACTTGCCGCGCTGTATCCCGTGGCGCGGGAAACCTTCGACGAGGCCGACGCCGCCCTCGGTTACAAGCTCTCACAACTGTGCTTCGAAGGTCCCGAGGAGCAACTGAAGCTCACCGAAATCACCCAGCCTGCAATCTTGACGGTTTCGGTCGCTGCGTGGCGCGTGTTGCAATCGAAGGCGATCACGCCGTCGTACGTTGCTGGGCACAGCCTCGGCGAATACTCAGCACATGTCGCGGCGGGAACCTTTTCGTTCGCCGATGCGGTTCGCACCGTTCGCAACCGCGGTAAGTACATGCAGGAAGCGGTTCCAGTCGGCGTTGGCGCGATGGCTGCGGTTCTCGCCCTTTCCAGTGACAAGGTGCAGCAGATCTGCGAAGAGGCCGCGCAGGGCGAAGTTAGCCAGGCCGCTAATCTCAACTCACCGGACCAGACTGTCATTTCCGGTAGCAAGGCGGCGGTCGAGCGCGCCACCGGGCTGGCGAAGAAATGCGGCGCCAAACGCGCGATCATGCTGCCCGTTAGCGCGCCTTTCCATTGCGCTTTGATGCAGCCGGCACAAGATCGGCTCGCGGAAGACCTGCAGGCGCTGGCCTTTCACGCGCCGGAGGTTCCGGTCATATGTAACGTTGACGCTGCGCTGGTCACCACCGCCGAACAGGCGCGCGACGCGCTCATTCGTCAGGTTACGGGAGCAGTGCAGTGGGACAAATCCATGCGCGCTCTCGCCGCGCTTGGCGTGCAGAACTTCGTCGAAGTCGGACCAGGAAAAGTGCTGTGCGGGCTGATGCGACAGATTGACCGCTCACGCACCTGCTTCAACGTGGAGGACGAAGCGTCGCTGCAGAAAACTGTGAACCATTTCAGCTCGGCATCGCCGAAGCCGGATTAGGGGCGAACCGCTCTTGGCTGTTCGCTCTTCGCTGTTCGCTTCGGAAAAGTGTTCGGCTGGCAGCCGCGAGCCATCACCTCCTAGCATGAATTCGGAAAACACGAGCGGGCTGCTGGTCCGTTTGGTTGCAACCTCTAAGCGAAAGGCGAATAGTGAATAGCGAACAGCAAAGAGCGGCCTTTAGTACGGCGAGAACCCCAGCGTCTTGTCGTCCTTCTGCACCCAAATGTGCGCTTTGTCGCTGACGCGATCGTTGACGGTGACAACCACGACTACTCCGCTGGCGGTCGCAAACGGTGTCCCGCTATAGCCCTTCGGTACGGCAGCGCCGTCCACGTGGTGGCTCTTGATGACGCCCCATTCACCGCTGGGTCCCCAATCCTTGACGAAGTCATTGTAGGTGTAGCGCGAATACTTGTCCGCATGCTGCTTCCAGTCGGGGTCGTGCATCCAGATGCCGTAAGCCTGCTCGAAG
The DNA here is from genome assembly GCA_963760415.1 of uncultured Acidobacteriaceae bacterium. GTDB lineage: Bacteria > Acidobacteriota > Terriglobia > Terriglobales > Acidobacteriaceae > Bog-257. The sequence continues at coordinate 130,881 of CAVXDA010000018.1, read as the reverse complement.
TTTTGCTGCTGCAGCGCGTCGAAGAACTGGTTGACCAGGTGTTCCTCTGGCCAGAAACGGAACATCAACCACACGATCACAATGACGATCACCCCGCAGACTGCGGCGATGATCCGCTTCCACTTCCTGCGCGCCCCCGCCGGATCGTAAGGTTGAGCTTCGAACAAGGTCATGGCGATTCCAGTTTACTCGTAGCCGCGACACGCGCAAACGGCATGAAACCATTATCGGTCGTTCGCGCGTGGCATTCGTCTGGGACTGATGACGCCTGTCTTCTGCGGAGGCGATAGAGTTCCAACCCTGCCGCGCTGAAGCTGAGTGGATAACCAATCTTTCGCGTATGTACGGCGTTCCGGTGGAGTATGTAGAATTTGCACCCTGAGTCGCCTGAACTGTTCCTAACTCCATGGTTTACAGCCTCTTGCGGATGGCACGGGGTTTGCATCGAACCTAAGAGTTAAGGAGGAGCCAGCATCATGAACGCGAGACGTTTGCTCGTCCCAGTCGCTATCTTGTTCCTGTTACTCTGGCTGTGCGGCTGTGGCAAGATCACGCCAGGACAATCGGCGAAGGCCCTGAACTCGGCGAACGCCAATCAGGATTCGGCGGCCGCTCAGCCTGACGCCAACAATTCGAACCCCGCCCCGAACACCGCACCAGATGGTTCTGGCGGCGCGCCGAGCGCCTCCAACTCGACCACAAGCTCTAACCAGGCGCCTGAAACGCTGAGTATCCCGGCCGGAACGCCGATCACGGTCCGGCTTCAGCAATCGCTGTCGAGCGCGTCGGCCGTGCCCGGTGAGCGCTTTGAAGCGGTTCTTGACCAACCCATCGAACTGGATGATCGGATAGTCCTCCCGGCGGGAGCTCCGGTCACCGGGCATGTGATTATCGCGCGCCACTCAGGGCGGCTGCACCATCCCGGTGAGCTCGGCTTGACTCTCGACAGCATAACGGTGGGGCAGCAACAGATTTCCCTGGCAAGCTCAAGTCTGGTTGCACGCGGAGGCTCTCATAAGAAGCGCAACTGGGGCTGGATTGGTGGCGGCACTGGCGGCGGCGCGCTCATTGGCGCCTTGGCTGCAGGCGGCAAGGGTGCGCTGATTGGGAGCGGCATTGGCGCGGCGGCCGGCACCACGACCGCGTTCATAACTGGCAAGAAGGACGTAGGCTTTGCGGCCGAGCGTCGTCTGAGCTTTCGGTTGAAGTACAACCTCAACGTCACCGCATGATCGGTGCTGCGGGAACGAAAACCCTACTTAGTGACCGCCCTCGGTCCGGCCTCTCTCACCTCGTGCGGAGCATCGAACTGCTCGAAGTTCTTGGCGAAACGGGCGGCGAGATCAGCGGCTGTCTTGTCGTAGGCGGCTTTGTCCTTCCACGAGTTGCGCGGATTCAGCAACTCCGGCGGAACGCCCGGGCATGACCTCGGAATCGTCAGGCCAAATGAGGGCTCGATTTCGAACTCAACGTTGGCCAACTTGCCTTCGACGAGCGCGTTCACCATCGCGCGCGTGTAGGGCAGGCTCATGCGCTTACCGACGCCATAAGGCCCTCCCTGCCAACCCGTGTTCACCAGCCAGCATTGCGCGTGGTGCTCACGGAGCCGGTTGCCCAGCATCTCGGCATAGACCTTCGACGGCAGCGGCATGAAGGGAGCGCCAAAGCAGGTGGAGAATGTTGTCTGCGGCTCGGTCACCCCGGCCTCAGTGCCCGCAACCTTCGCGGTATAGCCCGACATAAAGTGGAACATTGCCTGGTCGGGAGTGAGCTTTGATACCGGCGGCAGCACGCCAAAGGCGTCGGCGGTAAGGAAAACCAGGTTCCTGGGATGCCCGCCAACGCCAGGAATGACAGCGTTGTCGATAAACTCGACCGGATATGCGGCTCGCGTGTTTTCGGTCTTGCTGTCGTCATCGTAATCGGGAACACGCGTTACCGGATCGAGTACCACATTCTCCAGTACCGAACCAAACCCCAAAGCGTTCCAGATCTGGGGCTCGTTCTCCTGCGACAGGCGAACGCACTTGGCGTAGCAGCCGCCTTCGAAGTTGAAGACACCTGTGGCGCTCCAGCCGTGCTCGTCGTCACCAATCAGCCGGCGGCTGGGTTCGGCCGAGAGTGTGGTCTTGCCGGTGCCGGACAGCCCGAAGAACAGTGCGGTGACACCGTCGGTCCCGAAGTTGGCCGAGCAGTGCATGGGAAAGACGTTGCGCTGGGGCAGTACGAAATTCATCACCCCGAAGATGGACTTCTTCATCTCGCCGGCATATTCCGTGCCGCCGATGAGCACCAGTTTCTTGCTGAAGTTGACCAGCACAAATACTTCGGAGTTAGTGCCGTCGCGGTTAGGGTCGGCCCGGAAGCTGGGCGCACTGACGATGGTGAACTCCGGCTTGTGGGTCTTCAGCTCTTCGGGAGTGGGACGAATGAATAACTGCCGCACAAACAAATTGTGCCAGGCATACTCATTGATGACCTGGATGGGGAGCTGATACTTCGGATCAGCGCCGCAGAAAAGGTCCTGGACAAATAGCTCCTTGTCCTTGAGGTAATCCAGTACGCGTTCGTAAAGCGCGTCAAACTTGTCCGGTGGGAATGGCTGGTTCGACGAGCCCCACGCGACCTTCTCGGCAGTAACTGCGTCTTTGATGGTGAACTTGTCTTTCGGCGAGCGGCCAGTGCGCTTGCCTGTTTCGGCGACCAGCGCACCGCGCGCCGCGAGTTGCGATTCGCCGCGACGAAGCGCAGCTTCCACCAATGGAGCAGGATAGAGGTTGCGGTGCACTTTCTCCTGCGAGAGTAATAGCGATACGTCGGGAGTTTGCAGTATGGAGGACATAAAAGAGCTCCTTGCATTCAACAAGACGGGCCACGTAACAACGACTCCGAAACGGGAAATCGCTCTGCGGAGTGGACCACAGCTTCGCTGAGTCAAGCACGGCAGGTCCGAAAATCTCCACCCAGGCGATCAGAAGCTTGGATGGCCACGCGCTGAAGCGTCAGCCGGCCACGGTGTGGTGGGCTTCGTCAATCACCGCCTGGAGATGGTCCAGGGTTTCCTGCACGGTCAAGGTGTACATCTCGCGCCCGTTATCTTCACCGGATTCGAGGGCCCACTTCAAGTAATGTCCGGCAATCTGGACCGCCATGGGATCGCTAATACTCTTGCCCGTCCGCTGGTTGTATTCCACCCACGCAGGGTGTGGAAGCGCAATCCAGACAGGGCGATCCCCCACCAGAAACTTAATATCGACCGCGTCGGCGTGCCGGGTAGCAATGGCCACGATCAAGGCCTGATAAGCGCAATGCACCGGCTTGCCCGTCCAGCGGTCGATGGCCTGGAAGTCGTCATACATAAGCTGAATCTAGAACTATAGCCGAGGCCGGGAAGGCAGGCAATAATTTCGTTCGACTCAGCGCCCCACCGCGTTGAGTCTTAAGGCGGTTCTGCGGGGACTCTAGGCCCGGTCGCGGGCCTCGCCCAGCACGACCTTTACGTCCATCTTTCGCTTGCTGCGATAGATGGTGATGGTCACGGTATCGCCGGCGCGATGCTTGTTCATGGAGTTGGCGAGGTCTTGCTGGTCACCCACCGGCTCCCCGTCAATGGCGACTACCAGGTCGCCGCCGATCATGATGGGCGTGGTTCCCAGATAGGCGTGCTGATTGCCACCTTTCAAGCCCGCGCGGTCAGCCGCGCCGCCCGGGACGGTTCGCACAATAAGGATGCCGTAGTCGGCGGGCAAGCCAATTTCCTGCGCCAGCTCCGGACCGATTGGCAGCGACACGATACCGAGCGACGGACGCCGCACCGAGCCCAGTGTGATGAGGTCGTTCAGCACGGCTTTCGCCGTGTTGATGGGGATGGCGAAGCCAATGCCCGCACTCTGGTTGGAGCCTCCAGTGGCGATCATGCTGTTGATGCCGATCACTTCACCGTGCGAGTTCAGCAGCGGCCCGCCTGAATTGCCCGGATTGATCGCCGCATCTGTCTGGATGGCCTCATCGATGTAGGCACCCTCAGGACTGCGTATGGGACGCAGCGAGCTGATGATCCCGCGCGTCATGGTGCCGGCCAGGCCGAAAGGATTGCCAATGGCGAAGACCTTCTGACCAACCTGCAGGCTGGAGGAATCGCCCAGCACGGCAGCGACTACCCCGGGGGCCTGGATCTGCACCACGGCAAGGTCGTGGCCACGGTCGCGCCCGATCACAGCGGCCTTGTAGGTCTTCTTGTTATGCAAAGTCACATCCACCTGAGATACGTCGCCGACTACGTGATAATTGGTTAGGATGTGCCCTTCCTTGTCGATGATGAAACCCGAACCCTGGCCTTCTTGCGGCACCGGCCCGTAGAAGAAGTCGTAGGCAACCGTCTTGGAAGTAATGTTGACCACCGAGGGGATGACCTTGTGATACACCTCGATGTTGTTTTGCTCCTCGGGGTCCAGTTTCTCCGGCCCGGCGGCTTCGCTGAGCTCGACGTGGGTAGGACGCGCGACCCAGTTCGGTGGATCTACGCTATTGTGGTGGGTAGTGAACCAGTAGAAAGCTCCAGCCAGAAGAACGCCGAGTACAAAGGGTCTTAAGAATTTCATGATTGTGGGGGTAGTGTTCCGCCTGGATTCATCGGATAAGACTTAGACGGCTACCTAAGTAAAGTGTACCGAACCCGGGGCGAGTCCCGCATCTCGACGTCAGTGCGGCAAGACCTGCAGTTCCTGCCAGATGGCATCAACTTGCCGCTCGGTTTCTTCGAGCGGCCCGGAATTGTCGATGACGTAGTTCGCGTGATGGGCCTTCTCCGCGTCGGTGAATTGTGCCGCGCTGCGGCGTTCCACTTCAAATCGCGCGGCCTCCAGCGGCACGTTGGCGCGCCTCGCGAAGTGCTCGATCTTGTCCTCGAGGTCGCAGGTGACGACGATGACCTTGTCGAAGTCCTGATGCGCGCCAGCCTCGATCAGCAGAGCGGCCTCGACCACCGCAATCCCGTGCGGATCCTGCCGCTCGACCTCGGCCATCCATTTGTTCTGGCGCTTCACCACCTCGGGATGGACCACCGCGTTCAGTTCGTCAATGCGGTCCGGAAAAACAACATTGGCCAGTCTGGTGCGATTGATGGTGCCGTCTTGGTTCAGGATTTCGCGGCCGAAGCGGCGAACCACTTCACCGTAGGTGACAGAGCCCGGAGCGTAAAGCTGGTGCGCCAGCCCGTCAGCCTGCAGTAAATGTGCGCCGCGCTTGACCATCATGGTTGCGATGGTGGACTTGCCGCAGGCAACGCCGCCCGTGAGCCCTACCCGGAGCATGAGATCTCAACTAAGACGGGATTGAAATGCCGCAGAGATTGCATAACCGGTCATCAGGCCCAAAGCAGTATATACGCTTGGAGCCTGGGCGAGTCGCGGCCTGCCAACATTCCTTACGCCAGCTTCACGACCTTTTTATAAAAAACTTACGCGCCCGATAGTCCAATCACAGTGGGACTTTCCTTTGCATCCTAAACCTCATCCTGCTGACGAACTCCGCCTATGAGTTCATCCGCGCTCCTACAGTATGCCGCCTTTCTTCTTACGGTCACGCTGCTCGTTAAGCCGGTTGGACGCTATATGGCACGTGTCTTCAATGGCGAAAAAACCCTGCTCGATCCTCTGTTATGCCCTGTCGAGCGCTTGATTTACCGGCTGACCGGAGTCAAGCCACAATCGGAGATGCACTGGCAGGAGTATGCGCGTGCCTTCGTCGTCCTCGGGATGGTTGGCACTCTGCTTCTATACATCATCCTGCGCCTGCAGCAATTTCTCCCCTGGTTTTATCCCGCCAGCATGACCACGCCGATGACCTCTGACCTGGCGATGAACACTGCAGTCAGTTTCGCAACCACGACCACCTGGCAGGCCTACGGCGGCGAAACCACCTTGAGCTACTTCAGCCAAGTCGTGGGCCTCACCGTGCAAAATTTTCTGGCGGGCGCAGCTGGCCTGGCGGTCGGAGTCGCTTTCGTCCGCGGTCTGGCGCGAGACCGTGCCGAAACTCTCGGCAACTTCTGGGTGGATCTCGTGCGGTCAATCCTTTGGGTGCTGTTGCCCCTGTCGATTCTGGGAGCGCTGGTGCTGGCATGGCAGGGCGTGCCCATGAATTTCCACTCGTACACCCATGCCGCCGGTGTTGGTGGCTCACAACAAACCATCGCTCAGGGCCCGGTCGCAGCGCTGGAGGTCATCAAGAACCTGGGCACCAACGGCGGTGGTTTCTTCAACGCCAATGGCGCCCACCCCTATGAAAACCCTACACCGTTGGCGAATTTTATCGAGATGCTTGCCATCGCCGTGCTCCCCGCTGCGTTCACCCACACCTATGGATTGATGGTTGGCCGGCCCCGCCATGGCTGGATTCTTTATCGCGTCATGGTCTTCCTGTTCACCGCCGGGCTGCTGATTTGTGGTTGGGCGGAGCAACATGGCAATCCGCTGCTCCCGCACGCGCTGGACATTCGGGCCAGCATCGCCCAAGCCGGCGGCAACATGGAAGGGAAAGAGGTCAGGTTCGGCATAGCCACGTCCGTGCTGACCGCAGTTACGACCTCCAATGGAGCCACGGGTTCCTACAACTCGATGCACGACAGTTACACACCGATTGGCGGCATGGTGCCGCTAGTCAACATGCTGCTCGGCGAGATGATTTTTGGCGGGCTGGGGACGGGAATCTTTAGCATCATCATGGTTGCACTAGTCGCGTTATTTCTTGCGGGGCTGATGATCGGGCGCACCCCGGCATACTTGGGGAAGCGAATTCGGGCGCCCGAAAGCAAGATGATCATGCTGTACATTCTTGCGGGCTCGATATCTATCCTGCTATTTACGGCCCTGGCGGTTCTGACCAAGGCGGGGCTCGCCGGTTTGGTAACCAATACGGGCACGCATGGTTTCACGGAAATCCTGTTTGCCTACACTTCAGCCAATGCCAACAACGGCCAGAACTTTGCCGGCCTCAACGCGAACAGCATGTTTTACAACCTGACCACGGCGATCACCATGATGGTTGGACGCTTCGGATTGGCGATTCCAGCGCTGGGACTTGCAGGTCTGTTTGCCGCCCAACAGCCGGCCCCGGAGAGTGCCGGCACCTTGCCCACAAATTCCTGGTCGTTTGCCATCCTGCTGACTTTTACGGCGCTTATTGTCTCCGCTCTCAGTTACTTTCCCGCATTGGCGCTTGGACCCCTGCTGGAGCATCTGACGATGGTGCGATAGGTAACCACGGCGAAGCGCGGAGGTTCGACAGGTAGAATTCACCTGCAAGCGCTCAAGGAGCCCCAGATATGCCGTCGAAGAAGCGCAAGCCAAAGCCGTTCCGCGCCACATCGGCGGTGAAGGCTGCGGCCCGCGCAACCATAGGGACCCCGCCGCCCACACGGGCTGAGCCAGGCTCCAAGAAACGGAAGCTAAAGGCCGAGAAGCACAAACCCACGCTCAGCAAGCTGCTGGCAGAGGGCGGCGAGTAAGCGAGCGCAACTCCGCCTCAGGGCCGCGGGCCTCAGCCTGAAGGCTGCGATCAGTCGGACTCGTTGCTGTAAGCCGGCTCGCAAGTTTCGAAGGGGCTGTCGAGGCCACCTGTGGTCCCGAAGGCCGCTTCGTCGGCGATGTTCTGAAGTTCTCGCTCGAATTCGCGGCTGCGCCAACGCACCACCAGAAGTTCTTTACGCTGGCGGCCATGGCCGTGGCAGAGGGGGCATAGAATCTCGGCTTTTTCTGGTTGCATAAGCAACGGATACGCTACTCCGGCTGTTGGTGCAGTGAGCCAGATCACGGGAGAGTGTGAGACTGCCGCAATGGTTGAGTCAGGAAGAGTTTGAGGTCGCAAATTGCGACCTCAAATTACTGTTGCCAAACTTTAGCGACGCCCTCTACGGCGTCCGTCCCTGGGGCGCTCCGCTGCGAAAGCAGATCTGGGGAATGCGTCTGGACGGCGGCTTCATCAGCCGCTTGATGGCAGCGATAATGTCATGGATGGTCACGTCCTGGGTCTTCAAACGTCGATCCAGTTCCATCACTTTCGCGGCAAGCTCCCGGTTCGAAGCCAGCATCTCGTTGAGGCGCACGAACGCGCGCACCACAAATATGCTCATCTCCACAGCCCGCGGCGAATTGAGAACGCTCGCAGCCATGATGGCGCCATGCTCCGTGAAGACGAAGGGCGGGTATCGCCGCCCGCCATGCCCGTTACTTGGTCTCATCGGGCGTCAAGCGAAACATGAAATCCTGGGGAAAGCGTTCGGCATTGCGTTTGGCCTGCTCGTTGAGGCGTTTGACGGTCACCTTGTAAAGCTCTGCCAGATCGCTATCCAGGAGAACCTTGTGAGCTCGCAAGAAGAGGATCCGGGTTTCCACGGGACGCCGAATCAGCGCGTGTTGTTTGACCATGCAACCCAGTTCCTACCCACCACAGATTGGTCCTGGGCCTGAGGTTCTTGAACTACTATTCAGTACGAATACCCGTCCGGCTGGCAGACCGCGCCAACCTCGACTTCCGTGTCAATGTATCCGCGCCCGGCAGCGATGGCCAGCCTGTCCAGCTCCAGCAGCTTGGGGTTCTTGACTGTTGCTTCAAGCACCGAAATCGCCGACTCGGCGGGCAGGCACTCGGTCTCTTCCAGCAGCGCGCCCAGCATCACCACGTTGGCGACCTTGGCCGAACCCAGCCGGTCCGCGATCTCCGAGGCGGGCACGCACACCACCCGGGCCTGGGTCACTTCGAAGTCGTCCGGCAACTTGGTGTGGTTGTAGAGGACCAGTCCACCGGAAACCACGCTGGGTGCAAACTTGCGCAGGGAAAGTTCGTTCATCGCGATCAGCACGGCCGGCTGCGAGATGAGCGGCGTCCCGATGCGCTCATGGGCGAGGGTAACGTGGCAGTGCGCGCTGCCGCTGCGCATCTCGGGACCGTACGATGGCAGCCAGCTCACTTCCATCTGCTCACGCAGGCCCATCTCGGCGAGCAGTTGTCCCATCAGCAAGATGCCCTGTCCTCCGAAGCCGGCAATCTTAACCGTCAAGTCGCGAGTGTGGTGACGTCGGCTGGAAGCCGCTTCCGGTCTGCCTTCTTCCACGTCGAGTGCTTCCGCAACAGTCTTCACGGGGACCTGCGGGCCAGCTGGCAACTCCGGCTTGTGGTCGCGGAAGACGCCCAGCGGAAACGCCTTCATCAGTGTTTCACCAACCCATTTGCGCGCCACCACTGGGTCCATCTTCATGATCGTCGGACACGGAGAGAGGATTTCCACCAGCGAGAATCCGCCGCCGTTCTTCTGGATCTCCAGTGCTTTTTTCACCGCGCGCTTGGCTTTCATGATGTTCTTCATGTCATTCAGCGCGACGCGCTCGATGTAAGTCGGGGTCTCCAGCGCAGCCAGCAGCTCGCATACATGCAGGGGCAGGCCTTCGTTGCTGGCCCGGCGTCCCCAGGGCGAGGTGGTAGTTACCTCGCCGATGAGGGAGGTGGGGGCCATCTGTCCGCCCGTCATTCCATAAACCGAGTTATTGACGAAGAATACGCAGATGTTCTCGCCGCGATTCGCAGCATGCACGATCTCTGCGGTCCCGATGGCCGCGAGATCACCATCGCCCTGGTACGCCATGACGATGGACTCGGGATGGGCGCGCTTGAGCGCAGTGGCTGCCGCGGGAGCGCGGCCGTGGGCCACCTGCACGTTGCCTACATCGAAGTAGTAGTAGGCAAAGACCGAGCAGCCGACGGGACTCACCAGGACGGCGCGGTCCTGCAGGCCGAGATCGGTAAGAGCTTCGGCGATCAGCTTGTGGACAGTTCCGTGTCCGCAGCCCGGGCAATAGTGCGTCTGCTGTTGCAGTTCTCCCTTGCGCTCGTAGCGATCGTAGAACGCCGGCGATTTTTCATGAATTACTTCGTAGCCTTCCACAAGTGCCTCCTCGTCCCACGCTGTCGCCAAAATCGGGCGACAAGCATGGGGCACCCTACACCAGGGCCGACATGCGCGAAAAAACCTGCGCGGTAATTTCTTCCGCCATGGGCACGTTGCCGCCGGCGCGTCCGTAGAACTCCACTGGCACGGAGCCATTGAGTGTCAGTTTCACGTCTTCCAGCATCATGCCCGTGTTCAACTCGACCACCATCACCGACTTCACGCGCCCAGCTGTTTCGCGCAGTTCGCGCGCGGGGAACGGCCATAGCGTGATGGGACGGAACAGGCCAGCCTTCAATCCCTGCGCCCGTAACTGGTCCACCGTGGAGCGCAGAACGCGGGAGACAATGCCAAAACCGACCAGCAATACGTCCGCATCCTCCGTCAGATAGTGTTCGCAGCGGGTCTCCAGTTCCTGTGCCAGCTGGTACTTGGATTCGAGCTTCTGGACGTGGGCCTCCAGAACGTCGGGTTCAAGGAAGATCGAGGTGACCAGGTTCTTCTTTGTCTCCGCGGTGCCCTGGACCGCCCATTCTTTCTCTGGAGCTTCAATCTTGCGCATCTGGATGTCTAACGGCTCCATCATTTGTCCCACGTAACCGTCGGTCATGATGACCACCGGATTGCGATAGCGGTCGGCGAGATCGAAAGCCAACAAGGTGAGATCGAACATCTCCTGCACCGACGAAGGCGCGAGCACAATGTTGCGATAGCATCCGTGGCCGCCGCCCTTCACGATGCAGAAGTAGTCGCTCTGCTCGGGGGCGATGTTACCCAGTCCCGGTCCGCCGCGGACCACGTCAACAATCACGCAGGGCAGCTCGGCGCCGGCAATGTAGGAGATGCCTTCCTGCATCAGGCTCAACCCCGGACCGGAGGAAGCGCTCATCACCCGCTGGCCTGCGGAGGCCGCGCCGTAAACCATGTTGATGGCCGAGACTTCGCTTTCCGCCTGCAGAAAAGTACCGCCCACTTCGGGCAGAAGGAGGGCGGCGTATTCGGCGATTTCACTGGCCGGCGTGATGGGATATCCGTAGTACGCCTTGCAGCCGGCCAGCACGGCGCCTTTCACAATGGCGACGTTTCCCTTACAGAGTTGCCTCATGGGCGGCCTCCTGGTTCTGTACGACCGCGGCGCTGACGGATTTGGCCGGCGGAATGAGGCGATAGACGATGATGGCTCCGGGCTCAGGACAGCAGTAGAAACATGCCCCGCAGCCGGTGCAGTCCTGACCGGTGTATTGCGCCGGATGAACGCCGTATTTGCTCAACTCGGGGGCCAGAAACAGGCACTCCGGGGGGCACGATTCGACGCACAGGCCGCAGCCTTTGCATTCTTCAGGATCGATGGTTACGTTACCGCGCGGTTGCGATGTCATTCTTACGCTCCTTAGCCTCACACTTCGACTGCGACAGCGTTGCGCGGGAACCAGCGCTGGCGCTCGCAGTATTCGTACAATTCCTCACGAAACTTGGGATGAGCAATCTGGATAAGCGCGTCGGCCCGCTGGCGGATGGTGCGCCCGTGCAGGTACGCGATGCCGTATTCGGTGACCACGTAGTGCACATCGGCGCGCGTGGTGAGCACCCCTGAACCAAGCGCCAGGCGGGGCACGATGCGTGAGACGGTTTCGTTTTTCGCTGTTGAGGGCAGTGCGATGATCGGCTTGCCCCACTTGGACCGCGCCGCACCGCGGACAAAATCAAGCTGACCGCCAAAGCCGCTGTAGAAATTCGGCCCGATCGACTCGGCGCAGACCTGTCCGGTCAGATCGATCTCGATGGCCGAGTTGATGGCCACCATGCGGTCATTCTGCGCAATGCGGACTATGTCGTTGGTGTAGGCCGAGGGATGAAACTCAAAGATGGGGTTTTCATCGATGAACTCGAACAACTTCCGGGTGCCCAGCACAAACCCCAGAATGATCTTGCGCGGCTTGACGTTCTTGCGCTTACCGGTGATGACGCCGGCCTCGATCAGCGGGATGACATTGTCGGAGATCAGCTCCGTGTGGACGCCGAGATCTTTGCGGTCCATCAGGTTCGGCAGCACCGCGTCGGGGATGCCCCCTATCCCACACTGTAAGACCGATCCGTCCTCGATCAGCGAGGCCACATGCGCCCCGATCGCGTCAAACAACTTGCTGCTGGGCTGCTTTTTCAACTCGCACAGCGGGCGCGACAGTTCCACGATGCTGTCAATGTCGCTCACGTGAATGAAGCTATCGCCGTAGGTGCGCGGCATCTGTGCGTTCACCTGCGCCACCACGTGATGGGCATATTTCGCGGCGGTAAGAGTGCACTCCACGCCCACTCCGAAGCTGCAATAGCCATGCGGATCGGGCGGCGAAACCTGGATAAAGGCGACATCGATTGGCACCTCGCCGCTTTCGAAGAGCGCCTCGACTTCGCTCAGAAAAATCGGCGTGTAATCGGCGCGGCCGTCATTCACAGCTTCGCGCACATTGCCGCCCACGAAGAGCGCATTGTGGCGGAAGTGTTCTGCCATCTCCGGCGCGCAATACGGCGACGTGCCGTGGGTAAGCAGGTGCATCACTTCGACGTCCCTCACGAAGGGCGCGCGCACCATCAGCGCCTCCACCAGGGCTTCTGGTTCGGCACAGCCGGGGTGGATGTACACCCGCATTCCCGACTCTACGCAGGCAACAGCTTCGCGTGCGGTCTTAAGTTTGCTCCGGTATTGGTCTATCCAAGACATGGGCTAGGTCCTCGTCATGCGGTTACGGTTTCAACGTTCACGGTTTGGCCGGAACTCGCGCGTTCGTGACCCAGGGCGGCGTAGTAGATGGCCAGATGGAAGAACTTGTCGAGCATCTCCAGCAGTTCGAGCTCGCCGAAGATCTCGGCCGGACGCTCCAAGTCGGCATTTTTTTGCAGGTAGTCCCACAGATTCTCGCGCACCAGGCAGATCATCCAAACCACCTGGCTGACGGGAACCCCTTGGGCGGCGCGCTGGGCACCGATCTCCAGGTAGCGCCGTTCGACATCGGCCTCGGTCTTGCCCAGCAGCCACTCGCCCAGGTGGCGATATACCTCATACACCTTCTCGATCAACTCGCTCTCGGGGACTCCGGCGTACGCCGAACACTTGGCACAGGTGCGGTAGCGGTTATGCAGGCTGCGCGCCAGCCCGTCGGAATGATTTTCGATCAGCTTGACCAGACGGTATGCCAGTAGCACGGCTCACCTCTTTCCCCGCACGGCGGCTGCAGAAAGGCAGGGTGCATCTCGCTCCGGCGGACCCCTCACACTTACAAACTAGTGTGACTCTTTCACGGGCACCCGGGCCGTGACTGCTATCACGTGGAATTGTGACAAGAGTCACCATGACATTTGTCATTCCAGCCGCCTGACAATCCACACTACTGCGCGCCTGACCCATGACCGATGATGGCTTCCGTGCTCGCAGTAACCCGCGAGCACGGGAGCAAACGATGTCAACCGCTTTAGCCGAAATGCCACGCCGGGATTCGGTTCCGCAGCCGGTCAGCGTGGCCGCCACCCGCAACCTCACCAAGAGTTACGGCACGACTCGTGGCCCTGCGCAACCTCAACCTGGTATTGCGCGCCGGCGAATTGCTGGCGCTGCTCGGTCCCAACGGCGCCGGCAAGACCACGCTGGTGCGCATGTTGCTCGGGCTGGCGCGGCCCGACGCGGGCAGCGTCTCGGTCTTTGGCGCTGATCCCCATGGAGGAAGCGTGCAGCCTCGCCTGGGGGCCATGCTGCAGGTTGGTCGCGTGCCGGAGACCCTGCGCGTACGCGAGCACATCGATCTGTTTTCGTCCTACTATCCCGCGCCACTCCCGCTGCAGGAAACGTTTCACATCGCCGGGATCGAAGACATTACAGACCGTCCCTTCGGCGAACTCTCGGGCGGCCAGAAACAGCGAGTGCTGTTCGGCATTGCCATCTGCGGCAATCCTGACCTGCTTTTTCTCGACGAGCCAACGGTAGGCCTCGACGTGGAAGCACGGCGCCTGATGTGGTCGCAGATCCGGACCTTGATCGCACGTGGGAAGACAGTGCTCCTAACCACGCACTACCTGAACGAAGCTGATGCCCTGGCCGACCGGATTCTCGTGCTCGACAAGGGCGAAATCGTGGCGGAGGGCACGCCTGCACAGATCAAAGCTCGCGCCATGGGCAAGCAGATTCGCTGCACCAGCCGCCTGTCACTCGAAGAGGTGCAGCAGATCCCCGGTGTCTTGAATGCCAAAGCGGACCGTAACGCTTTCGAGTTGCAGGTGAACGCGGCTGAGCCGGTGGTGCGTGAGCTGCTGCAGCGCGATTCCTGGCTCGCTGACCTGGAAGTTACCAACGCAGGCCTGGAAGAGGCGTTCCTGGCGCTGACGCAGAGCAACAACGCCGACACCAATGGGAGAAGCTAACATGGCCGCTACCACTTTCCCGGCTGTCGCTATCGCGCCGCAACGTTCGCTATCGCGGACCATCGCCCTCTATGCCAAGGAAGCGAAGTATGAACTGCTGAAGAACATTCGCATTCCGGTGTATGCCATCTCCACCATCGCGTTTCCTTTGATGTTTTACGTGCTCTTCGGCATCGTGCTGGGATCGGGAAATCAGGCAAACCACAACGAAAACGCGACCTACATGTTGGCCACGATGGGATGTTTCGGAGTGATGGCAGTCGCGCTGTTCGGATTCGGCGTGAGCCTCGCCATCGAGCGGGGACAGGGCTGGCTGCAGGTGAAGCGTGCCTCGCCCATGCCGGTGTCCGCCTATTTTCTGGGCAAACTTTGTTCCGCCGTGGTATTCAGCACGGTCATCATGTTGCTGTTGCTGACGATTGGCTACACGTTCGGCGGGGTGCGCATGCCCATCGCAACCGCGGCTAAGCTGGTGGGAATCCTGGTTGCCGGCTCGATCCCATTCAGCGCAATGGGCATGGCCATCGGTTACTTTGCCAAGCCCAACTCAGCGCCCGGCTTAGTGAACCTGATTTACCTGCCTATGTCGTTCTGTTCCGGGCTGTGGATTCCTTTGTTCCTGCTGCCTCATGGGCTGCGCGTGTTCGCCAAGCTGCTGCCGCCGTATCACCTGAGCCAGTTGGCGTTGAATGCCGTAGGGATGGTCAACAATCCTACCCCTGCGTGGGGGCACGTCGAAGCCCTGATCGCTTTTACCCTGCTGTTTCTGGGCTTGGCGGGATGGGGCTACTGGCGGGACGAAGGGAAAACGTACGGGTGAAGCAGACCAGTGGTAGAGCTGGCCTTTAGGCCAGCGTCCTAAGCTGCTAAGAATCAGGGGCTTTAGCCCCCGGCTGAAAAGGAGTTACTGCAATGGCAAACCAATCGGCTCAATGGATTCTATGGGTGATAGCGATGGTCGTCTTTCTGGTGCTGGCGTTAAGTGGTCATACCACCTTGCTGGGTCTGGCCATCACAGCGGTGGGTGTAATTTGGTACACAGTTGTGCCGAATCCCCGGCCCGATCACAATAGATACAAGCGCTAAAGGGAACCGAAAAGCCATGGCCATCCTCAAAGCAATCTGGTGGAAGATCTATCCCAACGATGACGAGCATCGCTGGATGCCGCTGATGTGGCTTCCGTTCATGGTGTGGGTCTTCGTGGACCCGCTGTGGGCGCACTACGGTTCGCTGGGATGGATCGCCAACACATTCGGCGGGATCGTCTTCATCCTGCTCTACCTGCAGGCGTTCTCGCGTCGTGATCCGTACAAGTTATTAAGCATATTGGCCATGACTGCCATGGTCCCGGTCTTTGTCCACGTCAACGCGGGCAACGTCGCACTGCTCATTTACGCCGCCGCAGCGGGCGGTTTCCATCCCAACCTTCGCCGAGTATCCCTGCTCATCGGCCTCGACGTCGGCATTCTTGGCTTCTACGCCTATCGCGTGCAACTGCCCGTAACCTTCTGGGGCTCGATGCTGCTGCTGGTTATCCTGGTGGGATTCGGCAACCATTACGGAGCGCTCAAACACTGTGCGGGGGAGAAGCTGCGAGTGGCGAATGAGGAGATCGAGCACCTGGCCAAGGTCGCCGAACGCGAGCGCATCGCCCGCGACCTGCACGATCTGCTAGGACATACGCTCTCGCTCATTACTCTCAAGGCTGAACTGGCGCGTAAGCTGGTGGACCGCGATCCGCAGCGCGCCAAGCAGGAGATGCAGGACGTGGAGCAGACTTCGCGCGCCGCGTTGGCCGACGTACGCGAAGCCATCACCGGCTATCGCGGCCAGGGCCTTGCCGCCGAATTGATTCAGGCGCGCCGCACGCTGGAAACCGCCGGCATCACGGTGGACTGCGACGCCTCGGAAGTTGCTCTCAGTCCGGCACAGGAAACGGTGCTCGCGTTGGCGCTGCGGGAGGCCGTGACCAACGTGGTGCGCCACGCCCAGGCACAGACGCTGCAGAGTCCGCCTCAGCCGCGACGCGGGACTTTGCACCCTGGAGATTGCCGACAACGGCCAAGGCGTTGACGCTCCCGAGGGTAACGGACTACGTGGCATGCGCGAGCGCCTGGAGGCCATTGGCGGCTCCCTCCAGCGCCAGACCGAAGCCGGAACCCGCCTCGTCATTCATTTACCTCTCGCCGCCGCCGCCTCCGCTCTGCGAAACTGAGAGCGTGCCGCCCGCCAAACGCGACAAGATCCGGGTCGTTATCGCCGAAGACCAGGCCATGGTCCTGGGCGCTCTCGCCGCCTTGCTCGAAATGGAAGACGACATTGAGGTGATCGCGCGGGCGCGCAATGGCGACGAGGCTCTTCGCACCGTGCAGCAGGCGCGGCCCGATGTCTTCATCACCGACATTGAGATGCCCGGCCTCACCGGTCTTGAAGTCGCGGCAGAGCTGAAACGGCGCGCCGTGCCAGTGCGCGTCATTATCCTGACCACCTTTGCTCGCGCTGGGTACCTGCGCCGCGCTCTCGATGCCGGCGCGTCTGGATATCTGCTCAAAGACATGCCCGCCGAACAACTCGCCGAAGCGGTGCGCCGGGTGCATCGTGGCTTGCGGGTAATCGATCCCCAACTCGCCGCCGAGGCCTGGACGGACGAGGCCGACCCACTCACCGAGCGCGAACGCCAGGTGTTGCGGCTGGCTGGCGAAGGCATGGCAAGCGCCGATATCGCCTCCGAGTTGAAGTTGTCTGAGGGAACGGTGCGCAACTATCTCTCCGAGGCCATCAGCAAACTTGGGGCGGCCAATCGCACCGAGGCAGCCAGGATCGCGCGCGCCAAGGGATGGTTGTGACGCACAGGAATTTGTGACGGAAATCCGTGCTTTCGGCGGTCGAAGGGTATAAGCTGCGTTGATTATGCAGCCCGTAATGGAGCAGGTTTCTCTGACCGATCAGTTCACCGATTCTGCGATTAAGGCTGTCGCCACGGTGGAAGTCATCGACCGTTCTCCCGCCGTGTTACGCGACGCTATCCTGCGCGCCGTTGGAGATGCGCAGCGGATTCTTTACGCTCCGCCGCAGGACCTGCCGGTTGCGCTGTTCAATGAGTTCGCCAAGGATCCGCGGGTTGTGGCGGAACCGACAGCCGATGAGTTGGTCCACTCCGCCGCTGGCGTCACCGAGGCGTTTGCCGGGGTTGCGCGCACCGGCTCGGTCTGCGTGGATGTCAGCTACGAACGCACCGCGATGGTCAGCCTGCTGGCGCCGCTACAGATCGCCGTGGTGGCGGCAGAAACGATTGTCCCGCAGCCGCGCGATCTGTTTCGCGCCGACATGCTCGGCGGCAAAGGCTTGACGCGCGATTTCGTCTTTGTCACCGGCCCCAGCGCCACCGCCGACATGGGTCCGCTGGTGCGCGGTGTTCACGGACCGCATAAACTGCACATCGTGGTGTTGAGGTGAGCATGGCTACGTCCGTTAATCCCGCCGACATCACCCCGCGCAGCGTGGCGAACAAAAGCGACAAGAAGGCGCTGCTGGCCGCCATCCGCATGACCCTGGGCGTGCAGAGTACGGCCATTCGCCACAATACCCAGACCTTCAACAACAACCGTTATGCCGCCATCGGGCTGCTCCCCGATTACAACGAGCTGAAGGATCGCGCGCGCCAGATCAAGGAAAACGCGATCGCGAACCTGCCTGCGTTATTGAGCCAGCTGGAAGCGAGCGTGCGCGCCAACGGCGGGCATTTCTATCTGGCGAAGACTGCAGCGGACGCTGATACCTACGTTCGCGACGTGCTGCTGCGGCACCAAGTCAAGCTGGTGGTCAAGGGCAAGAGCATTACCTCGGAAGAGATCAAGCTGAACCACACCTTGGAGGCAGCGGACATTGAGGTAGCGGAAACTGACCTGGCCGAGTTCATTCTGCAAGTGGCGGACGAGCAGCCCTCGCACATCGTCGCGCCGGCACTGCACTATTCCCGGGAGCGCATCACCGCGCTGTTCAAGCGCAAGTTCCACACCGATCTGCCCCTGGATACTGGCGAGGAGCTTACAAAATTCGCCCGGGAGATCTTACGTGAGAAGTTTATCGCTGCCGATGCCGGCATCTCCGGTGCGAACTTTGTTGCCGCCGACAGCGGCTCGCTCATGCTGGTAGAAAGCGAAGGCAACATCCGCATGACCATAACGCTGCCACCGGTGCACATCGCAATTGCCGGCATCGAGAAGGTCGTGCCCTCGCGCACCGACTTTGCGACTTTCATCGAGTTGCTGCCGCGCAGCGGGACCGGGCAGCCACTGACCTCCTATGTGAGCATTTTGCACCCGCCGCTGAAGGCGCCGACTTTCGCCGCGCCCGGCAAGGCGCCGGCCCAGGCGCGCGAGTTTCACATGGTTCTGATCGACAACGGGCGCAGCCGCATGCGCGAAGATCCGGTGCTGCACGAAGCCCTGTACTGCATTCGCTGCAGCGCCTGCCTGAACTCCTGTGCGAATTTTGAGACCGTCGGCGGCCATGCCTTCGGCGGCGAGACGTACTCCGGTGGTATCGGTGGCTCGTGGGAAGCAGGCACGGGCACGCTTTCGAACGCGCGCTTTAGCGAGCTGTGCACCGCCTGCTCGCGCTGCGTTCCCAACTGCCCGGTGAGGATTGACATCCCATGGCTCAACGAGAACCTGCGACACCGCTTGAACCAGGCCCAGGGAGCATCGCCGGTGAAGTCTATTTTCGGCAAGATGACTGGCAGCGCACCTGAAGATTCGGCTGCGCCGCTGCAGAAGCAGTTCTTTGGGAACTACGACGCTTTTGGCAAGTGGGGGACGCGATTCGCTTCCCTGGCCAACGCGGCGCTGCACGTTCCGGGCGCGCGCAGCGTGATGGATGGCGTCTTTGGCGTAGATCGCCGCCGTGCGCTTCCCGCCTTTCCCAGGAAAACGTGGGAGCAGTTGTACCGCGAGGAGAAGAACACAGCAAAAAGTACCCTGCAGCCCGGCGTGGTGATGCTGGCGGACGTCTTCACCAACTACGGATCGCCGGAGCGCGGTATGGCTGCGATGCGGGTGCTGCGGGCCATCGGTCTTGACGTGGTGCTGAGCCCAGCCATGCCCGACGGCCGTGCAGCCATGTCACAGGGTATGATGGATACCGCAAAGCAACAGGCGCGCGCCCTTGCGCCCATGTTGCGGCGATATGTGGACCAGGGCAGAAAAATCGTCGTGCTGGAACCCAGCGTGCTCGCTATGCTGCGCTCCGACTTCAAGCATCTACTCGACGGCGATGGCACGCAAGCGCTGTTAGCGCAGAACAGTTTCGAGCCTCTGGAATACCTTTGGCGGGTCGCAGAAGAGCGAGGTCTTAATGTGGCGCAGACATTTCCTGCGAGCCAGTGCCCGCACGGCACGCGCCTGTTCTACCACTCGCATTGCCAGCAGAGGACATGCAACTCGGCGGAGCAAACCATCGCGGTACTCCGTGCAGCGGGCTTCGAGGTTGTGACCTCTTCGGTCGAATGTTGCGGCATGGCGGGCAGCTTCGGGTATAAGCGTGAGTATTACGACCTGAGTATGGCCGTCGGGGAGGACCTGTTTGCGCAGGTGCGCCAGGCTGACCAGGACGGCGGACCGCGAACGCTGGTCGCCAGCGGCATCTCCTGTCACGAGCAGTTGTTGGCCGGAATGGGCCGCGACGTCTTTCATCCTGTGGAATTACTGGCCAGCACGCTCGAGTAGCCCGTTTGGGTGAGGGGCGCCGTGCTTCTAGCCATCCCATTGGAGTGGCTTGTTGCTGTTTTCCCGTCTCGGGAAAGACCCAAGCGAATCTTTGTGTTACGAGCGCGATAGTAGTTACCTCAGGTTACCAATTTGTTACCGAAGGACTATTTACAAAAGTCGCGAATCGCGGCACAATCATCTGGCAGTCAGGCAGTTCTGGGGGAGGGCTGCCTTCCGGGCGCTCTGCGTAATCCGCAGAGCGCTCTTGATTTTTGCAGTCAAGTTTTTGATTTCATGCGACCTACGCGCTCACATCCGGCCCCCGAAAAGTGGGCTTCCGCCGTGTGTGCGTCCTGCAGTGTGCTGCCGCATCTAATCTCATATCGGGGATGGTAGGATGAATTACCACCCTGCGCGCCACGGGCGGCCGGGGCGGAGTCGGCCAAAGACCCTTCAGGAGGAAGAATGGCAAGTGAAGCAATTGTAGAAGTGACAGACGCCAATTTTGACCAATTGGTGCTGAAGTCGGAGCAGCCGGTCATGGTGGATTTCTGGGCAACCTGGTGCGGCCCTTGCCGCGCACTGGCGCCCATCGTGGATGAAGTGGCGCAAAGCTATAGCGGCCGGGTGAAGATTGGCAAGATGGACGTGGACAAGAACGCGGCCACGCCGCAGCGCTATGGCGTGCGCGGCATTCCGACTCTGCTGGTGTTTAAGGGCGGACAGGTGCGCGAGCAGATCGTCGGCTACGTGCCCCGGGAAAGAATCGAGAAGGCGCTGGACGAGAGCCTGTAAGCCGCAGAGAGTTTCGCGTGGCGCGGCTGCGGCCGCGCCATTTGCTTGTTAGCCGCAGTTGACCTTCGAAGCAATACCAAACCGGATCGTCTTCGCCCGGTCTGGGAATTTGAAGTGCCGGCTCGGGAAGGCTCAGTACTTGCGTAACACTCCAATCACTTTTCCCTGCACCTGTACGGTCGCGGCGGGAACCACAATCGGCTGCATGGCGGAGTTCGAGGGCTGCAGGCGGACCTTGCTGCCTTCGACATAGATGCGCTTCAGCGTGGCATCGCTGCCATTCACCAGCGCGACCACGATCTCGCCATCGCGCGCGGTATTCGTCTTCTCCACCAGAACATAATCGCCGTTCACGATGTGCTCGTCCTGCATGCTTTCGCCGGTGACCTGAAGCACATAGACCTCTTTGGAGCGGGTGAAGTCGGAGAGCGATATGGACTCGGGATTCTCCAGAGCTTCGAGCGGACGACCGGCGGCAATTCGTCCAATCAGCGGCAGGCTCATGCTGGACTCGGCTGCGTTTGCCGCGGCGACCGCAAACGCCTGCTTCATGCGACCGCGCGGCTTCAGCAGGTCGATGGAGCGGCTGCGATTGTAGTCGCGCCGCAGGAGTTCTTTCTGTTCGAGGTTGGTGATGTGCTTGTGCACGGTCGCCAGCGAGCTGAGGCCAAGACCTTCGCGAATCTCGTCGAACGATGGAGAATAGCCGTTCTTGTCCACGAATTCGGAGATGAAATCGTAAACCTGTTTTTGCCGCCGGGTGAGAGCCATGGTCGCCAACCTCCGCTACCATTGTCAGCGAACAAAAGGCGAATCGTCAACAGAGAAAAGTGAAGTTGGTGATTCACTTCGGGGTACGTCCGCCCTCGGCCAGTGCCAACCAGGCCACCATCATGGCGAATTTCTCGTCCTGCCGCCACGGAGGACCGATGATGCGCCGGATTGACGACACGTGCCGGTTCAGGGCTTCCTGGGAAACATGGAGTTCACTCTCGCAATGGAGTCGCAATTCTTTCTCTCTCACTGCGGCCACTGGCACTTCATGATACTTGCAGGCATCCACGACCACCTGGCGAAAGAACTCTCCTTCGGCGGTGTGAATGAGTGCATGCGAGGCAAGGATAGCGGCAAGGGTTCCCAGAGTACGTCCGGAACCGAGAAGAATCCCAGAGCAGGCTACCTTCCGACCCTCTCTGTTCGCGTCGAGAATGCAGTCACCGATAGCTTTCCTCGCCAACGAGACCGAACCTTCATGACAGCGTTGCAAGAATTGCTCCGCTTCTTTCAGCTCAAGTCTTTCGGCGGCGTGATAGGGCTGCTTTGAGCCGGGGATCCTGGGAGCTGCAAATTCGATCCGCCTGCGAGCAACAACATTCGGCGAAGCTAAATTTCCCGCAACAACGACGGCCACTGCCCATCCGGAGTGCACACGAAACCCGAGCGCCGCTGTCGCCAAGTTTCGGGGCAAGTTACGCTCCCACCTTCATCTCGCTCAAGATCTCCTCGACGGTTTCGATAGCTCTGGTCAGCTCCTCGTCCGAGTTATAGAAGTGGGGCGAGAAGCGCACACCCGCCTTGGGACGGTAATCCACCAGCACATCGCGCTTGAGCAACTCCGCGCACACCTGCTGCGCGTTGGGCATGTCAATCGACACCGTACCGCCGCGGCGCTCAGGATCGCGCGGTGTGTTGACGCGCCAGCCACGGCGGTCGGCCATCTCGATGAGCAGCGCCGTCTGCCGCTTCGATTTCTCACGAATCTTCTCGGCCCCGACTTCGGCGATGATCCTTACGCCCGGCCGCGCTACCTGCAGCGCGGGAATGTTTGGAGTGCCCTGCGTGAAGCGATAGATCGTTGGCGAGTAGCGCGTGGCGCCGATCTCGAAGCCGAACGGATTCTCGTGGCCGATCCAGCCGGTGAACGTCGGTTCAAGTTTCTTCGCCAGGTCCGGCCGCACGTAGAGATACGCCGTTCCCGGTCCGCCGCACAGCCACTTGAGCACGCCGCCAGTGCAGAAATCCACGTTGAGTCGCTGCACATCGAAGGGCAGAGTGCCGGTCGACTGGAAGGAATCCAGCAGAACGTACGCGCCCACGCGGTGCGCCTTCTCGACGATCGCCTCCACATCCTGGATGAACGCGCTGCGAAAGATGACGTGCGAGATGGGCACGATGAGCGTCTCGTCGTCGATGGCATCGAGCAGGCGCTCGGTGTTGACGTGGATGCCGTCATCGTTGCGCACCATCTCGACGCGCGCGCCCCGCGAGCGCTGCGCCTCCCAGAAGTACATGACCGAGGGAAAATTCAGGTCGGTATAAACCACCTTGTTGCGCCGCCCGCTGAAGTCGAGGCACGAAGCCACCGTCGCCTGGCAGGTGGTTACGTTCTGCAGGCACGCGACCGAGCCGGCGGGAGCATTCATCAGCGCGCCAATCTCGTCGCCCACCTGCGCCGCCAGCATCCACCATTCGTCTTCCCAGGCGCGAACTCCGCGCGTGCCCCACAAGTCGGTGTAGTGATGCAGCGCATCTTCCACGCCGCGCGGCATCGCGCCCAGCGAGTTGCTGATGAGGTAGGTCGTGCGATCCAGGATGGGGAACTCGGAGCGGTAGCGTAGAAGCTCGTCAGGCATGGGTGACATTGTAGCGGTAGCTAAGCCTCCAGCTTGTCATTTACTTGGGACTTCTTCTCGAGCACAGATATCTGCCCCGCGAGATCGTCATCGCGATGTGCCATGGTCAACGTCTGTCCGTCCTCCGACAGCGACCAGTGGTCCTTGAAATACGCATCGCGGCCAGGCGTTTTCATCCGGGATTCAACTACCAGCTCCGTTCCTTCCCAGCGAGCGAGCGTTTGCACGGAGGCGTTGCCCATCGCGTTGGCGGTTTCAGCGTCGGTGCCGAAACTGAAAGTCATCCGTTGCTCCACGCCGTCCGCGTTAGTCACCAGAAGTTGCTGAGAGAGTCTGGGCTCTTGATGCTCGATGATCGCCAGGATTCGCTTCGGAGCTGGACCGCGCAGGACGCTTCTCTCCAGATTCACCTCCCACACTCCAGAAAAGTCTGGGCGCGATGTGGCCGGTTTCATGACGTGCCATTCTATCGCGGACGAACCCAGATTCTGAGCCGTATCCCCTCTCGTCGTGTTCCTTAGAATCAATAGCTTACACATGATTTCCATCGCAAACTCTTACATCCAAATGACTTATACGTAAAGTCCAGATATATCAAGACTTAACCGCCATGAATCGGTTTCTGACGTCTATGACCTCCGTGGCATGCTCCCTCCCCCTTTCCCACCGCAAAATATTGAAAACAAAGAGCAAGTAAAAAATTGCCTTGTAAAATATTCAATCCAAATGGGTTAGAGGTCAAAATATTCCATCCAAAGGACTTACGAGCGAGAACTTTCCCGTCTTGGGTAGTCTCGGACTAAATGGCCGTGACGTTTGACAACTGGCCTACTGCCCACTGCATTTCAAAGATCATCGGCCTTCGGGGGCCGTTCCCGCCCTCGCTTGGGCGGCAGAGACACTCGGCCTCACGTCGCTAGTGTAGTGCTCTGGCGGCCAATGTCAACTTACGAAGGTACAGGTAGGGTAACTGTACTTTCGTAACATTTCGGCGGAAGGTAACCTGCGGAAGGGCGCAGCTTCAGCTGCGTCGAACCAGCCCTTTCTCATTCTTGTCATCCCGACCGGAGCGAAGCGGAGTGGAGGGACGTGCTGTTCTGCATTTGGCAGTTAGCACTTAGCATTTAGTCAGAGCTGCTTGCGGCGAGACACTGGCAACTGACTACTGGCTACTGAGAACTGCTTTCAGATCGCTGACCAGCCGCTGAAACGCCGTCTGATACGAGTCGTGGTCCTTCCAGTTGCTGAAGTCGGGGATGAAGTACTTTCGGATTTCGCGCCCCAAGTCCTTGCCGGTCTTCGGGTCGGGACACTTCCACTTCTCCAGCTCTTCAAATGAGACCAGCCGGACCGGAAACAGCACGTGCTTTTCCTGCTGGATTTGCCGCTCCCAGGCATTGGCAATTTCCGTTTCCACCCAACCACTGTGGATGCTGTGTTCCGAGAGAATCAGCAGCAGCCGGTCGTATCGCCGAATGGCCTCGTCGATTTGTTCGTGGATCGTCTTGCCTCCCTGAATGTCGTGGGGCGCGAACCAGCAGCGTACACCTTTGGCTTGGAGGTCGGCATACAGTCGATCTGCGAACTCCTGGTCTTTGGTCGAGTAGCTGATGAAACAAGAGTAGAACTCGATCGGCCGTCCCACCATCGAGCCGATGTAGGCGATGAACGCGTCAGGAACGCCACAGCCGCGCAGGAATTTCTCAGGGATTCTGCCACGCGACTTGTAAATAGTGTCGATACCAATCGTGGAGGGCCCGTGATGCTGAATAGTCTCCAGCCCCTTTGTCTCGCTAAGGTCGACCGAAGCAAACTGGGTTTCCCGTGTCACGGTCTGACTGAGATCTGCCTCACGGAGATCCGCCCCGGATAGAATCGCCCACTTGAGATCCGCTCCTCGGAGGTTCGCACGGGATAGACGCACGTCACTGAAGTTCGCGAAGATAGCATTCGCCCTCAGCAGGACCGCCCCGCTTAGATTCGCCCCGCGGAAGCGGGCCGCGATGAGTCTCGCCCAACTGAGGTTTGCATCGCCGAGCTTCGCGCCCATAAGGTTTGCATTAGAGAGATCCGCCCGAGTTAGGTCCGCCCCGCTGAGATTCGTCTCGCCCAGCTTCGCCCCGCTTAGGTCCGCGCCACCGAACTTCGCCCCGCTGAGATCCGCTCCGCTCAGATCCGCCTCAGCCACGTTTGCCCCAGCGAGGTCAACACCGCGGAGATTTCCGGTGAACTTCACCTGGCCGAGGGCGGGGCACAACTCAGGGTGCTCCTTCCTCCACTTGTTCCATGGCTCGACGCCTTGCTCGAGGATCTTGAGATGTTCAGGGTTCGCCATTACCGCGTGACCTCGCTTGCTTCCGGGATGCTACGGATGATCTTACCGGGGCCCCCCAAACCGCGCCGCCTTTGCGCGGCTTGGGGCGGTTCGAAGGCCACACTCTATGCGACAGTCCCCGCCCAGTCACCGCGGATACGCCTCCGGTCATAGTTAGGAACGGTACTTCGGCCAGTGCATCGAAATGTAGTTAACCGCTTCCTCGACGTTGAGCTCGCGCGTGCTCGCGTCCATCCGCAGATAGAACTTGCGAATGTCGCCGTCTCTTAGGTACACCGGCTGATGTGCCGGAGACACGATGACGCGACAGACGTCTTTGTTCTGCAACGAGCCAAAGACCATGCGCACGGTATAAGAGACGTCGCCGCCGATCTTATTCGCAATTGCCGTCATCAGTGCCAGCCGAAAACCATCACGATTCCGCTTCTGGACAGTCTTGTAATCATGCTCCAATCCGACGATGCTTCCGTCGTCCGCCACGCCGATAAGCAGCGTGCCCCCCTCACGGTTCATGTAGCCGACGAGCGTTTTAAGCACTTCGGCTTCAAGATCGCGATTAACCTTGTTCTGCCGGAGGTCCCATCGAAAAGAGGCCTTGAATTCAAGATTCTCGCTTTCAGCGCGGGCGATAAGCGCTGGAATGTCGGCTTCGACCGCAGCGTTCAACTGCTCGACCTGCTGCGAAAGCATCATGAGAATCATACCGAAGGCAACAAAATACTTTGGAAAGTCCCATACTCCGGACTCGATGGAGATTGAGGGGGCAAGATGCCCACCAACGCTCCAATCGGGAATACGGCTCCCCAGGCGACAAAGCCAAGAACGGTGGTCAGAATGCCGACGGTTGGACGGTTGAAGCGATGCCAGAAGAGCGCTGCAACAAGAAAATTGAACCCTGCAAGAAGGAAGATGACGCCGACATCCGGTTTGCCGTGGGCGACGGCCCAAACCATTCCGTATGCCAGAAGGACGCATCCAGTCGAAAGGGCGATGAAATAGGGCGTGGCTTTGCGGTAGGAATTCCAGAGCACCAGCAGCGCTCCCGCAAGCGCAATGGCGATTACGACATAGTAGAAGATGCGGCTGGTAACGTTCCAAATATTAGCGTCTGTATAGACGAACGCTGGAATCCCAATTGTTCCGGCAAGAAGAAGTTGGCGTCGGCGATCTGTGGCCAGGCGTGAAACCGAGATCAAGAAAACGATGCTGGCCAGCTCGATGAGCGTTGACGCTGACCGCTGTTGCTAGGCGGTCCCGAAGACCTTGGCCGGTATCGACAAACTCCGCTACGAAGTGTACAAGGACGAGGATCCAGCCTGCCAGCCACAGCTGCGTCCGCTCCGTTGGCCATAGATGCATCTGCGAGCGCGATTGTTCATGCAGGATGGCCCGGAATACTGCCACTAACATCAGAGACGCAAAAAGGCTGGGCAAGACGCTGAAGTTCATGGCGCGTACATAGACAATGGCCCTGTTGCTGGAAAAGTGTCAATGGGCGTGGGGTGCCCTAGCCTTTCGCCCGCCTTTGGCGAGGGCCGGGAGCAAGGCTTGATGATGTATCCTACTTATGTAGGGCCGCTTTGTGCCGTCGCTGAAGGGACTGGGATTTTTGTTCCACTCCACGCCCGGTTGAAACCGTGGGCTATCATCTTTCGCGTCCGGAACGCTCCGGTTATGCCCGTTTTGCCCAGCACCCGAGTCCCGCAGGAAGAAAAGCAGGTCCCTCCGCTCGGGCTGAAGCCCTCGGTCGGGATGACAAGCTTGGCGGCTGGTGTAAACGCCTGGGTCGCGACTAGGGCTGGGATCGCCAATGCACTAGCCCGTCAGGGCGGAATTGCAGTTAGCCCAGGACGGAGCGTAGCGGAGTCCTGGGTAAGCTGGTTTTAATCCTGAGCCGGCTTCAGCCGGCGACACAAAAGAATGTGCCGCCCCTACGGGGCTCAGGCCTTCATAAAAACGCCTACCCAGGGCTTCCGCCCTGGGCTAACTTCAGTTTCGCCCTACGGGCTGGAGTCACGCCGTTTGAATCCAGATGCGCATCACGCGTCATCACTACGCCGACGGGAAAGACTCTGTGCCGTCCCATGGCTTGTGAAAAACAAGTCCCTTCCTATGACACAGACACCTGAAGGGACTCGGGTTCTTTTCCCACGCTACCCACCGTTCAACCACACCAACTCGCGCAACACCGGCGCAGGTTGGGGTTCCGGTGAAACGGGGCCATCATCTTTTCGCGCCCGAGGCGCTCGGGTTGTGCCCGATTTCGTTCAGCACCCGAGTCCCGCAGACAGAAAAGCAGGTCCCCTTCGACTTCGCTCAGGGCAGGCTCTCGGCTCCTCGCTGCGCTCGTCGCTCGCGATGACAATCCTAACGAACAAATGCCCCTTAACGAACAAACCTCCTCGGCCGGGACAGCGAATATGCTGGTACGCCGGCCCGGGCCGTCTCATCTAAAATGTTGATAAGTCCGGGTTGAGGAGTTGTACCCATGCGCAAAGCTGTGTTGTTCGTTGCCGCCCTTCTGGTTCTTGCTCTGTCGCTTGAGGCGCAGCAGGTCCGCGGAGACTACATCGAGTCACGCTCGACCGACGTGTACGTTGCACAGTGCTTCGCCAACGGAGAGGTCGGGCTGACCGGCAACTTCGCGCTGCTGGCCTGGCATGTGCAGGAAGGCTCGTGGGACGGCGTGAAGCTTGACGGGCTGACGGTCGCCGCAGCAGTGCGCGCGCGAGCCACACTTGGCGACCCGTATGGGGAGCCGTATCCAGCCGAAGCGGTGCTGATGGTGGACGATGCCGCCAACGCGGGGCAGCGCCAGGCGCTGATCGCGCTGGCCCAGCACGAGGGCGGCAGGCTGCTGGAGAACGTCGCTCGCGTTGAGTATGTCCCCGTGGTGCTGGATGTGCCGCCGGACACCCACGAGGGACACGCGGTGCTGCGCGCCGGGCATCTGGCCACGATCATGACCCGCCCGCTCAATCATCACGACCACATCTGCGGCAATGAGGTGAACTTCTATCCTCCGCTGACCAAGGTGGAGAATGCGACCTCGGCAGTGGCGCTGACCGACGAGTTTCAGGGTGAGGGATTGGGTTCGCAGTGGAGCTCGCATGGACGCCGCAGCGCGTATATTGCCAACTTCAGCGAAGGCGGCGACACGGTAGCGGCGATCACCGCGCTACCGGTTCATCACAGCGAAACAGGTCGATAGGGATTCGGTTTCAAGGTCTGTGTCATCCTGAGCGAGAAGGTCGCCTGGGCGACCGACGAGTCGAAGGACCCCTATCCAGGTGCAAGCCCCGTGCTCGCGAGATTGTTAGCCATATAGGGGTTCTTCGACTCCGGCGACCAACAACGGGTCGCCTCCACTCAGGATGACAATTCCTATTGGGGACGCCCAGACTTGAAACTCGAGCCTTGAGACTCGAAACTGATCAGCATGAACGTCACTGACATTCAAACCCTATACGCCTACAACCGCTGGGCGAATGAACGGCTATTCGCGGCGCTGGAGAAATTGAACGAGCGACAATTCACCGCGGCAATACAGAGCAGCTTCCCTTCGATTCGGGAAACCGTCTTCCATATCCTGTTTGCGGAATGGCTGTGGTTAAAGCGGTGGCAGGGAACGTCGCCGCGATCGACACTGGCTGACCCTGATGCGTCGCCGGCAACATGGAGCACGCTGACGCCGGGCGGAACGCCGACCATGAAGGAGCTCGAAACCCTGCCGGCTTTGAAGTCGTTCGCTGAGTCCATCGAGCAGGAACGGCAGGAGCTTCTGAGGGGACTGAACGAGGAACGTCTCCACGCGCCATCGCAGTTCAGCGACATGATCGGCACGCCGTATGCCGAGCCGCTGGTGCAATTGATGCAGCATCTGGTGAACCACAGCACCTATCATCGCGGGCAGGTCACAACCATGCTGCGGCAAATCGGTGGAGAAGCAGCCTCGCTGGATATGTTGTATTTCTTCCGGGAGAACCGGGAGAAAGCGGCAAGAGTGTGAACGCCATCTGCGAGGAATCCGGAGCCGTAGCGTTTGGTTAGCGGCACTGAAACGAATTGCCGAAACCCCAAGCCTCGTAGAGGCGACTCAGTTTAGCCCAGAACGGAGCCGCAGGCGGAGTGCTGGGTAGAGCGAGAAATTGACCCGAGCCCCGGAGGGGCGGCACAGGAAATTACGGGCGTAAGCCATCTCTGCCTTTCCCGCCGCGCGTTCACGCCTCGAGTTGTCACACAGACAACCCGTAAATGCCTCTCTACTCCGAATCCAGAGAATCTGAATCTGTAACAACGTGTGCTTACAGCGTGCGCTTGAAGAGCGCGGTCGCGATGGTGATCATGAAAATCGCGGAGACAAACAGGTAGAGCAGGTCGCCACGAATTGCTGCGAACCCGGCCTCTTTCAGCAAAATCGCCTTGAAACCATGCACCGCGTAGGTGAATGGATCAATGTACGCGACACCGCGCAGCCACGCGGGGAACGCCTTGATGGGATAGATAGCACCGCTGGGGAAAAACAGCAGCGTGTTCAGGATGCCGAAGGTGGCGCGCGGCACCAGCGGATCTTCCACGCGCACCATCATCAGGAACATCATGGTGTTGAAAGCGACTGAGGTGGCCACTACCAGCAGCAGAATGTAGAGCATGTTCTGCGGCGCAAAGACCGAACCCAGGCCGGAGAGCAGCGATCCCAAGACGGTGATCACCACGCCAGCGAGGATGGCCTTGATGGCGCCGGCGACATTCAGCCCGGCGACAAGCTCAAATTTGGTGATCGGCGTGACCAGATATCCTTCGTGCACACCGCGGGCCTTGTCGTCGATGTACAACATACCGCCGCCAATCATGACCGAGACAAACATGGCCAGCACGATCGAGCCAGGCAGCAGGTACTTCATGTACTCGATGTAGGGATAAAGCTCGACGGTGTCGAGCGAGATCTGCTGCACGATGCGCGAGGGATCGACATCGGGCTCGTTGAGCGCATTGGTGAGCGAAGTCAGTTGCTGCTCGAGCGTCGAGCTCATGAAGTTGTCGGTGTTGTCCACCACCAGCGCGATGCGAGGGATGGTTCTGCTCGTACACCCGGCGAGAATATTGCGGGGGGATGATGATGGCGCCGTCGAGACGGCCGTTGCGCACGTCCTCCATCGCCTGCTTGTCGCTGTCGTAAGGGACGGGTACGAAGGTGCGCGCGTTCGATTGCACCGCCGCCAACGCCTCGCGAACCTTCACCGCCTGTGTGCCGCGGTCCTGGTCCACCACACCGAGTGTCGCACCTTTGATTTTCCCGCCGAACGCATTGCCCAGCACGATCAATTGCACCAGGGGAAACACCATGGCCACCAGCATCAGGGCAGGGGAGCGGAAGAACTTGCGCAGCTCGCGCTCGACGATGGCCCACATCCGGTTCATGGACGCATCCCCGGACGGTCGGGCATGACAAACGCGTAGGCTTTCACCTGCTCGTCGCGCAATTGCCGTCCCGTGTAGTGGACGAAGACGTCGTCCAGCGTTGTGTTCTGCACCGACAACGATTTGACCTGCACGTTGGAGCGCACCGCCAACTCGACCAGGTCGGTGGTGGTCTTCGATCCGTTGCTGCTGAGGATGCGATACATGTTCGCGGCCTCAGGCTGCACGGAGGTGACGTCCTCGAGTTTTTTCAGCTCGGCTTCCCAATCCGCAGGTGCATTGAGGAATTGCGCCTCGATAACGTTGGTGCCGGGCACACTGGCCTTCAACGCGATTGGCGAATCCAGCGCAACCAGCTTGCCGTGGTCCACGATGGCAACGCGATCGCAGAGGCGGTCAGCCTCGTCCATGTAGTGGGTGGTAATCAGGATGGTCAGCGCGCGCCGGTTCTTGATCTCGGTCAGCATCTCCCAGACGGCGACGCGCGAAACCGGATCAAGCCCGGTGGTCGGCTCGTCGAGGAAGAAGATCTTCGGGCTGTGTACTAATCCGCGGGCGATCTCCAGACGCCGCCGCATGCCGCCTGACAGCGTCTTGGTCTGGGCATTGCGCCACTTCGACAGGTCCACCGTTTCCAGCAGGTCATCAATGTTGTGCTTGCGCTCTTCCGCAGGGACCCCATAGAGCTTGGCATAGATGCTCAGGTTCTCTTCGACGGTCAGATCGATGTCGCTGGTCAAAGCTTGCGGAATCACGCCCATGCACTGCCGCGCCGCATCAGCGTCCTTCGCCACGTCAAAGCCGTTGATCAGCGCGCGTCCGCTGGTAATAGGGAGCAGCGTGGTCATCATGCGGATCAGAGTGGACTTGCCGGCGCCGTTCGGGCCCAGCAGGCCAAAAATCTCTCCCTGATGGACGCTGAACGTAACATCGTCCACGGCGGTGAAGTCGCCATACTTCTTGGTGATATGGTCCACCACAATGGCGTCGCCGCTGGCCGGCGCTTCGCAGTGGGCTACGGGCTTCGGCTTGGAGGAGAACCAACTCATCGCGCAACGTTCTCCAGACTCTTGGGCAGCAGGACTTCGGCAGTCATGCCAGGAACCAGCGCGCCGTCGGGGTTGTCAACCTTCAGTTTGAGTCCGATGGTCTTGATGTCGCGCTTGCGGCGGCTCACATCGCGCTGTGTCGCAAAGTCGCTCTCCACGGCCTTGAAGATCACGGTGCCCTCGATGGGTTTGCCTGCCGGCAGGCGCACTTGGAGTTTTTGTCCGTTGGAAACGAAGCGCGCCTCCGTCTCGGGCGCCTCGGCGCGGACCCAGGTATCGTCGAAATCAATGATGGTAACAATCGGCGCGCCCGGGTTCACCACTTCTCCCTGCCGCGTAGCACGGACGGAGACCGTGCCGCTGACTGGAGCATAGATTTTCGTATAGCCGAGCCGGGTTTCCGCTTCGGCGAGCTGGGCGCGCGCATTGGCCACCTGGGCCTCATTGGCCGCTACGTTACTTGCCGCGGCGCGTTGCTGATGGGTGCGAGCAATAGCGGTGTTCAGGTCGGCCTGTGCCGCGTCCACGTTCTTCTGAGCACTCTCGACAGCCGCGCGCTGTGCTTTCAGTTGTTCCTCGGCGCGGACGCGGTCCATGTCGGACTCAACCCCGGCTTTCGCCAGGGCGATGATTCGTTCGGAGTCGCTCTGCACCCGGGCGAGATCGGCTTGCGCCTGCGCCAGCGTCGCCTTGGCCGACGCCAGCCGCGCCTGGGCATTGACCACGCCCGCGCTGGTTTCGCCGAGCGTTTGGGCTTCGGTGGCGCGCAGGGAAGACACCTGCGAGCCGTAAGCGTTGATGGTTGCCTCGGCAGCATTCTTCTGGGCTTCCAGTTCGGCGGAATCGATTTCGGCGATCAGGTCACCGGCCTTCACCTTCGAACCTTCGTCCACGTAGAGCTTCTCGACGCGGCCCATGATCTTGGAGCTGACGATCACCTGGTTCGCGTCCACGATTCCGATCAGCACCGTATCGGTGGTGCGGTCGGTGGAATAGAAGTAGTAGCCGATCGCAACGGCAAGTATGACCAGCAGGATAATGGCGAACTTCTTCTGCTTCACTGTTCACCTCCCGCACTTCCAGGAACAGACTGCGGAGCAGGATCGGGCTTATGCTCTGCGTTTTTCTGGCGCGCAATTTCGGCCGCCAGCTTCACTCCCGCCTCGCGATCGCTAAAGAGCGCGGCGGCGACAAAATCCAGCACGGCTGCACGGCGCTGACGGATCGCCTCCGGCGCGTAAGGGTCGCGGTTGAAGAGCGCGCGTGTCACCGGCGCGATGACGAAATAGTGCACGTTGATGGCAGCGATGGAAGGCGCAAACTGAACCGGATCTACGTCGCGGAACTCCCCGCTGGCGGTTCCCTGCTGGAGTAATTCCGCGACGCGCATGGCAATCGGGCGGATGTAAAGCTCCGCGATGCGGATCAGATTGGGCGAGCCGCCGCGCCCCGCGCTCATCAGCTCGCCCTGAAACAACCTGGCATAATGCGGCGATTCGGCAACGCAATCAAAGTGGGCGCAGCAGTAGCGAAGCAGACGCTCGCCGAGCGGCGCAGCGCTGTCAAGCTCACTCATTACACGCTCACTCAAGCGGATGAAGAAACGGTCGAGCACCGCGCCGTACAGCGATTCTTTGTCATGAAAGTAGTAATAGAGAAGCGCTTTATTTACCGCGGCGGCAGCCGCGATGGCATCCATACGGGCGCCGGCCAGGCCTTCCTGGGCAAACTCAGCCAATGCGGCCTGAAGGATGGCATCGCGACTGGCCTCCGGCTGACGGCGGGTGCCGCGCCGGGAAGCAAGGATGTGGTCGGCATCGTTCATATTTAAATAACTAGTTAGTTAGATTACCAGAAAGGCGGAGCCTGATTCAAATTAATTCGGTGTCAGCAGTGGGGGTCGGATCGACTGGTCACTTATTCCCTCAACGGACGACAACGCTGAGGACAAAAACCGCGAACGCCACCATCAATCCACAGGTCCTAAGCCAATGGTACAAATCCCAACGATGCTCCTGCGCTCTCCAGTCGTTCGGAAGGGATGCGGGCTTCCATTTCGCAATCCGGCTGTTAATGGGTACCGGACCGACGAGCGAAAACACAACAGCGAAAGCCTGGATCGCGAGAGCAATCGCAGCAAGGTACCATGCAGATTTGTTCAGATGCTCGAACCGGTAAGAGCAACAGAAGATTCAGCAGCGCGGAGCCAGCCATCCAAAACGGCATCACATGACCAAACAAGGCGGCCACATTTAGCTCACTTCCACACATCAAACCAAGTACCAGCACGGCAAGGAGATGAATCGTCATGGAGACCCCCTATGACTTCGATGCCGAGGCGTGAGCAAGATGTCGACCGATGCAAGAGAAAACGGCCTGACGCCGCTGAGGACGTCAGGCCGCATGGGTCGTTACCGATCGGCGCGTCTTGCCGGCTCGCTATTTCAAAGACGCCAGGGTCTTCTGCGCCTCGGTCGCATCCGCACCCTTCAAATTCAACTGAAGGGCCTTCTGCAACTCGGTCCGCGCACGGTCCCGTTCCCCCGCTCCCATCAGGGCCATACCCAGGTGGTAGCGGTAATCCGGCTTGTCAGGCCGTTTCTTCACGGCATCCTCGGCGAGGGAGATCGAGACGCGGTAATTGCCTTTCTTGTACTGGATCCATGCCAGGGTATCGTTTACGCCGTCCATGTCGGGAGCGATTTGTTTGGCCTGGGTCGCCAGACTTAAGGCCATGTCGAGATTCTCGCCTTCCGCGGCATACACCCAGGCCAGGTTGTTAGCGGCAACCGGATCATGTGCGTTCTGGTTCAGCGCTGCCTGGAAGTACTTTCCAGCCGACTTCAAGTCGCCTTTGTGGACATAGAGGTTCCCCAGATAATTGTTCACCAGGGGTGACGTGGGCTGGATCTCCAGGGCCTTCTGGTAGGCCACCAAGGCGTCGTCCGTCCGATTCGTGAATTCGTAGATCTGGCCGATATGGACGTAAGCCATCAAGGACTTGGGATCGAGTTGAACGACCTTCTGATATTCCTGAATGGCCTGGTCGAACTTCTTGGTACTAGCCAGAGCAGAGCCGTAGATGAAGTGAGCGGCGGCCCGGTTGGGATTGGCCGCGGCGTATTGACTGGCGAGCGCCATCGCCTTGGCCGGGTTGTTGGTGGCAAACATCAAGCTCACGTAGTCGGCCAGCGCCGTATCGTATTGGGGATAGATTTTCAGTGCAGTCTGAAACTCGCGCTCGGCTTCGGCATACTTCTTCTGGCCGGCGTAGGCCAAGGCGAAGTTGAGGTAGAGCAAAGGGTCGTTGCTGACCGATTTCTGCACTTCGCTCAATTCCTTCAGGGCAGCGTCATAATCCTTGGCACCAATGTCGATGGTGGCATTCAGGAAGTGCACGGAAGGATTGGCTTCATTCAGCTTTTGCAAACGCGCAGCGTATTCGCGGGCAGTATCGTAGTCGCGTGCGTCACGGTAGGTTTCCGCCAGGGCTTGCAATACCATGGGGTTTTCAGGGTTCCGCTTCAGAGCTTCCTGAAGTTCGCTCTTGGCTCCGACCAGGTCGCCCGACTGTCGCAGCACCTGCCCGAGGATGTAATGGGCCTGGGCGTTTTCGGGGGCGTCCTTGATGACCTCGCGAAGGGTGGTGATAGCCTCAGCGCTATTTCCCTTAATGGCCAACAAGCGGGCACGTACGACGCGCGCCATAACGTCACCCGGGTTCTCCTTCAATAGCCGGTCGGTCAACTGGGTTGCGTCTTCGACCTTGCCGTTGTTGAGCATGGTCTCCAGCAGCCGCAACTGTAATTCCTGGTTCTTGGGATCAAGGGCCAGTCCGCGCTGGTATTCTTTGATAGCGGCGTCGGAATTTCTCGAAGCCAGGTAATAGTCACCGATGGCGGAGGCCACGACCGCAGAATTTGGCTGCTTCTCTCTTAACTGCTGGACCACTTGTTCTCCGTCGGCCTTGTGCCCCTCGCGCAGCATGAGGCCGGCCAGCCGCAGATAAGGCACCGGATCGTCGGCGGCGCTGTTCTGGATCGCGACCCGAAGCGTCTCCTCCGCCTTCTGGTTGTCTCCCTTGTTCATGTAGAAGTTGGAGAGAGCATAGTAGGCTGGCATCGCTTTGGGATCGACGCTGATCGCTTTGTGCAGGTCTTCTTCGGCGGCTGCATCCTGCTTCAGCGAATTGTAGGCCACCGCCCGATTGAGATACGGGCCGGGATCATTGGGCTTCAGGGCGGCGGCCTTGGTGTACACGTCAATGGCTTCCTGGGGATGCTTCTGTCCCAGCAGAACATTGCCCAGCAGCATGTATCCGTCAAGGTCGTTGGGATCATGCTCCACCACAAACCGGGCGTTTTCCTCCGCCTCCGTGTACTTCCGCGCCTGCCACCACATGGTCCCGAGAGCAAGGTGTGCCTTGACGTTATTGGGGTCCTGATCGATGGCTACGCTGAAGTTCTTGAACGCAGCGGTCCAGTGCTTTTGGGCCAGCTCGGCTTGTCCGAGCTCGTAATACGCCTCCGAGTAACGGGGGTCAATTTGCAGCGCCTTCTTGAATTGGATCACGGCCGAGTCGTACTTCTTCTCGTCCATGTACTTCATGCCGCTCTCGACATACTTGCGCTTGGCGGCATCGGGGTTGCGAGTGCAACCGGCGAAGCCGACCAACAGCGCAGCAGCCATCACAATTGAGACGATGTAGCGTTTCCGCATGCCTTCTCCTGGGTCACCGAGGAATGATCTGATCGACATCATGAGTTATCTGCTTCGCGAAAGCGATTGCCCGCGTACGCGCCTGTTCCTCATCACCATTCACGATGGGTGTGGTGATGCGGACCAGCGCGGCATCCGTGCGGTTCAAGCGCAACGCATCGTAAACCAAGTAAACTTTGCCCCAAAACTCGCTGGCCACGACACGGCCATGCGCCTGGTACCAGTACAGAACGAGC
Organism: uncultured Acidobacteriaceae bacterium; assembly: GCA_963760415.1. Taxonomy (GTDB): domain Bacteria; phylum Acidobacteriota; class Terriglobia; order Terriglobales; family Acidobacteriaceae; genus Bog-257. The sequence continues at coordinate 93,631 of CAVXDA010000018.1, read as the reverse complement.
TGCTCATCCAGATCCTTGCGAACGATGTACAGGTTGATGGGGACTTTGCGCCCGTCATCGAGCTGCATCTGGTACACCTGGGACTGCTCCGGTTGCCAGCCCGCGCCCGGCAGACAGTTCTTCGGGGAGTGAATGCTGGCGCCCGTCCTCTGGCTCCGGAAGTAACCGATGTAGAGGGTAACGATGCCATGCTCCGAGAAATACCCGCGGTTTAAATAATCGGACACCTGCAGCACGTCAAGGTACTTTTTTTCGATCGGCCAATTACCGAACATGTAAAATCCCGCGATCGAAGTCGGGAAATCGGCGAGAGGCCTGGCTGGAGGGGTGGCCTCCCCGTGGGAAAGGTAAGCCATCCCAGTGGTGGCTCCCAGCAGAACGGCGAGCATCAACCAATAGCGCGCTGTGGCTTTCATTGGCTCCCCCCCGCGGCCGCAGCGGGCCCGTCCGTAGACCGTCCCATCATCTTGCGGACCTTCGTCATTAAACTGTAGAACGCCAGAAACAAGACCGTCGCCACCACAAAGATCACCCACCCCGAGAATTCGTGCATGAAGCCTTCGGCCGCTTGCGGTCCCATGTAGTTGGCCATGATGGCGGTGATCATCACGCGCGTTCCATTGCTGACGATGGCCAGCGGGACCATGGCGAGAAAGAGGACCAAGCGGGCTACAACGCTTCGCTCGACCACATAACCAAAGCCCGCGGCCAGCGCCAGCAGTGACATCAGGGAACGAATTCCACTGCATGCTTCCACCACTTCCAGCTGCATGCCGGGTAAGATCAGCACGTTACCTTCGCGCAAAATGGGAAAGAGGTTGAGCGTCTCCAGGGTCCAGGTTGCGAACCTGGAAGCCACAAACTGCAACGGGAAAACGATTTCGTTGTAGACCACAACCGGAATGGGAATGGCAAACAACAGGAATGCCATGGGAAAAGCCATGGCCCGCAGCATGGCCCCGCCGCAGAAGTACACAACCAGCCCGCAGAGAGTGCACAACAACGAAAAGCGGGCCAGGAAGAGTTCCGCACCCAGACTGCCAAGAAAGAGCAGTCCCATTGCCCCAACGACAATCGCCATGCCCCACAGGGACGGATGCCGCGGAATCTGACGAAGTTTATCGCGCCGCTGCCAGATCAAGTAGGCCGAAAGGAACGGCACCAGAAATCCATGTGAGTAGTCGGCGTCACTGTACCACTGGCCGACCAGAATGCGCAGCACCGGGGCGTAGAGCGCGAACAGGACACCGACCAGCAACAATCCCTGCCAGCCAAACGGCTTGACCGTCCGCCAGAAAGTGGACAACTTGGAGGTGGGAGCATCCGCTACTAAGATTTCCGGGGCCGACGGTGGGGACACAGTCCCTACCGTCGGCTTGGTGTCCGCAAGCGCCACTAACTGTCACTCCATGTTGGGTTCGGTCGCAAGGCTGTTAAGTATGTGCAATTATTTGGCCGAGCATGCTGGATCAGGCACCCGACAAACAACTGAAAACAGAGCATTTTCTATTCTACACCTTAGCAACCGCAACGTTTTGTCCGCAAGTGCTGCAATAGTTTGCACATCCGTTCCAGCGGAGTTCACTCCCTGTCCTTGGTGCCATAGTCGGGGTAAAGCAGCCGACCCGGGTTCGAAGCTGGCACGCTGCCAAGCCTTTCGATTTTTGTCGTCGCCCGTACCACAGTCAACCACCGCGGACGGTCGAGATACCCGTCGGCATTGTACCGCCCAAGTGGCCAGATTTGCCAATCGGCAAGAGGCACTTCGCTGAGTTCGGACAGGGATCCGCGGACAACGGTTCTTGCGCGTCAAGATTCGCGGCCCGCACGGCGCGTGCGTTGACTTGTTCAGGCCAGGCTCGCGCCCTTAATGTAGACGCAGAACGAACCAGCAGTCGTCGCCGTCTCATTCCCGTATACTGCGGCAGGCACGGTATCGCACCATGATGGAGATTGGAAACATGACGAGTTCGACGCAAGTGCCGTCGGCTATGTCTCCAGGCGTGTCCCGCAGGTTTGTGGGGTCGTCTCTGGGAAAGGCTGCGGCGATAGCGACCGTCCTCGTCTACGCAGTGCTGACGCTCTACCACCTAGGGACTCCGGACCTGGAGGCGGATGAGGGACGGTACGGCACTTCGGCGCTGAACATTCTGTACGACTACCATCAGATCGCCATCGTCTCCCCCGATCCGGCCGGCGTGCCCTGGTCCACGTGGCCGTACGTGTATCCCGTCGAACTCGCTGGATCCATTCTGCTGCTGGGGAAGAACGAATTTGCTCTGCGGATCGTCAACGTCGTGCTGACGGTCTTGACCGGGCTCTGCATCTACCGTCTTTCGGTTCTACTGCTGAAAGACCGCACGATTGGACTACTCGCATCGGGGCTCTTTCTGCTCAACCCGTCCACCATCGCCTATGCTCGCTCGGCCATGGCTGAACCCTCGGTCGTGTTCTGGGGTTGCGCGGCCATGGTCGCGGCCGCAACCTACTGGGAATCGGGGCGGCCGTGGTACGCGGCGCTGTCTGGCATTGCGCTCGGTCTGGGATTCCTATCGAAGCTCTGGCTGATTCTCCCCTTCGGAGCCGTGGTTGCGTTATTGTTGCTGGCACGCCTGCCGGGCGGGAGCCTGAGCAAGACTGTCCGCGATTGCGCCATCGGCTTCGCCGCTTTCCTTATCGTGGCTGGCTCGCACCTCCTACTGTTACGCCTGCTGTCACCGGAAAACCTGGGAATTTGGCTTACCACTTATTTCCATGGGGCGGCCTCGTCACGGGTTGGGGGCGCAGGTTTTGATCCGAACATGTGGTACAAGCCGTGGTGGTTTTACTTTGGCGCGTTGTTCAAAGGGGTCTCTTTCGGCCTGCCTCTGCTGTTTCTGGGCGTTTCCGAACTCGTAAGGCGGCGCCATTTTCTCGCCCTGGGATGCGCTGCCTGGTTGATCGGGCCGGCCTTCGTTCTGTCGCTGTTTAAGGTCAAAGAAGCCGCTTACGTCAGCCAGGCCTATCCCGCCCTGGCGCTGCTGATGGCTTGCGGTCTGCTCACGTTCCTCGAAGTCGCCGAGCCTGCTCAAGTGGCGGTCAGCGCAATCGCGTCGATCGCGCTCGCAGCCTTTTTTCTCGCGGTCGGGGTCGTCACCAAAGCGCAATTTGCGATGATGGCGGCGCTGTATGTCTTGTTTGTTGTAGCGGCGCCTGCGAAGCATCTCCTGGAGTGGCGCAGGCGTGCCGCCGTCGCCGCCTCCATCGCTGCTCTGATCTGTTTATTGATGCCAAGGTCGTGCAACGGCAGTTGAGCCATCGCACGAACTATCGGGAGATCGCGGCTTACTTCAAGCCACGCCTGGGCCCCCTTCAGCCCGGTGTGGCGATCCTTACCACGCCGGAGTATCCGGAGTTTGGTTCTCTACCTTTTCCGCCAGGGCGAATACTGGGATACCTTCTACTTTCACAAGAGCGATGAACGCTTCCGCGACGAGCTCGAACGCAGAGACCATTTGTTCTACGTCGTGGATCCTTCCGGTACTCTTTACGGCGGTAAGGTTAAACCGGAGTGGAAAGCGTTGCTGGCCCAGAATACTCGTGACATAACCGCCGAGGTCGAGCGGGAAACGGGCACAAATATCCGGCTTCGTGTTCTCGTGCCGTTCGACCCAGTAGTAATCGTAAAGAAAAGTGGAGCTGCGAAACCCTGAATGCATAGCACTCATCACGAAAACTGATGTCCAGCCACAGCACCAGTAATTCGCCCAGGCAGGCGACCGGAATGAGCGGTCTCATGCGCTGGTTTTGGAAAGCGCTTGCCGTACTCGCCGTGGGGTTGGCTCTGGTCCTGCTCTGGCACAATTATTCCCTTCGGCATCCCTCGCGCTCCGCATTCAATGCGGATTTGGATCGCGCCCGGGACCGTGGCATCAACTGGATAAAGGACAACCCTTTCGTCTCGGAAAGAAATCCTTCCATGATGTACATGATTGCCGACATGGAGCGGATGTCACCTGACCCTCGGCTGCAGGCCGTTCTTGACGATTATCAGAAGCACTATCTGACTCGTCCGGCGACACTTCTCGATTTCGCCTATTACCGCCTCGTCATTCGCAATGCTGATGTGCCAGTAATTCGCGTTCCTGATTTGCACGGTCAGCTCAACGAGGTGGTTTGGGATGCGTACGCGATTGCGGCGGACAAGATTTCTCTCACCGAGGAAGATCACGCCAGCATGTTTTCTCCAACCATGCACTCCTGGGGGGCGCGGCAACATCAGCTACTCGCGCTGGCGATGTATCGCGACTACAACGGTGGTTCGCCGGAGCTGGACAACACCATGAACTATCTGGCGGAAAAAGTTGCTCGCGATGCCCACTTCGACTTTCGCGTCGGCGACTCCTCGATCCAGCGGACTGCGTTTGTTTTGGCGGCGCGGCGGCCGGACCTGATCCGGCCTCGATGGGTAGAGACGATCCTGGAAAGCCAGAATGGCGATGGCTCCTGGTATGCCTGCTGGTATGGATGGTGCCGTGGGGTCCTGGAGTTCAACCCCAACTACAAAACCGACATTGGCGGCTTAGACCATGCCACAGTCCAGGCGACCTGGGCGCTCACCATGTTGAAGTATCGCTATCCGCAATGGATCGAAGAGCACTACCACTGAGATTTCAGAATCCCATGATGTTGTATCCGCAATCCACGTAGATGGTTTCGCCGGTGATTCCGCTGGCGGCGTCGCTGGCCAGGAAGACGGCCGTCGTGCCGACCTCCTTCACATCCACATTGCGTTGCAGACGGGGCGCGGCTGGCGTGCGCCGAGAGCATGTCGCCCAAGCCGGAGATGCCGCGCGCAGCCAGCGTCTTGATCGGCCCGGCGGAGATGGCATTGACGCGAATTTTGTTCTTGCCCAGATCGTAGGCCAGATAGCGGACGCTCGCCTCCAGCGCCGCCTTGGCGACTCCCATCACGTTGTACTTGGGCACGACTTTCTCCGCGCCGTAATAGGTGAGCGTCATGATGCTGCCGCCGTCGGTCATCAGCGGGCGCGCGGCGCGGGCGAGGGCAACCAGCGAATACGCGCTGATGTCGAGCGCGATGCGGAAGCCTTCGCGGCTGGTGTCCACGAATTCGCCCTTCAAGTCCTCGGCGGGCGCGAAGGCAAGGCTGTGGACCAGCGCGTCGAGCTTGCCGTAGCGTGCCTTCAATTGCTCGAACAGTTGCGCGATCTCTTCATCGCGGCTGACGTCGCACTGGAAGGCCTGCGAATTGGGCAGCGCCGCGATCAGGTCATCAGCTTCCTGCTTTCAGGCGCTCGTTCTGGTAGGTGATGGCGAGTTGCGCGCCGGCCTGCTGCATCTGTTGCGCGATCGCCCACGCAATGCTGCGCTTGTTGGCAACGCCAAACACCACCACGTTGCGCCCTTCTAGGCTGTTCGACATTCGTTCGAATTCCTCCATGCGACCTTGCCTGGCAAGGGCACCGTTTTGAAAGGGCACAGCTTCAGCTGTGCCGTAAAGAACCCAAAACAGCCATTGGCTTTAGCCACTGAGGGCTCTCGTCTTTCTGGCTACCGCCAAACTCGGAACAATATGGATACTCAGGCGCGCTCTCAACCAGCTTTCGGCCTACCGGATTTCTGCGGATGTATTCAACATGTCTTAGATAATCCTCCGCATCGCGAATCCGGTGATCCGAAAAGCCCCGTTGCCATACTTCCATTGACGACTTCAAATCCTTCTTCGCTCGGAACGAGAATCCGCCCTTGAGGAACTGGACAGCTCGTTCGAGACTTCCCACCGGGGTGATGATGACGTGAAAGTGCTCGGGCATTAGCACGTATTCGTGCAGCAGGTATGCGCGAGCACGATAGGAATGCAGAACTTCCAAAAACAGTCCTGCCCAATCAGGATTTCGGAAAAGCGGGCGGCGCTCCCAGGTCGCAGATGTTACGAAGTACGTCTGAGAATTGTTAGTCGCGTGCTCGCGTGCCGGTTTCGTAAACCGAGGCTCCTCAGGGGCTAAAGCCCAATACCTCAATGCGCCTTTGCGGCACGCCTAAAGGCGTGCCCTTTCAAAGCTTTTCACTCGCGACCGGGGCGCTTCATCTACCCTTACTGGGCTGCTTGGAATTCCTGAGCATCCTAGCCAGAAAGAAACCCGCGGCCACTGCGCCGGGTGCCCCACCCTTGTCGCCCTTCTTTGGCGACAGGGTGGGAACCTGCTATTCCGGCCGGTCAATCTGCGCGCGCTGCAGCTTGTCGGAGTAATCGATATACACCGACTTCCACTCGGTATAGAAGTCAATCGCGCCGATTCCGCCTTCACGATGGCCGTTGCCCGTGGCCTTCACTCCGCCGAACGGGAGATGCACCTCGGCGCCAATCGTGGGCGCGTTGATGTAGGTGATGCCCGCGTACAGATCGCGCATCGCCGTGAACGCCTTGTTCACGTCCTTGGTATAGATGGACGACGACAGGCCGTATTCAATGTCGTTGGCAATCTCGATGGCGCTCTCCAGCCCGTCGCACGCGATGATGGAAACCACCGGCCCGAAAATTTCTTCCTGCGCAATGCGCATCTTCGGATTGACGTCCGCGAACACCGTGGGCGCGACAAACCAGCCGTGGTTGTATGCCTCGCCCTCCAGACGATGCCCGCCGCACAGCATCTTCGCGCCTTCATCCTTGCCGATCTTGATGTACTTGAGGTCCGTTTCCATCTGGCTGGAGTTGACCGCCGGGCCCATATCCACGCTCTCGTCGAGTCCGTTGCCGACCTTCAGCTTTTTCGCGCGCGCCACCAGTTCATCCACGAACTTCTTGTACACGCCCTTCTGCACGATGATGCGGCTGGTTGCGGTGCAGCGCTGTCCGGTGGTGCCGAACGCGCCCCACAACGCGCCCTCCAGCGCCAGGTCAAGGTTTGCGTCGTCGAGCACGATCATCGGGTTCTTGCCGCCGAGTTCGAGCGAGCAATGCTTGAATGACTTCGCGGCTTCCTGTCCGACGATGCGGCCGACCGCGGTCGAACCCGTCAGCGAAACCGCGCGTACTTCAGGATGTTCGACCATCGGGGTTCCGACTTCGCCTCCGAATCCCGTGACGATGTTCACCACGCCCGCGGGAATTCCGGCGTCATGCAGCGCCTGCACAAAGTTGAAAACCGACAGTGGCGTGTCCTGCGCCGGTTTGATGACGGCGGTGTTGCCGGCCACCAGCGCAGGAAACAGCTTCCACGACGGAATCGCCATGGGGAAGTTCCACGGCGTGATCATGGCGCAGACGCCCAGCGGCTGCCGGATGGCCATGGCAAATTTGTTGGGCAGCTCGGACGGGACGGTCGGCCCAAACAGACGGCGGCCTTCTCCGGCTGTGTAGTAGCCGCAATCAATGGCTTCCTGCACGTCGCCGCGCGTTTCCTTAATGACCTTGCCCATCTCGCGCGTCATGTCGCGGGCGTAGTCTTCCTTGCGCCCGATCAGCAGCTCAGAGGCCTTGTACAGCATCTCGGCGCGGCGTGGCGCCGGTACCAGACGCCATTTCTTGAAGGCCTGGCGCGCGGCCTCGATGGCCTGGTCAACGTCTTCTTTGCCGGATTTCTGGAAGATGCCGACCACCTCGCGGGTGTCGGCGGGGTTCAGGTTCTCGAAGGTGCGTCCAGTGCGGGTTTCGACCCACTCACCGGCGATGAAGTTCTTGAAGATTTTCGGCTTTGCGGCCGTACCGACGCTCGCGGACGTCTGCTCCATCGTAGCCATAAGATTGCCCTCCACAGCAAACTGCAAACCTTTAATGCTATCTGGTGGCTGGCGGCTTGTCATCCTGAACGAGGAAAGGTTAGGGGGCTCAGTTTGACTCTTAAAAGCAAGTTGAGAGGGTAGAGCGGGCCTTCAGGCCCGCGTCCAGGGCGCCGCAAAGATTCCGAGTGCCGTAGGTACGGCACGACGATCCGCTCTAGAGAAAAAGAAAGCCGGAGCTTTCGCTCCGGCTTTGCCGAGCTATCGAACGATCGCGAAATCTACTTCCTGCGACGCAGTTTCGTTGCTACCGCCGCGATTCCCGTTCCCAGCAACAACAACGAACTCGGTTCCGGCGTCGACCCGCCCCCGGTGGGGTAGATGATGCCGTCAAACGGGTCGCCGTTGAGTTTGGAGACGACAGAGTAGGTCCAGCCGTTGGGGTTAACTTCGTACAGGTTGCCACTCCAGTCGTCGACGAAATATACGCCCTTATCGGGATCCCACGCTACACCGTTGTCGTTGATGAAGCCGGGGCTTCCCAGCAGAGTTGCTGCGCCCGTCGCTGGGTTGATGGAGTAGAAGCTGCCGCTACCCCCTGCCATGGTCAAAATAAGCTGACCCGTGGTGGAGTTGAAAGTCATGCCGCCGGGGTAAATGCCGTTACTGCCGATCAGCGTGGCCTTCCCACTGCTGACGTTGAGGCTGTAGAAGTTCCCGTTGGTGGCATCCCCATAAAGCATCTTGGTTGTGGGATCGTACGCCAAGGCAAACATGTCATCAATACCATAAGATCCCACGAGCGTAGCCGCACCGGTGTTGAGGTTGAGTGTGTATAAACTGTCGTTGCCACGGCCGGCGATCCAGTAGGCAATCCCACCGGCGGGATCGTAGGCCATGTCTCCGAAGTCGCCCGTGCCGACTCCTGTGCTTCCCACCAGGGTCAGTGCGTAGGTGTTGGGGTCGATGGTGTACAGTGAGTTGGTGGCGTCGTCCATCGCGTAGAGCGATATACCCGCCCACGCGGTACTGGCGCTGATGCAAATCGCCAATAGAACCAACAGAAATAGATACATCCGCCGCATAGCTATCTCCTCGGGATTCGCACTTTTGTTTTGTGAATGGCTTCCACAAGGAAACCAAGCAGGGTCGAGGGAAATCGCGGTGCGGTTAGAGCGCCCCGCGAAACAGAACGCTAGAGCGGCACAAATTCTCCTCCCCACCCCGGCCCCTGTCAAGGCACCAAAGTGCCGATCCCTCCAATCTTCCGCTCGCGGCCGCCGCAGCTTCGTCATCGGGCACAGCGACCACCAGCGCGGCTGCTAGCGCGCCGGCTGCGGCTTCCCGGAGCAAGGCGCATAGCGTGTCCGTTCTCGGCCATCGCGCAACGACTGCAACCAAGGCTGTGAAAGCGGCACCTGCCAAGAAGAAAAAGAGTGAAACCGGTGCGGGCCTGAATCAGGCGACGACGGCTGGCTGGGCAAGGATAAAACTCAGCCAGCAGGATCGCAGCTAACATCATTTTTCTGGAGCTGCGCCCGCACTAGGGTTCTGCGTAATAGCCTTCGCGCGTCTGCACGGTGAGATCTTTGTTGGTCGTGGTGAGCGTGATCTTGTGGTAGCCGGGACCTGCGTCGGCCTTATCCGGCGAGTAACCCAGGCTGTACTGGTTGCGCAGCTCCTGTTCGATTTGGGTATAGATCTGATCGATGGGCTGCTTCTTGGACACTTCAAAGAAGCGCCCCCCGGTTTCGCGAGCGATGCGCTCCAGGACTTTCTTGCCGTCAGGATGGGAGGACTGTTGCGGATATCCACCGCCGCCCGGACCGCGGCCCATGCCCCCTCCACCACCCCAACCGCCGTGGTGGCCCCCCATGCCGCCGGGATAGCCCTGGTGGCCGTAGGCCTCAGGGTCGGCATATAGGATGGAATACACCAGCGTGTTGGCGCGTTGTGCGGTCTCGATGGCGCGGTCCAGGCTGACTTTGCTGCCGGTATCGACTCCGTCGGAAAGAATGATGAGCGCCTTGCGGCCTTGTAGCTTCCGGGTCACGTCGTCCGAGGCGAGAAACACCGCGTCATACAATGTGGTACCTCCGCCGCCGTGATGTCCGCCGCCTCCGCCGCTGCCCGCCACCTCCACCTCCGGGATATCCTCCTCCTCCACTTCCGCCGCCATAGCCCGGCGCAGACCGGGGGTTGTCAAGCTTATCCAGCGCCGCCTCCAGTTTTGGGCGCGAGGAGGTCAGGTCTTGCAAAAGTTCGGTGTCCCAATCGAAGTGAATGACAAAGGCCTTGTCGTTGTCGGGTCGCATCAGGTTGTTGAGGAAGCTGTAGCTGGCGGTGCGCTCCTGGTCCAGCACGCGCCGCTGGCTCATGCTGGTGTCCACCAGCAGCCCGAGGCTGAGAGGAAGGTCCGTCTCCTTGTTGAAATAGCGGATGCTTTGCGGCTGGCCGTCCTGCGCCAGCTTGAAATCGTCCTTGCTCAGGCTGTTGACGATTTGTCCGTGCTTGTCGCGCACGGTGGCGAGAACATTGACCACCTTGACGTCGGAGGAGAAGGTCGGTGTGTCCTGGGCAACAAGCGCGCAGCACAACAACCCTGCCATCAACAAGACAACAATCCGGCCCCCTGACCTGCCGCAGGAGGACAGGCGCCGGTATGCGCGCGATGTGAATGTCTGCATCTGTCGTTCAGTTTAGCGAACCATCCACCGCGGCGGCTCGCCCGAGATGGACCAAGACGTTCTACTCGCGGGAACGCACCTCGCGATAACCCGTGGCGGAATGAGTCGCCTTAAGCCGCCAGTGCATCAACGCTGCAAGATCGAGAGTGAGGCACGCCATTCCGACCATGGTCGGCGAGAGCGCCCACGAGGCCTCCAGCAAATTGCGGAATTTCTGCACCAACGAATCCATTCTCTGTGCTCAGTAGTTGGTTTGGCTGCATCCACGTAAACACACTCGCAGCCGAGAAGTTGCCGGATTGAAATGCGGGAAAAGTTTTGGAACCAATCGAACCAAAAGGGTGAAATGGGCGCAGCCAAACTGGGTTTTCGCGCGACGCTCGCCATTTTTTTGTGCTACTCTCAGGTCATACCGTGAGTCGAAAGACGGGCTGAACTGCCGGAGTGCGGACCAGAAGCATCGCCCACGGGAGAACAATAATGCAAGTGGCGATTCAACTATCCAACTGGCAACTGGCAGTGCTGGTGGTTCTGCCTTCGCTGGTGTCCCTCGGCGCCTGGCTCAACAACAATAGCCGCATTGGCGATCTAGGCGGACAATTGCTGCAGTTCCGTAGTGAAGTGACTCAGTTTCGCAACGAGGTTGATCAGCGCTTCCGGGACGTGAACCAGCGATCTGGATGTACTCACCGGCATTGTGAACGACATCGACAAGCGGGTCACCAAAGTTGAAGCCCGTTTGCACATGGAGTAGAGAAGGGATGGAGTGCCGTGGCGCGATCCAATGCACTCTGACGGAAACTCCAACCGGCGGTTTCTCCGCAGTATCTGCAACACTCGCCATGAAGGCGTAAAGGTTGCGTGCGCACCTGCGCCACTTCTGTCATAAACTGTATGCAGCACAGGTTCATCCTTAGACTGTTTCATCCCTTAGAGAAGATGTAGCACGTAATGTCATCCAACGGCTTTCATAGCAGTAGCTCGCGATTCAGCAACATGCGCTCGCTGTTCAGCGTGTTCTCCAGCGATCTTGCGATCGACCTGGGGACGGCAAACACGCTGGTGTATGCGCGCGGTAAGGGCATCGTGGTCAACGAGCCCTCCATCGTTGCGATCAACAAAAACACAGGTGAAGTAGAGGCAGTGGGCAAGGAGGCCAAGGAGATGCTTGGCCGCACGCCCGGCAACATTGTCGCCATCAAGCCCATGAAAGACGGCGTCATCGCTGACTTCAAAGTCACCGAGAAGATGCTGAACTACTTCATCCAGAAGGCGCACAACCGCAAGATGCTGGTGCATCCCCGCATCGTCATCGGCGTGCCTTCCGAGATCACGCAGGTGGAAAAGCGCGCGGTCATGGACTCGGCCTATCGCGCCAAGGCCAGCGAAGTGCATCTGGTCGAGCAGGCGATGGTGGCCGCCATCGGCGCCGGGCTGCCCATCACTGAGCCCAGCGGCAACATGGTGGTGGACATCGGCGGCGGCACCACGGACATCGCGGTGATCTCGCTCAGCGGCATCGTGTACTCGCGCTCCGTGCGCATGGCGGGCAATCAGATGGACGAGTCCATCATGAATTACCTGAAGCGCAAGTACAACCTGCTGATCGGCGAGCGCACGGCCGAGCAGATCAAGATCGAAATCGGCTCCGCCTATCCGCTGGAGAGGCCGCTGACCATGGAGATCAAGGGCCGCAACCTGATCGAAGGCGTGCCCAAGACCATCACCATTGACGACAGCGAGATTCGCGAATCGCTCAGCGAATGTGTCTCCACCATCATGAACGCGATCCGCGTCGCGCTGGAACGCACGCCGCCGGAGTTGTCGGCCGACATCAGCGATCGCGGTATCGTGCTGACCGGTGGCGGCGCGCTGGTGAAGAACCTCGACAAGCGCATCCGCGAAGAGACCGGGCTGCCGGTTTCGATCGCCGACGATCCCTTGTGCAGCGTGGTGCTGGGCACCGGAAAAATGTTGAGCGACTTCAAGCTGCTGCGCAAGATATCGATTGACTAGTCGTCGCAGCCGGCAACCGTATGGAAACATTCTTCGGCCGCTATAAGAACCTGATCGTGCTGGCGGCCATCCTGTTCGCCCAAATTATTGGATTGGCGGTGCAGGTGCGCCGCCCAGCGCAGATAGGCGAAACCCGCCTCATCCGCCTGTGGGCGATCTCGGCGGTAACGCCAGTCGAAAGCGCCGTGGTGCATGCCCAGAAATGGGTGCAGAACGCCTGGACCAACTACGCCTATCTTCGCGGCGTGCGCCGGGAGAACCGCGAACTGCGCGCCCAGATCGAGCGCATGAAGATCGAGGACGCGCGGCTCAGCGAAGATGCGCGCATGGCGCGCCGCGTCCAGACGCTGCTGGGCTTCAAGGAGCAATACGTCGAGAGCACGGTCGCGGCCCAGGTAATCGGCACCAGCGGCAGCGAGCAGTCGCGCGTGCTCTACCTTGACAAGGGATCGCAAGACGGAATCAAGACCGACATGGCGGTCATCACCCCCACCGGCATCGTGGGCAAGATCGTGCAGGTATTTCCCACTTCGTCGCAGGTGCTGCCCATCAACGACCAGTTCAGCGGGGTCGGTGTGGTGCTGAAGGACACCCGCTTGCAGGGCATCCTCAAAGGCGCACAAAACGGGGCGACGACAGTGCAATACATCATGAGCGACGAAAAGGTCGAGCCCGGCGAAGAGGTCCTCACCAGCGGCGGCGACCGCATCTTCCCCAAAGGGCTGCCGGTGGGGAAGGTCGCCTCGGTTGAGCCCGGCAAAGACCTGTTCCTCAACATTCGCGTTATCCCCTCATCGCGTCTCGATGGGCTCGAGGAAGTGCTGATCGTAACCAAAATCACGGAGAAGATGCCGGACGCCAAAGACCTGGCTCCGATTCGTGCCTCTGACATTCTTGCCGAACGCCTGCCGACCGTTCCCACCAAACCGGGAACCGACGCTGCCGGAAAACCGAAGGCTGCGGGCGCGACCGCCGGTGCCGCTACTGCGGGTGGAAGTGCGGGCGCTGCGACCGGCGCTCATCCTCGCGGCGAGCGGAGCTGCTGGCGCTAACAAGCCCGTGAGCCACCACGGCGACGCCACCGGGCGCCAAGCCCAGCGGGGCCGCCGCTGCTCCACGTCCTACGACCGGAACAACTGCCGCCAGTCCCGGCAGCTGCGAAACCCGCGAATATGAATGGCGCCAAGCCGGTGGACACTGCGGGCACGGGCGCGACGAGTCCGCCCAAGCCGAAGAGCACGACGCCCGCGTCCACTGCGCCAGCTTCCAACGGCGCCGCCTCGGACGCGACGAATACCCAGACCCCGGCCAACGGCGATGCCTCGACGCCTCCGCCCAAGAAAGGTCCAGCCGGCTCCTGAGCAGACACCGGCCCCGAATTCTGACCAATCCGCCAAGCCGCCGGCGGCAGAGCCGCCGCAGCCATGAGCAGCCGAGTCATGCCATTCCGCGGCAGCTACACATCACGGGAGCAGGTCAACGTCTACGATTTCAGCTGGCCGGCCATCATCTTTATCCCGCTGGTGGCGGTGCTGATCCAGATCTTCATTCCGGTCAGGGTCCGCTACTTTCCCATCATTGACCTGCCGCTGATGGTGACCATCTTCTTTGCGGTGGCCCGCCGCAATCCGGTCACGGGCTGCATCACCGGTTGCATTATTGGCCTGATGCAGGACCTGTTCGCCGGACCCAGCCATCCGCTGGGTATGTACGGGATTGCGCTGACCGTCATCGGGTACCTGGCGTCATCGCTGGGCTTGAAGATTGACGTCGAAAATCCCGGCTCGCGCTTCCTCATCACCTACATTTTCTTTGTCCTGCACCAGGGAATCTATTACGGCGTGGCCCACGGCCTGTTGCGGCAGGCGCAGGTGTGGAGCTGGAGCCACGTCGCGATTTCCGCCCTGGCCAATGCCGTGATTGGGCTGTTCGTGTTCGCGCTGCTGGACAAGTTCAAGCAGCGATGAGGAGCGGAAGACCAGGAGACATCTAGCGATCCCATAAATCGCTTTGTATCAGGGCATGGCTTCAGCCGTGCCGCATCCGGTCGCCAAAACCTTGGGCTTTAGCCCCAGATGAAGCTTGTCTTACGGATGCAGGGGCTAAAGCCCCGACCTTTTCTGCGTCTTGTTCGGCACGACTAAAAGTCGTGCCCTGATACGAACCGTAAAGATATTATGAGACGAGCCGGAGGCTAAAAGAACACCGCTGGCGATACCCCAAACCTGGCGCTCAGGCGCTTGATGTGTTCCTTGGTGAGTTCCCGTTTACCGTGCAACACCTCCGAGGCAATGCTTTCCGTGCCGAAGACGTCCACAAGGTCTTTCTGCCGCAAGCCGTGGGCCTCCATCAAATGTCGAATGATGTCTAGAGGCGGCGCTCGCCGGTTTCGAGTTTCTTTTAGGGAACCTGATTACTTGTGAAATGGCGATTTTACGCTAGCGAGCAGAATGCCCAGACGCTCGGCTACGGCGTGATCTCCCAGACAGTGCCCCAGTCGTTCGCGCCTCCATGAGTACATGCTCCGTAGAGATTGCCCGACGAATCGATTGATACGCCGCCCGCTGGATTTGCGCCATCGGCACCGTCGGTGAACTCATAAAGCTGGGTGAAGGTCCACGAACCGTTGACTAGCGACAGTTTGAACACCATGCCCCATCTATCGTCCTCGCTTGGAGCGCCCGGAGTTGTGCCATAGAGGTTCCCGGCGGCGTCCATGGCCAGGTTGCTCACGGGCCCATTGGCTTCTGAGTCGAACTGGTGCAGCACAGTCTCCTGCCAGGTGCCGTCGGCTTGCGGCGACAACTGGAAGACAGTACCGGGCTGATAGCCGAAATAGCCCTCGGTCGCACCGTATGCATTTCCGTTTGCATCGAAGATCAGGCCGGCCTGGGGATGCGAGTTGCCGCCTGGTAACGTGAATATGATTTGCATGTTCCACCCCTGACCGGTGTGGACTAGCTCGTATATGCGGCCATAACCACTTTGCCAGGTTGTGCCGAAGAGATTGCCTGCCGCGTCGAAAGTGACCCCGGATGACGGTGCACCGTATGCTCTGGGGAAGTTGTAGATGATGTTTTCGGCCCATCCATTCTGAGTCCGGAATAATTCGAATACCGTGCCCGAGTTATAAGGGCCGCCGTTCAGCGTTGTGCCATACATGCTGCCGGCAGAGTCGAACACCAGCGGGCCGGATCCTGGTTCGAGGCCATCATTCGGCTCATCGCCTCCAAACCAGTAAACGCGGGTCTCGTTCAGGAGACGGATAGCGCTCAGGCAAACTTCTAGCGAAGGGCGGAGGCTGTACACGGTGCCGCCATTACGGTAGCCGCCTCCCGCAGTGGTTCCATACAGCGCGCCATCCGGCCCAAAGACCACGGGAGCTGTGGGCCCTTGGCCATCATCTTGCGCCTGGAAGCGGTAAAGCGGCTTGAAGATCCAGCCCGAATTCTGTCGAATCAGCTCATAAACACCGCTATTGGTAATGGGGCTAGCGGTGGTGCCGTATATATTGCCGTCGCGGTCGAGGGTCACCCCGGAGAACGGATACCCACCATCGGCACCGTTGGTGAATGCATGCAGGATATGCAGGGTCTGCGCCTGGGTTGATTGCATTGCCATCATTGTTAGCGCACACAACAGCGCTTGCGCGAAAGCTGATAATCGAAATTTGCTGCACGAAGCTGGCCTCGAAGTCCCCGGCCCTTTCGTCATCATGCTCTCCTTTAACTGTGCGAGCGTTCACGATCGCCGTCCTTCAGGCATGGATACTTTACACCCGAATGGTGGGGGGACGATCTGGAAACGGGATAACTGGCGAGAACAGCCATTACACAAGTAATCGGCACTCAGCCTCCTGCTCCGGTTGGCGTCCACGCAGCAAAGCGGGAACATCGAAATCTTCTTCCTCGTTGGAGGGTGGCGCAGGCCGCTCGGGCTGTGGGTTTGGGGGCTTCGTGCCATTGGGTGAAAGATACGCATAGCCGTTGACGCCGCCTATGGGTGTACGGTCAAGGAAAACACGGATAACGCCGTCGCTGTCCAGCCGCGCGGTGCCAATTTCAAGCCATCTGCCGTGCTTCTTGCCTTCCCTTCGCATGGCAAAAGCGGCGTGTGTGTGGGTGTTTTGCTGTCGGACATGCAAACGCTCTAGCACGGCCACAGGTGCAACGAAAGATGGTTCTGCTCGTCATACTGGCAATCGTCACCTAGCTCGCTGGTGCTGCTCGCGTCGTGGTACTAAGGGTTCGGCCAGTCGAGCATTGCCCATAGATAGGCTGCCGCTGCGGTGGCTGCTGCCGGGATCCGGGCTTTACGGCGCATCATTTTCCTTGCCGTCATGCGGAATGCTCTGCCGGTGTCTTCGGTGCGGCGGCGGCGCTGTACCGGGCGAGGGGCAGGGGGGTTGTCCGTGATCGCTTTTAACCGATCATCCGGTGACCGCGGTCACTGACAGCGACCTGCGGCCAAGTAGATACTGGCTTTACAACTGAATATAGGAGCCCGCGGAGAATCCTTATAGAGACACCCTCTATCTGCGGGCTTTTGCATTTCTCCCCCTTAACGCCGCCTATGTCGCTGCGGGGTTACGTCGCACCGTGCCTGCGTCTCGATTCGTGAGTCCCATTTCGGGAAATCTCCGTTAAGTTTGGTAAAGCGGACGCTTTTTCTCTTGGGCCCAGGGTGAGCAAGAGAGTAGCTTGATCTGTTGGCCCAGTGCCCACCCGGCGGCGCCGCGCAGAGATGCGGCCGTCGGATCGATGTTCTTTGAAAAGAAAGGCAGTAGCCGGGCAGCCAGTTGTCAGTGCCGGGGACGAAGTGAACTTTACCAATTGGGCGGATAGCGGATGCCCGACGATTCGACTGGCAAAACGGGACGGATTCCTCCTCCATAAGTCCTTTGAATGGAATATTTTAGCATGTAACGCCTTTCGATGGAATATTTTGCGGACATTTCTTGCCTAAATCGTTGATTCCAAATGACGCAGGGGGAGGGGAGTGGGGAGTACCAATCGGTAATATCGTCCCAAATCGGGAGAATTCGTGGACAGCAATTAGGTGGCTAGTAAAACCGCAGAAAGAGCGCTAGGCAGGAGTCGGTTGCTCACTAAAGGCTACAGTGCCGAATGCCGAAAGCAGGTTCCTCCGCTCGGACTGAAGTCCTCGGTCGGGATGACACGAAGCACAACGGACGGTCGGGACGACGTCGCAAGAAGGGAGACCCGGTTTGGCGGAGGGCTGATGGCTGACTGGCGATGGCTGACATCTCAAAGCTGACAGCCAACGGCTCAGATTTGGTAACCAATTGCCCGCTGTCAACGTCTAATTGACTAGCAGAGAACTCCCGAGTGATCCCCTTCACAATTGGAGCCGCATCTGGTGGCGACGTATAATTTCCATTTGGCTCGTTAGCCGGAGGACATGTTTGATGGATTCGCAGGTTTCAGGTTTCGGGCAAAAGCTGAAGAAAAACCGCTTTGCCTCAACCTTGGTGATCCTGGCGACTTTGACGCTGGGTATTCTGATTGGCACGGTCGTATCCGCGGGCGTTAAGGGCAAAGAAAAGAACCCTTCGGCTGACGCGACGCCGTTGCAAGTTCCCTCTCCCGTAAAGATGTCGAACCAGTTCTCGCAGATTGCTCGCCAGCTCGAGCCTTCGGTGGTGAACATCAACACGGAATCGACCATCAAGAACCCGCATGGACGCCGTGGAATGCCGGGGCAGGACGAAGGCCCGGGCGGCGGCGGCGGAGACGAAGACAATCCCGTTCCAGGACTTCTTTAACCGCTTCTTCGGTGGCCAGCCCGGACAGGGCGGGCAGGGCGGTCAGGACGGCATGGGCGACATGCGTGAGCGCTCGCTCGGCTCAGGCGTCATCGTCGATTCCAAGGGCTACATCGTGACCAACAACCACGTCGTGGAGAAGGCCGATCGCATTCGCGTGAAGCTGATGGACGATCCCGCGACCGTGACCTACGACGCAACCGTGGTCGGCGTGGACAAGGAAACCGACCTGGCGGTGATCAAGATCGACGCGAAGAAGCCATTGCCGGCCGCGAAGCTCGGCAACTCTGACGCCATGGAAGTTGGCGACTGGGTGCTCGCCGTCGGCAGCCCCTTCGGTCTCGAGGAGACCGTGACCGCTGGCATCGTTTCCGCCAAAGGCCGCAACATCGTTCCTGGCCGCCAGTTCGAGTCGTTTATTCAGACCGATGCCGCCATCAATCCCGGCAATTCCGGTGGTCCGCTGGTGAACATGAATGGCGAGGTCATCGGCATCAACACCGCGATCTACACCAGCGGCGGTGGCTATCAGGGCGTCGGCTTTGCCATGCCCTCCAACACCGTGGTGTCGGTGTACAACCAGTTGATTGGCCCCGACCACAAAGTGGCCCGCGGTTCCATCGGAGTTGAATTCAACGCCGTGCCGAACCCGGCGGTGGCGCGCGTTTACGGCGTGAGCAGTGGCGTGACCATCGCCAACGTTACCCCCAACGGTCCCGCCGACAAGGCTGGACTGAAGACCGGTGACACCATCGTTTCGGTGAACGGTAAGACCGTAAAGACGGGCGACGAACTCGTGGCTGAGATTTCGTCTCTGAAGCCGGGAACCGAGGCCAAGCTGGGATACATCCGCAACGGCAAGGATTCGACCGCCGAGGTAACCATTGCTGACCGCTCCAAGTTATTTGCCAGCCGTCTCGGCGATCAGGAAGAAGGCGGTGAGCCGGCCAAGCCGCAGGAGAGCAAGTTCGGCGTCACGGTTCGGGGCATCACCCAGGACATGGCCGATCGCTATAAGCTGCCGAGCACCAAGGGTGTCATCGTGCAAGACGTGAAACCCGACGGCTTCGGTGAGAACAGCGGACTGGCTCGAGGGGACGTGATCCTCGAGATCAACAAGCAGCCGGTGAACAACGAAGCCGACTACCGCAAGATCGAGTCGCAGGCCAAGAGCGGCCAGGATGTGGTGTTCCTCGTCCGTCCGCGCGGCAGCCGCGACAATACCACGATCTTCGAGGGAGGGACCCTGCCGTAAACCGCGGCAGCCTCGTCGGATTATTTGCCGACTTAACCAATCCATTCAGTGGCGCTGGGGTATCGAAACAGCGATGTTGCCCGGCGCCGCTGGTGTTTCATTTTGGGAACGGATGTCGTTTTCTGCTTGCATTCTGTTAAAGCTTCATTACAATGAGGCGTTATCCCGAAATTCATAGATTTGTACTACAAGGTGATTATTGCTGGTCTGGAATCGTTTTTTACAATTCGCCGTCGTTCTTTGTGTGTCGTTGATCTTTGCCGCTGTGACCTCGGCAACCACAACGACGACTACAACCTCTAATCCAAAGCCGAAACATTCAGCGTCCTCAAAGACTCATACCTCTTCCAGTTCCAAGCATCATTCCAAGACGGGGACAAAGAGCGCATCACATTCCCACGGACAACGCGCCATCGATCAGGAACGAACCCGCGAGATCCAGAGCGCGCTGATTCAGCAGCATTACCTTAGCGGCGAGCCCACTGGCGTTTGGGACCAGACCACCAAAGATGCACTGACCAAGTTTCAGGCTGACAACGGCTGGCAGACCAAGCTCACCCCCGATTCGCGGGCCCTGATCAAGCTCGGCTTGGGGCCGGACCACAAAGGTCTGCTGAATCCTGACACCGCGAGCATCCCTTCTCCTCATGAACTTGGGGTTGATAACCAGGCCCAGCCCGGAGGCGCGGCCGACCAGCAGTAGACTTCCTGCAAAAGACATAGAGCGCGGACAACCGCGCCTTTTTTCTCTGGCCGCATTGCGGTCGCGAGCGGGCCCGCTTCAATTACAATCGCCTGTCCGCTTGTAAAGCAACTACTCATGAAGAGACAGACCAACCAACGCGCTGACGCTACTCGCTGTGTGCACTCCGGAGAAGAGCGTCACGGCCAGGCTGTGCCGCTCACTACGCCCATCGCGCAGACCTCGGTCTTCGTCGTTCCCGGCATGGAAGGCTTGCGGCGATACGCTGAGGGCGATCGCGAGCTGTATCTCTACTCGCGTTACGGCAACCCAACGGTCGCAGCGGCTGAGCAGAAGATTGCCGAACTGGAAGGCGCCGAAGCCGCGGTGATCACTTCCAGCGGCATGGCGGCGGAGACTGTAGCGGCGCTGGTTACGTGCCAGGTGGGCGACGAGATCGTGTCCATGCTCGACGTTTACGGTGGGACGGTGAAGCTGTTCGAGCAGGTGCTCGCTCGCTGCGGCATCAAGACACGCTTCATTCCCTACGACGACATCGGGAACGCTGCCCGCTACTTCACCCGCAAGACGCGGATGCTGTTTCTGGAGACGCCCACCAACCCGACCCTGCGTTGCGTTGATCTGGCTGCGCTCGCCGAGCTGGGCCATAAGCACAAAGCGTGCGTGGTCGTGGACAACACCTTCGCGACTCCGGTCCTGCAAAAGCCGCTTGCGCTGGGCGCCGACATCGTGATGCATTCGGCAACCAAGTATCTGGGCGGGCACAGCGATCTGACGGCGGGCGCGCTGGCCGGCTCGAAGAAATGGATGGATGCCGCGCGGCAGACCATGATCCTGACCGGCGGATGCCTCGATCCAGGTTGCGCTTACCTTCTGCTGCGCGGGATGAAGACCCTGCACGTGCGCGTGGAGCGTGCCTGTCGCAATGCGGCGCAGATTGCCGAGGCGCTGCGGCGTCATCCCAAGGTCGAGCAGGTTTACTATCCCGGCCTGAAAGACCACCCAGCGCACGAGCTTGTCCGATCGTCAGATGAAGGACTTCGGGATGATGGTTTCCTTTGACGTCCGAGGCGGAGGTCGTGCGGCGGAACGCTTCATCGACAAGCTGAAGCTCTGGTATCTGGCGACCAGTCTTGGCGGCGTGGAATCGACCGTATCTTATCCGGTTTTGTCGTCACACATTGGCCTGAGCCGCGAAGCAGTTGGACCTGCTAGGCGTGTCGCCGGCCACGATCCGTCTTTCCGTCGGCATCGAGGATGCTGGCGACTTGATCGCGGACCTGGAACAGGCGTTGCATTAGAGGCAGCAAACCAAGATTGCCGATATTTCGGCAAACCTCAGGGGATGTGGCAGTTACGAGCGCTTCATCCCATTTCGTTGACCCTGAAATTGGCTGCGTAGTAACATCGCAAGTCCGCGCAGTAAGAGAGCCAGAGAGGCTGTTTCGCAGTAGATGAGACTTCTTAACCGCGCCATTTTTCCGGTCGTTCTAATAGCCACCCTGTTAACCGCAGGATGCCAGACGACCCAGCCCAAGAAGGCCTATTTCCTTCCGGCCAACGCCACTCCTCCCGCGGCGTCGGAATCCGCCGCTCCAAAGGCGGAGCCGAAATCCGATACGCCACCCAAAGTCCAGCAGGTTGCGCCTGCCAAACCCGATCCGGCCGAGATCCTCATTGCCCAGGCCGAGAAGGAATACGCGGCCGGACAGGCAAACTACAAGGCCGGCCATTTAGAGGCTGCCAAGACCAACTTCGACCAGGCATTCAACACCCTGCTGTCCAGTGACCTGGACCTTCGCAATGATGAGCGGCTGGAGCGCGAGTTCGACAAGATCGTCGAGGCCGTTCACGAGTTGGAAATGGCAGCGCTGCGGCAGGGCGATGGCTTCTCCGAGCCGCGCTCCGAGCCTGCGCCCATCGACGAAGCCAACGACATCACCTTTCCGGTCGATCCCAACATCAAGGCCAAGGCCGAAATCGAGATCAAGACGACCAAGTCCGATCTGCCGCTGGTGCTCAACGACCAGGTGGCAATGTTCATCAACTACTTCTCCGGTGCGCGCGGGCGTGCCACCCTCGAGCACGCCTGGGCCCGGTCCGGCCGCTATCGCGACATGATTTCGCGGATCCTCAAGCAGGAAGGAGTGCCTCAGGACTTGATCTACCTGGCTCAAGCCGAGTCGGGCTTTCAGCCCCTGGCGCTGTCGCGGGCGGGAGCGCGTGGCATGTGGCAGTTCATGGCCCAGTCGGGTGCCCTGTACGGTCTGGAACGGAACTGGTGGGTGGACGAACGCCAGGATCCCGAAAAAGCCACCTTGGCGGCGGCCCGCCACCTGAAGGACCTGTACAAACAGTTTGGCGACTGGTATCTGGCGATGGCCGCCTACAACTCCGGCGCCAGCACGGTCCAGCATGCCGTTGAACGAACCGGCTATGCCGATTTCTGGGAACTCTATCGCCGCGGCGTATTGCCGCAAGAAACCCGGAACTACGTGCCGATCATCCTGGCCGAAACCATCATGTTGAAGAATCCAGGGCAATACGGCCTGGAGTTGGTGACAGCTGATGCCCCGCAACAGGTCGACCAGGTGACGATCACCTATCCCGTGGACTTACGGCTGGTGGCGGAATGCGTTGATACTTCGGTTGACCACTTACAGGAACTGAATCCCAGCCTGCTGCGGCTGACCACTCCGAAGGACCAGGGCTTCACCCTGAATCTGCCTGCCGGATCGCGGGAGCGGTACGAGAATGCCATTGCGGCCATCCCCGTGGACATGCGGACCTGGTGGCGCTATCACCAAGTCCAAGATGGAGATTCGCTGGCCTCCATCGCCCGCAAGTATCACACCCCGGCTTCCTCCATTGCCGAGGCCAATAGCATCGCAAACGGGGAAGTGAAGGTTGGCTCGAAGTTGATCATCCCCGTCGCTCCCGGCAAACCGGGAGGCGACACGGTGGCTTATTCGCGTCACGCTACGCACTACAAAGTCCGCAAAGGGCGACACGGTGGATTCCGTCGCCGACGACTTTGAGGTGCCAGCCGACAAAATTCGCAAATGGAACCATCTGCGCGGGACCGCTCTGGTTCCCGGGCGCGTGCTGCTCGTCTACAAGCCGGTTGGCTCCGGTGGCCCGGAAGTGGCGTCGTCCGGCCACAGCAGTGCTCCCGCCAAGGGCAAGGCGAGCCCCAAGACGGCTTCGAACTCTAAGTCCACCACGACCGCCAACTCCGCAAAATACCACAAGGTGAAGAAGGGCGAGACCCTCAGCAGCATCGCCGAGTCGTACAACACTTCGGTGGCGGCGCTGAAGCGCGACAATCCCAAGCTTGCCGCCAGCCTGCGGGCCGGCGACGTGTTAGTGATTCACAAATAACCTTGGGCTAACGGCGTTCTGGTCATTCGTCACCGATTGATGTTTGCGCTCTTCCCTTCGTGCGGCGGTTCTGTTACAACAAGCCCGTTGCGTTATTTTGGCTGGCGCGTGATCACCGCCTTGCGATTGTTCCGCGTGCTATAATCGCGCGCCTGTCGCGGTATGGTTTTGGTATAAATCTGAATTCAGCCTTGCGAGCTGCCTCCGTTCACTTTTGCGGAGTCCGGCAACATCAGGAGGACATGCACATGACGTTCGATGAAACGCTTTACAGTCGTCGAGACGACGAAATGGATGACTACGGAGACGGTTCCTATGGCGATTCCCTCGAAGATGAGGAATACGAGGAAGAGGAAGAAGAAGAAGAGGAGCCGGAATCTGCTGCTGTCGTAGTTGAAGAAGTGGAAGTGGACGAAGGCGAACCGGAAGTCATGACGGAAACGCGGGCGCCAGCTGCGCCTCCGCCGCGCAAGAGCGCGCCGGTGAAGAAAGCTGCCAAGAAGGCGGCGAAGAAAGCCCCTGCGAAGAAAAAAGCCGCCAAGAAAGCGGCGAAAAAGGCTAAGCCCAAGAAAAAGGCAGCGAAGAAAGCTGCGAAAAAGCCTGCCAAGAAAAAGGCTGCCAAGAAAGCAGCCAAGAAGAGGCGGAGGCAAGAAGAAAGCCGGCAAGAAGAAGGGCCGGCGTCGCTAATCGAGTCTGATTGTCACCAAGCCGCGGTTGGCACCGCGGCTTTTCTTGTTGGCGATGACGGCATTCCCGAAACGGACCGCACATCGTCGTGAGACCTAGCGCACAAGCTCTCAGTAAGTAACGCACGTTGCAGCGTGACCCCTGTAACTGCATTCTCAGCGGAGTGCGACTACATTGATGTCATCTTTGATGTGACGACTTGTCGCGCCGCTCGTCGGTCAGTGATTCAGACCCCCTGTTCCGCTGGCAAATAACGGCGCGACGTTTTGTTTGCCGCTGATTTGCTTCGGTTTGGAAAGAGCGCTGCTGCAGGCGTCACTTCATTGCTTCAACCCTATCAATCTCGCCTTCATCCTTCCTCTACAATCGTCTGAATGGCATGTCATCGGCATGGATCCGGAGTTCGTCGAGTGCTGGACTGCAGCCTCCCAGCAGCGCGAGCGATGCGAAGATGGTGTCCATTGCTGTTGCTCGTTTCCCTGTTAGCGATCGCAGCAGGCGCGCAATCCCCAACGTCATCGCAACCGTCCGATCAGCAAGCCGGCATGGACATGCAGATGTCGGCGGAGTCCATGCAGCACATGGGCCACGGCGAGGATTCAGCGCGCGACTTCCTCATGAGCGAATCTTCTGGTACTGGCTTTCAGCCTTCGGCTTGGTCCATGCCGATGCTGATGACCAATGCCGGCAATTGGCGCCTGATGTGGATGGCGCAGGCGTTTCTCGTTGACACGCAGCAGACCGGTCCGCTCGGCGCTGACAAGTTCTACTCCACGAACTGGGGAATGCTGAGCGCGGTGCATCGCCTCGGCGGCGGTGACGTCATGCTGCGCACCATGCTTAGCCTCGAACCTGCGACCATCAGCGGCGAGTTCTATCCACTGCTCTTCCAGACCGGCGAAACCGCCTACGGCAAGCCCATCGTCAACGGCCAGCACCCGCACGACTTCCTGATGGAGTTGAGCGTGCAGTACGCGCACAGACTCGGCGAGCACGCACTGTGGGACGTGTACTACGCGCCGGTCGGCGATCCGGCGCTGGGTCCGGTGGCGTATCCGCATCGCGCTTCGGCTTCGGAGATTCCGCAAAGCACCCTCGGACATCACTGGGAGGACTCGACGCACATCCTCTACAACGTGCTCACGGCCGGGCTGTCGTACAAGACGTTTCGACTTGAAGCATCGGGCTTTCACGGCGCCGAGCCGGATGAGAATCGCTGGAACCTTCAATACGGCGCGATGAACTCGTACTCCGGCCGGTTGACCTTCGCGCCCACGTCAAGGTGGACTGCGCAGGTTTCCGCCGGGCATCTCACCCGGATCGAGGCGCTGGAACCCGGCGATGTCGTGCGCACAACCGCATCCGTCGAATACGTGCTGCCGAGGCCGCATGGGAACGCATTCGCGACCAGCTTGATCTGGGGCCGCAACTGGAAGACCGCGGGAAAATACGGGACCAACGCTGTGCTGGCAGAAACCGTTGTGCCCTTCAAGGAGAAGAACTTCTTCACCGGCCGCTACGAGTGGAGCCAGCGTGACGAGTTGTTCGCCAACGACCCGGCACTCGCGGAGAAACTGTTCGCGGAGACCGGCAGCCGCTGGTTCGACATTAACTCCTACATTGTGGGATATACTCGCGACATCGGCATCTTCTGGAACGTCGAAACCGGACTTGGAGCCAACGTCATGTTCTACGGCATTCCGGACGCCATCAAGCCGTACTACGGAGACCATCCGCTGGGCGTGAATGTGTATCTGCGACTGCGATTAAAGGAAAACCGGTAAGCTGACGCCACCCTCCCGCGATCATGTCCCCAGTCTTCTCCGTGCGGCTGCATTTGTCCGGAGCGCAAATAGCGGTTGTGCCAGCCTAGCGACTCGCTCAACAGATGCGGCGTGCGGCGTCCGTACGACAGGCGTTCGGCGCGGTTGAGGTAGTCCATCGATCGCGCGTCCGCGATTTTGCCCCAACTCCACCGCTCCCATTGCCTGGTTTGGGGCGATAATGTGTGTATGCATCGCTGGCTGGCCATCGCGGCCGTGGGCGCAGCTTTGCTGACCACTCCAGTGTGGGCGCAAAGAGGCGGTCGCGGTGGAATGTCCATGGGCGGCGGGCGAGGTGGAGTCGTCGCACATGGCGGAGGCGGGTTCAGCCGAGGCCCGGTTTATGGCGGCGTTCCGCGTGCCGGCGGGTATTGGGGAGGCGGCTTTCACGGCCCGGGTTGGCAGCATCCTCCTAATGGGGGATGGGGTTGGCATGGGGGATCGGGCTGGCGGCGTCCTCCATATGGGTACTACCCTTATCGTTATTGGGGCCGCGGATATTGGGGCTACGGATATGGCGCGTCCTGGTATCCGGGATGGGGATGGTACGGCGGTGTTGGCTGGTATGACAACAGCTACTCCTATCCTGCCCAAAGCTATCCCAACTACGTTTATGCCTTTCCCGACAACTCCGCCGCGTACGCACCGAACGGCCAGGTTCAACAGGAGGAGATTGATCGTCTGAACCAGGAAGTGGCACGCCTGCGGGAAGAGCAAGTCCCGCGGCAGCCGCCGAGCCCGGTGCCCTCGCCGCCCAAAGCCGAGGTCCACGCCGAGACCGTGCTGGTGTTCCGCGATCGGCACGTCGAGGAAATCCAGAACTACGCCATCGTCGGCAAAATCCTATGGGTCTTCACCGAGCAGCGCGCCCGCAAGATTCCCATCGCCGAGCTGGATGTGCCCGCGACCACCAAGGCCAATGCGGCCAGGGGCACCGATTTCCTGCTGGCCGCAAGTGAGCGACGAAGGACGCGCTGTTGCTCCGCAGCAGTGTGCGGTGTTTGACTTGCTTCCCAAGCATGGGTGTTGCGTAACCCCGGTGGTAGCAGACCTTACCGTCGCGAATACGGAACAGATGCGCCATCGGGCGTGGTATGGGTTCGCCCGGTGGACTTGACCGACAACGTGTAAGTGCCGAAACTGACGACACGGTCGCCGTCGGCAAGAAACTCGGTCATTTGCAGATTGTGGCCTGCCTCCTTCTCTGGGATCGCCGTGAAGACTTTCGCGATTTCGCCGGGGCCACGGTGATGACCGGTAAGCCGGAATCTCGGACGGCCTTCGAACCTTTCAGTTATCAAGCGCTTTATGATAACCGGTTGTTGCCGTGATTGAACGGCGTCAGCCCTGAGCCAGGATCATATTGTCACTCTGGTCTGATCTCCTACCTCAAAGATGCGGAATTATTCCACTCGCGCAGCATTGTCCGCAAGCGGGCTTGGTCACCCGTGATCTGAACAGAGTTCCCCGGCCAATTCCCGACGAATCATGCGGACGTGCATTAGCAGGCGCGGCTTTGGCATCGGCATTGGGACCTTCTGACACAAAAGCTGGACTCCCGCCTCCGTAATCTGCAACTGTTACAGAGTCCACGAGCGGAGGCTATAATGTGCAGCTACTCGCGCATCGATGACTGACCCTGGAAAACAGAAACCGAGTTTCGGATGTCCGCGACCTGCAGCGGTGTTCGGATCAGCGAAAACAATATCGTTGGTGTCCGTCTTCGCGTCACTGAATGGGATGAAGACGGTGAACCGGCGAGCTTTGCTTATCCGTGGCATATCAAAGACGAAAACGATGACAACTGATGACGGGACTCCCCGCTACGTCATCGATGAAATGCGGTGAAGAGTTTGCAGAGCCAACTGGCTTGAGCGAGCCGCCAGTACTAGAGGCTTCGCCGGATAATTCCAAATGAATCTTCAGGGCAGAATCGAATTAGCTGCCCACCTGCGCTCGCCCAGTCAGGTAGCGAAGGTTGTTACTGAAGACTGGTGCAATCCCGAACTCTACTGTCCTCACGGCGAGTTGGAATACTCATCGAGCTGCCGATTCCGACAATCGGCGACTGTCGACTGCGCCCAGTGCAGCGCAAAGATCCGAGCGTGAAATCGGACGAGGTTGGAGTCGGAACCGAATTACGGACGCATCGAATGGGGACGGTCAAACCTTCCTTCATACGACCAAAGCCGCAAAACTGGTCGATGATGCAGTATTCTCGAAAGGCGGATTGAAAACCTGCCTTTGATCCCGCGATATTTCTTCGTTGAGTCCGCCGTCGAGAAGCGAGCACCTCTTGCTTCCACCGCCCGCCGCGCGGGATGGATCGGCTGCAACATTCTCTTGAGTCGAATCGCCGATGAAGGCAAGATCGATGAAGTGTCATCAAGTGCTGAAACGCCATGGACCAGGCTCGCGCCTCGTAAGAGTGCGAATAGCTACATACCAGCCAAATGAAAGAGCGGACGTTGGTGTACCAGCCGTTCGCTCAGAGGCAAATTGAAGCCCGGACCGCATGATCCCAAGGTGTGGTTCACCTCGACGGAGAGCATGGCGCGGATTCTTTCCGCGAAGAACCGCGAGCTGCTGGAGATCATTCGCAAGAATTCGCCGCAATCGCTGGCCGAACTGGCGGAGCGTACCGGTCGCAAGAAGCCCAATCTATCTCGCACCCTGAAGACGATGGAGCACTACGGCTTGGTGAAGGTGTCGCGACGGAACCGACGACTCGTTCCCAAGGTGGACTACCAGCGCGTAGCGGTTGTCATGGAGCTTAGCGCCTAAGAAAGCCCCACCCAAGCGAGCATGGAGTGGGGCACACAACCTAACAGCCTTCCTACCGCCGCACACGCATGCGGTCCTCGATCCCCAGCGTGCAGTCGGGGTTCACGTTCTGGATGAAGATGTCGTTCTCGCCGTTGCGGTCGTCCTCCCAGGCCAGCGCGGCCAGTCCGGAAGATGCGATGCCCGCCCACAGGCGCGACTTGTCGGACGACGCGGTCGAGACCCCGAACTGCGGGCACACGAAGTTGCCGGCCCCGTCAAGCTTGGCCGCCTGGATGGTTCCGGAGCCGAAGCCCGGCTGATCGAACCAGAAGACCAGCGCGCCGGTGCCGATCTGCACGTTCTCGACCCAAATCTGCGAGTCCGAACCCAGCGGCACGATCACCAATCCAGTGTCGGTCCACTGGCGCGCGCCCGCGGCGTTGAACTTCTGTCCCGAGACGCCGTTCTCGACCTGGTTGGAATCCTCTTCCGTCCAGAACAGGAACGTCTCCTGGGTTGCAGGATTGTAGGAGGCCGACGGAGAGACCCTCACGTTGAACTGGTTGGTGGACCCCACCGAGCCGTTGTGCCCGAAGGCCTCGGTGCCATCGGTCAGGATGTGCTGCGCATAGACCTGCAGGGTGGGGCTGCTGCTGTACCACGAGAACACCGCGCCACCGCTGCCGTCGGGGGTGAAGTAGGGGAACTCGCCGAATTGCAGCGAGCCGCCGTCGAAGACCTTCACGTGTCCCGCGCCCCACATCAGTTGGCCGCTGGCCGACACCTTGTTGGCGTAAAGGTAGTTGTTGCTGCCGAAGCCCTTGTTGCGCACCCAGGAGACGATGACCGAGCCGTTGTCGGCGGCGTGCAGGTCGGCGAGCGAGTAGTTAAAGCCGGACTCTTGTATGGTGACGCCGTACTCGAATGCCGTTCTTCCCACCCACAAGGGATGGCCGTTGGGATCGAGCTTCTGCAGGATGACCGCGCTGTCGGTTGTCCAGCCGACGACGATGTTGCCATCGCTGGTGGCGGTGATCTTCGGCGACGCATGGAAGCCCGCGTCGAAGGTCATGGCCACGCCGGACGGGCCCCACAGCGGCTGGCCGGAGGGGCTCATCTTGGCGGCAGTGATTTGCGGGTTGTTGGGGTCTTTGCGGTCGTCCTGGAAAGCCAGCAGGGCGTTGCCGCTGGCGTCAATGTCAAGACCGTAATCTTCGGTGGAGCTGAGTGTCAGCTTGGCGACCTGGACGCCGTCATGCGGAAACTGCTCGTAGCCGCTCGGATTGAGCATCTGGTAGTAAACGTCGTAGCCATTGGGCGGCGGATCGTTGGGGTTGTTGTTGAACCAGCTCACGTACCAACTGTTGTTGGGCAGCGGCAGCACCTTGGGCTGGACCTGGTCGGCGCCGGAGATATTCGAGAGCGCGAGATTCTGCGACGGATCAGAGGACCACTGGGCCCAGGCAGCAGAAGCGAGCGTGAGCACCAGCACAGCTAACAGGACGGAACGAACAGCAGAAGTCATGAATTCTCCTCTCAAACCCTGAGGGGAGAATAGTATCGCCTTCTGCGCTGTAGGGAAAATCGGTACTGGGGAGCCTGATCGACTTGCGAAAGTGTGGCGGCAGGAGAACTCAAACGTGCCGCAAATGCCAGCCCCGCAGGGGCGGAACTGGTGTTAGCCCCGGGCGTCAGCCCGGGGTAGAGCGAAGAAATCAGACGAGTCCCTTCAGGGACGGCACGGTTCTCACGTGCACTCTGGAAGGTTGTGCTCGAACGTCGGCAAACCGCTGGGCAAGCGTTTCCGCGCTCCGCCAAAGCAGGTCCCTCGACTCCGCCGCCAACAACCGGGCGGCTCCGCTCGGGATGACAGCATCAGACAACCAGCAGGCTAGCTTGACTTGACATCAACTGCCGCAGCACGTACTGCAAGATGCCGCCGTGCTGGTAGTACTGCACTTCCTGCGGCGTGTCGATGCGGACGGTCGCGTCGAATTCCGTCGTCGTGCCGTCGGCCTTGGTGGCGCGTACTTTCACGGTCTTGCCCGGCGCGAAGTTCTTCAGCACGTCGCTGATACCGACGATGTCGAACGATTCCTCGCCGGTGAGGCCGTTAGTTTCGGCGGTCTCGTCGTCGAGGAACTGCAGCGGCAGAATGCCCATCCCTACCAGGTTGGAGCGATGAATGCGCTCGAAGCTTTCGGCCAGCGCCACGCGCACGCCCAGCAGCATCGGGCCCTTGGCCGCCCAGTCGCGCGACGAGCCGGAGCCGTATTCCTTGCCGGCGATCACCATCAGCGGCACGCCCTCGGCGCGGTACTTCTCTGAGGCGTCGAAGATGAACATCTCTTCGCCGTCGGGCAGGTGGCGGGTGTGCGGGCCCTCGCGCTCGGGTACGAGCTTGTTGCGCAGGCGCACGTTGGCGAAGGTGCCGCGCATCATGACTTCGTGGTTGCCGCGGCGCGATCCGTAGGAGTTGAAGTCCACCGGCTGCACGCCGTGCGCGATGAGGTACTGCCCCGCAGGGCTGTTGTGCTTGATGGAGCCGGCGGGCGAGATGTGGTCGGTGGTCACGCTGTTTCCGAGGTAGCAGAGCACGCGCGCGCCCGAGATGTCTTTCACCGGCGCGGGCGTCTTCGGCATGTTGTCGAAGTAAGGCGGATTCTTGACGTAGGTTGAGCTTTCGTCCCATGCGAAGGTCTCACCCTGCGGAACTTTGAGACCGCGCCAGCGCTCGTCGCCCTTGAAGACGTCTTTGTAGGTCGTCTGGAAGAGGTCGCCGGTGATGTACTGGCGAACCACATCGTCAACTTCCTTCGCGGTCGGCCAGATGTCCTTGAGGAACACCGGCGTGCGCTTGCCGTTGCCGCTGTAGCCGAGCGGCTCGTTGTACATGTCGATGTCGGCGCGGCCGGCGAGCGCGAACGCCACCACCAGCGGCGGCGACATCAGGTAGTTGGCGCGCACCTCGGAATTGATGCGGCCTTCGAAGTTGCGATTGCCGCTCAGCACCGACGCGACCACGAGGTCTTTGTCGGTGATGACGTTGGAAACTTCCTGCGGCAGCGGCCCGGAGTTACCGATGCAGGTGGTGCATCCGTAGCCGACAAGGTTGAACTTCAGCTTCTCCAGGTAGGGCATCAGGCCGGAGCGTGTGAGGTATTCGGTGACCACCATGGATCCGGGCGCGAGCGACGTCTTCACCCACGACGGAACGGTGAGGCCCTTCTCGACGGCCTTCTTGGCTACCAATCCGGCGGCGACCAGCACAGAGGGGTTCGAGGTATTGGTGCAACTGGTGATGGCGGCAATCACCACGCTGCCGTGGTTCAATGCCTTATCCAGCACTACATGCTCTTTGACGATGTCGGTCTGCGAGTCCATTCCCGCGGGATGCCCGCCTTCGCTTTCCCACCGCGCTTCCTGCTTTGGGGGGACGTGCTGGCCGGGCTTCAGTAGGCTGGGTAGCGCCTGCTCAAACGACTTCGCGGCAGCTGACAGTGCTATGCGGTCCTGCGGCCGTTTCGGGCCGGCAATGCTGGGCTCAACGGTCGCAAGGTCGAGGTCCAGCACATCGGTGTATTCCGCCTCGGGCGTGTCGGCGGTGTGGAACAGTCCCTGTTCCTTGCAGTAGGCCTCGACAAGGCTGATTTGTTCTGCGGTGCGGCCGCTGAGGCGGAGGTAGCGCAGCGTTTCTTCGTCCACCGGGAAGATGCCGCAGGTGGCGCCGTACTCGGGCGACATGTTGGCAATGGTGGCGCGGTCGGCGAGCGCAAGATTGCCTAAGCCGGGTCCGAAGTATTCGACGAACTTGCCAACGACGCCTTTCTTGCGCAGCATTTCCGTCACGGTGAGCACGAGGTCGGTGGCAGTCGAGCCTTCGCGCAACTGGTTCTTCAGGCGCACGCCGACGACCTGCGGAATCAGCATGGAAACCGGCTGCCCCAGCATGGCTGCCTCGGCCTCGATTCCGCCGACGCCCCAGCCGAGCACGCCGAGGCCGTTGATCATCGTGGTGTGCGAGTCGGTGCCCACCAGCGTGTCAGGATAGGCCAGCGGCTTGCCGGACTCTCCGTTCGCCCCGACAAACACGACGCGCGCTAGGAATTCGAGATTGATCTGGTGCACGATGCCGGTGTCGGGCGGCACGATGGCGAAGTTCTTGAAGGCGGTCTGTCCCCAGCGCAGGAAGGCATAACGTTCTTTGTTGCGCGAGAACTCGAGTTCTGCGTTGAGCTGGAACGCTTGCGGGGTACCGAACTCATCCACCTGCACCGAGTGGTCGATCACCATCTCTGCCGGCTGCAGCGGATTGATCAGCTTGGGATCGCCGCCCAGCGTCTTCATGGCGTCGCGCATGGCCGCGAGATCGACGACGACCGGCACGCCGGTGAAGTCCTGCAACAGCACGCGGCTGGGCATGAACGCTATCTCCTGCGACGGAACGCTCTTGCCGGTCCAGGCGGTGAGCGCGCGCACGTCGTCGGCCTTCACCGACTTGCCGTCCTCGCGGCGGAGCAGGTTCTCCAGCAAAATGCGGAGCGAGTAAGGCAGGTGACCGGTGGCGCAGCCCTGCTTTTCCAGAGCGTCAAGACGGTAAATCTCAAACTCCCGCTGGCCCACGCGGAGGACGGAACGACTGCCAAAGCTATTCATGAATGAGTCCCTTCCATATTGAGGAGCTGAAAGAGGGCGCGGATTCGCACAACGCGGAACTAACTATCTTAAATCGCGGGAGAGGGAAGTGGATAGGGGATAGACTGATGCGTCACTTCGCCCTGAGCAGGAGCACGGGCACGCTGATGCTGTGCTGGACTTGGGTGGCGGTGGTGCCGAGGAACAGGTCGGCGAGGAAGCGGTGTCCGTGGGTGCTCATGGCCACCAGGTCGCAACCCTTCTGCTGGACCCATCTGATGATTTCCTTGACTGGTTCGCCGTATGCCAGTTCGGCCTCGGCAGGAATGCCCGCGGCCTGAAACTCCGCCCGAATTTTTTCCAGATACGCGGTGTCTTCGCCGATTTCCGGACTGACGGCGTCCTGGCCGTAGGTTCGAGCCGCCCATCCATCGGCCACGTGCAGCAACACCAAACGGCTGCCTGCGAGTTTGGCGAGCTGCTTGACGTGCTCGATAATCGCCCGGTCGGTCGGTGTGCCGTCCAAGGTCACGAGAATGGTTTCGTACATGGTGTTGCATCCTGTAGCGCAACAGGTTCAAAGCTGACAAATAACAGGTGGAGCACTCCTTTAGGAGTGCATGATAAGAAGCTTTTTGAAATGCGCTTTAGCGCCTGAGGTAAGGTTTCTCTTTGTCACCGCAGCGGCTAAAGCCGGCTTCTCATTAATCTCCAATTTGCACCGCTGAAGCGGTGCTCCACCCAAATCTTGAACTGCCAAAATGCTATCCGCCAACGATGACGTGCCACGCAGCTTTCAGCGAGTCCGGCAAGCCGTAGACGTCCATGGCGGTGATCAGAATAG
Organism: uncultured Acidobacteriaceae bacterium; assembly: GCA_963760415.1. GTDB lineage: Bacteria > Acidobacteriota > Terriglobia > Terriglobales > Acidobacteriaceae > Bog-257. The sequence continues at coordinate 59,327 of CAVXDA010000018.1, read as the reverse complement.
CACTGCCCCAACCGGCAATCAGGAGGAACCAGCCGTTCCTCCAGGTGCCCATTCGCTTGCGGGAGCTGGTGAAGTGCAGCAGCGGGAACATGGCGAATGGGAGCTGCAACGCCAGCACCACCTGGCTGAGGATCAACAGGTCGGTAACGCTGCTGTCGCCGCGCAGGCCAATCACGAAGACTGCCGGCAGTATGGCCAGGGTGCGGGTGATAAGCCGCCGGACCCAGGGCTTGATTCGCCAGTGCATGAAGCCTTCCATCACGACTTGTCCGGCAAGAGTGCCGGTGATGGTGCTGCTCTGGCCGCTCGCCAGCAATGCCACCGCAAACAGCGTGCTGGCAAGGCCCGCCCCCAACAACGGCGCCAGGGTCAAGTAAGCGACCCGAATCCAGTCACTGTCGGCGCTGAACTTGACCACCTGTCCACCGGCTACCGTCGCGCTTTCCTTGCCGAAGAACACCATCGCGGCGAGCACGAGAATCGCCGCGTTGACGAAGAAGGCGATGCTCAGGGCCACGACCGAGTCGATGCTGTTGAAGCGGACCGCGCTTCGGATGGACGGTTCGTCCTTCTGCAACTGGCGGCTCTGCACCAGGGCCGAGTGCAGGTAGAGATTGTGGGGCATCACAGTGGCGCCGATGATGCCGACGGCGATGTACAACATTCCCGCCTGACGAAAGTGCGGCGTGACCAGCGCCTGTCCCATTTCCAGGAAGCTGGGCCGGGTCTGCGGGAGAACGAAAATCTCGATGAAGTAACACACCCCGATGGTGGCGATCAGCAGAACGACGACCGCCTCGATGGTGCGCATCCCGAACCGCTGCAAGGCCAGGAGCAACAGCACGTCCAAGCCAGTGATGATGACCGCCCAGAGCAGCGGGATATGGAACAGCAAGTTGAGGGCAACGGCGCTCCCCAGCACCTCCGCCAGGTCGCAAGCGCCAATGGCCACCTCGCTCATCAGCCAGTTGGGCCAGCGGGTCCACCGGGGATACCAGTCGCGGCAGCATTGCGCGAGATCCTTGCCGGTCACGACGCCCAACCGGGCGGAAATAACCTGCATGAAGATGGCCATCAGGCTGGCCAGTCCGACCACCCACAACAGTCCGTACTTGAATTGAGCACCGCCCTGCAGGTCCGTTCCCCAGTTGCCGGGGTCCATGTAGCCGACGCTGACCAGAATCGCCGGCCCGACGAAGGCCCGCCACTGCTGCCAGAATCCGGCCTGATGGTGCGGCACTTCGACGGTGCTGTGCATCCCCTCCAGAGACACGTGGCCGGCGTCGCCACTGGCTAACGTGCGACCATCCGGATTGCGCAATGCTGGAGGCTTCGTATTCAAACTCGCACCAAGAAAAGAACTGACGGCACGATGGTTCGCCGTCGCGATTCCCACATCCTTAGCCAGAGTATACAGAATCTATTAAACCGTGGTTAATTTTATTGTGGAGGGATGAGGCTATTTTTCTTTGGCGGGCGCCACCCAGACTTTTTCGGCGGCGCTGCGGCCCAGCGACACCCGGCCGGCGGTGGTAACCAGGCCCAGGGTGTCGTCGTAATTGCGCTGGTTGACGGTGATGTCAGCGCCCGGCCGAATGCCCAGGTTTTCCAGGAACTCTCCCAGCTGACGGTCGCGTTCGTAAACGCTCTGCACCGCATATCGGCCGCCGGGTTGGGATTCGGAAAGCAGGAGCAGTCCGCGTTTGCGCCGCGCGCGCGGGGATTCCGGCGTCGGTGGATTGCCGTGCGGACAAGGGCCTCCGCGGCCCAGTTTGCGCGCGAGCATGGCCTCAAAGTCGCCGGAGACGGCATGTTCCAGCCGCTCGGCCTCGTCATGCACCTTGTACCACTCCATGCCAAAGACTTCGTGCAGCATGCGCTCGATGAGGTGGTGCCGGATGGCCGTCCGGCGTGCAATCTTGCGCCCGGCAGCCGTGAGCTGGACGCGGCCGTCGTTGCGAACCGAGACCAATCCGTCGCGCTTCAGGCGCCGCAGGGCCATGGTGACGGCCGGCGCCGAAACCGAGAGCCAGTGCGCCAGGCGCGCCGCGATGACCTGCTCGCCCTCGCCCTCCGCCTCAAGGATGGCCTTGAGATAGTCCTCTTTGGATACCGTGATCATGAACGCTCAGCTTAGTTAACGACAGTTAAGAAGCGATTGCAAGTCGTCCCGCCTTTGTTCAACTTGCCAGGTTCTTTCCCGATCCTTGACATGGGGCGCACGTCCACCTACTCTTTTCTTTCGCTTCGCGTCTAAGATTGTGGGCTGAACGTCGACGGTTTCGGGTAACTCTCTCGCTATGAAGGTGCTGGTACTCGGTAGCGGTGGTCGCGAACATGCGATCGTGTGGAAGCTGCGGCAGTCGCCGCGGATCAAGAAGCTGTACTGCGCACCCGGCAATGGCGGCATTGCGGCGGATGCGGAGTGTGTCGCTGCCGACCTCAAGAGCCTCGATTCGCTGGTACAACTCGCCAACAAACTCGCGCCTGACGTGACAGTGGTTGGACCAGAGCTGCCGCTAACGCTGGGCGTTGTGGATGAATTCCAGAAGCGTGGATGGCCGGTCTTCGGGCCCACCCGCGCCGCCGCCCGGTTGGAATCGAGCAAGAGCTTCGCCAAGGAGTTCATGCAGCGGCATCGCATTCCGACGGCCAAGTATTCGGTGTGCACCCGTAAGGAAGAAGTCCACGAAGCGCTGAAGCTCTTCCACACTCCAATCGTGGTCAAGGCCGACGGCCTCGCCGCGGGCAAGGGCGTGGTCATCGCGCAAACCAAGGATGAAGCGCAGCGCACCGCCGAGGACATGCTGAGCGGCAAGATGCTGGGCGAAGCCGGCTCGTCGCGTCGTGCTGGAAGAATGTCTTGAGGGCGACGAGTTGTCGTTTCTGGTGATGAGCGATGGCGAACGTGTTGTGCCGCTGGTCGCATCCCAGGACCACAAGCGCGTCTTCGATAACGATCAGGGCCCGAACACCGGCGGCATGGGCGCGTACTCGACCGACCAGATCGTGGATGCGCAAATGCGCGAATGGCTGGTGACCCACATTGCGCGTCCGGTGATTGCCGGCATGCGCGCCGAGGGCGCGGAGTACAAGGGCATTCTGTATTGCGGCATCATGATGACCGCGCGCGGGCCTATGGTGCTGGAGTTCAACTGCCGCTTCGGCGATCCGGAAACCCAGCCCATCATGATGCGCATGGAGAGTGATCTGCTGGAAGCTATTGAGGCGTCGATCCAGGGCCGGGTCAGCGATGGTGATTTCCACTGGTCACTCGATCCGGCGGTGTGCGTGGTCATGGCGTCGGGCGGATATCCCGGCGCGTTCGAGGCAGGTAAGATCATCAGCGGGATTGAGGAAGCCGACCGCATCCAAGGGGCGAAGGTTTTCCACGCCGGAACGAACCGGCGTGACGGCTCGTATTACACCTCCGGCGGCCGCGTGCTGGGCGTGACGGCGCGGGGGAAGAATTTGCCCGAAGCGGTGGAACGGGCGTATGACGCGGTGATGAAGATCCGGTTCGACGGCATGCACTATCGCAAAGACATCGCCGCTCGCGGGCTCAAGCATTTGCGGGCGAAGAAGTGACCTTATATGAATAGCAATCCTCTGGTTTCCATCGTGATGGGCAGCGACTCGGACCTCGAGATCATGAACGAGGCTGCAAAGGCGCTCGCCGATTTCGGCATTCCCTATGAGATTGACATCACTTCGGCGCACCGCTCGCCGGTCCGGACTAGCGAGTACACACGTGCGCTGAAGGGGCGCGGCGTGAAGGTTGTCATCGCGGGCGCGGGTGGCGCTGCCCATCTGGCTGGCGTCATTGCAGCCGAGACCACGCTGCCGGTCATCGCGGTGCCGATTCCTTCAACCGCGCTGCTGGGACTCGATTCATTGCTGGCCATGGTGCAGATGCCGGCGGGGATCCCAGTCGCGACCGTCGCCATCGGCAAGCCGGGTGCAACCAATGCGGGCATCCTCGCCGCCCAGATGATCGGCCTTTACGACGACACTGTGGCCAGGAAACTCGAAAGTCACAAGCTAAAACTGGCCGAAGGCGTGGAGGCGAAGTCGCGCAAATTGAAGGAGAGCCGGAAATCGTGAGCGCAACGACTGCCGAGTTTTCGTTCTCCGAGATGCTCGAAGCCAACGAACGCGAAACCGCGAAGTGGGGGACTTGGTTTGAAGGCCAGCCGGCGGAGTTACTCGACCTGCCGCTGGGCATTGCCCTGGCCAAGGATGTCCGCGAATTTCTGTTGCATATCTTCGCGGTGGAGCTGCGCTATGCCGAGCGGCTCACCGGCTCACCCGTTACGGAGTACGAATCACTGTCCACGGGTAGCGTGCGGGAGTTGTTCGCCGTTGGGGAGCGGGCGCGAGGACTTTTTCGCCAATATCTTTCCAGCGCGACCGACGCGGACCTGGCCAGCATCCAGGAGTTTCCCACCCGCAGCGCCGGTGTGCTGCGCGCCAGCAAGCGCAAGATGTTTGCCCATGCCATGCTGCATGGCGTGCGGCACTGGGCGCAACTTGCTACCGCCCTGCGTGAAAAAGGACATGGTACCGATTGGGGTCATGATTTTCTTTTCAGCGATGTCATGCCATAAGGCGTAAGCTTGACGTAGCACCAAGATTCTCAGGGAGGAGCAACATGCCAGTAAAACAAAAGAAGAAGCGGAAGGTGACTCATGTTGAGTGCCCGAGTTGCGGCTGCCGGGTGGGAGCGCGTCATCGCGCGCCCATGCATTGCAAAATGCGCCGCCGTGCCTTTGAACTGCGGGCGGAGGGCATAACCCTGGACCAGATTGGGCGAGAATTTGGCTTCTCCAGGCAACGTGTCCACCAGATGCTGTCAACCATCCCGGTGCAGAAGAAGATGTTCTGGAGCCTGGCGCTGGCGCACGGCAAGAGTCACGGGCTGAATGAACGGGAAGTTCGCGCGTTGGTGACTTCAGAGATGAACGGAACTGATTTCTTTCAATTGGTGGAGTCCAAGAGGAAGAAGTAGCCACTCACTTTCGGCCCGCTGGATTGCGTTCGTTTCGTTGACAATGGTCGTGTCGGTAGGCTATCCTTAAATCTTTCGTAGTCCTGCGTTTGCCCGCCTGAAGGTCCCTTGCGCGTCCAGCGCCAGAACTCAGCGGCTCTTTCGCGGTCTTTTTTTCAACTTTCTGGGAGAGTTTAGAGATGTCAACCTATTTCCCCAAAGGGGAAATTGCGCGCAAGTGGTTTGTCATTGATGCCGACGGCCAGACTCTGGGCCGATTGGCCACCCGGGTGGCGCGCATCCTCACGGGCAAGGACAACCCTAAGTACACGCCGTTTCTTGACACTGGCGACCATGTCATCGTAATCAACGCCGAGAAGATCCGAATTACTGGGCTCAAGGCGGACAGTAAGGTCTATTACAACTACTCCGGATATCCCGGCGGCATGAAGGCCGAGGAGTACAAGAAGCGTTTTCAGCGCAAGCCGGAGCAGATCGTGGAAGAAGCGATCGTGGGGATGATCCCCCACACCAAGCTGGGCCGTGCGATGGCTGGCAAGCTGAAGGTTTACCGGGGCGACAAGCACCCGCATGCGGCGCAGAAGCCGGAAGTGCTGGCCGCGGCCGCCAAGCGCGCTTAGCAATCACGGCGAAGTCGGACTTCGCCAGGAAATTTTCTGGAAGGGTTACGGGAGCAGGTTCTCCCGATAGAGTGAAGATGACAGAACTGGTTCAGTATTACGGTACGGGTCGCCGCAAGTCGAGCGTGGCCCGCGTGTTTCTTCGCCCCGGCAGCGGCGAGTTCAAGGTCAACGGCAAGGCGTTCGATCAACATTTCGTGACCGAGGCGCAGCGCATCATGGCAAAGTCGCCGCTGGTTGCGACCGAGACATCGGCCAGCTTCAACGTGATTTGCACGGTGAGCGGTGGCGGCGTGAACGGCCAATCCGGCGCAGTGCGCATGGGAATCGCGCGCGCCCTGCAGGAGTTCAACCCTGAACTGCGTCCCAAGCTGAAGGCGGAAGGCTTCCTGCGTCGCGACGCGCGCGGGAAAGAGCGCAAGAAGTACGGACAGAAGGGCGCTCGCAAGCGCTTCCAGTTCTCGAAGCGCTAGAAAAGTTGTCAGTAGCCAGTTGTCAGTCAAGACAGCGGTTCTTGAAACTGGCAACTGATAACTGGCTACTGGTTTCCCTGCCTTGTGGTTCCGGGGGCGGGAAGGAAAAGTTCAACCGGAACGAATTTTCTCGCACCCGCTGCACAAATCAACGGGGCGGGTAACGGGAAAGAAATCCTGAGCGATCCGGCAAAGGCACAAGCCCAAACCGCCGCAAGGGATGCAAGCCAACCTAGGAGGTAGCTTGGCAAATATCACGATGAAGGAGTTGCTCGAAGCGGGCGTTCACTTCGGGCACCAGACGAAACGTTGGAACCCGAAGATGAAGGAGTATATCTTCGGCGAACGCAATGGCATTTACATTATCGACCTGCAGAAGACGCTGAAGATGTTCAAGGAAGCGTCCAAGTTTGTGCAGGACATGACCGCCGAAGGCAAACTGGTGCTGTTTGTCGGCACCAAGCGCCAGGCGCAGGACGCGATAGCAGAAGAAGCGACCCGCTGCGGCATGTTCTACGTCAACCAGCGCTGGTTGGGCGGACTGCTCACCAACTGGGTGACGGTGCAGAAATCGGTGAAGCGGCTGAAGGAACTCGACGAGATGGCTACGGATGGCCGTTACGAGCTGCTTCCGAAGAAAGAAGTTGTGAAGCTGGAGCGTGAGCGCAAGCACTTGCAGGCCAACCTCGCCGGGATCAAGAACCTGAACCGCCTGCCCGACACGCTGTTCGTGATCGACTCGAACAAAGAGCAGATTGCGGTGAAGGAAGCCCGCAAGCTGGGAATCCCGGTGGTCGCGGTGGTGGACACCAATTGCGATCCGACCGAAGTGGATTACGTGATCCCCGGCAATGATGACGCGCTGCGCGCGATCCGGCTGTTCGCCTCGAAGATCGCGGACTCGGTTGTCGAGGGCTCGCAGGCTGCCACCGACAAGCAGATGGCGGAAGTTGCCTCCGGCATTCAGTACAGCCAGGGGGCCGAAGCTGCCGCTGCCAGCCCTGAAGAGGGTGAGGGTATTGAGATTCCGGCGGAGACCAGCGACCTGGAAGAGGTCAGCATGGAAGAGGTGCTGGGCAAAGGTGGCCGGCGCGCCGCCGAGAATACAAGCGCTTAGCCACCCCACGAAGCGCAACACCGGCGCTTCTTGGGGGCCCCGGAGTCGCAGCCCCAAGGCTGGCGAATGGTTTCAAGACCCGCGCTCAACACGGCGCGGGTCGTTTTGTAACTGGCGTGAATCTAATACATAGACGTTGCTGAAACAACAGAACAGGAATATTTCCAGAGATGAGTACTACAACCGTGAACATTAGTGCCGCACAAGTAAAAGAGCTTCGCGAGAAGACCAACGCTCCCATGATGGATTGCAAACACGCCCTGACCGAAGCCAAGGGTGACATGGAAGCCGCTGTCGTCCTGCTTCGCAAGAAGGGCGTGGCGACCGCCGCCAAGAAGGCCGATCGTGTAACCAGCGAAGGCTCCGTGGCGAGCTACATCCACGCCGGCGGCAAGATCGGTGTGCTGGTGGAGGTGAACTGCGAAAGCGATTTCGTGGCCCGCACCGACGATTTCAAGAGCCTGGTGCACGACATCGCCATGCACATCGCGGCCAGCGATCCCAAGTTCATCCGCAAGGAGGATGTCACTCCGGAAGACTTCGAGAAGGAGAAGGACATCTATCGCGCGCAGGCCGCCCAGACCGGCAAGCCGGCGCCGGTGATCGAGAAGATCGTTGAAGGCAAGATGGGCAAGTTCTACGAGGAGGTCTGCCTTTACGAGCAGCCCTTCATCAAGGAGCAGACCATGACGGTGTCGCAGCTCATCGCGACCTTGATCGGTAAGCTCGGCGAGAACATCTCCGTCAAGCGCTTCGCGCGCTTCAAGGTGGGAGACGTTGGAGAGACCATCGCGGTTACCAAGGCAGGCGCGGAACAAAGCGTGTAATAAATCCGACGAAAAACTCAAACCAGGCAGGGCGGAATACGTTCCCGCCCTGTTTTCTTCTTTCTTGCTATGACGCGAGAAGTGTGCGGGTCAGGGTCACAAGCGTTGCGGTTCTTTCAGCGCTTTGAGAAACGCGGGCCCGAATTTCTCAAGCTTGTTCGCGCCTATGCCTTTGATCTCTGCTAGCGCGTCCAGCGTCTGCGGAGCGGCGCGGGCTACTTCGCGCAACACTGAGTCATGAGCGACGCAGAACGCAGGCGAATTTTGCGCCTGTGCCAGATCCAAACGTGCCTTCTTCAGACGCTCAAATCTCAGTTCGGCAGCCGGGTCGAGATTCGCCGCGTTGAACTTGGCCGGCTGACGCTTTGCCCGCCGTGGCGCGACAGCAACCGCGGCTGGGCGGGGACGAACGGCTCCGCGGCAGACGTCACATGCGCATCGAGTAATGGCAGCGCTGTCGCCAAAGTACTCCAGAATGGCGCGGCGGCGGCAGCGCCATCTGTAGGCATAGTTGAATACTTGGTCAAGCTTCTGGTGGGCGTGCGCCTGCAGCGTTTCTACTTGTGACGGGGAAAGCACAGTATTGTTCTCCCCAATCTTGTCGATGAAAAACTCCTGAGTATGCCGGTCACGCGGACTGCAATACAAAATGCACTGCGCAGGCCGGCCATCGCGACCGGCCCGACCCGCCTCCTGGTAGTAGGCTTCCAGGCTGGCGGGGATGTTGTAATGGACCACAAAGCGGATGTCAGCCTTATTGATACCCATTCCAAAGGCGTTGGTCGCCACCACCACCGCGCCGGCGTTCGCCATGAAGGCGTCCTGGCTCTGCTTGCGCGATTCGGCATCCATGCCAGCGTGATAGGCGCGCACCGTACGGTTGGGGAAACGTTCCTGGAACAACGCCGTCAGTTGCTCCACCAGCCTGCGAGTCGAACAGTAGATGATGCCACTCCCGGGCTGTTGGGAAAGACCATTCAGCAGGGCTGCATCTTTCTCGGCCTCCGTATCCAGGCGGCGGCAGGCGTATGTGAGGTTTGGGCGATCGAAGCCGGTGACGTGCACCTTCGGGAGGCGCAGCCCTAGCATTCTTACAATGTCGTCCCGGACATTCGAATTGGCGGTGGCGGTCAAGGCCATGGTAACCGGCGATCCCAACTGCTCCCGCACCTCAGCCAGACGCATGTATTCAGGCCGAAAATCGTGTCCCCAAAAGCTCAGGCAGTGGGCTTCATCCACCACCAGCAGGTTGGGTCGCAGTTGTGGCAAGAGCCGCCGAAACGAAGGAGCCGCGAAACGCTCGGGTGCGAGATAGAGCAATCCTGCGAACCCTTCACTTAGCTTCTTGAGGACCCGCGATTGCTCATGAGATGGCTGCGAGCTATTCAGCAGCAGTACCGGAACCCCGATGGCCTGTAACTGTTGCACCTGGTCCGCCATCAGCGAGATCAAGGGAGACACCACAACGGTGAGACCTTTCAGGACCAGCGCTGGAAGTTGAAAGCAGAGGCTCTTGCCCGCCCCGGTCGGCATGACGCATACGACATCTTTGCCGTCCAAAACGTCCTGGATAATTTCTCGCTGGCGGGGACGAAAGTCCGGCAGCCGAAAGACCTGTTGCAGAAGATCATCAATGCTTTCCATGAGAGTCGGTTCTGAATCAACTGTATCGCGGTTTGCCCGAAGGAGTGGCCGCAAACTGCGAATGCGTGGCGATTGCAGATTGCATGCCCAGAACGGGAACTGCTGCCCTTTTTGTGGAGCGATCGCAGCGATGATCGAGCCGGCAATCCTGCTAAACTGAATCATTACTTTTCTTCCAGGTATCTGCCAGAAAATGGACACTCCGATTTATAAACGCATTCTTCTGAAAATCTCCGGTGAAGCGCTTGCTGCCGGACAAGGTTTTGGTGTTGATAACACTCGCGTGCACGAGATCGCGGCGGAAATCGCCGAAGTACATCGTTTGGGAATCGAAATCGCCATCGTGGTCGGCGGCGGCAATTTCTTCCGCGGCGTGGCCGAGCAAGCCAAGGCCATGGACCGTGTTTCCGCCGATCACATGGGCATGCTGGCCACCGTCATCAATGCCCTGGCTCTGCAGGATGCGCTGGAGAAACAGAGCATCTGGACGCGCGTGATGAGCGCTATCGAGATGAACCAGGTGGCCGAGCCGTTTATCCGCCGCCGCGCCATTCGCCACCTCGAAAAGGGCCGCGTCGTGGTCTTCGCCGGCGGCACCGGCAGTCCCTACTTTTCTACTGACACCGCAGCGTCCCTGCGCGCCATGGAAATCAAGGCCGACGCCATCCTGAAGGCCACCAAGGTCGACGGCATCTACACCGACGATCCTGTCGTCGTGAAAGACGCCACCATGTTCGAGACCATCAGCTATATGGACGTGCTGCGGCTGGGGTTGCGGGTGATGGATGCCACGGCCATATCGATGTGCCGTGAGAACAACCTTCCCATCGTGATCTTCAACCTCAACCAGCACGGCAACATTCAGCGCGTTGTGATGGGCGAGCGGGTCGGTTCGCTCGTCAACCAGGGGTGAGGTTCGATGCCGCGCCTGATCGCTTCGAGCGGCAGGGGTCGCTGACGGTTTATACAGTTCAAGCTGACGTTGAGGGCTGCCGAATTCATCCATTAGGCGGACCTAACTATGGCTCAAGTTTCGATGGCGGCGATTCCTGCGTTGAAGGACAGTTTTGCTCAGCTAAAAACCCGCATGGACAAGGCGGTCGAAGATTTTCGCAAGGAGATGGCCTCCACGCGCACTGGGCGTGCCTCGGTGCATATGCTGGACGGGGTGACCGTCGAGGCCTACGGCTCGCAGATGCCATTGAACCAGCTCGCCAACGTGAGCGCCCCGGAGCCGCAGCTCATCACCGTGCAAGCGTGGGACGTCAGCCTGATTGGCGCCGTCGAGAAGGCCATTCGCAGCGCAGATCTCGGCCTGAACCCGATGAACGATGGCAAGCTGGTTCGCGTGCCTGTCCCGCGCTCACCGAAGAGCGCCGCAAGGACATGGTGAAGCACCTGCACAAGGTGCTGGAGGAACATCGCACCGCAGTGCGCAACATCCGTCGCGACGGCAACGATCTGATCAAGAAGGCGCTCAAGGACAAGAAGATCACTGAAGACGAAGAGCGCGGCGCGCTCGATCAGATCCAGAAGCTTACCGACGACGAGATCAAGAAGATGGAAGAGCTGGCCAAGGGCAAAGAGAAAGAAGTGCTCTCGATCTAGCGATGGCAGCCATCTGACGGAGCGCAGCCGTGACCACTCTTCAATGAAAAGAGACTAAATGTCCACCTCGCACCCTCGGTTTACGGCGCGAATCGAGGGCTCTCCAAACACCATTTTTGACCTGATTGCTGACATGCCGAATTATGGTCGCTGGCTGCCCGGTTCAGAAGCGTTCGGCGGGACAACGGAGGTATCGCCCTATCCGGTCCGTCTTGGCACAACCTATCTCGACGCGGGCCCGGCAGGCCAGAGGCCCGGCTCGGTTACAGGGTATGACCCTCCCAATTACATCGCTTTTCATCACACCATGCTGTTGAAGCGAGGCCCGCTCACCGCAAACATTGACGTCCATATTCGGTACACGTTTGAGCCAGTAGAACACGCGACATACGTTATCCGTGATCTCGATCTCACGATCCAAATACCAGGCCTCCTGAAGGTGGTGGAGACCCTTGGTCGTATGGGCGTTCCGTAAGGAGAATGTGCGGATACTAGCGGAGTTGAAGCGTTACGTTGAAGCGCAGCCGAAGCAACAGGATCTCAATCCATCCTCGCCAGAGATCGAGCGTCAACGCGAGAACGAAAAGCGAAACTCCTAATCCGACGATAGGCTGGGTGAATTCCGAAAATAGTCCTTCTTGCCCGATTTTTCACGCTAAAGCACTTGCGCCAAAAGCGACGCGGCGTCAACATCACTAGGTCATGCTGCTCGACCTCGGCGATCTCCGTGTGCGCTCCTGGCGCAAGAATGACATTGATGCGCTGGTGCGCTATGCCAACAACGCGAACATCGCCGCCAATCTCCGTGATCAATTTCCCCATCCCTACACCCGGTTCGCCGGTGCCGCTTACTTAGCTGAGGTGCGCTCTGCGGACGTCGAGACGTCGTTCGCGGTGGAGTACGCGGGCGAGGCGATAGGAGGCATTGGTTTCAAGCTGGGTGCCGATATCGCCCGGCTCAGTGCCGAAATGGGTTACTGGCTGGGCGAGCCCTTTTGGGGCCGCGGTCTCACCACCCGCGTTGCGTTGGCCACCTCCGACTGGGCTTTCGCGCACTACAAGCTGACACGCATCTTTGCCATGGTGTTCTCCCACAATGTGGGATCGATGCGCGTGCTGGAGAAAGCGGGTTTCGAGCGGGAAGGCACCCTACGCCGCAGCGCCGTGAAGAATGGGGTCATTCTTGACCATGTGCTCTATGCCAAGGTGCGGTAGATAAGCCCGCATACGTTCCGTTTTGGGAAATGTGGGGAAAAATAGCCGAACATTCTTGCAAATACTTGCGTTTCCCATAACGGAACTCCTTTATGTGCAGTAGGTTAGCGCGGCAACCCAGTTGCATCTCCCATGCAGTGCCCTAAGCCACATCGGGGCACTTCCCCGTGAGGGCGAGGCAACGACTTTTCAGGTTGCCAGAATGCTTGTCGCTGTTGTCGTTGGTAGTTATCTATTTCCCATACGTACGTAGGTTGGAATTAGGAAGGGGGCCATGACCAGGCTTCGAGCTTCAGATTCCAGGCAGACTCGAGCCCTCACCTCGGTCGAACAGAGCCTTGCGCGGTCGTTCCTTTTCCTTTTTCCACAATTCATTCCGATTACTAACCTCAACCTTCTAGAAGGAGGACTTTAAATGCGTATCGCTTCGCTTGTGATTCTGTGCCTCGCGCTGGTTGCAATTCCAGCTTGGGCGGATACCTATAACAACGGTCCGATCAACGGCACAACCGATGCCTGGACCATCAACTTTGGCTATGTCGTCAGCGATACCTTCACGCTTACGGCTGACGGCTCGGTGAACACCATCAGTTTCGGCGTCTGGGAATTCCCGGGCGACACGATGCGAACAGTCGACTTTTCAATCACCCAGACCGAGAACGGTGTCGGCGTCGGTGGAACCCGCAATGTGACGGACAAGTACATCTCCAGCAATCAGTACGGCTACAACATCGACTTGATTACCTTCAATACTGGTGGCGTGCCTCTCAGTGCCGGCACCTACTGGCTGAACCTGTACAACGCAACCGTCGCCAGCGGCGACCCGGTCTATTGGGATGAGAACAGCGGCGTAGGCTGCCAATCGAGCGGCTGCCCGTCGCAGGCCTCCGAGAGTGCCCTCGGCACCATTCCTTCGGAAGCGTTCACCATCAACCCCGGTGGAAATGGAAGCACGCCTGAGCCCAGCAGCATCATGCTGTTTGGTTCCGGGCTTCTGGGCTTGGCTGGCTTATTGCGGCGCAAGCTGTTTTAACGATATCAACCCTCCTTATTAGGTCGCGGATTGACCCTCAAGCCGGGGCGCAAGCTCCGGCTTTTTGGCGGGCTGCTTGTTTGGTTCGGATTTTACGCTGTGGCGTCTTGTCCCACCTTACGCTGGCCGCTCCAAGATTCCCGACGGCAGCCAATTTCGGCCCGTGGTGGGGCGTTCCCGAAACGGGAACCAGGTGTTCTTTTGCGAAAAAATTTCGTTGCAGTCATCACTCTTAAGCGGGTGATTGGAGGGACAGGCTCAGGCTGCATACCTGGCAGACCGCGTCACTCTTGTGACCAATTGTTCCTCCATTTATTTATTAAAGGTTCGCTCATACATAGGAGATCCTCATGAAACTGTGTCTTACATGGCTTGCAATTCTGTGCCTGGTCTCTGCCGCAATTCCAGTTTGGGCACAATATGACAATGGTCCGATCAACGGCACAACCGATGCCTGGAACATCAATTTCGGCTACGTCGTCAGTGACACTTTCCTGTCGTACGGCTACGTGAATGATTTCTACTTTGGCGTCTGGGAATTTCCGGGCGACACAATGAGTACCGTGGACTTGGTCCATCACAACTCAGGAGAATGGTGGACAGGTTCTGGGTGGCGGTACGGCCAACGTGAGCGATAAATTCCTTTCCACCAACCAGTATGGCTACAACATTGACCTGATCGGCGTGAGTGGTCTGTATGTCGCTACCAGCAACGGCACTACTTACTGGCTCAACCTGTACAACGCAGCTGTCCCCAGCGGCGATCCGGTTTACTGGGATGAGAATAGCGGCGTTGGTTGTCACGGCAACGGTTGTCCATCACAGGCCTCCGAGAGTGCCATCGGCACCATTCCTTCGGAGGCCTTCACCATTGGCGGAGGCTGTGGCGTTGGAAATGACAACTCACCCGACTGCGGTCCCCCCACTCCCGAGCCGAGCAGCATTTTGCTGTTTGGTTCTGGAATCCTGGCACTCGCAGCTGCCCTGCGTCGCAAACTGAATTTCTAACTCCCGAAAACTGCGGCGCTCTCCACGGATGTCGTCGACGCTCTGCCGGTGGCCATCCGCGCCGATTCGTGGTTAAGTATCTCTGTGCCGCAGGCTCGAGAAGCCGCATTCCCTAAGCTCGCCTTGTTTGTCAGGAATGGACCTCGCACTCGATTTTGGAGGAGGGCGGGACCGGGGCATAATGCCTGATCGTCGCTAAGAGGCGCGACGGGGTGGCCACAGAAAATGGACTATCGCAAGCAATTCCGGATAAAGCCGGGCAGTAAGGTCAAGCTGAAAGAAATCGACCCCGGCTACGCGGGTAAGCACCTCTCCGAAAAAGTGGCGCTCGCCGACATCGAGAAGTATCGCGATAAGCTGCGCAAGCTGCAATACCTGCTGTACGCGGAGAAAAAGCGCTCGCTGCTGATCGTTCTACAGGCCCTCGATGCGGGCGGCAAGGACGGCACCGTCAATCACGTGATGAGCGCGATGAATCCCCAGGGGACGACGGTGACCGGATTCAAAGCCCCGACCCCGCTGGAGTTGGAGCACGATTTTCTCTGGCGGGTCCATCCCCACGCGCCGGCGAAGGGCACGGTTGCCATCTTCAATCGCTCGCACTACGAAGACGTGCTGGTGGTGCGGGTGCACAAACTCGCCCCCAAGGACGTGTGGTCGGAACGGTACGAGCTGATCAATGATTTCGAGACCCTGCTACACCGGCAAAACAACACCCATATCATTAAGCTCTTTTTGCATATCAGCAAGGAAGAGCAACTGGCACGATTCAAGCAGCGGCTTGATGATCCCGCACGAAACTGGAAGATCAGCGAGAGTGACTACAAGGAACGGGAGTTGTGGGACGATTACATGAAAGCCTTCGAGGACATCTTTGCCGAGACCAGCAGGAAAGAAGCGCCCTGGTACATCATCCCTTCTAATCACAAGTGGTTTCGTGACCTGGCGGTCTCGCAGATCGTGGCGGCGACGATGGAAGACCTGGGCATGCGGATCCCAAAGCCCGAGGTTGATCTGGACGTGATCCGCAGGGAATACCACCAAGCCTCAGAAGAGGAATATGACAAGACGGGAACAGAATCCAAGACCGGCCACGGCGGCGCAGACGAACAGAAGCACAAAGCCAAACGTAAGAAGAAAAATGGTAGGTAGGGAATGACCAGCAACTCGACGATTCTGGGGGACGCGGAGACCCTAGTAGCAGGGCTGGGAGACACTGGTGTCTGATCTTTCGTCACTTCTCCGCGAGCTACCCGATGAGTTCAAACCGCTGGCGGCGCTGGAGGCTCTTCGCCGGAAAGAGCGGACGGACGAGGAGAAGTTGGGGCCGGCAACGCCGCCGGAAGACCCCGAAGGAAAGAATTAGGCAATGTCACTGTGTGAACCGTTCGGGACAGAAAGGACGATCTCGTTGTAACCCATGAACACAGAGGCCACACCACCGCCCGGACCAGATCGTCGGAACAACGGCGAACCCCCTGCGAAATACGGTTCATGGCTGTCGTTGTTCCAGGCTGTCAGACCGATCACTGCGGCGCGAGCGGCACGCGACGCCCTGGCTGGACTTCAGCTCGCGGCGTTGAACATTCCGCAGGCACTCGGCTACACCAAGATTGCCGGCATGCCAGTCGTCACGGGGTTTTACACGCTGCTGCTACCCATGTTGGCGTTTGCCGTGTTCGGCTCCTCACGTTATCTGGTGGTCGCTGCCGATTCCGCGACCGCTGCCATTCTCGCCGGCGGGCTGGCCGGCATGGCGCCGCTCGCCAGCGCGCGATATGTGGCGCTGGCGGGAATGGTGGCGCTGCTGACCGCTGTATTTCTGCTGTTGGCGCGATTGCTCAAGCTGGGTTTTCTGGCCGACTTTCTCTCGCAGACGGTGCTGGTAGGGTTTCTCACGGGAGTAGGGTTTCAGGTCAGCATCGCAGTATTGGACGGGATGCTCGGACTCGAGGTCCATTCTCACAGGTCGGTTGGAAAGCTCGCCGAGGTGCTCCGCAGCCTGCCACAAGTCCACCTGCCGACTGTATTACTTTCAGCCGTGATAGTGGCAGGCGTCTTTACCATCAACCGCTTCGCACCGAAAGTACCTGGCCCGCTGATTGCCGTCATAGGGGCCACAGCGGCGAGCGCAGCCTGGGATTTCGCCGGTCACGGCTTCACCGTCGTCGGGCCGATAGCTGGGGGTCTGCCACATCTTGGCTTGCCGGATGTGCGCTGGAAGGACACGTGGCCGTTGATTTCGGTAGCGGCATCGTGCTTTGTGATGATCGTTGCCCAGAGTGCGGCGACGGCCCGTTTCTACGCCGCGCGCCACCACCAGCGCCTAGACGAGGATGCGGACCTGGTCGGGTTGTCCGCAGCCAACGCCGCTGCGGCCTTGAGCGGAACGTTCGTGGTGGACGGAAGTCCCACCCAAACCGCGATGGTCGAAAGCTCCGGCGGGCAAAGCCAGTTTGCGCAAGTGGCCACGGCGACGGTGGTCGCGCTGGTGCTGCTCTTTCTGACCAGGCCATTGCAGTACCTCCCGCGGTGTGCGCTGGACGCCATCGTGTTCTTCATCGCCATTAGGCTCATCGATCTGCGCGGCTTGCGCGACATTCGACGCGAAAGCCCGCAGGAATACTGGCTGGCCGTGATTACTGCAGGGGTCGTCGTGCTGGTTGGTGTCGAACAGGGCATCCTGCTGGCGATGGTGCTCTCGCTGTTCCGGGTCGTGCGTCATAGCTATCATCCGCACACCGGAGTGTTGGTACCGGGCAAAGGAGAAACCTGGGACTTGGTTCCAGCGGTTTCCGGGGCGATGACTGAACCCGGGCTAGTGCTTTATCGTTTCGGAGCAGCTCTCTTCTACGCCAACGCCGGCCGCTTCTCCGAAGAGATCCGTGGCGTCGTTGGACCGTCTCCTTCGCCGGTGCGCTGGCTGGTGGTCGATGCCGAAGCCATCACCAACGTCGATTACACCGCCGCCCGCGTGGTGCGGCAACTTCACCAGGAACTGGCCCACTGTGGTGTCGAGTTGGCGTTCGCGCGATTGCCGGCCTCGCTTAAGGCAGATTTGGAACGCCACCGGCTGACCGAGGTGATCGGCCCAATTCTGGTCTTCGACCGGCTGCACGACGCTCTCCACGCCTATGAACACCTCTCCTGAGGTGGACGCGCGGCAGAGTCCAGTTACCCCGCTTGATAACGTGATATTGCCCGTTGCGTTTAAGCGGTGTTCTGTTCACGCAGGTTAGAATTCTCGCGTGCCCGATCAAGCCATTGCAGCCGAAGACCGCCGCGACCTTCGTCTTAGCTTGCTGCAACGGCTGCAGATCACTTTGGTTTCATGGATTGCATCGGCTGTGGTGGGACTCATCGGTCGAACGCTGCGCATGACCATCACCTTCGAAGAAGGCTCCATCCCCGGTCTGCACAAAATTTCACCGGGCATCTATCCCTTCTGGCATCGTTGCGTGCTGCCGGCCACATGGCTGTTCCGTAATCATGACATCGGAGTTCTGACGAGCCTCAGCCGCGATGGAGAGTACATCGCGCGCGTGATTCGCCGCTTCGGCTTCGTGCCGGTGCGCGGCTCCAGCTCGCGCGGAGGCCAGCGTGGCCTGCTGGAAATGGAGACTATGGTGAAAGCCGGAGGCGCCGTAGCGTTCACGATCGACGGTCCCCGCGGGCCCCGCTATGTTGCCAAGAAGGGCCCGGTGGTCCTGGCGCGACTCACGGGTGTCCCAATCACAGCGTTCTACGTCGCCGTCGAGAAGCGATGGGTGCTGGGAACGTGGGACGCGATGGTGATACCCAAGCCGTTTTCGCGAGCCTACGTGCGGGTGGCGAAAAACATCTATGTTCCGCCGGACGCCGACGACGCGGCACTCGATCGCCATCACGCGGAAATGCAGTCCGCTCTGGAGCGAATAACCACCTTCGCCGAATCGCAGTTTTCATCACAACCTGATTGACACGGCTCTCCCGCGAAAGTACAGTACAAGTCCTAATCCTGGACGGGTTCAGTCCAGGTTGTTCCTTGCCAATCAGCGTTCGCGCGTTCCGCACGGGCGGAACTGGGAAGCGGGTGAAACACCCGCGCTGCCGCGCAACTGTAAGCGAGTCTTGGGCGCAAGGCCACTGTGCAAACGGGAAGGCCCCGCCGCTGTCCGCGATGCCAATCGCAACTCGCAAGCCAGGAGACCGGCGCGAACTACGGGCCCCCGGCGCACGCCGAATTTGCGTGCGATGGGATGCTCCGGTCACCAACCCCTTTCGCGTGCAAAGGAGGAGTGTCATGTTCATCGTCCGCGCATTGCTGGCCGCGCTGCTGAGCTGCACGGCAGCTCTGGCGGCCGATCTCAAAGTATCCGTGCAAAGTCCATCCGGCGACCGGGTTTCCGGCGTGCAGGTCAGTTTGTTTCGCGCCGGTGATAACTCCGGGGTGGGAGTGCAAACCACCGCCGGCGACGGCACGGCGACTTTCCCTAACCTGCCTGACGGCCAATATCGCGCCGTGGTGCTCGCACCAGGATTTGCAGCGCAGTCGCTACAAGTTGCCATGCCAGGGACGGGAGCGCTTACCGTTCAACTGAACCTGACGACCACACCGCAAACGGTGGTCGTTTCCGCCACGGCAACGCCGACGACCGCCGAGCAGACGGGCACTTCGGTCGGCGTGCTAACCGGCGAGCAGCTCACGGCAATCAATCCCGTATCTGCACCCGATGCTTTGCTCTACATTCCCGGAGCCATCATCAGCACGACCGGGCGCCGGGGGAATCTGAGCAGCTTGTTCGTTCGCGGCGGCGAATCCAATTACAACAAGGTGCTGGTGGACGGCGTTCCGGTGAACGATCCCGGGGGCTTCTTCGACTTCGGCGTGGTCCCGATGAACAATATTGACCGGCTTGAGGTGGAGCGGGGACCTGAGAGCACGGTGTACGGATCGGACGCCATGACCAGCGTCGTACAGCTTTGGACCGCGACGGGCAGCACGCGAACGCCTGAAATTCAATTTGGCGCCGACGGCGGAAACTTCTCTACCGCCAACGGCTACGCGTCGGTGGCGGGTGCGCGCGGAATTTTCGATTACAACGTGTTCGCGAACCAGTTCGACACGCAAGGGCAGGGCATCAACGACGCCTATTCGAACTCGTTGCAAGGCGGAAATGTTGGGGTGAAGATTTCCGATCGCGTGTCATTGCGCTTGCGTGCGCGCCACTACGACAGTTGGACGGGCATCCAGTCAAACTGGTGGTTCAACGGCAATCCCGAGCTTCCGCCCGACCCAAACCAATACGCCCATCAGAACAATTTCCTTGCCAGCGGCGACCTAACGGTCAGCGGCCCGGGCGCATGGCAGCACCAATTCAGCGGCTTCGAATATAACCACGTTGCGCTGAACGTGAACCCGGTGGACGATCCGGACCGGCCGTTCGATTCCGCCTTCAATAGCCTGACAAAGTACAACGTGGCCGGCTTTGCCTATCAAGGGGCGTACACACCGCGGCCATGGGCGCAAACGACGCTTGGTTACAACTTCGAGGATGAGAACGGCTACATCAACAACAACTCGGATTTCGGAATCACCACGACCCACGGCTTACGCTTCAACAATTATCTGTTCGCGCAGCAGACCATCGTTTGGCGGCGGTTGTCCGTACTGGCGGGAATTGGCTACGTCAACAACAGCAGTTTTGGTGGCAAGGTCAGCCCTCGCGCTTCGGCAACGTTTCTGGCATGGCGTGGGAACACGATTTTCAGCGGCACGCGCCTGCACTTCGGCTACGCGGAAGGCATCAAGGAGCCCAGCTTCGAACAAACCTTCGGTATCACCGGTACGTTTCCCACGCTGCCCAACCCCAACCTGAAGCCGGAGCAGAACCAGGCGATCGAGGCCGGCATACTGCAGTCACTGTTCAGCAACCGCCTGTCGCTCAGCGCCTTGTACTACCACAATCAATTCCGCGACCAGATCGAATACGTGTACAACTCCGACAACAACACCAGCCAGTATGAGAACTTCAATCGCTCAATGGCACAGGGCGCTGAGGTGGTGTTGAGCGGCCGCCTCGTGGACCATCTATCGCTGACCGGTGCTTACACCTACACCTCAACACAAATTCAACAGGCGCCGCCCTGCGATCCCGAAGCCGGTTGCGATCCGCGCATCTACGGCACGGGAGCGCCGCTGTTGCGCCGTCCCAAGCAGGCTGGCATGCTGCTGCTGACCTACACCAGGCAACGATGGGGTGGATTCCTGGGCGTCACCGCGGTCGGACAACGTCCGGACTCCGACTTCCTGTTTGGTTACATTCCGCCCATCTACTACGCTGCCGGCTACGCGCGAGTGGATCTCGGCGGCTGGTTCGCCTTCAATCATCATGTAACGGCCTACGCGAACGTGAATAACGCTCTCAACAATCACTACAACGAGGTCCTGGGATATCCCGCGCTCAGGGCGAACTTCCGTGCAGGGCTGCGATTCAGCTTTGGAGGAGAGTAAACGAAGAGCTGCGTCGGAAATGTACGGTCAGTCTTTTTCCTGAGCCACGCCCACCTGGTTGTGGTTGTGATACTTCAGCCGAATTTCCCGTAGCTTATCCACGTGCTGGTCGCTTAGGGTCTGTTGCTTACCAAGCAAATGCGTGACCAGGGCAATCTTGGCGAAGTGCTCGACGGTTTCCATGTTCATGTATGCATTGAGCAGGTCAGCGCCACAGGTAACTACACCGTGGTTCGCCATCAGGATGGCGTCGTGATCGGCGACCAGCGGGGCCAGGGCCTCGGCCAGTTCTGGAGTGCCCGGGGTCTCATAATTGGCCAGAGGCACCGACCCCAGGGTCACAATGATTTCCGAGCATATGGCGCGATCCAGCGCAAGTCCGGCAGCCGCATAGCCGGTGGCCGTCGGCGGATGCGCATGCACGACCGCATTGACATCGGGACGCCTGCTATAGATGAGCAGGTGCATGGCGATCTCGCTGGAGGCTTCACGCGAGCCATGGAGCTTCTTGCCGTGCCGGTTCACGATGACGAGGTCAGCAGGCTCCATCAAGCCTTTGCTCATAACTGTGGGCGTGCACAGAAAATTTCCATCTTCCAGGCGCACGGAAAGGTTCCCGTCCGTGGCAGCAACCAAGCCAGTTTGGTGTAGCAATTTCCCGAAGCGGACAATTTCGTCCCTATGCAGTTGTTCTGTCTTCATGCGGTGCCGCAAGCGTTCCTTAAGACCTTTGCTTGTATCGTACCGCAGGTTGCCGTCGCCGAAAAGGATCGCGTCACATTAATGTGCGACGAACCGCGGTCGGGCATAATCGAGGTGTGCTGGTTTCGGATTTCGACTACCACCTTCCGGACGATTTAATCGCCCAGCAGTCGCTGGCCGACCGGGCTGCGTCGCGACTGCTGCACCTCGATCGCGGCCAGGAGTTGCTGCAAGACCGCACATTCCGCGACTTCCCTGAGCTGCTTCGACCGGACGATCTGCTGGTCTTCAACAATACGAAAGTCCTGCCCGCCCGGCTCTTCGGCCATCGCAGCGGCTCGCGAGCGCAACCGGTCTCGGCCCAGAATCCCGCGGCGGGGGAATTTCTCCGCGGGCACGTGGAGGTGCTACTCACTAAACAGCTCTCGTCAGATCCGATGGAATGGGAAGCGCTGGTGCATCCCGGGCGAAAGCTGGGTGTTGGCGAGCGGATTTATTTTGGCGCCGAAGCCAGCGAACACTCGCACGAGCTTGCCGCCGAGATCGTCAGCCGTAGCACATTCGGCGAGCGCCAATTGCGTTTCGATCCCGTGCCCGATTTCTACGACGTGCTGCAGAGCATTGGGCATGTTCCTCTTCCGCCTTATATCGATCGCCCGGATACGCCTGCCGATCGCGAGCAGTATCAGACGGTGTACGCCAAGCCACTCGGCTCGGTTGCGGCGCCAACCGCTGGCCTGCACTTCACCCAGGAGATTCTCGACCGCATTCGCCAGCGTGGAATCGAAACCGCCGAGATCACGCTGCACGTCGGCCTCGGAACCTTTCAGCCGGTGCGCGAAGAGGTCGTAGAGGAGCACAAGCTCCATCGCGAGTGGTACGAAATCTCCGAGGACGCGGCGGAGCACATCCAGCGAGCGCGAAATGGCGGCCGCCGCCGCGTGGTTGCAGTTGGAACCACGACGGTCCGCACGCTCGAATTCGCTTCGCGACAAAACAAGGATGGCCACATCACGCCGCAACGTGGCGAAGCCGACATCTTCATCTACCCCGGATTCGAGTTTCGTGTTGTGGGCGCCATGCTGACCAACTTTCACTTGCCGAAATCTACATTGCTGATGTTGGTCGCAGCCTTCGCCGGTCGCGAGTGGACATTGCGAGCTTACGAACACGCGGTCCGCAAGCGCTACAGGTTTTATTCGTATGGCGATTGCATGTTTGTGGAGCAAGGTCCGTCCATCGGCCAGATTGGTAGAATTGAGCCTTGCCCTCGACTCGAAAAACCGCAAAATCCGCCACCGTCTCCAGCGCTGCCAAGCCGGCGAGTGCTGTGAAAAGTACTGGTTCTAGCTCCGCCGTCACTGCACCTCCCGAGCCTGCCGGCTCCAAGGGCCGCATTTTCCTGATTGACGCGATGTCGTTCATCTTTCGCGCCTATCACGCGATGCAGCGGCAGCGGCCGATGTCCACCAAGACCGGCATCCCGACCAGCGCAACCTTCGTGTTCGTGAACATGCTGCGCAAGCTGCGGGCTGACTTCGCACCGCAATATCTGGCGGCAGTCTTTGATGTGGCGGCGCCGACCTTTCGCGACGAGCAGGCGAAGGCCATCGCCAGCCTGCGCAAGTTCGACAGCAAAACTCAGACTTACATCGACGTCGCTTATGACGGCTACAAAGCCAACCGCGCCGCGATGCCGGAGGACCTGGCGCAGCAAATACCCTACATCCGGCGCGCGCTGGAGGCCTATCGCATTCCGATCCTGGAGGCCTCCGGCTTCGAAGCCGACGACGTGATCGGTACACTGGCACACAAGGCGGCCGACGAGGGCTATTCGGTGTTTGTCGTATCCAGCGACAAGGACATGATGCAACTGGTCAACGATCGCATCTGCGTGCTCAATCCTCCCAAGGACAATCTGATCTGCGACGCCGCCAAGGTGGAGGAGATTCTGGGCGTGCCGCCAGAGCGCGTGGTGGACGTGATGGCGCTGCGCGGCGATGCCATCGACAACATTCCCGGCGCGCCCGGCATTGGCGACAAGGGTTCAGTGGAGCTGATCCAGCGCTTCGGCACGGTGGAGAACGCGCTGGACCACGCCGCCGAAGTCGAGCGCAAGACCTATCGCGAGTCGCTACAGAACAATCGCGACGCCGTCCTGACCAGCAAGGAGCTAGTCACCATCAAGACCGATGTCGCTGTGGATTTTGAGCCCGGCGAAGATGCTGGCGCAAGAGCCCGATCCCGAAGCCGCCCGCGCGCTATTCACGGAGCTTGAGTTCACCACGCTGGTCCAGGACTTCCTGAGCGAGAGCATTGAACTGGGCGACACCGACTACCGCGACGCCAAGACCGCTGCCGATGTCGAAGCTGTAATCGCGCGTGCAAGACAGCCCGGTGGAGTGTTGGCGATTGCGCTGGAAGCTTCGGCGCCGCAACCGGCCGCTGCGGAGGAAGAGGAAAGCGTCGACGAAGAGGACAACAGGCAGCTCTCGCTCTCGTCGGCTCCCCCGACACCGTCAGCACCTGCCAGTTTGCGCCTCGCGATCTCGGCAGAAGCGGGCAAGGCGACGACTCTGACGCTCGATGACTCCGAGATCGCCAAGCCACTCACGCGGGCGCTCGCCGACGGGTCGCTCCCCAAGACGGTGCATGATTACAAGTCCGCGATGCATGTTTTTGGGCAGCGTGGAATAGCGGTTGCAGGGGTGCAGCACGATACCCTGCTCTACGGCTATCTGCTCGATCCTACGTACTCGACGTACGGATTACGTGAGACGGCGCTACGCAAGTTCAATCTGAAGCTGGGAGCGTCGCCGGCGGAAGCCGCTGACATCACCTTGCGGCTGACCGGGAAGTTGGGTGACGAAGTCAGCAGGACCGGGCTGCGCAAGGTTTACGACGAGATTGACCTGCCACTGGTGCCGGTGCTGGCGCGCATGGAAGATGCCGGCGTCAAGCTCGACTGCGAAGTGCTGGCCGAGATGTCGCAGCGGCTGGAGCGCGAAGTCCAGGCAAAGGCGCGCGAAATCTACAACAAGTGCAGTTTTGAGTTCAACATTAATTCGCCAAAGCAGCTCGGCGATGTGCTGTTCAACAAGCTCAACCTGCCAAAGCCATTCAAGTACGGCAAGGGCAAGACCATCTCCACCGCAGTGGACGTGCTCGAAGGACTGGCCAGCGAGCACGAGGTGCCGCGGCTGGTACTCGGCTACCGGCAACTCTCCAAGCTGAAGTCCACATATGTGGACGCGTTGCCGGCACTGCTCAACCCCGTGACAAAGAGGCTGCACACCACATTCAACATGGCCGGGTCCGCCACCGGGAGGTTGTCGTCGGTCAATCCGAACCTGCAGAACATTCCGATTCGCACCGAAATGGGCCGTGAGATCCGCGCCGCATTCATTGCCGAGCCTGGACACGTCCTGCTCGCCGCCGACTACTCGCAAATTGAGTTGCGGCTGCTGGCGCACTTCTCCGGCGACAAACTGCTGGTCGAGGCTTATCGCGCGGGCGAGGACATCCACACCCTTACCGCGTCGCAGGTATTCGGTGTGCCGCCGCTGATGGTCAACGCAGAGCATCGCCGCCGCGCCAAGGCGGTCAACTTCGGCATTGTGTACGGGTTGTCGGCGTTTGGGCTTTCGCAGCAAATCGGAATCGACACCAAAGAGGCCAAGCAGTTCATCGACGCCTATTTCGAGAAGTACAGCGGGGTACGCGAGTTCATCGATCGCACGCTGGATCAGGCGCGCCGTGACCAGAAGGTCATGACGCTGTTCGGCCGGGTACGGCCCATTCCCGACATCCACAGCAAGAACTTCAATCTGCGTGGATTTGCGGAGCGTACCGCCGTAAACACTCCTCTACAGGGCACGGCAGCCGATCTGATCAAGATTGCCATGATTCGTATTGATGCCGATCTGCGCGAGCGCAAACTACACTCGCGAATGTTGCTGCAGGTGCATGACGAGCTCGTCTTCGAAGTTCCCGAAGCCGAAGTAGACACGATGAAGCGGTTAGTCAGCGACCGCATGGAGAGTGTGTACGCGCTCAAGGTGCCGCTTAAGGTGGATGTCGGCGTGGGGCTGAATTGGCGGGACTTGGAGTAGCGGTCAGCCAATCCGCCGGTAACAGACGGCTGCTAGAATTGAAGTTGTGAAGCGCCCCATCCGCCTCATCGCCATCGATATCGATGGCACGCTCCTGGATTCGAAAGTCGAGATCTCCCACGCCAACCTGAATGCCCTGCGCCGGGCACATGAGGCCGGCGTTGAGATCGTGCTGGGAACCGGACGCCGGCATAAGTTCGCCCTGCCGATTGCGGAGTCGCTGGGCTTCGATCTGTGGCTCATCAGCTCGAATGGCGCGGTAACGCGCTCCACCCGCGGCGAGATGTTTCACCAGGACCTCCTGGCCAAGGAAACGGCCATAAAGCTGTGCCAGCACATGCAGGAGTTCCGCAATCATACGGTGCTGACCTTCGACCGCGAAGGCATGGGCGGCATTGTCTGCGAGAACCACGAGCATCTCTACGGCGTCATTCAGCGCTGGATGGAGAAGAACGCGCCTTACATCGAGTACGTCAGCCCCATCGAGAAGGCGCTGACGGAGGACCCGATTCAGGCCATGTTCTGCGGGCCGATTGAGCTGATGCAGCGTGCCCAGGAGCAGGCTTGTGGCCTGCGACTTCAGGGCAGAGTTCACCCTGTTGCGCACGCAGTACGAGGCGCGCAACCTGTGCATCGTGGATATCCTCAATGCTGGCTGCTCGAAGGGACATGCGCTGGAGCGGTGGGCCAACTACCGCGGCATCGATCGCTCTGAGGTCATGGCCATCGGCGATAACTACAACGACATCGAGATGTTGACCTTTGCCGGGCATCCGGTGATTATGGGTAATGCGTCTGAGGATCTAAAGCAGAACGGCTGGACGGTCACTCTGCACAACGATGAGAGCGGCGTGGCCGCGGCCATCGAACAGGTCCTGGACGCCAACACTGCGAGCGTGGATGCGTAAGTTCCTACAATTCGGTCTCTTGGTACTGTTGGTCGCGTCGCAGCTGCACGCTGCCGAGCTTGCGAACCTGCGCAACGGATTCAGCATTCGTCACCAGCGGCATGAAACCGCCGGCGATACCACGCGTCTGTACATGAACGCGGCTCCTGACAGCGGGTATATCGACGTTCCCACCGCCGAGATCGAAAGCTTCGAGCCTGCGCCGCCGGATCCGCAACAGGCCTCTGTCGAACCACAAAAGACGCAGGACTTGAACTCGATCGTCAGCGCTGCCAGCAATCGCAATCAGGTGGATGCTGACTTTATTGCCAGCGTCATTCGTGCCGAGAGCGCCAACAATCCACGTGCGATCTCGCCCAAAGGCGCGCAGGGGCTGATGCAACTAATGCCGCAGACCGCCAGCAAACTGGGGGTGAAGAACAGCTTTGACCCGGCGGAGAACGTCGATGGGCGGTGTGCGCTATCTACGGGAGTTGCTGCTGCTTTACGACAACGACATGATCAAGGCCCTGGCAGCCTACAACGCTGGGCCCCAGCGTGTACAACAGTACAAAGGTTTGCCGCCGTACCGCGAGACGCATGCCTACGTTGCACATGTCATAAGGGATTACAACCGCAAGAAGCTGGCCAAGCGCAAGAGCCAGCCTCAAGCGCAGGTTCGTCGCGAGTTGGCCGGCAATGACGTGCTCGCGCAAAGAAATTCCGGTTCCGTTGCGGGCAGCGAGTAACCCGTTTGACCCTGCTTAGTCTCTCATTTACCTTCACCTATAGGCTTCGGGCTGCGGCGCACGTCATGGGCCGCTGACTTTTCCTTCATGAGCACAAAGCGCATCTTGGTCCTCGGCATGGTTCTGGTCGCGCTGTGCCTGCTGATTTACCTGCAGGTACGCACCTGGAAGAACTTCGACTGGGGAGTGTTCTGGAGCCGGACCGACCACGTGAGCCTGCTCGGTCTTGTGGCCGGAATCGCTCTCACCTACCTCGCGTATGTTCTGCGTGCAGTACGCTGGCGCATCTTCCTGAAGCCAGTTTGCGAGACCACAACGGTGCGCCTGCTGGGGCCGCAATTCATTGGCTTCTCAGCTCTGGCGCTGCTGGGACGCGCCGGAGAGATGATTCGTCCCTACCTTATCGCCAAGAAAGAGCGCCTCACCTTTACCTCGCAGATCGCGGTCTGGGGGGTGGAGCGCATCTTCGACATGGGCGCCTTCGCGGTGTTGCTCACCATCAGTCTGTTTTCTCCAGAGGTGCGCGCGCTGCCCTTCTACCACAACCTGGTAACCATACATGGGGTTCAGGTTGATCTTGGCCTGCGCGGTGCGGCTTTTGTACTGATGGCTTTCGTGGCCGCATTGATCGTCGGATGCGTCCTAGTGCGGCACGCCGGCGAGCGTGTGGGCCAGTTCTTGTATGACCTTTTTGCCGGCTTCGCTCCCAAGGTTGCCCATCACCTGCGCGAGAAGGTGCGTTCCTTTAGCGAAGGGTTGAAGACGATCCATGACGTCCGCTCAGCCGTGGAGTTGGTGGCCGTGTCGCTCGGGATGTGGGTGCTGACTGCTTTCTCTTACTACGTCATCACGCACGCTTACCCGGGAGAGCTCCGCAGCTTAGGAATGGCGGACCAAGTGGTGCTGATGGGCTCGAGCATGGTGGGATCGATGCTGCAATTGCCGGCCGTCGGGGGCGGCTCGCAATTGGCGACCATCAGCATGCTCCACTCCGGTTTCGGCATCGAACAGGAACTGGCGGTGAGCTGCGGAATCCTTATCTGGGCGATCACCTTCATGTCGGTGATTCCGACCGGCCTTGCGCTGGCGCGGCGCGAGCAACTTTCCTTGCGCGCCGTGGCCGAAGCCGAAGAAAAGGAAGCCGCGCTGGTGGAATAATTTGACTGTCGAGGTGCGTCTGATCCGCGGCTTATAATATTTGGTGTCGCAATTCCCTGATTCTTCGGTCGTTGGCTGGTAACTTCTGTCGGGAACTTCTCTGGTCCGATGAAAACCGCACGTTGGATTCTGATCGCCGCACTGATAAGCAATCCTTTCTGGTACGCCAAGGCCGCGTATTCCGCCACCGCCGGTGCGTTTCCTGCTGCGGTAGCCAGCAGCACGAGTGCCAACATCACGATCAGCGGCAGTCCAAAGTGGGTTGACACCAAAATGGACGTCACCGCCGGCGACAAGCTGCACATCACCGCCAAAGGCACGGTCACCATGGGGAAGGACACGGGCATTACACCCGCCGGAGCGCAGCGCGGTTGGGTTGACACGCTGCGTCCGCTGATGGTTCCCGGCGCAGGGCGCGGCGCGCTGGTCGGCCGCGTCGGTGACAGCGATGCCGCGACTCCGTTTGTGGTCGGCGCCGATGGCACGCTAACCGTTCCCGTAGCGGGACGTTTGTATCTCGGTATCAATCAGGATCCGACAGAAACGCCCACTGGCAGTTACGCAGTGCACATCGATCGCACGCCCGTCAGCGCTGCCGCCACCGCCAAGAGCAACTACGACTTTAAGCCGCTGTTCGCGCAGCTCGACGCCAAGATTCCATACCGCGTGACCGACAAGCCGGAAGGCGGCAATCCTGGAGACCTGATCAACTTCGTGATTGTTGGCTCGCAGCAGCAAGTGACCAGCGCCTTGAAGGATGCAGGCTGGCTTCAGGCTGACAAGACCAATACAGACGCAGTCGTCAGCGCGCTGCTTGCGACCTTGCAGAAGAACTCCTACATGACCGTGCCGATGAGCATCCTGTACCTCTTCGGCCGTCCGCAAGACTTCGGATACGAACGCACGGACCCGGTGCTGGTTGCCGCGCAACGACATCATTTCCGGATCTGGAATTCACCTTTGAGCACGCCGCAGCAGACCGTCTGGGTCGGCTCTGGAACGCACGACATCGGCATCGAGAAGGACCAGCGCTCGGCCAACGCAATCACCCACAAAATTGATCAGGACGTGGACAACGAGCGCGACTTCATCGGCGCGACCTTGACGCAAGCAGGGAAGGTTCAAGCGATGGAGTACATGACGCGCTCGCATCCCATCACTTCGACGAAAACGGCAACTGGGGGCGAGATCAAATCCGACGGCCGCGTTTTGGTCATCATCCTGAAACCCACACAGAAATAGCCTTCAGTTGAGGGAGAGGGGAAGGGCCTACGGTCGGCACGAACGAAATCGAAAGGGCCTGCTTTCTTTACCCACTGACCGCTGACCCCGACATTCCTTCACTGCAGGCTGGCGTACTCGGACTTGGCTTGCTGGTAGATGGGAACGTCGGGATCGGCGTCCTTCCATAGGGCGAGGAAATCCTGATATGACTTGCGTGCGGCGGCTTTGTCGCCCACCATGGCTTGGGCCCGCCCGAGCTGCAGATGCGCCAATGCGCCTAACACGTAGTTGCCGACCAGGCAGCGATGATCGAGCATTTTTTGCAACTCCGCTGCCGCTGGTTTTCCCTGGCCTGACTTCAGATATGCGAGTCCGCGCAAATAAACCGGGTACATGGGACCGCCAAGGAATCGGGCAGGCATCGTCATGCCTAGCTCATACGCAGCCCCTTCCAGTTCAGCGATGGCCTGCTGCGGGTTGCCTCGGCCCAGCGCGATGGCCGCCCGGATAGCCGGCAGCCAGTAGCCCTGGATCAACGTATCCAGGGGATACTCTGCACTGATCTTGTCGGCCAGCTTTTGCGCCTGTACCGCGTCCCCGGCCCGCGCGAGGGTCAGCGCCTTTATTACTTCCACATCCCGTCCCGGGCTCAAATTCGACGCCTCGTCTGCCATCTGTCGCGCCCGGAGGAAATTGCCATTCTCGGCTTCCCGCAAGGCTTCCTTCGCTCTCCATCCAGCCGCACTTTCGCCGGCATCCGCATGCCTGGCCGATTCCACCGCACGCTGCGAGAAACTCCTCGCCCTCACAAGGCGGCCGTAATACGCGTCAGTATCGGACTGCAGGGCAAGGAGGACATCTTCGACCTCCGGCTTTCCCGCCGCCCACGCCAGTTGCTCCTGCATGACCGAATCCTGGGCCCGGAGGAAGGCAATATGGTACTGACACATGCGCAGGAACAAGCCATCCAAGTTTCTGCTTCGCGCTGCGGCGAAGGCGGCTTCGCCCTCATCGAGTCTGCCCTGAGCAATGAAGATACTCATCAGGTTGGAATAATCGACGTTGCCGGGAGCCACCCGAATCGACTCCTGGGTTTCGCTTTCCGCCTTGGTGTATTGGCCCAGCCTCCCGTACAAGTCACCCAGGTTGCTGTGTGGTATGTAGTCTGCGGGATAGGTCGATGACCAGTCCTGGTACGTCTGAATGGCCTTTTCCAGGTCTCCGGTGACCACGATGTAGTAGATTGCCTCAATCGCCAGACGTTCGCGCTGGCTGACCTGGGAGCGCGATTCGTACGCCTTCTTGAGGTTCTCCATAGCGAGGCTATCCTGTCCGAGGTTGAAGTAGGTCTCTCCCAAGGCACTGCGAGCCGGGGGAAAAATTGGATCTAATTCCAAAGCATGCTGAAGATAGGGAATGGCATCGGCTCCGCCGCCCGTCATCATGATCCTTCTTGCCCGGGTAAACGCTTGCAGCGCCTCCAGCGAAGGCGTCGTGGCTTCTTCGAGGGGCTGGTCAAACCTCTTCACAGAGGCCAACGACTCGCCCAGGGTTCCGCGTAGCTGGTTAGCGATTTCTCTCACTTTCTTAAGCACCTGGTTACGGTTCTCGGCCTCGGCCTCGGAGCTGGCGAGTGGCTCGCCGGTCTGGCAGTTCAGCGCGGTCAGCGTGATCAGATAGTGCTCCCCCACAGGAGCGATCGAACCGGCCAGCAGTGCCTTGCTGTTGTTGCGCAGGCAGACCTCCCGCGTCAACTCCTGAGTCAGCCGTTCATTGGCCGGCCGATTCATGAACTTCAGGGTCTCGCTTATCTTTTGGTCAGAGAGCACATTCAAGAACGGCGATTGTTCCAACTGAATGGCCAGCGCCTGCCTCAGGGTGCCATCGAACACTGGGTCGTTGGTCGAGTTGGCGAAATCGGCCAGCACGATGGTGTCCTTCACGGTGAGCGCCGCGGACTTGTGCGAGACGAAATAGGACCCACCGGCAAACAAGCCTGCCAGGACGGCGGCCATCGCAGCCCACAACAACCATCGGCGACGGACCCGCGGCCCGCTGCCGGGCGCTGGTCCCAGGGATCCTGATTCCGGACCATCCTTGAGTGTTTCGAGATCAGTGCGCAGGGCGGCAGCCGATTGATAGCGCCGTTCGCGGTCTTTCTCCAGTGCCTTGCTAATGATGGGTTCAAGCTCGGGGGGAAGCAGCGAGTTGAGTGAGCGCACCGGATCTGGTGTCGCTTGCACGATCGCAGCATGAAGGACCGCTTCTGTTTCCCCTGAGAAAGCACGCTGGCCAGTCGCCATCTCGTACAGTACGAGGCCGAAGGAAAACAGGTCGGTGCGTGCATCCAGTTGTTCACCCTTAACTTGCTCAGGGGACATATAGGCAGCGGTTCCCAGGGCCTGGCCGATCCGGGTTAGCTGCTTGGCGCGGACGACCGGGGTATTCCGTGGCAGGTTGGCCCCCCGCTGGATTTGTTCTGTGGTTTGCCCTTCCTTCTCGCCGAGTTCGAGTAGCTTCGCCAATCCAAAATCCAGAATCTTGACCCCACCCTTATCGGTGACGAAGATGTTGGCCGGCTTGATATCGCGATGAATGATGCCCTTCTCGTGGGCTGCTTCCAGGCCATCGGCGATTTGGATCGCAACGTCAAGCAGCTCATCCAGCGTAAAGGCCTTCTCAATTGGTTGCACCGGATGTGGTCCTTGGACAGCGGCCAGGCGATCGCGCAGGGTTTGGCCACGTAACAGTTGCATCACGATGAAGGGCTGCCCCAGATGCTCACCAAATTCGTAGATGGAGCAGATGTTGGGGTGGTCCAAGACGGAGGTTGCGCGGGCTTCGCGCTCGAACCGTTCCACCGCAGCAGGATCAGTGCCCAGTTCCTCAGGCAGGACCTTCACCGCCACGGCGCGATCGAGCTTTATATCTTCGCCCCGGTACACGACCCCCATGCCGCCGCCGCCGATGATCTCCAGAATACGGTAGTGAGAAATGGTCTTGCCGCTCAGGTTGGCCGGTTGGTGCTTTGGCAGAGCCTCCGGTACCTCCTCGCTGCCGGCATTCTCTTCACTGGGAGCCGTGTCGCCGGAGCTGGAGTCCATTCGCTTCGCTCGCACCATAAGCCGATAGCCTCGGCTGGCCACCGTTCCGATATATTTCGGCTCGTCAGCGGAGTCGCCAAGCGCCTTGCGCAGCTTGCCAATCGCAACATTGATGCTGTGATCGAACTCTACAATGGTGTCGTTGGGCCAGAACCTTTTGCGGATTTCCTCACGAGTGACGATGGCACCGTCGCGTTCGATCAGCATGCACAGGACTTGCAACGGCTGTTGCGGAAGGAAAATCCTGTCTCCCGGTTCGTCGCCAGTTCCGGCAGCCGGGCACAGCTCTCCCGCGTTCAGGTCAAGTTCAAAGGCCCCGAAGCGAACGCGAGCTGGCAGCGTATCCTCCATGGAACTTCCTGAATCTCAAAAAGAGTCCGGGATTTGGACAAAAGTCTACTACCGCGTAGTCGAGTGCCCAAGACCTTTCGCCGCCCCTCGGGCGCAGCAGTCGGTCGCCGAGTATTCAGCTGAACAGCTTTTTCCTGTTCCTTCTAACTCAATTCCCACACTTTGGCGGACCGCCCAGAGGGTTGTAGTCAAACAGGTCATGGGGCTCCATATCGAAGCCGCTCCAATGAACAAGAGTCACGCCAGTGCGGTCTCCCGAACCCTTCTGGTTGTCCAGATCGCTGGGATCATGATGGGCCGAGCCAATGTACCAGATGGCGATGCCGTCGCCGGTCGAGCCGACGATCTGGGAATCGCCCACATAGCGCAGCAGATAGTCGTCGGGTGAATACCAGGTGTAGCGCCAGTTATTCATGCCCGAGCCGCTGCCGTCCTCTCCCGGATTGTCGTTGCTGACATAGTAATCGGCCAGCGTCCAGAGCTCCTTGTCGGCTGGGCGTTGCGAGAATCTCCCGGTTCCGGTGCGATTCCCCGGCAGGAATTCGTAGCCCATCAGGTGGCCATAGCTGTTCGTCTGGGTTGTGCTCTGGACAATCACGCTGTTGAACTTGAAGGGGTCCCAGTCCAGGCTGGTCTCGTTCGTAATCTGTGGCTCCGAGTCAGTTGCAGAAGTTCCGTCCGCAGACATCACGTGCTGGAATTGCAGTACCTCATTGTCGGTCCGGCCGAAAAGCTTAGTACTCATCCGCCATAGACCATTGTGCACATGGGGCGCACTGGTCTTGCCGGGCAGGTTGTAGCCGGTAGCGCCATAGCGGAAGCCGATGCCACCGTCTTCCTTGAAGGTGTACTCGATGATGTTGTCGTAGTTACCGCCGTCATAGACGCCCCAGACCACCACCTCGTACACCCGCCTGCGAGTGTGATTGCCGGGCTGCTTGCACAGCCAAGCGATGCCGGTCTCGCGGCATTCCACGGCCACCTTGGGATACGGATCGCGGATGTAATTGTTGCCTGAGGCCTGCCGCAAATAGACCAGGCTTCCGAGCTGCGCCGGCAGGTCGGCGGCATCAATCTGGTCCATATTGTTATAGCTGCCGCGCATGTCGTATGGGCTGTACGATCCGTCGTCATAGGGAACGAAAATGTCGGCCATGCCCGCGTGCTTAATCATGTATTGCTTGGAAGCGAATTGTCCGGCCTGCAGCGATACATCCACCAGGCTCAACCCTTTCAGCCCGTCGTTGCGGAGCCCGAAGCGCCAGTGCGAATCGGGAAAATCAATGCGCAGATAAAGATTGCTCTGCAGAAAGATGCCAACCGCGTCTTCTTCCGTCACCTGGCAGCCGCTGCCGTTGATGATTATGCGATCGGTCGCGTGCGCTGAAACGAGATTGACCGAGAATGCGATAACAGTTATCGCAATGGTTATGACGCGGTGCAGCTGTGCATCCCGCCGCCGGTGAATCAGCTGAAGAATCGCCGCGATCGCCGAGGCGAAGCAAAGGGAAGCGACCGATCCTTTTTGGATGGACAAAGCTAAAGCTGGGAACCTCATGGGGAATCACCTCGGAAAAAGTGACTCGCATGGTAATACTGATTTCCCCGGCCAGGCAAACTCGCGCATGAGCTCCCGAGCGGGGGTTAAGCCCCGGAAAAGCATCCCGAGAGCGGAGCAGTCGGAGCCGATCAGAAGATGACCTTGCCGGAGAGCTGCACGACCCGCACCGAGGAGTCGAAGCCCAGGCCGGCTCCGTAGGGGCTCGTCGGCATGTTCTGCATGGACGAAATCTGCCCGAAGGTTGCGTCGCCCAGAAAATTATCGGGATTGGCGAAGTTCGGATGGTTGAAGACGTCGAAGGCCTGCGCGCCAATGCCCAACTGGACGCGTTCGGTGACCTGAAAGGTCTTGAACAGCGCCATATCGAAATCGAAGAAATGCGGCCCGACGTACTGGTTGCGCCGCTGCGGCGAGAAGCCGGGGTAGGTGGTGAAGCTGTCAGCGCCGGAGTTTATAAACGCAGCCGCATCCAGGCACGGTGTCGCGGTCCCTGCCGCACTGGCAGCGCCTCGGCCGCAACTGCCCTGTCCGGGGGCGTTGCCAGGGAGAATCGGGTAGCCGAGAGTCGGGATTCCGGCGCCGTTGGGGATTCCGCCGCTGGTGTTGCCGTCAAAGATCGAAAGCGGCAGTCCGCTGCGCCAGAACATTTTGCCCGACCACTCCCATCCTCCCAACAATCCCTTGAGGACCGCGTTGCTGCCATGGAATTCTGGATGCACGACAAAGTCCGCGTTGAAGCTGTTACGAACGTCGTAATCCGAGCTGCCGTAGTTACACTGGCGCAGACTGCCGGGACAGAGCTGCCTGAGCAGGGAGTCGCCGTAGTTGAAGAGCCCGCCGTTGGACGCTTCATCCAGGTTGTGGCCCCACGTGTAGTTCGCGTGGGCTGCGAACCAGTTGGCGAAGTTTCGCCGCAAGCTGATCGTGATGCCGTTGTAGTTCGAGAGGGCGCCACTCAGTACCTGCGAGACGGTCCCATAATTCGGCACCGGCGCGGAGTTCGGCAACAAACCGCTTGGGTAGAAGCCTGGGTTGTATGCGTTGTACCAGACGTCGAGGTGCGGAATGCGGATCCCATGATTGCCGACGTAGCTGAAGATCAACGCGGTCGTCGAGTCCAACTCCTGTTGTACCTGCACGCTCCACTCCTGCCAGCGTGGGTTGTGGATGGTGCCGGTGACGGCGTGGAAGTTGGGAGGAGCGAACGGCACTCCCAGCTGCTGCAATTGGGCGGCAATCTGGGAATAGGTTTGTCCTGAGGCAAAGCCCTGGTTAAATGCTGCTGCCGAGGCCTCGAAGATAGCGTGGGAACCGTTCGGCCCGGGATCGAAGGCCAGGGTGCCCTGCGCCGGCTGCACGTTAATTCCTACGGCAACTGGAGGATTAGCCAGAAAGTTGTCCAAGATTGCCGCTGGAGGAGAGTCGTAGAACAGGCCGAAGCCGGCGCTGATCAAAGTCTTGCCGTTCCCATAGGGCGACCAGCTGAAACCAACGCGCGGAGAGAAATCCGCGCCGTCCACGCCGGGGTATCCCTGGTGCAGGTTGTATGCAATGTCCTGAGTGTAGGGCACGCCGCCGGGATCCGGGCTGGTGGTGCTTGCCAGAGAATTCCAGGGAGCTTTGAAGTTAGCAAAGCAATTGATCTGGCAAACCGGGTTGGAGTTGTACTCGTAGCGCAGGCCCAGGGTCAGAGTCAGATTGCTGCGCACCTTCCATTCGTCCTGCGCGTAGGCTCCGAGTCCCCAGAAGGCGACAGGCACATTGCTGGCGAGATTGTCCGACTGGCGGTACGACCCCGCGACGCCCCCCACCATCTGCTGCAACGCGTTGCTGCCAATGCTGAAGAAGACGCCCGGATAGTTAAAGAAGAAATTGTGATCGCTAATGTCGAAGCGGCGGAAGTTGGCGCCGAACTTCAAGGAATGGCGGCCGCGCATCAGCGTGAAGTTGTCGATGAACTGGTACTGCGTGTTGCGCCGTCCCGCCGGAAACGAGGTCATCGGATTAAAGGAGCTGAAAGGTACTGCGCCGCCAAAGATCACCCGGGTGGGAAAGGTGTCGAACGCGAGGGGCTGATTTTGTGCAAACAGGAATACGAAGTGACTGCCCGCGGCCGTGAATTCATTGGTCGCGTTTGGTGAAAAAACGTGCGTCTCCTGCAGTTGAATGTCCCACCATGGCTGCTGGGAGATCACATTGAAATTGGGACTGATGGGGTCCTGGTAGTTGGGCTGCAGACCATGGTCGAGCTTATAACGGCCGAACATCTGGTCTTTCTGCCCCAGCTTCTGGTCGATCCTGACGGCCACCACCCACTCCCACGCCAATGCGTCGGGCGTCGATTGGAAA
This sequence comes from uncultured Acidobacteriaceae bacterium, assembly GCA_963760415.1. Classification (GTDB taxonomy): domain Bacteria; phylum Acidobacteriota; class Terriglobia; order Terriglobales; family Acidobacteriaceae; genus Bog-257. The sequence goes on along the minus strand of CAVXDA010000018.1, from coordinate 22,084 downwards.
CGTACGGCGCAGGCATGGGTGGCCGGGTCGAAGCCCGGCAGCTCCAGTTGTGTACAGGACTGGCTGTTGGGAATGGGCGCTGCCCTCCCCGAGCCTGGTGCGTTGGCAAACAGTTGGAACATTTTCTGGTACAAAGGCGCTTCGGCGGGTTGCAACTTCTCGACGTTCGCCAAAGCCGCGGTGGCGAAGTCCGCCGTCGGAATGGTGGTTGAAATCACGTTGGGAAGCACAAAGCGGACCTCTTCCGTGTTCACGAAAAAGAAGGTCTTGTTCTTGACGATCGGTCCGCCAACACTCGCCGCCCACTGGTTCGCGTTGGAAAAGGGACGCGGCGTCTGTGGGGCGCCGTTGTTGTTCATCCAGTTGTTGGCGTTCATCGCTCGCCCGTTCCACCAATACTGCGCGTTGCCGTGGAATGAGTTGCTGCCCGACTTGGTTACATAAGTGACCTGCGTACCGGCATACTGGCCGTATTCTCCGGAGTACGCGTTGGTAACAACGGTGGCTTCCTGGATCTCGTTCGATCCGATGGCGAGGTTCGTTGCCCCCGACATGTTGACGTTGTAAAAGGGGTCAATGTAGTCCTCGCCATTAATCGTGAACAGGACTGAAGTGGCTGGCAGGCCATAGACGGTAAAGTTGCCGAGGCCCCCGGTGTTGTTCATCACCGCGCCGGGGACGGATTGGGCGATGTTGGTAAGGTCTTCACCGGGGTTTGGAAGTTGCTCCATCTCCACCTGAGGAAAGGATGTGCTGGGACTGGGCGCCTTGGTAAGCAGCGGGATCGCGGTCCCCGAAACCTCGACCGTTTCCGCGGTCTTGAAGACCCGGAGGGCAATGTCCGTTGTGGTCGTCTGCCCTAGCTGAACGGTGACCTGCCGCTCAGCGGGCGCAAAGCCCGAGCTCTTGACTGAAACCTGGTACTGTCCCGGTTTCAGCAAACTGAACTGGTAGGATCCGGTAATGGAGGTGGTGGTCTGCTGCGTTGCCCCGGTGTCCAGGTTCCTTAACATAACCGGAACGCCGGAAACTACGGCATGGATGGGATCGGTAATGGTTCCGGCGATGTCCCCGGAGATCAGCGACTGCGCCATCGATACCGGGATCGCGACCAGCGCCATCACCGACGTGAGTAGAATTCTGACGCTCAGCTTCATAGCTGTCATATCTCCTCCCTGTCGAGCAGACGTGAAACAGCGTTGTAGCCAGGGTCAAGATTGCTGATCCGGCCAGTGGGACTCCGTTGTCATCACTTCAAGAGTTGTGCAGCTCCTCCAAGAGACGGCTGGTTGCGGCGGGCACGATTCGCGATCGCCCTCCGAAACCGAAAACTGACAACCATGAACTACCGTCCACCGTTCCCTGCTTCACCGCAGTTTGGCGTACTCCGCTTTGGCTTGCTGGAGAACCGGAATACCAGGATCGGCATCTTTCCAGAGCGTCAGGAAATCCTGATACGATTTGCGCGCGGCAGAGTTGTCTCCCGCGAGCGCTTGCGCTCGCCCCAGTTGCAGACGCGCCAGAGGGGCAACCATACCGTTGCCGGCGATACCACGGTGGCCGATAATCTTCTGGAACTCCGCTGCTGCTGCCTGTCCTTGTCGAGCCTTCAAGTACGCCTGCCCACGCAGATAAATAGGGCAGAGGGCCCACCATTCCAAGTCGTTATAGCCCCACTCATAAGGAACAGAGCGCTGCAAAATCTCCACTGCTTCGCTCGGGTTGTTCCCGTGGAGCGCGATCGCGGCTTGGATCGAAGGCAGCCAATACGCGTGCATAAGAGTGTCCAACGGGTATTCCCGGTTGAGCTTGTCGGCCAAATTCTGCGCCTGCACCTCATCCCCAGCGGTGGCAAGCGCCAGTGCGCTGACGATTTCCACAAACCGTCCAGCACTTAACGCCAGGGCCTCGGCTGCCATCCTGCGTGCCTCTGTGGTGTTCCCAATTTCGGACTCTCGCAGGGCTTGCTGCGCCTTCCACGTGGCCGCTGTCTCCCGAGTACGTGTTTGCATGGCCGAGTCGATCGCCTGGCGAGACAATTCGCGCGCCTTGGCGAAGCGGCCGTAGTAGGCCTCCGTATCAGCCTGGACCGAGAGCAACTCATCTTCGAACCCCGGCTTTCCCATGGCCCATTTCACCTGCTCCCGCATGGCGTCCTTGTCACCTTGGAGAAACGCCAGCTGGTACCAGGCAGAATGCAAGTGGAACCCATCGATCCCCTGTGATCGGGCCTCCTCCAACTGCTTTTGGGCATCGTCCAGGCGTCCCAAGGCACAGTAAATACGAATGAAGTTCGAATAAGCCTGCAAACCGCTAGCGGGCTGGGCTCGAAAGAATTCCCACGCCGCAGCCAGGGATTTTTCGTAGTCCCCTGCAACCAGGTAGAAGTTGGTCAGCTTGTTGAGCTCTGAGTTGTGCGGATAGCTTTGGATCACCGCCTTAACCGCCTGCAGCCACTTCTCCAAGTCCCGGGTGACGCAACAGTAGTAAGACTCTTCAATAATCAGTTTTTCTCGCTCGGTCGTTCGGTCGCGCAACTCGTAAGCTCTTCTATAACTTTGTGCTGCCAGGGTTTGCTCGCCGAGATTTCCATAGACTCCGCCCAGCCAGTTGTAAGCGAGGGGAAAGTTTGGATCCAATTCCACCGCTCGCTTGAAATGAGAAAGGACCTCCTCAAGGGGGAGTCCGGTCTTAACGGCCGTCTTCACGCCCTGGGCGTAGGCTTGCAAGGCTTCCAGCGACGGACTTGTAGCCTGCCCCAGCGGCTTATCGAACTGGCGCAATGAGGCCGACGATTCACCAAGTTCGTATCGCAAACGGTAGGCCGCAACGCCCAGGGCGTTCACGACCTGGTCTCGATGCTCTGCTACCACCTTCGCACTGGCCAGCTCGTCTCCGTTCTGACAATTGCGGGCCTTGAGTTCGATCTGATACTGGTTTCCCGCGTCGGCAATCGAGCTGGTCACCATCGCCTTGCTCTTCGTCCTCAGACAGAGCTCGCGCGCCACATCATCGGTAAGCCGATCGTCGGCCGCGCGATTCATCAGCTTGAGCGTTTGGGCCGTCTTGTCCTGGGCGAGCAGGTTCAGCGAGGGCGATTGCTGCAGGGCGACTTCCAAGGGCATTGCCAAGGCATCGTCGAAGACAGAATCGTTGGTGCCGTTGGTGAAGGCCGCGACAACGATGGTGTCTGCCTCCGTGAGGCTGGCCGTGCGATGCGCACGCCAATAGAGGCCACCTGCGAGGCCTGAGGTAAGCAGGACCAACGCGGTCGCGAGTTTCCAATACCTGAAGGAACCTCCGCCTCTCCTGCCTTCGGTTTCACGCTTCACCTTTTCGAGTTCGCTATGAACGTCCGCGGCCGTCAATGGGCGTAGCTCGCGGTCCTTCTCCAGGGTCTTGTTGATGGTCGCGACAAGCTTTGGCGGCAGCTTGGAGTTGAGTTGCAGCAGCGGCAGAGGTGTCTCCTTCGCAATGGCGTCGTGTACGACCGCTACGGTTTTCGCCTCTGAAGGCGCGCTGTCCGGTGGCCATCTCGTACAGCACGAAGCCGAAGGAGAATAGGTCGGTGCGCGCGTCCAGCTTTTCCCCGCGTATCTGCTCCGGCGACATGTAGCCGGCGGTCCCCATCGCCAGCCCCGTGCGAGTCAGATGGAAGTCGGTCGCAGCTCTGAGGCCCAGTTGGCGCTAGATGGCGGGCCGGTACGGCCTGGCGGAGCCTCGTCCTTCCAAATCGTCGCCGGTTGGGACTTGGTCCGCTGCGACCGTCATTGTCCTCCTCGCTCGCCGGTCTCCAGCAGCTTGGCCAACCCGAAGTCGAGAATCTTGCAGACGCCTTTGTTGGTAAGGAAAATGTTCGCCGGCTTGATGTCGCGATGGATGATGCCCCGCTCGTGCGCCGCTTGCAGGCCCTGGCTGACTTGGATCCCGATATCCAGTAGTTCTTCGAGCGGAAGTGCGCCCTCGGCGGCCGCAAGGCGGTCGCGCAAGGTCTGCCCTTCCAGCAACTGCATCACCATGAAGGGACGGCCCTCATGGTCTCCGAATTGGTGAATCGCGCAAATGTTGGGATGATCGAGCGATGAGGCGGCGCGCGCTTCGCGGCTGAAGCGTTCCAGCGCCCGCGGATCGCTGCCCAGCTCTTCGGGCAGGAATTTCAGGGCCACCCGGCGGCCCAGCTTGAGGTCTTCGGCGCGGTAAACCACGCCCATGCCGCCGCCACCGATGATGTCCAACACCCGATAATGCGAAACCGTCCTGCCGGACAGCACCGATGGTTCGGGCTGCGAACGCACCGCAGCTTCATCGGCGCCACAGGCCGGAGCCGCTTCCTTAGCGCAATCTTCCGCCGGAGCGACCCACTCCACCGGCACCATTAGCCGATAGCCGCGGCTGGCAACGGTTTCGATGTATTGCGGCTCCTCGGCCGAGTCCCCGAGTGCCCTGCGCAGCTTGCCGATGGCGACATTGATGCTGTGATCGAATTCGACAATCGTATCGTTGGGCCAGAACTTCTTCCTGATTTCCCCCCGAGTGACAATCGCGCCTTCGCGCTCGACCAGCATGATCAGCAGCAAAAACGGCTGTTGTGGCAGGACGAGATTGCGTTCGCCGTCGCCCGGGGCGGGGCATACCAGAGATGCCTGGCACAGTTCCCCGGAGAGCAGGTCGAGTTCAAAACCTCCGAATCGCACGCGAGCTGGCAGCGTGTTCTCCATACGGTTGCCTAAAAATTTTCAAAAACGAGTCCGTGGTTTGAGACAAAGTGTACTACCACCTAAGTTGAGTTCCAAGCGACTTCTTTGATTTACGCAGCGTTTCTTTCCACCACGCGTTTTCAACTCCACCCCAGCCTATGGCCGAAGATCCTTTTCCTTCATTGACATACGCGGTTGACCCCAAGATGACTCCGAAATGACCGCCGGTGCATTGGCAGCGAAAGCCGATTGAGGCACACTCGGCGCGTTCTTGAACGGTGTGAGTCGTACGTGGTTGAGCGTCCATAGCGGCTTTATGGCCCCTAAATTCAAAACTCGAATAGAGAAGGAAAAGGCTATGAAAAAGACCGTTGTATTGCTCGCATGCGTCGTGGTTCTGGCGTTCGGTGCCGCAGCCCAGGAAGAACTCAACTTTGCTGACCTTCCCCGGGTAAGCTCGCCTACGCCGATGCCTAACAGCTACGGACAACTCAACGGGACCAACATCTCTTACGTGGATCCGGGCCAATGGTCGGGCGCTGGCTCAGGTTACAAAGACGGCCCTGGTAATCAGGACGCGGCCTTCGTAGGAGGAAAGGTTTGCCGCTCATTGCAGGAATACTGCTTCGGGACCATCAGCTCAGCCGGAGGCCCGACCAGCTTCCAGGCTGTCAGCGCAGTCGTGGCTGGAGGCTTTGGCCCCACCAACATAACTGTGACTACCTATAACAATGGCAGGTACGTGGGATCTTCGTTCTACATCATCGGTACCCAGATGCAGACCCTGAAGTCCCCGCCTTCGTGGGGAAGCATCACGCAGCTCGTGTTTCAGACCGCCGGAGGCGGAGATATGGTTCTTTACGACCTGAACGCATACCTCCCGGGCGGATGATCGAATGCGCCACTTAGCCGCCTTCGTTCGACCAACCAGTAGAACGTATGCGGCTCTCCCCCTGCAGGGGCGGACCCAAATCCACCGCCCCTGCTTCCGACTAGCAACTCACCTGCAAAAAGAGACCCTGAAATCGTTCTGGAGGAATGAACATGTTAGCTCTGTGCAATGCGAGGACTGCGGATCACACCGTCCTTCGGCTCGTCCTCGGGCCGCTGGAGACCCAAGTGATGGAAGTGCTCTGGGCCTGTGGCGAATGTCGAGCACGAGAGGTGATGCAGAGAATGGATCGAAACCTGGCGTACACCACGATCATGACTACACTCGACCGGCTTTTCCGGAAAAACCTGGTCTCCCGGCGGTTATGTGACCGGGCGTACATTTATTCGCCCCTCATCACCTGCCAGGAATGGATAGACCGAGTCGCTCGAGATGTCGTCGCAAAGTTGCTCGCCGGGCCTCGATCGTCGCGCGAGGCACTCGTGGCCTGCCTGCTGGAAGCGGCCGGCGATCAAGAGGACCTGCTGCTGCGCGTGATAGAGAGAAAGGTCCGACGGCCCAACTGAAATTGAACGATCAGGTTGTTGGTAATACGTCGTTTCCAGGCAGGCGACCTCCGTCGCGGACAAGGCCGGCCCTCTTGCGAAAGTGCCGGCCTTGTTGCGGAGGGAGCGAGGCTACCGCTAGAAAGTTGTGAGCGCAGATCCCGAATCGCGCCACGTATAGGAGCCGAGCATCTTGAGGTAGTTGCCGCGGAGGAACGCCCTCGGGTCTTGGATGTTGACCATGCTCATGCTGCCGCGCATCTGCTTCACTGAGACGTACTCGTGCTCGGTCATCCAGGCTTCCATGCCCGCCAGCACCACGCCGATGTGCTCGATGCCGTACTTCAGCAGGGCTGAGGTCATCATGGCGACGTGTGCGCCAGCCATCATCGACTTCAGCACGTCGGTAGCGTCGTGCACGCCGCCGGTGATGGCGATGTAGGTTTCGACCTGGTGGTAGAGGATAGCGGCCCAGTGCAGCCGCAGACGCAGCTCGTGCGGACTGCTGAGGACCAGGTTCGGCACCACCTCCAGCTCCTCGAGATCGAAGTCGGGCTGATAGAAACGGTTGAAGATCACGATGCCGTCGGCGCCTGCCTCGGAAAGTTTCCGGGCGAAGTTTGCACACGAGGTGAAGTAGGGACCCAGCTTCACCGCGATGGGAATGCGCACGCTCTTGCGAATCGTGCGCACCAGATCGCAGTAGCGGTTCTCGATTTGTTCCGCGGTGATGTTCGGGTCCGTGGAAACGTCGAAGATGTTCAGCTCGAGCGCGTCCGCTCCAGCCTGCTCCATGTACTCGGAGTAGCGCACCCATCCGCCGGGCGAGCTGCCGTTCAGGCTGGCGATGACGGGAATGCTGACCGCGGCCTTGCCCTGGCGCAGCAGCTCCAGATAGCGATCGGGCCCGACGTGGTACTTGGCCATATCGGGCAGGTACGACGTGGCCTCGGCGTAGCTGTTGGAGCCGTACTCCAGCGCGCTGTCAATGTTCTCGCTCTCGGCCTCGATCTGCTCCTCGAACAGCGAGTACATCACGATGGCCGAGGCCCCGGCGTCTTCCAGCCGGGCGAAGTTTTCCAGCTTCTCCGTCAGCGGCGAGGCCGATACCACGACCGGATTCTTCAGCTTCAGCCCCAGATAGTTGGTTGTCAGGTCGATCATGAATTCCTCTCCTCGCTCTACTGCACTTTTTCAAAGTTCATCGCAGCCATGTGCTGGTACAGCTTCCAGCGTTCGTTAACGTTTTCCTGCGCCTGCTTCAGCAGCTTCTTGGCCTCGTCAGGATCGCTGTTGACCAGCATGGTGTAGCGCGTCTCGTTGTAAATGTATTTCTCTAGCGGAATGCTGGGCGCGCGCGAATCCAGCACGAAGGGGTTCTTGCCTTCCCTCGCCAGCCCTGGGTTGTAGCGGAACAGTGGCCAGTGCCCGGAGTTCACCGCGGCCTTCTGCTGCTCGATGCCGTACACCATGTCGTAGCCGTGCGCGATGCAGTGGCTGTAGGCGATGATGATCGATGGTCCGTCGTAGGCCTCGGCCTCGAGAAATGCCTTCATCGTCTGCGTGTCGCTGCCGCCCATGGCGATGTGCGCCACGTACGCCCGGCCATAGTTCATCGCCATCATGGCGATGTCCTTCTTGGGTGTGCGCTTGCCACCGGCGGCGAACTTCGCAACCGCACCCAGCGGCGTGGACTTCGACATCTGGCCGCCGGTATTCGAGTACACCTCGGTGTCGAGCAGCAGGATGTTTACATTGGCCGTGGAAGCCAGCACGTGGTCGAGACCGCCGTAACCGATGTCGTAACCCCAACCATCGCCGCCGATGATCCACACGCTTTTCTTGACCAGCATGTCGGCAACTGCCAGCAGGTCGCGAGCTGCCGGCGACTTGTTGTTGGCCAGCTTCTCCTTCAGTGCCTTCACCCGCTCACGTTGCGCGAAGATGGCTTCCTCGCTGGACTGATCGGCGCTCAGGATCTCAACTGCGAGCTGGTCGCCAATCGTTGAGGCCATCTGTTGCACCAGCACCTTGGCGTAGTCGTGCTGCTTGTCGATGGCCAGCCGCATGCCCATGCCGAACTCGGCGTTGTCTTCGAACAGCGAGTTCGACCAGGCCGGCCCGCGTCCCTCGGCGTTGACGCTGTAGGGCGTAGTCGGCAGGTTGCCGCCATAGATCGACGAGCAACCAGTTGCGTTCGCAATCAGTGCGCGGTCGCCGAACAGCCGGGTCATCAGTCGAGATGTAGGGCGTTTCGCCGCAACCGGAGCAGGCGCCCGAGAACTCGAACAGCGGCTGCAGCAGTTGCTGGTCTTTCACCTGGCCGTGCGAAAGCTTCTCGCGCGAGAACTCGGGAATCTGCAGGAAGTAGTCCCAATACTGGTTGTACTTCTCGCGGAGCGCCGGCTGCGGCTCCATATTGATGGCGCGGTGCTTGGCTTCGCTCTTGCTCTTGGCCGGGCACACCGCCACGCACAAGCCGCATCCGGTGCAATCTTCCGGCGCGACTTGCAGCGTGTACTTCAATTCCGAGAACTCGCGCCACTTGGGAACCGCTGTCTGGAAGCCTTCCGGCACGTGATTGACGGTGCCGGGATCGTAAATCTTGGCGCGAATGACGGAGTGCGGGCAGACCATCACGCACTTGCCGCACTGGATGCACAGCTCTTCATCCCACACCGGAATCTCCAGCGCGATATTGCGCTTCTCCCACTGCGTGGTTGCCGTGGGGAAGGTACCGTCGATAGGCAGCGCGCTGACCGGAATCTGATCGCCGTCGCCCGGTGATCATGAGCGCTTCCACATTGCGCACAAAGTCGGGAGCGTTCGCCGGAACCGGCGGACGAACATCGAACGTCGAGGTGATCGCCTGTGGCACTTTCACTTCGTGCAGGTTCTCGAGCGCGGAATCCACGGCGGCGAAATTCTTGCGCACGATCGACTCGCCGCGCTTGCCGTAGGTCTTTTCGATGGAGTGCTTGATGGCGGCGATGGCTTCGTCGCGCGGCAGCACTCCGCTGATGGCGAAGAAGCAGGTCTGCATGACGGTGTTGATGCGGCCGCCCATGCCCGCTGCACGCGCCACTTCCACCGCGTCAATTACGTAGAAGCGCAGCTTCTTGCTGATGATCGCCTGCTGCGCCGAGCGCGGCAGGTTGTCCCACACTTCGTCGGGGCCAAAGGGGCTGTTGAGCAGGAAGACCGCGCCGGGATCGGCGGCCTTGAGCACGTCGAGGCGCTCCATGAAGCTGAACTGATGGCAGCCGACAAAGTTGGCGCGCGAGATCAGATACGTCGAGTGGATTGGCTTCTTGCTGAAGCGCAGGTGCGAAATCGTGACCGCGCCCGACTTCTTGGAGTCATAGACGAAGTAGCCCTGCACGTTCAGGTCGGTCTCTTCGCCAATGATCTTGATGCTGTTCTTGTTCGCGCCCACCGTGCCGTCGGCGCCGAGTCCGTAGAACATGGCGCGGACGGTCTCCGGCGCCTCGGTGGAGAACGCCGGATCGTAGGCCAGGCTGGTGTGAGTGACGTCGTCGTTGATGCCGATGGTGAAATGGTTCTGCGGATTGGGCTTCTTCAACTCCTCGAAAATCCGTGCCACCATCGCGGGTGTGAACTCTTTCGATGACAGCCCATAGCGGCCGCCGATGACCTTCGGGAAGGTTGCCATCGGGGCTTTGCCGGCCGTGAATGCTTCGGTCAGCGCGACAATAACATCCTGATACAGCGGCTCGCCGACCGCCCCAGGCTCCTTGGTGCGGTCAAGGACCGCGATACTCTTCACCGTTGCTGGTAACGCTTCCAGGAAATGTTCGAGCGAGAACGGCCGCATCAGACGAACCTTTAGCACGCCGACCTTGCGGCCTTGCGCAGTGAGGTAGTCCACTGTCTCCTGAACTGCTTCTGCACCTGAGCCCATGACGATGATGACGTGTTCAGCGTCGGGCGCGCCATCATATTGAAAGAGCTTGTACTGGCGGCCGACAAGCTTAGCGAACTTGTCCATCGTGTTCTGCACGATGGTGGGACAGGCAATGTAATACGGGTTCACGGTCTCGCGGGCCTGGAAGTACACGTCGGGATTCTGCGCCGAGCCCCGCAGCACGGGACGATCGGGCGTAAGGGCGCGGGCGCGATGGGCGCGTACCAAGTCGTCATCAATCATGGCGCGCATATCGTCCAGGCTCAGTTGTTCAATCTTGGAGACTTCGTGCGAGGTGCGGAATCCGTCAAAGAAATGCAGGAAGGGAATGCGCGACTCCAGGGTCGCGGCGTGCGCGATCAGCGCCAGGTCCATCGCCTCCTGCACCGAGTTCGACGACAGCAGTGCAAATCCGGTGGGACGCACCGCCATCGCATCCTGGTGATCGCCGAAAATGGACAGCGCCTGGGCAGCGATCGCGCGGGCGGCAACGTGGATGACCGTGCTGGTCAGCTCGCCCGCAATCTTGTACATGTTGGGAATCATCAGCAGCAGACCCTGCGACGACGTGAACGTTGTTCCCAGCGCGCCTGCCTGCAGTGCCCCGTGCAACGCGCCTGCCGCGCCGCCTTCGCTCTGCATCTCGATGACGTTGGGGACGGCACCCCAAATGTTCTTGTCGCCAATCGACGCCCAGGCGTCCGAAGACTCGCCCATAGGAGAAGAGGGTGTGATGGGATAGATCGCTGCCACTTCGCTGACGTGGTAGGCCACGTAGGCGACCGCCTCGTTACCGTCCAGCGTTACCTTATTTCTCGGCATGTTACCTCCAGCAGGCGCCTCGCTTTCCAGCGAGGTTCGCACATCATCTCCGCCGGCCACCGATGAATTGGTATGAAGGGTGGTGGCCGGCGAAGCAGAATATTCCATTGTTTTCACTTGATCTATGTTTCCCCAGATCGGCAAGCTGCGCGGTCTGTCTTTACCCAGGAATTTGTATGTGTCCACGATAGCGGGTGGCATGCGATGCGGCTGTGATGGGCGTACTAACAAGTCTGTGACGCGCGTCACATACAGAGGTTTGGCGGTGTGGGTGGGAGGATCGCTTTCTATAAGCCGTAATTCGGAGACTTGAGGTTCAGGGGGCGAGTCAATCTCCGAGTGGCCGACTAACCGGGGGTTGATCGGATTGATCAACACTTCGGCGTTAATCGCGAACGATCGACGAAACTTATTGCTTGAACTCAACCCCTGATATTCCTGGGTGTCCAAGTCGCGTGCTCGTGGTACGATTCACCGCATGACGTTCCCCGCTCCTGTCCCAGAGATCCCCGCGGCCAACGTCGACAAAGCCTCTGCCTACTATGTCAACACGCTGGGCTTTACCGTCGATTGGGGCGACGACCAAGGCGGCATTGCTGGCATCTCAAGGGGGAATTGCAGACTGTTTATCACCAACCAATCCTTCCGAGGGCCCTACGGCAACATAGGCCCGATCCTTTTCTGGCTCAATCTCGATAGCAAGGCTGAGGTAGACGAACTCTTCGCACAGTGGAAAGCGGCGCACGCGAAGATCGTTTCCGAACCCGAGGACAAACCGTGGAAGCTGCGCGAGTTTATGGCCGCCGATCTTGATGGCAACCTCATTCGTGTCTTCTATGATTTCCGGGGCGACACGTAAAAGAACGACACATCGCGCAAAGTCGTCTAGCGCTTATCGATTTTCCCGCATTACGGGCAAACCGGAAACAATACTTGCCACCGAAAACAAAGACCCCCGCTACGGCAATCCGTAGCGGGGTTTCAGTTCAGGCCTTAGTGAGGCCGCTCCTCTTCCTTTTGCTTGGGCGGCGGAGGCTCATGAGGGGCGCTCTGCCGAGGCGGCTCTGCCTGGTGAGGAGCCGGCGCCGGTCGAGGAGCGGCATGGCTCTCGGGTGCAGCCGGTCGAGGCGGATTGTTTGCCTGCCTCGCCTGCTGCTGAGGCTCAGGACGCGGCGCCGGAGTCGGCCGTTGTGCCGTTTCCGGGCGCGGCGCGTTGTGTACCTGAGGAGCTGGTTGTGGCACCGGCCGGTTGTTTACAGATGTGCTCGGGTGCGGTGCTGGTGCCTCGTTCACACTCGGAGCCGGAGCTGGCTGGCGCGCAGTGCCATTAGGATGCGGCACGTTTTCCGGGGTACGCGTCTGCTGGTTGTTCTGCGGATGCGGAACGTTCTCCGGGGTACGCGCCTGCTGATTGTTCTGCGGCGGACGCGGCACCGGATGCGTATTGTTCGCATTTGGAGTGGGCGCCGGACGGTTCACGGCCGGCAAGTTCGCCCGCGTTGCGTCCCGAGCATTCAAGGCTCCAGGCCTTGCCGTCGCGACTACCGCAGGACGTCCCTGATTCCGCGCCACAAACTGGGCGGGATCACTCCGAGCTGCTTGCTGGTGCTGCACCTGCGCAGGAGTTGCGGCCATGTGACGCTCCCGCTCAGCGGCCACCTGCGCCGACGTAGGCTGAGCCTGGATTCCGCCCGGGCCTCCGTTGTAACTGACGCGATTCACCGTCACGTTGTTGACGACGGTTTTGTTGTACACATAGCGCACGTTAGTAACGTTTACGTTGTTGACGGCGCGGTTGTAGTAGAAGTCGCGGCCGTGCCAATAACCGCCGTAGTATCCGGAACCGGGGTAGCCAAATCCGTAGTTAATGCCACCGTAGAAGCCAACTGTCGGCCCCCAGTAGCCGGCGTGCCAAAGGTAAAGCCCTCCTGCAAAGCCCCAGTAACTAGGGGTCCAAAGAAAGCCCGGCTCAGGCGCGATCACCCACGTGCCCGGCACCCAGTAGTAGCCATCGTCGTCCGGGCTCCACGCCCAGTATCCGGGGGTCCAGATGTAACCGGGGCCCGGGCATAGGGGTTGCGCATATACCGGCAACACTGGCGGGCCAAACCGAACCGAAACGACAACCTGGCCCCATGAGGCTGCGGCCGTGGCCACCATAAGCAAGATCACGAAAGCAAGAGAACGAAAGCGAGTCATATCAGTTTTCCCTCAGTGGAAGTTCCACCCCGCCGCCTCTGTGCCGCAACCAAAGCCGGCCATCGTGAGCGGGAAAAACAACATGAAGGAGCGCAATACTTGAGTTAGATGGCAGCTGTGCTTTTACTGTGGGTGCGAAAAAAGAATTATTCTGGGCAACCCGGAGCGAGTTGTCCGGTGGCGGGCGTGATGGATCACCCTTGTCACATGGCATTGACTCACGCATCACAGATGCGCCGATCATGATTGCCTAGAATCGAAGATGCTCGCGCGAAGAGCGCGGGCAGGCTTCATTCATCGCCATCCCGGAGGCGCTATGAGAACGAGCAGCCTGTGCGCAACATGGTTGGGAGTGTGGATTGCCACCATACTCTGTTGCAGCGCGCTTGCGCAGACAGCCCCGACGAACTCGATCGTTCTCAAGGGTGCCCCGATGGGCGCAGTCAAGTTCGATCACATGTCGCACCTGAAAGTGGCCGGCAAGTGCAATGTCTGCCATCACGCTTCGAAGCCCCAGAAGGCCCTGAAGTCAGCGCAAGAGGCTTGCACCGATTGCCACACCAACCCGGCGACCCCTCCGGTCACTACCAAGCTGCAGGCGGCCTTCCACAATCCCTCCGCAACCTCAGGGCTGTGTATTGATTGCCACAAGACGGAGGACGCAAGTGGCAAGGCCGCGCCGCTGAAGTGCGCCGATTGCCACAAAAAGAACAACGCCTAGCTTCGGTTGCCTTGCATAAGGCGCGCCGGCGCGAATTTCCATCTGTCTCTAGAGTCTTTGTGGCTCGCGGGGCCCGGGATCGCGCACGGGACCGTGCGGCCCGACGATCGGCTTGTCGGGAGGTTCCTCGATCGGAGGCGGGGGATCTTCGCCCGGCGGGACCGGCAGCGGAAGGTCCTCATCGCTCCGGAGACGCGCCAGCGCGACCAAGTTGAATGCGTCTACCATCAGGTTTCGTCAAATGACGTGTTCGTCATGGCTTAGGATGCAAAGCGTTTGAAACTGGTTTGCATGAGGGACCTGGAATTGCGACCGCTTAATCGGAAGACCTCGCACACCCTAGTTTTCCAGGCTGGCGAACTTCTTCTCTTCGGTCGCCATATGAAGGCGCATCATGCGGGTCAGGTAGCTGCCTTCCCTCTTTAACTCATTCACCGCGTTATCGAGGTCGGGCGACTCGGTCAGATGGACGAGGTGCTCGCGGAAGGTCTCCAGCCGCACCCGCATTTCGTTGTGCTGGCGTTTCATCTCGCGCGCAAACGACGACAGCTCCGGACTCATCCTCGCAATCGTCTCCAGCACCGTAGTCTCCTCGTGCGCGTAGTGGCTGGGGAGCCACTCTGCCAGCCACTTGCCCCGGCTCATCGCATGGTTGGCGGTAGCGAGGTCGGTAAAGATTTCGGCGAAGCAGAAGATCTGGTCCAGGGCGGCATCGAGCTGGTCCAGTTGCGCGATCAACTCCTCGTGCTCACGATGGATATCGACTGCCTCTTGGTGAAATGCGGGATCCAGGCTGGCCATCTTGCACCTCGCATGCTGATGGTCGCCCACCTATGCACGGTTCGGCAGTGACCGCAATCACCCGAGTGCGTGACCGCGCATCCTTCCCATGTGAGGACGGCGGCTCTCGGCGATCGCGGTCCTGAGACTCTGGTTCGTCCGCTTTGCGGACAACCTCCGCCCAGGATGCGAGAACAAACGAAAAGCGAACAGCGAAAGGCGAAGAGCGGCTACTTCCTGCCCTGCACTGCCGTCAGGCACTGGCCGTATAGATCTAAAAGGTGGCGGGCGTAATCCTCGGCTTTGGAGACCGTGTCGCCCTGAAAGCCAGCTCCCGGCGAACCGGTCTTTCCATAACCGGTCGTGACCGCAATAAACTTCATCAGGTCGAGCGCGATGTCTTCGTTACGGCGCGTTCCCACACTGATGCTGCTGCCTTCCTCCATGACTGCTAGCCTCCCTTTTAATCGCGGGGCGTACCGCCAATGGGCAAGAAATCCCGCGAGAAATCATAGCAGAGAACGGGGACTCAAACCTCGAGGGCCACATGGCACACCCGGCCCACGATGTAGTCGGAATAGCTCTTGGAGCGCTCGATGCGCGCCAGTTCCACCGGCAATTGCGGGTTGCGCGGCCGTAACACCAGATGATCGCCCGCCAGCGAAACATAGCCGACGGCGCAGTGGGCCTGCAGACGGACGGCGTACAGGTTCGGTTGCTGCTGGCGGTAGGGAAGCAGCGAAGTGTAATGCCGATCGATCAGCAGGGTGGCGCCCGCGGCACTGCGTGGAAACATGACCCGCACCGTCTTGGGATCGAGCTGGATGCTCACGAAGCGCAGCCAGTCGCCACGGTCACAGACATCGTTGGGCTTCAAGCGGCGCAGGAAGGACTTGCGGAAGGTTACCGTCCCGCCGACCTGCTCCGAAGTGAAGCGCGGCAGCCGGGCGGCGTGGTCCGGGGAGACTATGGCAATGCTCTCCAGACCCGCGACTCCGGGAGGCAGAAGCGCTCGCCGCTGAATCTCGGCGGCATCGGCCAGGTCGAGCACCTCGATTTGCAAGGTCTCAAGCAGCCGGTCCATTGATTCCAGGCTGAGCCCGCGACGAGCGTTGAGGAAGTTCGAAAGATGGCCCTGCTGGAAACCGGCCTGGCGGGACAAATCGCTTCCGGTCAACTCTCGCCGGCTGATCCGCGCCCGGATGTGTGCACGCAGTCGGTCCTGCAAGTCTCGCAGTCTCATGTCGATGATATTCCTAAAAGCTATACATGTACTTTCGTAATATTCCTAGAGCAATATTTCCGTTGACTGACCAGGTACCCCCATGCCACAGTCGAAACATCGAGGTTCTGTGGTTCTGGCCGAGGTGAATCGAATCATGAAAGAAGCGGAAGCGACCGCCGAGGAAAGGACATTTTCGGAACTACGGCGCAGGATCCGCGATTGCAAGCTGCTTTCCGCGGCCACCGAAGAGTTGCTGCGGAGTTTGCATTTCTCGGGAAGAGTAAGCGTAGTCGTGAAGGACGGATGCATTTTGAAGTCCGGGTACGAAGAGGGCTATTTCACCCGCCGCCAGCAAGAGCGGTTGATCCCTTGAAACCCCGGTAGGCAGGCGCGAGGCAACCAGACTTTCATTCGCACTCCTAACATAGGTCGCTTGCGTCCGCTGCCAGCATTCCGTTGCGAACGGAACCAAATAACCCAATAGCAGGTCATCGTAACTGAAACGAGCCCTGCGAACAGGTCTGGAACAGACTCCAGAGACCTTTCGCTGGGCTTTTGTCTGTGCTGGGCCAAGCAAATCGGGAGGAAGAATGCAGGCCATTAGCTGTGAACTGAAGTATTGCGAACGATGCGGCTCGCTGCGCTTACGCCGCGCTGACTCGGCAGACACCTATTGCCAACCCTGTGGGCGGGCACTGTTCAACTTGCCTTTGGGCGAGGCGTTGCGGTCGAAGATACCCATCCGCAGACCTCATGCCGTGAAACCCGAGCTGCCGGTTTTGCAACCGGCGACTCAGCTCGAACTGGCATATGGGAGGCGGTCATGAGAGCGCCCTCGCTGGTCCCCTGCAAGCCCCGCCTGCCGGTATTCGGGGAAGAAGACTGCTCCCAGGAAGAGCTGCTTGAGATCGATCCCCGGCCGGAAATGCTGTGCTTTCGCGGCCAAACCCTGGCTATTATGCGGCACTTTTTCGAAGTCTCGTCCCAGGTGGGAAGGCTGCCATCCCTGCTGGGACGAGAGTTCTTTCGTGCCAAAGTATCTCATCATGCCATTCCCAGCTTCGAGGAACAGGCCGTCTTCGTTCGCGACGTCGAGCTCTGCCTGGCGCGTTTGCGCGATGACCACGCGGAAATGATCACCTTCATCGGACTCTACGATTTCTCGCGCGATGAGATCGCCGGGATGCTGCGTTGCACCAGGGCTTGGGTCCATCAGCAGGTGGCACAAGCCTTGGACGCCCTCAGCGAAATCTTTCTCCAAGCTGGTGTGCTGAGAGAGGACCGGCCCGACCGGCGGCAGTGTCAGGTGACCGATCGGTCCATACCGGCCGATGTGGCCGTTGCGCAACAGAAGATGCCTTGTGCCTCCACCGAACTTCAAGGTCAGGGAAAGCGCAGGCACGCTTGAGAGCGAACAGGACTTGAAAAGGAGGAATGGCGGGTTTCCCAAATTGGAACGTGCTACAGCTTTTTCCGATGGAATGTGCTGCGAACGTATTGAGAGTACGCGGCTTGCGCGCTAACATGGAAGACACATCAAGAGTGCTCGACCAGCGCTGAGTCGGCAGACTGCGGAGACGCAGCGAGCTTCTCGAATGGGAACCGTTGATGCGCTGGACGAAAGCCTGGAACCAAGCTGTCGAGCGACATCGCGCCAGACCCTCGCGCGGACCCTCACGCCCGAACCAGAGAAGTAGTGAGGCGAGATATGCCGGGGAGCCGCTTTGGGTCGCATTTCCTTCTGGCGTGCAGTTTTCTGTTACCAGCCCTTCGGGTTGCAGCGCAAACCCTCATCGCCACCGTACCGGTGGGGTCGGCTCCGGTTGCGTTGGCCGTCAATACGGTTACCAATCAGATTTTCGCGGTCAACCAGAACAGCAACAACTTGACGATCATTAACGGCGGCAACAACGGAACAACCGTCGTGCCCGTCGGAAATTCTCCTGTCGCGGCTGCGCTGAATCCCTCGACCAACAAAATCTATGTGGCCAATCGGGGCGACGATACGGTGACCATGGTTGACGGCGCGACCCTAGCCGCTGCTACCCTTCCCGCTGGGGTCTGGCCGCAGGCCATCGCGGTCAACGCCATCACCAACAGGGTCTACACCGTCAACCAATACAGCAAAAACGTGACCGTGATCGACGGATTCACCAATTCCTTAATCGCGTCAGTTCCGGTGGGCTCCTATCCCCAGGCCGTAGCCGTCAACCCGGTAACCAATAAGATTTACGTCGCCAACTATGGAGATGCCTCGGTGACCGTCATCGATGGGGGAAGCAATTCCGCGACCCAGGTGTTTACCCACCGGGCCTATCCCTACGCCCTGGCCGTCAACGCTGAGACGAACAGGATCTATGTCGCCAACCTGGCCAACACCGTGAGTGTGATCGACGGGGGGCCGAGCAATTCGCTAATCGCAAATGTAACCGTCGGCGCGTATCCGTGTGCGCTTGCCGTCGATCCGGTTAGAAACAAGATCTACGTCAGCAATTATGGCGACGGTACCGTGAGCGTGATTGATGGGGTGCAGAATACCGCCACCGCTACGGTAACCGTGGGACAGGCTCCCGGCTCCACGGCGGTCGATCCGATGACCAACGTGATCTATGTCGGCAATTACGGCGAGGGTACGGTGAGCGCATTTAATGGGACGGATCGTTTCGTTACCACCCTTCGGGTTCGCCGTAGCCCCGATGCTATGGCCCTCGATCCGCTCACCAACCGGATTTACGTGGCCAACCGCGCAGACGACACGGTATCGGTGATTGCCGGCGCCAGTTCCGATCCGCTGCAATTCGTTCCCGTGACCCCGTGCCGGGTGGCAGACACGCGGAAACCCACTGGACCTTTTGGTGGTCCGCCTATGGGCGCCGGCACTTCGCGAGACTTTATTATTCCCAATAGCGCGTGTGGCATCCCGCCGACTGCCGCCGCCTATTCGTTGAACATTACAGTGGTGCCGGGCGGGCCTTTGGCTTACCTGACCGTGTGGCCGACTGGTCAGGACCAGCCGAGGGTTTCCACTCTGAACTCGGACGGACGGGTCAAGGCCAATGCCGCGATTGTCCCGGCAGGGGCGGGCGGCGCCATCAGACTATTTGTCACCAACACAACCAACGTAATCATCGATATCAACGGCTACTTTGCCCCAGTCGAGGACTCGACGCTGGCTTTTTATCCGCTTTACCCTTGCCGCGTGGCAGATACCCGCGGCCCCAATGGACCATTCGGAGGACCATTCTTGCGGGGGGGCGCTGCGGGCCGCGACTTCCCCATGAGCTCGAGTGGTTGCCAAATACCGGCGGTCGCAACAGCTTATTCCTTGAACTTTACCGCTGTGCCGAAAGGGCCTCTGGGCTACTTGACCACCTGGCCAGCGGGACAGAACCAGCCACTCGTCTCCACCCTGAATGCGCCGACGGGGGTGCCGACAGCAAATGCGGCCATCGTGCCTGCTGGTAATGGCGGTGATATTGACGTCTTCGTTAGCAACGACTCCGACGTGCTAATCGACATCAACGGATATTTTGCCCCCCCGGCTGCCGGCGGACTCTCCCTGTACAGCACGGCGCCCTGCCGAGTGCTGGACACGCGCCTAAGCGGAGGGCTCTTCGTTGGCACAATCCCCGTGAGTGTGGCCACCAGCCCTTGCGGACTGAGCTACGCGGCGCAGGCCTTTGTGCTGAACGCAACGGTTGTACCGCAAGGCTGGCTGGGCTATCTGACCCTGTGGGATGCTGGCGCGGCACAACCAGTGGTTTCGACTTTGAATGCCTTCGACGGGGCGATAACCTCGAACATGGCAATTGTGCCCTCCAGCAATGGCTGGATCGGCGCTTATGCCTCGAATCCCACACAGCTGTTGTTGGATAGCTCCGGTTACTTTGAGACCTGATTGTTCCGTCCGCGGGGTGCCCGACTGTCGCACTTGATTATTGCCGGATAGCTAGAAGGACTTCATAGTTGGGCAGTAACTTTAAGCATTTCAATATTTTACGAATAACATGTTTAGAATCTATATCTTGCGATATGAATGGTGTCTAAGTTGTTGAAAATACGCGAAGCGCAACAGGGGAGGTAACAAGGGGAGGGTAACAATACGACGCCCGAAAAGCTGGAGCCCGACCGAGTTACATTGGCTTTGCGGCTACCATTCTCACGCCAGCTCCTTCGACTCTTCTTCGCCTCAGGGCACAGAAGTGCGGCGGGGAAAGCGAAAGTCAGCAGCGAAGAGCGAAGAGCCGACAGCGAAGAGCGCTGTCCATCGGCTTCAATTTTGAATTTCCCCCTGCCTGTGCGAAAGTAGCCCGGTGCGCGCCGTCGCCCTTCTCGGACCTGTCGCCAACGAGCGCCACGTCCGGCGATTTGAGTTGCCGGGCGTGAGCCTATTCTCAGGCAACGAGCTCGATCCCACCGACCGGCCCGAGGCGGCGCTGGTCTTCGGTGGCGACGGCACCATCCATCGCCATCTCAGCGGACTGGCGCTCAGCAGATCCCTACGCTCGTGGTTCCTATGGGAAGCGCCAACGACTTTGCCCACGTTATCGGAGTCGCGACGGTCGAGAATGCGCTGGCAGCATGGCGGCGCTTCTGTACTGTAGGCGACGACCTGCGGACGATTGATCTGGGCACGATTCAGGCGATGGATGAGACCAAACCCACCGCGCCAGTCGCCTGGCAAAGTGAGTCGCTGAAGTGGCTCCACTTCGTCCCGGCGGGCCCGCGGCCCGACCTTCCGCAGATGGGCGCGCGCATCATGCAGTCGCAGTTGCGCCGCCGGAGCGAGGCGGAGCGCGAACTGACGCGCACCGCCTTTTACGCATCTATTGCTGGTACCAGCCTGGATGCCGCGGTGAACCGTCTCACGCTGCGCCAGCCGCGCTGGCTGCGGGCGCACGGCGGATACCTGGTCGCGCTGATACGCGTGCTGGGTGGTTTTCAGCCGCCGCACATCACGCTATCGGTCGAAGTGAACGGAAGCTGGCAAACGCGCCTTGACGAGCCCGGCTTTCTAATCGCCGGCCCAGGCAACGGGCCGCAATACGGCCACGGCATGCGGCTGACCCATCAGGCGCAAATGGACGACGGCTTGCTTGACATCTGCTTTGTACGGCGCCTGAGCAAGCTTCGGCTATTGCGGTTGTTTCGTGTGGTCTATCGCGGGGGGCACGTGGGTATGAAGGAAGTGGAATATTTTCGGGCCTCGCGGGTGCGGATTCGAACCGATCCCGCGACAGAAATTTTCGCCGATGGCGAACCTATTTGCACTTCGCCCGTCGAATTAGGTGTGAGGCGCCGTGCGTTGCGGCTGATCGTCTGCGAATGGAGTCGCTATGCCAAGTACAAGCATTTGCGGCAACAACAGTTCGATGTATGGGGATGGGTGCCCGGCTCACGTGTATTTTTCTGGAACTTATCGCCCGCTGCTGGGTCTATACTGAGTACAAGCGATGTGAGTGCCGTTAGTGTAAACCGCAGGCTGCTGTGTCCGAAAGTTGCGCCCCAGGACCAGGTTCTGCCCTCTTGTTTGAGGGGCCAGGCCTTTACCCCCAGCGCAAGGACACCTTGCTGTATTCGTTCGCCGTGCACCTGGTCGCCATCGGTGTGATCATCTGGTCGGGCCACTGGGCGCTCGCGCGTCGAGCAGATCAAACAGCAGGTGGTATCGCTGGCCACCGAGGCATCAGTCCCTACCTTCCGCTGCCGGTCTCGAAGAACCGCATGGGCGGCGGCGGCGGCGGTGGCGATCTGCGACAAGCTCAACGCTACCAAGGGTGTTCTCCCCAAGCTGTCGAAAGACCAGATCGTGCCTCCGGCGATCGTGGTTCGCAATGATCATCCCAAGCTGGAAGTGATGCCAACGGTTGTGGTGCTTCCAGAGATTAAACTCCCCACGGTCGGCCAATTGGGCGATCCGTTGTCCAAGGTAATCGGACCGCCTTCCAACGGCGTCGGATTCGGCGGAGGCATTGGCAGCGGCAGCAGTGGCGGCGTCGGTTCGGGAACCGGCCCCGGGGTTGGTCCAGGACATGGCGGTGGATACGGCGGCGCTGGTGATCAGCGCCGGGAACGGTATACCTGATCCTCGGTCTTACCGAAGAAGCGCGCAAAGCCAAGTATCGAGGCACGGTGGTGTTGGCTGGTGGTGGATGCTGCCGGCCGCCCGCAACAGATTCGCGTGCAGCGCCCGCTGGGCATCGGCGCTGAGCGAGAAGGCCATCGAGGCCGTGAAACAGTGGAAGTTCTGGAGAACGCAGAAAAGATGGACAGCCAGT
>CAVXDA010000017.1:0-14645 GCA_963760415.1 uncultured Acidobacteriaceae bacterium | reverse complement strand
CACCGTGGGCTCCCTCGTGCGCGTAGTGGCTGGGGAGCCACTCTGCCAGCCACTTGCCCCGGCTCACCGCGTGGTTGGCGGTAGCGAGGTCGGTAAAGATTTCGGCGAAGCAGAAGATCTGGTCCAGGGCGGCATCGAGCTGGTCCAGTTGCGCGATCAACTCCTCGTGCTCACGATGGATATCGACTGCCTCTTGGTGAAATGCGGGATCCAGGCTGGCCATCTTGCACCTCGCATGCTGATGGTCGCCCACCTATGCACGGTTCTGGAGTGACTCGCAATCACCCGAGAGCGTGACCGCGCATCCTTCCCATGTGAGGACGGCGGCTCTCGGCGATCGCGGTCCTGAGACTCCGGTTCGTCCGCTTTGCGGACAACCTCCGCCCAGGATGCGAGAACAAACGAAAAGCGAACAGCGAAAGGCGAAGAGCGGCTACTTCCTGCCCTGCACTGCCGTCAGGCACTGGCCGTATAGATCTAAAAGGTGGCGGGCGTAATCCTCGGCTTTGGAGACCGTGTCGCCCTGAAAGCCAGCTCCCGGCGAACCGGTCTTTCCATAACCGGTCGTGACCGCAATAAACTTCATCAGGTCGAGCGCGATGTCTTCGTTACGGCGCGTTCCCACACTGATGCTGCTGCCTTCCTCCATGACTGCTAGCCTCCCTTTTAATCGCGGGGCGTACCGCCAATGGGCAAGAAATCCCGCGAGAAATCATAGCAGAGAACGGGGACTCAAACCTCGATGGCCACATGGCACACCCGGCCCACGATGTAGTCGGAATAGCTCTTGGAGCGCTCGATGCGCGCCAGTTCCACCGGCAATTGCGGGTTGCGCGGCCGTAACACCAGATGATCGCCCGCCAGCGAAACATAGCCGACGGCGCAGTGGGCCTGCAGACGGACGGCGTACAGGTTCGGTTGCTGCTGGCGGTAGGGAAGCAGCGAAGTGTAATGCCGATCGATCAGCAGGGTGGCGCCCGCGGCACTGCGTGGAAACATGACCCGCACCGTCTTGGGATCGAGCTGGATGCTCACGAAGCGCAGCCAGTCGCCACGGTCACAGACATCGTTGGGCTTCAAGCGGCGCAGGAACGACTTGCGGAAGGTTACCGTCCCGCCGACCTGCTCCGAAGTGAAGCGCGGCAGCCGGGCGGCGTGTTCCGGGGAGACTATGGCAATGCTCTCCAGACCCGCGACTCCGGGAGGCAGAAGCGCTCGCCGCTGAATCTCGGCGGCATCGGCCAGGTCGAGCACCTCGATTTGCAAGGTCTCAAGCAGCCGGTCCATTGATTCCAGGCTGAGCCCGCGACGAGCGTTGAGGAAGTTCGAAAGATGGCCCTGCTGGAAACCGGCCTGGCGGGACAAATCGCTTCCGGTCAACTCTCGCCGGCTGATCCGCGCCCGGATGTGTGCACGCAGTCGGTCCTGCAAGTCTCGCAGTCTCATGTCGATGATATTCCTAAAAGCTATACATGTACTTTCGTAATATTCCTAGAGCAATATTTCCGTTGACTGACCAGGTACCCCCATGCCACAGTCGAAACATCGAGGTTCTGTGGTTCTGGCCGAGGTGAATCGAATCATGAAAGAAGCGGAAGCGACCGCCGAGGAAAGGACATTTTCGGAACTACGGCGCAGGATCCGCGATTGCAAGCTGCTTTCCGCGGCCACCGAAGAGTTGCTGCGGAGTTTGCATTTCTCGGGAAGAGTAAGCGTAGTCGTGAAGGACGGATGCATTTTGAAGTCCGGGTACGAAGAGGGCTATTTCACCCGCCGCCAGCAAGAGCGGTTGATCCCTTGAAACCCCGGTAGGCAGGCGCGAGGCAACCAGACTTTCATTCGCACTCCTAACATAGGTCGCTTGCGTCCGCTGCCAGCATTCCGTTGCGAACGGAACCAAATAACCCAATAGCAGGTCATCGTAACTGAAACGAGCCCTGCGAACAGGTCTGGAACAGACTCCAGAGACCTTTCGCTGGGCTTTTGTCTGTGCTGGGCCAAGCAAATCGGGAGGAAGAATGCAGGCCATTAGCTGTGAACTGAAGTATTGCGAACGATGCGGCTCGCTGCGCTTGCGCCGCGCCGACTCGGCAGACACCTATTGCAAACCCTGCGGGCGGGCACTATTCAACTTGCCCCTGGGCGAAGCCTTGCGGTCGAAGATACCCATCCGCAGACCTCATGCCGTGAAACCCGAGCTGCCGGTTTTGCAACCGGCGACTCAGCTCGAACTGGCATATGGGAGGCGGTCATGAGAGCGCCCTCGCTGGTCCCCTGCAAGCCCCGCCTGCCGGTATTCGGGGAAGAAGACTGCTCCCAGGAAGAGCTGCTTGAGATCGATCCCCGGCCGGAAATGCTGTGCTTTCGCGGCCAAACCCTGGCTATTATGCGGCACTTTTTCGAACTCTCGTCCCAGGTGGGAAGGCTGCCATCCCTGCTGGGACGAGAGTTCTTTCGTGCCAAAGTATCTCATCATGCCATTCCCAGCTTCGAGGAACAGGCCGTCTTCGTTCGCGACGTCGAGCTCTGCCTGGCGCGTTTGCGCGATGACCACGCGGAAATGATCACCTTCATCGGACTCTACGATTTCTCGCGCGATGAGATCGCCGGGATGCTGCGTTGCACCAGGGCTTGGGTCCATCAGCAGGTGGCACAAGCCTTGGACGCCCTCAGCGAAATCTTTCTCCAAGCTGGTGTGCTGAGAGAGGACCGGCCCGACCGGCGGCAGTGTCAGGTGACCGATCGGTCCATACCGGCCGATGTGGCCGTTGCGCAACAGAAGATGCCTTGTGCCTCCACCGAACTTCAAGGTCAGGGAAAGCGCAGGCACGCTTGAGAGCGAACAGGACTTGAAAAGGAGGAATGGCGGGTTTCCCAAATTGGAACGTGCTACAGCTTTTTCCGATGGAATGTGCTGCGAACGTATTGAGAGTACGCGGCTTGCGCGCTAACATGGAAGACACATCAAGAGTGCTCGACCAGCGCTGAGTCGGCAGACTGCGGAGACGCAGCGAGCTTCTCGAATGGGAACCGTTGATGCGCTGGACGAAAGCCTGGAACCAAGCTGTCGAGCGACATCGCGCCAGACCCTCGCGCGGACCCTCACGCCCGAACCAGAGAAGTAGTGAGGCGAGATATGCCGGGGAGCCGCTTTGGGTCGCATTTCCTTCTGGCGTGCAGTTTTCTGTTACCAGCCCTTCGGGTTGCAGCGCAAACCCTCATCGCCACCGTACCGGTGGGGTCGGCTCCGGTTGCGTTGGCCGTCAATACGGTTACCAATCAGATTTTCGCGGTCAACCAGAACAGCAACAACTTGACGATCATTAACGGCGGCAACAACGGAACAACCGTCGTGCCCGTCGGAAATTCTCCTGTCGCGGCTGCGCTGAATCCCTCGACCAACAAAATCTATGTGGCCAATCGGGGCGACGATACGGTGACCATGGTTGACGGCGCGACCCTAGCCGCTGCTACCCTTCCCGCTGGGGTCTGGCCGCAGGCCATCGCGGTCAACGCCATCACCAACAGGGTCTACACCGTCAACCAATACAGCAAAAACGTGACCGTGATCGACGGATTCACCAATTCCTTAATCGCGTCAGTTCCGGTGGGCTCCTATCCCCAGGCCGTAGCCGTCAACCCGGTAACCAATAAGATTTACGTCGCCAACTATGGAGATGCCTCGGTGACCGTCATCGATGGGGGAAGCAATTCCGCGACCCAGGTGTTTACCCACCGGGCCTATCCCTACGCCCTGGCCGTCAACGCTGAGACGAACAGGATCTATGTCGCCAACCTGGCCAACACCGTGAGTGTGATCGACGGGGGGCCGAGCAATTCGCTAATCGCAAATGTAACCGTCGGCGCGTATCCGTGTGCGCTTGCCGTCGATCCGGTTAGAAACAAGATCTACGTCAGCAATTATGGCGACGGTACCGTGAGCGTGATTGATGGGGTGCAGAATACCGCCACCGCTACGGTAACCGTGGGACAGGCTCCCGGCTCCACGGCGGTCGATCCGATGACCAACGTGATCTATGTCGGCAATTACGGCGAGGGTACGGTGAGCGCATTTAATGGGACGGATCGTTTCGTTACCACCCTTCGGGTTCGCCGTAGCCCCGATGCTATGGCCCTCGATCCGCTCACCAACCGGATTTACGTGGCCAACCGCGCAGACGACACGGTATCGGTGATTGCCGGCGCCAGTTCCGATCCGCTGCAATTCGTTCCCGTGACCCCGTGCCGGGTGGCAGACACGCGGAAACCCACTGGACCTTTTGGTGGTCCGCCTATGGGCGCCGGCACTTCGCGAGACTTTATTATTCCCAATAGCGCGTGTGGCATCCCGCCGACTGCCGCCGCCTATTCGTTGAACATTACAGTGGTGCCGGGCGGGCCTTTGGCTTACCTGACCGTGTGGCCGACTGGTCAGGACCAGCCGAGGGTTTCCACTCTGAACTCGGACGGACGGGTCAAGGCCAATGCCGCGATTGTCCCGGCAGGGGCGGGCGGCGCCATCAGACTATTTGTCACCAACACAACCAACGTAATCATCGATATCAACGGCTACTTTGCCCCAGTCGAGGACTCGACGCTGGCTTTTTATCCGCTTTACCCTTGCCGCGTGGCAGATACCCGCGGCCCCAATGGACCATTCGGAGGACCATTCTTGCGGGGGGGCGCTGCGGGCCGCGACTTCCCCATGAGCTCGAGTGGTTG
Source organism: uncultured Acidobacteriaceae bacterium (assembly GCA_963760415.1). Classification (GTDB taxonomy): domain Bacteria; phylum Acidobacteriota; class Terriglobia; order Terriglobales; family Acidobacteriaceae; genus Bog-257. The sequence goes on along the minus strand of CAVXDA010000017.1, from coordinate 9,923 downwards.
CCAAATACCGGCGGTCGCAACAGCTTATTCCTTGAACTTTACCGCTGTGCCGAAAGGGCCTCTGGGCTACTTGACCACCTGGCCAGCGGGACAGAACCAGCCACTCGTCTCCACCCTGAATGCGCCGACGGGGGTGCCGACAGCAAATGCGGCCATCGTGCCTGCTGGTAATGGCGGTGATATTGACGTCTTCGTTAGCAACGACTCCGACGTGCTAATCGACATCAACGGATATTTTGCCCCCCCGGCTGCCGGCGGACTCTCCCTGTACAGCACGGCGCCCTGCCGAGTGCTGGACACGCGCCTAAGCGGAGGGCTCTTCGTTGGCACGATCCCCGTGAGTGTGGCCACCAGCCCTTGCGGACTGAGCTACGCGGCGCAGGCCTTTGTGCTGAACGCAACGGTTGTACCGCAAGGCTGGCTGGGCTATCTGACCCTGTGGGATGCTGGCGCGGCACAACCAGTGGTTTCGACTTTGAATGCCTTCGACGGGGCGATAACCTCGAACATGGCAATTGTGCCCTCCAGCAATGGCTGGATCGGCGCTTATGCCTCGAATCCCACACAGCTGTTGTTGGATAGCTCCGGTTACTTTGGACCCTGATTGTTCCGTCCGCGGGGTGCCCGACTTCGCACTTGATTATCGCCGGATAGCTAGAAGGACTTCATAGTTGGGCAGTAACTTTAAGCATTTCAATATTTTACGAATAACATGTTTAGAATCTATATCTTGCGATATGAATGGTGTCTAAGTTGTTGAAAATACGCGAAGCGCAACAGGGGAGGTAACAAGGGGAGGGTAACAATACGACGCCCGAAAAGCTGGAGCCCGACTGAGTTTACATTGGCTTTGCGGCTACCATTCTCACGCCAGCTCCTTCGACTCTTCTTCGCCTCAGGGCACAGAAGTGCGGCGGGGAAAGCGAAAGTCAGCAGCGAAGAGCGAGGAGGCAACAGCGAAGAGCGCTGTCCATCGGCTTCAATTTTGAATTTCCCCCTGCCTGTGCGAAAGTAGCCCGGTGCGCGCCGTCGCCCTTCTCGGACCTGTCGCCAACGAGCGCCACGTCCGGCGATTTGAGTTGCCGGGCGTGAGCCTATTCTCAGGCAACGAGCTCGATCCCACCGACCAGCCCGAGGCGGCGCTGGTCTTCGGTGGCGACGGCACCATCCATCGCCATCTCAGCGGACTGGCGCTCAAGCAGATCCCTACGCTCGTGGTTCCTATGGGAAGCGCCAACGACTTTGCCCACGTTATCGGAGTCGCGACGGTCGAGAATGCGCTGGCAGCATGGCGGCGCTTCTGTACTGTAGGCGACAACCTGCGGACGATTGATCTGGGCACGATTCAGGCGATGGATGAGACCAAACCCGCCGCGCTAGTCGCCTGGCAAAGTGAGTCGCTGGAGTCGCTCCACTTCGTCCCGGCGGGCCCGCGGCCCGACCTTCCGCAGATGGGCGCGCGCATCATGCAGTCGCAGTTGCGCCGCCGGAGCGAGGCGGAGCGCGAGGTCACGCGTACCACGTTCTATGCATCTATTGCTGGTACAGGCCTGGATGCCGCGGTGAACCGTCTCACGCTGCGCCAGCCGCGCTGGCTGCGGGCGCACGGCGGATACCTGGTCGCGCTGATACGCGTGCTGGGTGGTTTTCAGCCGCCGCACATCACGCTATCGGTCGAAGTGAACGGAAGCTGGCAAACGCGCCTTGACGAGCCCGGCTTTCTAATCGCCGCCGGCAACGGGCCGCAATACGGCCACGGCATGCGGCTGACCCATCAGGCGCAAATGGACGACGGCTTGCTTGACATCTGCTTTGTACGGCGCCTGAGCAAGCTTCGGCTATCGCGGTTGTTTCGTGTGGTCTATCGCGGGGGGCACGTGGGTATGAAGGAAGTGGAATATTTTCGGGCCTCGCGGGTGCGGATTCGAACCGATCCCGCGACAGAAATTTTCGCCGATGGCGAACCTATTTGCACTTCGCCCGTCGAATTAGGTGTGCGGCGCCATGCGTTGCGGCTGATCGTCTGCGAATGAGGGGTCAACTGCTGTAAGTACAAGCATTTGCGGCAACGAACAGTTGGATGTTGGGATGGGGTCCCCAGGCTCATGTGTATTTTTCTGGAACTTATCGCCCGCTGCTGGGTCTATACTGAGTACAAGCGATGTCGATGCCGTTAGTGTCCAAACCGCAGGCTGCTGTCCCGAAAGTTGCGCCCCAGGACCAGGTTCTGCCCTCTTTGTTTGAGGGGCCAGGCCTTTACCCCCAGCGCAAGGACACCTTGCTGTATTCGTTCGCCGTGCACCTGGTCGCCATCGGTGTGATCATCTGGTCGGGCCACTGGGCACTCACGCATCAAGAGCAGATCAAACAGCAGGTGGTATCGCTGGCCACCGACATCAGTCCCTACCTTCCGCTGCCGGTCTCGAAGAACCGCATGGGCGGCGGCGGCGGCGGTGGCGATCGCGACAAGCTCAACGCTCCCAAGGGTGTTCTCCCCAAGCTGTCGAAAGACCAGATCGTGCCTCCGGCGATCGTGGTTCGCAATGATCATCCCAAGCTGGAAGTGATGCCAACGGTTGTGGTGCCTCCAGAGATTAAACTCCCCACGGTCGGCCAATTGGGCGATCCGTTGTCCAAGGTAATCGGACCGCCTTCCAACGGCGTCGGATTCGGCGGAGGCATTGGCAGCGGCAGCGGTGGCGGCGTCGGTTCGGGAACCGGCCCCGGGGTTGGTCCAGGACATGGCGGTGGATACGGCGGCGGGGCCTATCGTGTAGGCGGCGGTGTCAGCGCCCCCAAAGCGTTGTACGCGCCTGATCCTGAGTACTCCGAAGAAGCGCGCAAAGCCAAGTATCAAGGCACGGTGGTGTTGTGGCTGGTGGTGGATGCTGCCGGCCGCCCGCAACAGATTCGCGTGCAGCGCCCGCTGGGCATGGGCCTTGACGAGAAGGCCATCGAGGCCGTGAAACAGTGGAAGTTCGAGCCTGCCAGAAAAGATGGACAGCCGGTTCCCGTCATGATCAACGTCGAAGTGAATTTCCGGCTCTACTGACCTCTTCGAAGAGCACGTGCCGTAGCTTGAGTCTCGGGCCGCCCGGCCAACAGTTGTCAAACGTTTGTCATCACGAGGTCGCCCGGCGACCGAGGGATCTGCTTGTAGCCTTCACATAAAGCAGATCCCTCGCTACGCTCGTGATGACACTTCTTAAGTGGGGCGTGACGGCGCGTCCACTGCCGACATGTCACCCTAACTCGCAAATCTCATTTACTGTGCCGGCGCAGGAGCCGGTTGCTGACTTGTTGCTCCCCCGAAGTTGACTTTGGGAACTTGTCGCGCACCCTCTTCGGTCTTGAAGTAGGCATCGTTACGAGTAAATCCAGACATGCTTGCCACAATATTGTTGGGGAACAATCCGATGTAGGTGTTGTAGTCCTGCAACGTTTCGTTGTAGCGCCGACGCTCGATGGCGATGCGGTTCTCCGTGCCCGCCAACTCATCCTGCAGGCGCATAAAGTTCTCATTCGACTTGAGCTGCGGATAGTTCTCCACGATGACCAGCAAGCGGCTCAAGGCACCGTCCAACTGCCCGTTGGCGGCGATCTTGTCCTGCGGAGTCTTGGCTCCGATCAGGGCAGCGCGCGCTGCCGCGATGTCGCCAAACACCTTCACTTCCTGGCTGGCGTAGCCCTTCACCGTCTCAACCAGGTTGGGGATGAGATCGGCGCGGCGTTGCAGGACAACATCCACTTGCGACCACGCAGCGTTGATCGCTTCTTTCTTGCGCACCATGTCGTTGCGATGGCCGATGTAGGTGCTTCCTAGCCAGAATCCCAGCACCACCAAAATGATAACTATGATCAATCCAATTTTCATTTGCGTCTCGCTTTCACATTGATCTCTTACACCGTCGGGGACATCTTCCGCCAGTGGCTCTTCGGCACGCGCGCGTCAAGTTCGTGGGCGACCCGGCCAATGGCGCTCATGTAGCCGTTATAGCTTTCGACGACATTTCCGGGATGGTCGTGACTGCTGCGCAGCGCAAGAATGTTTTGCATGAACCCGGCATCAAATCCAAAAACCGCTCCCGCCTGCTCAATCACCTTCGCTCTGTCGTGAGGGGGTTGTTCTCCCACCGCAATGAGCGCATGACGCAGCAGGGTAGTTACGCTGGCAATTGACTTGGCCAGCACGCGCCGCAACTCGTCCTCGTTGTCAGGGCTTAGCAGCAGGTGCTGCCGCAGGCGTAACAGGGCAGTCCGCAATTCGTGTTCCACCTCGACCCGGTGCAGGTTCATGGGAACCTGGATGGCGCTGACAATATCCTGGCCGAATAATGTTTTGTGCATGTGCTGAATGTCGAGCAGCTCGATTGCGAACACATCGGCCGACTCCCGCAACTCGGCTTCGGTCATCATCAACGGAGGCGTGAATTTCTCTTCGTGCGTCCACCAGCGGACCACTGGAGTGATGACCGATAGCGGCCCGGCGCCGAGATCGCGGAACACCACCAACACGTTGACGTCGGAGTACCGCTCGTGAAACTCTTCCCGCGCCGCCGAGCCGTACAGCACCACAGAAACCAGGTTGTCGCCGGAAGCTGCCTGCAGCCGGCTGACCAGGTCCTGAAGTTTGCTTTCGGGTTTCTTCATCGCGACCCTCGATCCTCACCGCTCACCAGCTACCTCCCGCGCCACCGCCTCCGCTCATGCCACCGCCAAATCCTCCGAAGCCACCACCACCGCCGCCGAACCCTCCCGAGCTGCCTCCGAATCCACCGCCATGGCCCCAACCGCCGCCCATTGGAGGCATGAAGATTACAGGCGGAATTCCGCCGCCGCGTCCGCCAAAACGGGATCCGGGACCGCCGCCTCTGCGGCTGATAGCGCGAATCAGCCAGGGGATTCCGAAGAAGAGCAGCACGATCAGCCACCACGGCAGACCGTTCCCTGAGGCTCGTGGACGCCTGGCCGGCAGACTCGGCACACCGGTAAGCTGTACCCCTTTGTCGGCTGCGATAAATTGCGCCAGAAGAGTGACACCTGACATCACCGCGCCACTATAATCGCCGCTCTTTAGGTCGGGCACCATCGCCCGGCCCACGTCACCGGCGCGCGCGTCATTGATGACCGGCTCCAGACCGTATCCCACTTCGACCTTGTACTGCCGCTCCTGCGGAGCCAGCAACAACAGAACGCCGATGCTGTCTTTCTTTGAGCCTACGCCCAGGTGTTTGTAGAGATCGGCCGCGTAATCCTCCCTGCTGCGGCCATCGAGGGAACGCACGGTGACCACGGCGATCTGCGCGCCGGTTTTCTGTTGGACCTCAGTGCAGAGTGCCTCAATCTTTGCTTTTGTAGCCGGTTCGATGACCTGCGCCAGGTCAGTAACATAGCCTTGGGGGGGAATATCAGAGATCTTCTCCGCGTGAAGAACACAACAGACGAAGACCAGTACCGCACCGATGACGAGTTTGAGACGGAGGTTCACAATGACACGCGGTGGACCAGAAAGGCTGCGCCAGCCCACGGTTCTGGAACTGGCACGAATTCTATATCAGCCGCCGTCCCGGGCGATGGATGCAAGCCGGGCTGGTCGCAGAACTGTAACGTTCGACGGCGGCACAGCCGCTGCGCAGGACTGTGCGGCTCGTCCTAGTTCCGAGGTTGATGGCACATTTCACGTCGCGCGAACGGAAAGGGAATGCGGCCGCGAGAATCAAGGCATGATCAGCCGCCTTCCCTGTCTTCTTTTCACCCGGCGTAGCCTAGCGCCGGAACTGCTTCGCCAGCGGGGCGACCTTGGTCTTTGCCTTGTCGGCCCACTCCGAACCCTTGTCGATCCAGTCACCGGCCTGATCGCCCAAGTCGTCCATCGCGTCGCGCGCGTCCTCATACTTGCGGCGCAGGGTCTTGCGCATCTGCTTGCCGGTCTGGGGCGTGAGCAACAGCGCAATCAGGGCGCCGGCCGCCAGGCCTATGAGGAGCATCGTCAAGCCGCTGCCTGACCCCCGATATTCTCCCGAGCTTGCGAAATCATTCATTTCATCGCTCATTAGAACCGTCCTTCCTATGGAAATATTACCGCGATACTGAGTGTCGTGCTCGGATTGGACACCTAGCGTGTCACCAGGCCTTCTGCCGGCCGACCGGTTTCAGTGCCTGTTCCAGTTAGAAAGTCGCGGTCAGGCAGTGGTTGCCTTGTCCCAAGAGCGTTGCCGATTTCCCAATCATCTTGCCGGGCATGTAAAATTAAGTGTTTGCCCTTTGAGCCGCGCGCCTACGATGCTCCGTGAGAACATTCTCGCGAAGCGGCTCCCCCAAAAGAGATAAGGAGTTACAGGAATGGCGATTCCAGCCACACAATTGCGTCCGGGCATGGTCATCAAGCACAGCAATGACTTGCACTCGGTGTTCTCGGTGGAACACCGCACCCCGGGCAACCTCCGCGCCTTCATTCAGGCCAAGCTGCGCAACCTGCGTACCGGAGCCATGTTCGAGCACCGCTTCCGCTCCGGCGACCCCATCGAGAAGGTCACCGTGGACGAGGTGCAGATGGAGTTTCTCTACGCCGATGGCGACGACTACTACTTCATGAACACCGAGAACTACGAGCAGCTTCACCTGAACCGGGACATCCTGGGCGACGCCGTGGATTACCTGATCGCAAATCTGCAGATCAAAGTAGAGTTTTTCGACGGCAAACCGGTGGGCGTGGAGCTGCCGCAAACGGTGGAACTCACGGTGGTGGAGACCGAGCCGGGATTGAAATCGGCGACGGCCAGCAGCGTCACCAAGCCGGCCAAGACCGAAACCGGACTCGTGGTGTATGTGCCTCCGTTCATCAACGAAGGCGAGAAGATCAGGGTGGATACCTCGGAGGGCGCGTATTTGTCACGAGCGTAGATAGCTTGCAAATGCTTGGCTTTGGGCGTACTGAAATGACATGAGGAAGAAGGACACAAGACCCAATCGCAAGACAATAGCATCTCGGAGTTGGAAGACTCTGATCGGGTGCGTTCCATATCGTGGGCGGCCCAAGAGCATCAGGGAGATGGACGAAGGGGTCGCCAACATGTTGAGGAAGGAAAATCCGCCAAGCAAGGAATCGTCCGCCAAGTGGTAACTGCTGTTTGCTAACCCATGCGAGACTTTGAAACCCGCCGTTACCTGATCTCCGGACGCGTGCAGGGCGTTGGCTTCCGCTGGTTCGTGGAGCGCGAAGCCGGTCAGATCGGGGTGACCGGATGGGTGCGCAACACCGAGAACGGCGACGTCGAAGTCATGGCGACGGGCACACACGAGCAGCACAACTCGCTGCGCCGCAAGCTGCAGCAAGGCCCACGCGCCGCGCGGGTTGACCACGTCGGCGAGTCCAGTGCGCCGTTGTTGGAAACCCAATCGTTTCGCATCGAAGGAGCCTGGTAAACTATGGCGCCGCACAACTGTGACGACCTCAAGAAACTCATCCGCGAAGTTCCCGACTTCCCCAAACCCGGCATTCTGTTCTACGACATCACCACCCTGTTGAAGGACAAGCTGGGCTTCGCCCGCCTCATCGACGCGCTCACCGAGCACTACATCGACAAGGACATTGACTTGGTGCTGGGCATCGAGGCGCGCGGATTCATCTTCGGTCCCGCGCTCGCCTACCGCTTGAACGCCGGCTTCGTTCCCGTACGCAAGCCCAAGAAATTGCCCGCGGAAGTGCTGCAGTGGAAGTACCAGCTGGAATACGGCCATGACACGCTGGAGGTGCACAAGGATTCGATCCAGCCCGGCCAGCGCGTGGTCATTTGTGACGACCTGCTGGCGACCGGAGGCACAGCGCGAGCCACCGCGGAAATGGCAAAGTCACTCGGCGCCGACATCTGTGGCCTGGGATTCGTGGTGGAGCTGGATGCCCTCAAAGGCCGCGATAAGCTGGCGGACTACGATGTGTTTTCGCTGCTGCACTACCAGATGTAGGGGATTCGAGTTCCACGATCAACAATCGCTCCAGAAAAACAACGCCGGCCCGAAGGTCGGCGTTGTTGCTTGAGGAAGGCCATCGAGGCTGGTTTGCCCGGTCGGCCCCCTGACCTAGTTGAACTTGAACTGGTCCGTCAAATCGCCGATGGCCGGGCTGTTCGACGGAACGTAGGGATTGGAAGCGCTTGGGGTTGGATTGGCCAGATTGTCGCTGCTGCGTCCGGTGGGCGGAGACAGTCCCCAGTTGTACTCGATGAACTTCAGGATCGAGACGTGGTCGGTATAAGTGTGCGAAATGTGTCCAGGCTTGGTATAGGGCGAAACCACGAGTGTCGGTATGCGGGTTCCATCTCCGAAGAAGTCCAGAGGTTGAACGTAACCGGAGTCCCAATATCCGCCTCCCTCACGGGAGTAGCTTTCGTAGCTTCACCAGATCGTCTTCAGCAACGAGCAACCGAGGATTCGCTCGTCTGCGGTGACCAACGGCAAGCCTTCCGCTCGGGCGGTGGCGGCAATGATGCGATCCATCGGGTCGGAAGGGAAGTCCGGAGGAAAGTGGGCCGTTAACACCGCGATGTCGAGAGTAATCGGTTTGACTGTCACATCGGTAATAAACTGTCGAATACTCGACTCGAAGCTGCCTCGCAGGCGGACTCTACCGCGATAGATAAGTCCCGCTAATTCGACGAGGGTAATTGCGGAAACCGCCAGTCCATCAGACGCCTGCGCCCTTTCGATGGCAGAAGCGGCCCCACGCGAGAGTTTGCCGGGTTGAAGCTCTGCCCATACCAGCACATGAGTGTCGAGAAGGATCATTTCAGCATGTCGTAGTCTTCAAGTGGGAATACCGGTTTTATGAGGTCGTCCGGGTCGCCCACGATTTCCATGAGGCCTACCAGCCTTCCGAGAAACGGCTTCTTCTTGGGTGTTGTGAACGGAACAAGCTTCGCCCTAGGTGTGCCACGCTTTGTGATGATGACTTCGTGGCCCGTTTCGCTAACGTCGTCAATCAGCCGCAGGCACTTGGCCTTGAACTCGCCCGCAGCCATCTGCTTTTTCCCTGCCGCCACGGGCGTTCCGGTCGCTACCTTCTTCCTTAGGACAGTCCTCACCATTATAGTCACCTCCACATGACCATGGTCATTTTAACATGGTCATATCGATTTCGCGCCAATTATGCACTAGCGATGACTCTTCGCCCCTCGATCCTGTATTTGCCTTCCAGCACAATCCGGATCGCTTCGGTGTAGACAACATGTTCCTGCTCAAGATACGGACGGCCAGGTTGTGCTCATCGTCGGTATCGAGCACGGGCACGACCTTCTGCAGGATGATGGCGCCGTGGTCGAGGTCCGCGTCGACGAAGTGTACCGTGCATCCCGAGACTTTCACGCCGTAGTCGAGGGCCTGCTTTTGCGCTTCCAGTCCGGGGAATGCCGGCAGCAGCGCGGGATGGATGTTGAGGATGCGATTGGGGAACTGCTGCACGAACCACGGCGAAAGCAGGCGCATGTATCCCGCGAGGCAGACGATGTCAACGTCGTGCTCGCGCAGCGCGGCGACAACCTCGCGATCATGCTCTTCGCGCGGCCTGCCCTTGGACGGAATCACCAGCGCCGTCAGGCCTCGACGCCGCGCCGATTCGATGCCGAGGGCATCGGCACGGTTCGAGACGACGACCGCAATGTTCGCGTCGAGCTTGCCCGAGGCGACGTTGTTGGCAATGGCCTCAAAGTTCGACCCGCGTCCGGAAAGAAGGATGCCGAGATTTTTCATGCAGTGATACGCGAATGATAATTGATGGAGTCTGCCGTTCGCGATTAGCGCTCAGCACTCACCGAAAGATGGCCGATTTGGTGGGGCTCGAATCGGCGAAGTGCGACTAGCGCTTTGTTGACAAGACTCCCCTGTTGAGATGTAATGTAAAATCAATAACTTACCGTAATAATGGATCG
>CAVXDA010000016.1:0-47068 GCA_963760415.1 uncultured Acidobacteriaceae bacterium | reverse complement strand
ACAACTGCTCGCCGTCGTTCAACTGGAGGAAGAACCTGGATGACCAGACCATCGCCCGCTTCCAGAAGGAGCTGGGCGCCATGGGCTACACCTTCCAGTTCGTCACCCTCGCCGGCTGGCACGCCCTCAACGAGTCCATGTTTGGGCTCGCCCGGGGCTACGCCGAGCGCGGCATGAGCGCCTACGTCGAGCTCCAGCAGCGAGAGTTCGCCCAGGAGAGCGACGGCTACACCGCCACCCGGCACCAGCGGGAGGTCGGCGCCGGCTACTTCGACGACATCATGACCACTCTGTCCGGAGGCAATGCCTCGACGCTCGCCCTGAGTGGGTCCACCGAAGAGGCCCAGTTCGGCGCCGCCCACTGAAGCCTGAGCCGGGCGCCTGCCTGCCTCAGGCTCCGACGACGCCCCAGGCCACCTGCAGCGTCTGGCCTGCGGCCAGGACCTGGCGCCCGTCGCCACTCTGAAGCATGTTGGGCGCACAGGTCATGGGCTCGACGGCCAGGCCCCGGCGGCGGCGATCCGGCTCCGCCAGGGTGTCACCCGAAAAGACCATCAAGTGGGTGCAGGCCGCGTCCATCCACAGGCGGGTCACCCGGCCCGACCCGTCTGCGCGGGCCAGCTCGATCACGGCTCGACCGGCGCCGTCCCTATCGAGGTCGGTGTAGGCCGTGTCGAGCTGGAGGGCGCCAATGCGCCGGCCGGCCCGGAAGTCCACCTGCTGGCCCTCCACCGGAACGCGGCGCACCGGCAATCCCCGCTCGTCGGCCTCGTAGGTCGTGCGCGCCGGCACGGTCAGCACCAGGTCGTCCACCAGACCCCCGAACGCGGCGAGATACGGGTGCCAGCCCGCCCCAAAGGGACAATCTCCTCCGCCGCCCGCCACATTGGTGGCACTCCCCCGAACTTCCAGCCCGGCATCGGAAAGCGAATATGACATCGACAGGTCGAGGATCCAGGGCCAGCCCGGCTCCGGGTACAGCCGGTACTCGAACCGGACGGCGCTGACACCTTCGTCCACCACCGTCCAGGGCGCCCACCGGACCAGCCCGTGGATGGCGTTGTGCTGTTCCGGCTCGGTGAGCGCCGTCTGCAGGTCCTGGCCGCGCCACGCGAATCGTCCGTCGCCGAGCCGGTTCGGCCAGGGCATGAGGACCTGGCCCCGACCCCCCGACGCCATCTCCGTCTCCGGGTACCCGTCGATGACGGCGACGCCCCCGATCGTGTAGGCGCGCAGCCCGGCACCGACCTGCACGACCCAGGCTTCCTGCTCGGCATGGGTCAGGCGGATCTGGCGTCCGGATGGGGGCGGCATGGGCTGCGATGCTTGCACACTTCTCCCGGCCCGAGGTGCCTGATATCCCGGCCCGAGCTCGGCCCCGCCGGCGCCGGCCCCGCCACCCCGGCGCCGGCAGACTCGAGCCCGGCCGCCGCTCGTGCTGGCCTGAGGCCGAACGCGGCGAAGGGCCCGGCGGGGGGGATTTACCAGGCCCTTCGCATACGGCTTCCGGTCCAGTGGGGGGATTACCGGCCGGAGCGCTTTCCTCCAGTATGACGGATGCCCGCCTATCTGACAAGCAGTTTTAAGGTTTTCTTATCATCTTAAAACGAGATAGGGGCCATCTGGCCGGACCCGGCTTGGGCGCGCTACGTCCGCTCGGGCTGATGCGACTCCCGCAGCTGGCGCTTGAGCACCTTGCCCGAGCCGGTCTTGGGCAGCTCCTCCACAAAGCTGACGGACCTGGGGATCTTGTAGCCGGCCAGGTGCTCCCGGGCGAAGGCCTGGATGTCCGGCCTCGGTGACGCCGGGCCGGGACGGCACCACCACGGCGTGCACGCTCTCGCCCCACTGCTCGTTGGGGATCCCGAACACGGCGACCTCGTAGACGTCCGGGGAGGCATCGAGGGCGGCCTCGACCTCGGCGGGATAGATGTTCATGCCGCCGCTGATGATCATGTCGTTCTTGCGGTCGGCGATGTAGTAGTAGCCGTCCTCGTCCCGGTAGGCGATGTCGCCGACGGTGTGGTAGTCCCCCCTGCTGCTCTCCTCGTACTTGTCCTCCGCCTTGTAGTAGGTGTCGAACATGCCGGCCGATCCGACGTACAGCTCGCCGGTCTGGAACGGCTCGGTCACCTCGTCGCCCGTCCGTCGTCGAACAGCTTGATCTCGACGCCTGGCGCCGGCCGACCGCACGACCCGGGCTTGCGCAGGTGGTCCTCCGGCGCGCAGCACGGTGTCGACGCCCAGCTCGGTCGAGCCGTAGACCTCCCACAGCGAGTCGGGCGGGAAGTCGGCCAGGTACATCTTCTTCAGGGCCAGCGTCCAGGGCGCGGCGTTGGCGATCAGCCGCGCATGCTGGAGCGGTCGTAGCGCGCCTTGACCTCCTCGGGCAGGCGTGCACACCATCCGGATCGGCGTCGGCGCCGTGAACGTGGTCGTCACCCGGTAGGTCTGCACCAGACGCAGCCAGTCCTCGGCGTCGAACTTGCGCTGCACCACGACGGTGTTGCCCAGCGCGATGGGCGATGCTGGCGAACCCGCCCGGACCGGAGTGGTAGAGCGGCCCGGTGGTGAGGTAGACGTCGTCCGGCCACGTAGCCGATCAGCCGGGTCAGTCCCGCGGCCGCCACGGCATCCAGGGCACGGGTGCGAACGTGGATTGGGCGTGGCGGAACAAAAGGCTGGTGACCTTGCCGCCGCAATCCAAGCGTACTCGCGGGCCATCGCCCTCCAGCCCTCCGACGTCCGATACCTCCTGCTGGCGCAGGCGCTGGAACAGAGCGGACGAACTGCTGAAGCGCAAGCTGCCCGACAGCAGGCGAAGTTCTTGTCGCAAGACCTTGCCGCCGCACAGCGAGCGGTGGATGGCATACTGTCACATTAGCGCTGGCAGCTTTGAAAGACAGGAAAACGCCGGCGTTCCAACTAAGGACGCCGGCGCCGCAACTCCGGAACAACGTCAGTGAGCTGTGACCTGGAAGATAACACCGCAAGCGCCATAGCAATTGTTGGGGTCCCCGGTTCCCCCTCCGGCCGCGGTGCCATACATATTGCCACTCTTGTCGAACACGATGCTGCTGCGCGGATATCCGCCGTCGGTACCCCCCGTGAAGTCGTGCAGCGAGGTGTACTGCCAACTGCCCATCGCCGGAGTCAGTTTGAAAGCGGTGCCTGAGTTATAGGCTCCGTCGCCATGAGTAGTGCCATAAAGACTCCCGGCGCTGTCGAACGCGAGGTTGGCAACAGGCCCGCTGGCGAACTGGCCAGCCGCCCCGGTGAAGCTGTAGAGCAGGTTGAACGTCCAGGAGCCGTTCGAGTGAACCAGTTCGAAAGCCGTGCCTCCGGTGCCCGATCCTGCAGAGGCGGCCGCGCCGTAAAGGTTGCCTGCCTGGTCAGAAATGAGGCCGGCATAAGGATTCGCTCCGTCCGTTCCGCCGCTAAAGCTGTAGAGAATGCTCTCGATCCAGCCGGAACCTGACGGCGTCAGCTTATAGATTGCTCCGGCGCCGTAGGCTCCGCCGTAAACGGTCGTACCGTAAAGGTTGCCGGACGGGTCGAAGATCACGCCGCCCCACGGATGTTGGGCATCGCCACCTTGCGTAAAGCTGTACAGAAGGGTCTCCGTCCAGCTGCCGTTGGAGGGTGTGAGCTTGTAAACCGTACCGCACCCGCCGGCGCAGGTTCCCACGCCACCGTTGTACGTGGTGCCATAGATATTACCCGCCTGATCGAAAATAATGTCGGCGCCGTAGGGGTTGGCTCCGTCGCTGCCTCCGCCGAATCGATAGAGCGGAGTCTCCACCCACGGAGTCAACGGCGTAGTAGGAGGCGTTGGTGTAGGTTTCAGGTTGAAGACGGTGCCGCAACCATCCGGACAATTTTGCGGGTTGCCGCCGTATCCAGTAGTGCCGTAGAGAGTGCCGTCTTTGCCAATGATTACCCTGGCGTAAGGAATGGCCCCGTCACTGCCTCCGGCGGTAAAGAGGAATAGTGGGCTCAAGACCCAGCTGGAGCCTTTGGGTCTAAGCCTGTAGACCGTGCCGGTGAGCGCGTCGCCCTCAAAGGTGGTTCCGTAGAGATTGCCGGCCCCGTCAATGGTTACGCCAGCTGCTGGTTCCGAACCGTCCAGTCCCCCGGCGAAATTGTGAATTACGTTATAGGTCTGCGCTTGCGCCGCCTGGGTTGCACCGCCGGTCAGCACAAAAGCGATCACCAATGCCAGACCGGCGACTCCTGCTTGAAGCGTGGTCCCGAAAATTCTCATCCCTTGTTGCCATGGGCTCACCATGAATCAATTCTCCATCTCGAAGCGAAATCTGCCTATTTAGGGCTTTCGTCCTGTCTTCAACTTGGGGGGAAGTCGCCAGGTAGGCTGCATGTCCGAGTGCCTCGATTGTGCGCCCGCTGGCGGAATAAAAGCAACCGCTTTCCCTTGCTTATGAGGTCCCAAAATGGGAGCGCTACTGCGCTTCCACCCCCGCTGGCTGAGCATTGCGGCGCGGCCGCCGGTTCTCCTGCAGGATCTTCTTGCGCAAGCGCAACGCCTTCGGTGTGACCTCGACCAGTTCATCGTCGGCGATGAACTCAATCGCCTGCTCCAGGTTCAGGTTCTTGAACGGCACCAGCCGGATCGCATCATCGGCGGTGGAGGAGCGCATGTTGGTCAGCTTTTTCTCGCGCACGATGTTCACCACCAGTCGTTGTCGCGCGAGTTCTCGCCCACGACCATGCCTTCGTAAACTTCGACGCCGGGACCGACGAACATCTCGCCACGCTCCTGCAGGCCCCACAGCGCATACGCTGTGGTGTGGCCGCCGCGGTCGGCCACCAACGCCCCGGTCACACGATGTGGGATGTCGCCCTGCCACTCGGTGTAGCCGTCAAACAACGAGTTCATCACGATGGTCCCGCGCGTGTCGGTGAGCAGCTCGCTGCGAAGGCCAATCAGGCCGCGGCTTGGAATCACGAACTCCATGCGCACCCGCCCGTAGCCGTGATTGTGCATCTTCTGCATCTGCGCTTTTCGCGCGCCCAGCTTCTCGATCACCACCCCGACAAACGACTCCGGAACGTCGATGGTCAGCCGCTCCTCCGGCTCCATCAGCTTTCCGTCAACCTGCCTGGTCACGATTTCGGGCTTGCCGACCGCCAGCTCGAAACCTTCGCGGCGCATCATCTCGATCAGAATCGCCAGCTGCAGCTCGCCGCGGCCCATCACCTTGAACGAGTCGGTGCTCTCGGTGTCTTCCACCCGCAGCGAAACGTTGGTGAGCAACTCCTTCTCCAGGCGCTCTCGCAGATTGCGCGAGGTAACGTACTGCCCTTCGCGGCCCGCGAATGGTGACGTGTTCACCATGAACTGAATGGCGATGGTCGGCTCGTCAATCGTCGTGACCGGCAACGGCGCGGGGTTCTCGATCTCGGTGATGGTCTCGCCGATGTTGATGCCGGTCACGCCCGCAACCGCTACGATGTCGCCCAACTCAGTGGCGACGATATCGGTCCGCTTCAGCCCGGAGAACGAGAACAGCTTCGTGATCTTGATCTTCTCCAGCGACCCGTCGCGTTTGGCGATAGCGACATCTTCGCCTGTTCGCAGCGTGCCGTTGAAGACGCGAGCGATGGCCAGGCGGCCGAGATAGTCGCTGTAATCGAGATTCGCTACCAGCACTTGCAGCGGTCCGTCCGCATCGCCCTGCGGGTGCGGGATGGTATCGACGATGGCTTCGAACAGAGGCTGCAAGTTGTCGCCCGGCCTGTCTGCGCTGGTCGAAGCCGTCCCCAGCTTGGCGTTGGTGTAGAGCACGGGAAAATCGAGCTGGTCTTCCGCCGCGTCAAGGTCAATGAACAGGTCATACACTTCGTTCAGCACTTCCTGCGAACGGGCGTCGGGCCGGTCAATCTTGTTGATCACCAGAATCGGAGGCAGTTTGGCTTCGAGCGCCTTGCTCAGCACGTAGCGCGTCTGCGGCAGCGGGCCTTCGCTGGCGTCCACCAGCAGCATGACGCCATCCACCATCTTCAGAGCACGCTCCACTTCGCCGCCGAAATCGCTGTGCCCCGGGGTGTCCACAATGTTGATTTTGATGTCGTGGTAGAAGATGGCCGTGTTCTTGGCGAGAATGGTGATGCCGCGCTCGCGCTCCAGCTCGTTGGAGTCCATAACGCGCTCGACGTGGGCCTCATTGGCGCGAAAGGTGCCACTCTGATTCAGCATGGCATCCACCAGAGTGGTCTTGCCGTGGTCCACGTGCGCGATAATGGCGATATTGCGAAGACTCTTGCTCAAAACAACTTTCCTTCCTGTTAGGGGGGAACCGCGTGCATTCAGGCAAACGGAGGGCTTCGGAACCGGTACTCTCAGTTTACAATACGCGCTAAGGAGGTGCTCACCTCGGAGGCACGGAGAGCACGACGGGCAAAGGCATGCGATACCTCACTAGCGCAGATATTCACGCTCATAGGCAGCAAGTGACCGATCAGTCTCGCGTGTTTTTCCAGCCGATGTATGCCAAGTTCGACGCTGCCATAGACGCGCTTTTGTTGCGTTCCGTATTCGTATCAGACTTCCAGATGACCCAGCATCGATACGCCTTACAGCGTGTACATGTCGCAGCGCTAAAGTAGCTTGACTCGTCAATTTTCAGTTTCCGCTGATTGCTGGCATTGCGCCGAGCACCGGCTCGTATACGCAAAGCATCGCTCTGAATCCCAACCTCATGGAACATGCTGGTCACTGACCGGATACTCTGGCCGGTGTGCTCGATCACATCGACACGATTGCAAATGTTGCCGCTGAGCGTGAAAAATCAGCTTAACGATGCGAGACCGTTTTGAGTATGTAATCCCAGGGTGCTGTGACCCGCACTACAAGTTCTCATCTGAATTCGCTCATCCCAGTCATGGCTCGCACGTTTTAAAGATTCAGCCAAACGTTGCAGGCGGATATAAGGTTGATTCAGGGATACGTTTCAGTAGCCGGAACCGGTGAGCCTTTGCCTCACCGACTTGGCAATGCTCGTGGCAGGATGCCTCAATCGCATACGCCGCACGAAGTTCAAGGACGTTCTGCACTATCGAAACACGTCCGATATGGATGCGCATAAGCGACGCAACAGCGGGCACTGGTTGAGATGCTGTACGCTCACATTGCTCTCAAGGGCTGCACGAGAACATATGGCACAAGTACAACCAGATCGCTTTGGGATCGGTCGAGACGTATAACGACGTTACGCGCGGGCGAGCATGGGACTTGGATTTGAACCCAATGCTTAACCCGAGAGGACGGATATGCCTGTCGCTGTATTGATTGCCGTGGCAGTAGATTTCAGCTGTACTGCACACCTTTGTTTTCATGTTGTCAGGCCTAAGACGACGCTCGCCATCCTGACTCGACGCTTTCCTGATCTGCCCTCAGCAGCGGAGCAGCAAAACTCTTCGCTCCCGAAAGCCGCGCACCCAGCCAGTCGGCCAATCCCGACACACGCAACGCACCATGCCAACCGCAGGCGCCGACTCCACCGTACCGTTCGATACCTGCAAGTATCTTCCCATCGGACCCGGAATCCGCCCGCCCCGCGCCACGTCGATTGCCGATCCCAAGTACTCCGATGCCGCGCGCAAGGCCAAGATCAATGGGAGCGTCATAGTGGCTGTAGCTATCAATGAAGAGGGCGGGGTCGATGATGTCAAGATCGTGCGCCCGCTGGGTTACGGGTTGGACCAGAACGCGATGGCCGCAGCCAGGCAATCGACAAGTTCACGCCGGCCACGAAGGATGGCAAACCGGTGGCCGTGCAGTTCAACATGGAGATGACGTTTAAGCTGTACTGACACGCCTAGCCTTCCAATCACCGATCTCGACCCCAAATACCCGCGCCGGGTTAAGATAGCGATACCGTTTGCATGACCCCAGGGCTTCGATGCGCATACTCTTACTGATGGCTCTTGCGCTATCACTCTCGTCTTTCTCTGCTTTCTCTTGGGCGCAGTCCAGCGACCCGCGGTCGGAGTCCTCTTCGACCCTTTCAACCTCGCCGGCTGATTTTTCTGACGATCAAACCTTCTCTCGCTTTGAACGCGTGACGGCGGGAATCAAACCTCCCAAGGCGATCCACGCTCCTGACCCGAAGTTTCCGGACCTGCCCGTGGATGCGGAACGCCACGGCACGGTCGTGATGCTGGTGGGAGTCAACGCGAAAGGGCGCGTGGAAGTGGTGCGGGTGCTCCGCAGCGACGAGCGGGCCTACGAACAAAGCGCCGTCCAGACCGTCAAGAAGTGGAAATTCAAACCGGCGGAGAAGAACGGAAGCCCGGTGCCCGTGCAGGTGACGGTGGAAATGAAGTTCCAAAGGTAGCAATCAACCCTGATCCGTTTTCATCGCGCAATCCCTGGTTGCCTGGTTTGCGCGATAATGAAACCAATGTTGAATCAGATTTCCTCCTCGCCCAAAACCGGCACGGAAGATGCCGTTGACCTTCTGATGGGCTGCCATCAACGGATCCGGCATTTCACCGACGTCGCCGTGAAGTTGGCGCACGCGCAAGGCGTCTCGCCCGAGGAAGCGAGCCAGGCCGCCGCTGGCGTTCACCGCTACTTCAGCGTGTCGCTGCCCCTGCACGAAGCAGACGAAGACCGGACCCTGCAACCCCGGCTGAGCGCAGTCGCCGATGAGAAGGTGCGCCGTGCTCTGCTGGCCATGGGCGATCAGCACCAGGCGATCGATGAATTGATCGAACGGCTGCTGCCGCTGCTGGTGATGGTGCGCAACAACCCGGAGACGCTGCACGCCGTCGGCGGCGAGATGTGCGCGAATCACCAAGGCCCTCGAAGAAATCTTCCGCGCCCACCTTCAGATGGAGGAAGAGGCGATCTTTCCGGCAGTCCGCAGCCGTGTTGCCCGCAAGCGCTCGGCAGGAGATGTTGCTGGAGATGCAAGAGCGAAGGAAACAGGGTAAAGACAGTGGATAGTGGGTTGCGCTCCCTGTTCTGAGACCGCGCAACGATCCACTATCCACTGACCACTAACCACTTCCTTCACTGCCCCACGATCTGGCTCTTGAGGCCGCTGATGGCGGTCATCACTTCGCTCTGCTCCTTCTGCGGCACCTTGAACTTATTCAGCGTTTCCGTCAGATGTGCCGCCGAAGCGTTCCAGTCGGCGTCGGTAATGTGCAGGCCGGTATGCGCGGTCTTCATGTCCTGGCCAGTGTAGATGCAGGGGCCGCCCGTCGCCACGCAGAGGAAATCAACGACGTGCGACTCGACCCTCGCCTTGGAGGTGTCGTTCAAGCCGGTGAAGAACTTCGCCAGTGACGGATCGGTCGCCAGCCGGCCAATGAAGTCCTTGGTCACGGCCATCAGAGCGTCATATCCGCCCAGGCGTGTATAGAGCGACTGCTGGCCGCCCATTTGCGGTGGAGGCGCGGCAGTAGCGAAGGGCGCGGCGCCAACCACCATCGCTGAGATCACCAACAACGTTGCAAGCAACTGCTTCATTATTTTCTCTCCTGTTTGAATTACAAGCGGAGGACCGCGATGGCAGAACTGGCGTGCCACAACAGGGGAAAACATCAACCCAGAGATGCAACTCGAAATCTACGGCTCGCACTCGCCCCAGTTGTCCGCCGAAGCATTTACTGATATGTTCTCGTGGTTTCCGTTTGCTACCTCGAATACGAGGCCAGAGTAGCGGGCGGATTTTACACCGGCGGCAAAATTCTGCAAACATGTTTTTGGCCGGTGCGGCCGTTTAGCAATCTATCAGCCATTCTCAGACGTATTACGGTATGGAACCTGTCGAAAAGAGTTCGCGCTCCCGGGGCGACGCAGCGGACGAGATGCGCCTGATTGCGCGGCTCCGTGCCGGCGAGCAGCAGGCCATGTCCGAGCTCTACGACCGGTATGGCAAGGTGGTTTATGCGGTCGCGTTGCGCGTGTCTGCAGGACGCGGCAGCAGCCGAGGACGTGCTCCAGGACGTATTCTTGCAACTGTGGCGCAACCCGGACGCGTTCGACGCCAGCCGGGGCAGCCTGGCGGCGTGGCTGGCGGTGATTGCGCGGCATCGGTCCATCGACCGCCTGCGCAAGCGGCGGCCGGAAACCGACATCGAGGAATGTGTCATTACCAGCGGCCCTGATCTGCGCGACGAGACGGAACGGGCGCTGGTGGTGGAGAAAGTTCGCGGCGTGCTGGCGGAGATGAATCCCGATCAGCGCACGGCGTTGGAGCTGGCGTTTTTCGAGGGCCTCACCCATTCCGAGATCGCGGAGAAGACGGGCGAGCCGCTGGGTACGATCAAGACGCGCATTCGCAGCGGACTGCAGCAGTTGCGCGCCAGATTTGCGTGATGAAGACGCACGAACAATTCGCCGATGACCTGGCGCTGTACGCGCTGGGCGAGCTCGCGGGCGGGGAGCGGGAGTCTCTGGAAGAGCACCTGCACACCTGCGCCGCCTGCCGTCGCGAATTGCAGGCGCTGCGTGGCGATCTTGGACTGCTCGGCTTGTCCAGCACCGGGCCGCAGCCTCCGGCGCGCAGCAAAGAGCGCCTGATGCGCGCCATCGCCGCCGAGCCTCGCGGTGTCCCATCGTCCGCGCCGGTCGAGCTTCCGCGGCGCAGCCTGTGGTGGGCCTGGGTTCCAGCCTTCGCCGCCGTGGCGCTGTTCTTCGTCGCCATCGGGATGTGGCGCAGCAATCGTACGATGAACGATCAGCTCGCCGAACTGACGAACCGCAACCAGGACCAGGCGGTGCAACTCGATCGCTTGAACCAGCAAATGCGGCTGTTGCAATCGCCGGATGCAGTACACGTTTCGCTGAATCCGATGAAGTCGCCGCGCCAGCCCAGCGGCACAGCCATCTTCAGCCCATCGCAAAAGCGCATGATTTTCATGGCCAGCAATCTGCCGCCGGTGCCCGAAGGTAAGGCCTACGAGCTGTGGATCATTCCCATGAAAGGCGATCCCATGCCGGCCGGCGTCTTCAAGCCCGACGATCACGGCAACGCCATGATGATGGACCATCCCATGCCCGAAGGCGTGCAGGCCAAGGCGTTCGCGATCACCGTCGAGGACCAGGCTGGCTCCGACAAGCCAACCTCGCCGATCATGTTGATGGGCGAGGTGTCGGCGGGCGGGTAGAAGTGCGTGCGCGCTAGTCAGCGAGGGCGCGATGCTCACCCGGTCAAACTCCGTCTCCCAGTAGGCTCGTGATTCTCAAGCCGGAATGGCTGATGATTGTCCTTCGCACTCATTCTCGAAGCGAGCCGGATAAGCACAGGCGGCCGGTTGGTTCTAGCAAGACGCTCTCGTCAACGATGGCCTGCGGATCCATGTGTCACTCCGGCTTCCCAAGGCTTGCTTCCAGCTCGGCGATCAATTCTTTGCGACCGCCGATAGCATGCCATAGCCTCTCTTCATTGCGCCCCAGAGCTCGACAGCGCAATGGCCTTGTTGTGCCACGCATGCCATGGTCGATCTCCAGCGCCGGTCATAGCAGGCATGGCCTCTCCTTGCGCCCGAGTCCGACAGCAAGCCTGTTGTTCCACGCAAACGATCGGTCGATCTCTAGCGCCGGTCGTAGCAGGCAATGGCCTCCTCCATGCGCCCGAGTTCCGACAGCACGAGCGCCCTTGTTGAGCCACGCAACCGCGCATCTGGGGTCGATCTCCAGCGCCCGGTCATAGCAGACGAATAGCCTCTTCCTTGCGCCCCAGATCTGACAGCGCATCGCCCTTGCTGATCCAGGCATCCGACATCTTTCGTGTCGATCTCCAGCGCCCGGTCATAGCAGGCGATCGCCTCTTCCTTGCGCCCCAGTGCCGACAGCGCATTGCCCTTGCCTGCCCACGCGGGCGCAAGTCCGGGGTCGATTTCCAGCGCCCCGTCGTAGCAGAGAACGGCCTCTTCGTAGCGGCCCAGATCCGATAGAGCACTGCCTTTTCTGAACCAGGAAACCGCATTCGGCACGACCTCCAGCGCCCGGTTGTAGCAGGCAACGGCTTCCTCCTTGCGCCCGACATCCGACAGCGCATTACCCTTGTTGCTCCAGGCATGGATAAGTTTAGGGTCGATTTCCAGCGCCCGGTCATAGCAGGCGATGGCCTCTTGCTTGCGCCCCAGAGCCCACAGCGCAAGGCCCTTGTTGTTCCACGCATGCGCATATCGGGGGTCGATCTCGAGCGCCCGGTCATAGCAGACGATAGCCTCTTGCGTGCGTCCCAGAGCCCCCAGCGCATAGCCCTTGCCGTACCACGCTGAGGCGCGTTTGGGATCGATTTTCAGCGCCTCGTCGTAGCAGACGATAGCCTCCTCGTTGCGCCCTTGGCCTACCAGCGCATTGCCCTTGGTGCTCCATGCAATAGAGCGGCCTACATCCGACAGCACTTCTGTGGAGATGGACCCCGTCTGGAACAACCAGTTGAGGATAGCTTCCTCCCTGCGCTCTTGGTTGATCATGGAGTCATCGCCGAATGACGCTTTGACCTCTCTGGGTCGATATCCGCATCCTTGCGCCGCGGCGCCGACACCGTATTGTTTTCACCAGCACCTACGGCAGCAAACCTCGCCTCGGCCTCATGTGCCCGGTCAAAGCAGGCCTTGGCCTCTTCTTGGCGCCCCAAGCTTGACAGCGAAGTGGCCTTGTTGTGCCAGGCACCAGCGAGATTAGGATCGATCTTCAATGCTAGGTCATAGCAGACTATTGCCTCTTCTTTTCGGTCTAGAGTCAGCAGCATATTGCCGCCCTTGACTACCCACGCAGCCGCACGCTCAGGGTCGATTTCCAGAGCCCGGTCGTAGCAAGCGATGGCCTCGTTTTGACGGCCCAGAACTGACAATATATGGCCCTTGTTGCTCCATGTAAGCGCATCTGTCGGGTTGATTTCCAGCGCCCGATCGAAGCAGGCGATGGCCTCTCCGCCGTCCCCCAGGATTGACACGCTAATAGCCCTTCGTGGCCCACGCTGGCGCGAGCGCGGGATCAATCTCCAACGCCCGGTCAAAGCACGCGACAGCTTCTTGGTGTTGTCCTAGACTCGACAACACAGTCCCCTTGTTGTGCCACGCACCCGCAAGTCTGGGTTCAATTTGCAGCACCCGGTCACAGCAGGCCATAGCCTCTTCGTTGCGCCCCAGATCCGACAGCGCATTGCCTTTGTTGTTCCAGGCACTCGTATTTCTGGGGTCGATCTCCAACGCCCGGTCATAGCAGGCGATGGCCTCCTCCTTGCGTTCTAGAGTGACCAACACATCCCCTTTGGCAACCCACGATGGCGCTTGTCTGGGATCGATCTCCAGCGCTCGGTCATAACAGGCGAGGGCCTCCTGACTTCGCCCCAGCGCAGACAGCGCAGCGCCTTTAGCATTCCACGCAGGCACATATTTTGGATCTGTCTCCAGCGCTTTATCAAAGCAGGTGATGGCCTCTTCTTTGCGGTCCCCATCCGACAGCGCTCTGCCCTTGTTGTGCCAGGTCACCGCATTTTTGGGGTCGATCTCCAGCGCTCGGTCAAAGCAGGCAATGCCCTCGTCCCTGCGCCCTAGAGTCGACAACGCACTGCCCTTGTTGCTCCACGCAAGCGGCTGTCTGGGGTCGATCTCTAGCGCCCGGTCGAAGCAGGCAATGGCCTCTTGCTTGCGCCCCAGTTCCATCAGCCCAGCGCCCTTGTTGTTCCACGCATGCGCATGTGTGGGGTCGATCTCCAGCGCTCGGTCATAGCAGGCCATGGCCTCTGTCTCGCGACCCAGACTTGACAGCGAATTGCCCTTGTCGCTCCATTCCCAAGCTGCAAGTTCCTTGATCTTCAGGCGGCGGGCCACCACTCCTCCCGCCTTCTTTACCAGGTCTTCGAGCTCTCCCCTCAGCAGTCCTGAAGCTCTGGATACCTCGAGCTCGCCTGTGCCTGCAAGCACCGCTCGATAACCGGCCACAGCACGGTATCAACCCGCACCAGCGGCGCCAATTCGTATCGGTTCACCAACCGCACACCAGGATTGCCCGTCACCATCTGGTACAACACCACCCCGAACGAGTACACGTCGGAGCGTACGTCGGCACCTTCTCCCCGCAACACCTCCGGCGCCATGTAGCCGGGCGTGCCTGCCACATGTCCTCTTCCTGCCTTCACCACCGTGAGCGTGCTGCCTTCCCAATTCCCCGGGTGCCATCGCGGCGCAAGGCTCTCGCTCGGTTCCGAAGCCCTCCCGTTGATCCAGCGCTGCCGCCAGGCCGAAGTCGGTGATCTTCACGTGCCCGTCGCTGCTAATCAGGATGTTGTCGGGCTTGACGTCACGATGGCACAGCACCCCTTTGCTTAAGGCATGCTCCATGCCGTGACAGAATTCGATGCCCCAGCGCAGCGTTTGCTCCAAGTGGTAACGGCTTTCCGAGCAGATAGTGCCGTAGCGTGTTGCGCTGTCGCTCATCAGGCGCGATGTACTCCATCGCGATGAAGAGCCGGCCATGAACTTCTGCACCCATAGCGCCCGGACAATATAGGCGTGCCGTTCCAGAGCGATCCAGGCCGAAGCTTCCTTCTCGAAGGCCTGCCTCCAGCGCCCGCTGTTCCGCTGAATTCTCCGCCGTCCGATTCTGGAAGGTCTTCAACGCGAGGACATTCCGATTCCGGTGATCGTAGACCACGTAGACTGTCGCCCATGCCGCCGCCCAGAATGCGATGCACTTCATAGCGCCCGCCGATCCGGTCTCCGATCTTGAAGGCCGGCTCGAAGTTTCGACTTACGACCGGCGCGGGCGCATTCCGTTCGGCGGGAATGTTTTCGGCCTGCGATGCAGTGGAAGCGGCTGACTGCCGTGCCTTTGAACCGAACAGTCTTTCCCACAGGCCCATGATCTTTGCTCGCCCTTCTGCTTGACAGCCCTATCTCCCAGCGATTTAACAATATACTCTGGCTTCGGCAGGCCGGCGTATGGAATTAAGCGACTCGGGAGCCGCTTTGGACTCCAGTTTTGCAGTGGTGTCCACCGTTTTCTGGGCGAATTCCACAGGGGATTCACAGCCGCGATCCGATTCCGGCTGAATCCCTCTGCGCTTTCCTGCAAACTAGTACAACATGGCAAATCCCGGGGATTTTGCGTACACCCTGAAGCAGCAGGCTGACATCGTCCGCATTGTGGGCGAGTACGTCACCCTGCGCAAGGCGGGCGCGCAGAACTTCATCGGGTTGTGTCCCTTCCATCAGGAAAAAACGCCCTCGATGTCGGTGCACGCTTCGCGGCAATTCTTTCACTGCTTCGGCTGCGGCGCATCCGGCGATGTCTTCAACTTCGTGCAGAAGATCGAGAACATCACCTTTCCCGAAGCCGTTCGCCTGATCGCGGACAAGCTGAAGATTCCCATGCCCAAGATGAGCTTCTCCTCGCCTGAGGAGGAGCGCACCGCCAAGCTTCGTGGCGGACTGATCGACATCCACGAGCGAGCCTGCACCTTCTTCCAGGAGCAACTGCGCCGGCCGGAGGCGGCACACGCGCGCGAGTATCTTGCCTCGCGAGGGATTACTCCGGCGATCATCGCAGAATTCCGCATGGGCTTCGCGCCCGATTCGGGTTTCCTGTTGCGCGAGGCGCTTCGCGCGCAATATGACGAAGAGCTGCTGCGCGAGTCGGGTCTGTTCTCGTGGAAAGACAAGAGTCAGTTGCCAGTTGTCAGTGGTCAGTTGTCAGAAGCGTTGTCGGACGGCGCCTCCGCATCGGCACTGACAACTGACAACCGACAACTGACAACTGTTTATTCCAAGTTCCGCAATCGGGTGATGTTCCCCATCTGCAATGAAACCGGAAAGGTCATCGCCTTTACCGGCCGCACGCTGGCGACCGACGAGAAGGCCGGACCGAAATACCTGAATTCTCCGGAGACGCCGATCTATTCCAAGTCGCGCGTACTGTTTAACCTTGACAAGGCCAAAGAGGCGATCCGAAAGCTCGACTATGCCGTCCTGGTCGAAGGCCAGATGGATTGCATTTCGGTGTACACGGCGGGATTCCGCAACGTGATCGCCAGCTCAGGTACGGCCTTCACCGAGCTGCAGGCCCGGCTGCTGGGGCGATTCAGCAAGAACGTCGTGGTCAACTTCGATCCCGACACCGCCGGCGCCGCTGCGGCCGAGCGTTCGCTGGCGTTGCTGATCAGCGAAGATTTCCAGATCAAAGTTCTCACTCTTGAAACTGGCTTCGATCCTGATCTCTATATCCGGCGCAAGGGAGCGGCGGCCTACGGCGAGGCGCTGTCGCACTCTCAGAAATACTTCGACTACCTCATCGAGCGCGCCCGGGCGCAGTTCTCCACCCGCACTCCTGAAGGGAAAGTGAAAGCGCTGAACTACCTGCTGCCGCACGTGCAGCGAGTGCCCAGCCGCATTGTGCGCGACGAGTTGGCCAACGAAATTTCGCATCGCCTGGGCATCGACTCCGCAGTGCTGCGCCAGGAGCTGCGGCACGCCGCGCGTTCACGATCCTCCGCGCAGGTGAGCGCCGCCGGCAGCGCGACGCTCGCCGATGCCGAGCGGGTGCTGGTCCGCGCCCTTGCCAACCGCGAACTGGCGCACAGTCCGGTGAGCGATCGCGGTGGTCAGGACCTCGACTTCGAGCCTGAACGTCAGGCGCATTTCGCTCTCACGCGGGAACGCCTGCACGAGGGCTCGGCTGCTGAAGCTCTGATCGACGCACTGCTGCTCGCGCAAGAGCAAGGCCTCGATCCCATGTCGGTGCCGCTGGAGGAAACGGATCGCAACGTTCTTGCGGCGGTGCTAATGGATGAACGCGAGGAGTTGACTCCCGAGCTGCTGGAAAGCGCGATCCGTTCGTTGCGGCGGCGGGTCTTGCGGCGGCAACTCGAGGAACTGCAGCAGCAGTTGAAGGACGCCGAGCGCCGTCAGGACCCGGCCTCGGCGGCCAGGCTGCTCCAGGAACGGGTGAAGCTGCGGAGAGCCATGACGGCCATGGGCGAGACCGCCTAGCGCGTCGCATCGGACCAGCGTAAGTGATTGACGAAAAAGGGGTGAACCCAATGTTCCACGTGGAACATCTAACTTTGTAGAGGGTTTGGAGTCCCTGGATGGTAATGCGCGAGATCATCCAGGTGGTTACCAACGTTTTGAGTTCCGCGAGAAAAGGCTAGGAGGCGGGCCTGGCCTATGATAAACTCTATAAGTTTCTGTGTCTGCCGGTTCTGCAGTACCGGTCCCGCCTTTTGTGTGTGCACAAACAATGAGCGCCTGCGATACGGCGTCATGTTGAGGAAATTCCGTTTTGGCCCTAGACGATAAGTTTGACGATATCAAAAAATTAGTCGATGCGGGGAAGGAAAAGGGATACCTGACCTACGACGAGGTCAACGAACTGATCCCGCACGACCTGCATTCGCCCGACGACCTCGAGGACTTGCTGACCACCATCGGCACGCAAGGCATCGATGTGCTCGAAGGGCCGAAGATGCCCGGCTCCCTCGATAAGAAATTCGATACCGAGTTGGAAGCGGGCGAAGACCTCGAACTCGACCTCACACCGGGCGCGCTGGAGAAGACCAACGACCCCGTCCGCATGTACCTGCGCGAGATGGGCACGGTCCCGCTGCTCACGCGTGAAGGCGAAGTCGAAATCGCCAAGCGCATCGAGCGCGGCCAGCTGCGCGTACTGAAGGCGCTGTCCCGTTCACCCATCGTGATCCGCGAGATCGTCGCCATCGGCGACGACCTCACGCGCGGTGTGCGCTCCATCAAGGAAGTGGTCCTCTTCGACGAAGAGGAAATCACCGACGAGGTGGTGCAGAACCGGCTGAACGACATCACCGGAAGAATTGACGAGCTCAGCCGCCATTACAAGAAATCCGGTCAGCTCCTGGAGAAGCTGGCCGACATTCCGCAGAAGAAAAATCCGCGCGGATTTCGCCGCACCCGCTGGGCCCTGGGCCGCGAGCAGGTCGCGATCTCGCGCGTCATTCGCCGCCTGGGCTTCACCAACAACGAGCGCAAGCGCCTCATTGATCGCGTCAACAAGACGGTTGACAGCATGCGCGGGCTCGACCGGCAGGCCGTCAACTTCGAGAAGCGCGCCGACCAGACGCGCGCCGAAGAGGCCCGCAAGGAACTGCGCCGCCAGTCGCGCCAGATCCGTTCCGACCTGGAGCGCATGGAGCGCGACGCCGGGGCCAGCTTCGCCGAACTGAAGCGCACCCAGCGCGAAATCGTGCAGGGCGACGTGGATGCCGAGTTCGCCAAGCGCGAGCTCATCGAAGCCAACCTGCGCCTGGTGGTCTCCATCGCCAAGAAGTACACCAACCGCGGCTTGCAGTTCCTCGACCTCATTCAGGAAGGCAACATCGGCCTGATGAAGGCGGTGGACAAGTTCGAGTACCGGCGCGGCTACAAGTTCTCGACCTACGCGACGTGGTGGATCCGTCAAGCTATCACCCGCGCCATCGCCGACCAGGCGCGCACCATCCGCATTCCGGTGCACATGATCGAGACCATCAACAAGCTCATCCGCACCTCGCGGCAGCTGGTGCAGGAGCTGGGACGCGAGCCCACGTCGGAAGAAATCGCCAAGCGCATGGACATTCCCGTGGCCAAGGTGCGCAAGGTGCTCAAGATCGCGCAGGAACCGATCTCGCTGGAGACGCCGATCGGCGAAGAGGAAGATTCGCATCTCGGCGACTTCATCGAGGACCGCGCCGTGGTTTCGCCCGCGGAAGCGGTGATCAACGTCAACCTCAAGGAGCAGACGGCGCAGGTGCTGCGCTCGCTCACGCCCCGCGAGGAGAAGGTGATCAAGATGCGCTTCGGACTGGAGGATGGCTCCGAGCACACGCTCGAAGAGGTGGGCCAGTCGTTCGCCGTCACCCGCGAACGCATCCGCCAAATCGAGGCCAAGGCGCTGCGCAAGCTGCGTCATCCCTCGCGCTCGCGCAAGCTGCGCGCCTTCATGGACGGAGTGCACGACTAATTAGTGGCTAGTGATCCGTGGTTAGTGGCTAGAAGACGGGGCGCGCCGGGTGGAAGAGCTGGCCTTCAGGCCAGCGTTCCGACGGGAAAAAGAATTCGGGCTTCAGCCCCGCAACAAGTAGAGCAAGTTGTCAGAGAGCGGGGCGCGTCAAGCGCCCCGTTTTGTTGCGCTCCACAGCTACAACCGGCTTTTGGCGGGACCTCTGAACAAGCCGCTTCGGTGGTAGAGCCGGCCTTCAGGCCGGCGTTCCGGCGGGAAAAAGACTTCGGGCTTCAGCCCCGGAACAATAGAGCAGTTGTCAGAGAGCGGGGCGCGCCGAGCGCCCCGTTTTCGTTAAGCTACGCGGGAACTCTGCCGTTTGCAATCGACGCAGGTCCCGCTTCGCGGGACGGCTCAGTCTAGCCTGGGTGCCCCGCCCTTGTCGCCCGACTTTGGCGACAGGGTGGGCACGATCTTTACTTGAGGTACTAACCCCATGCGCTCCCGCTTCCGCCCCGTCCACTCCGACTCGATCTCCACCACACCTTCGGCCCCCGTCATGTAATGCCGAAAGCTGCTCCACGTCCAGTCTTCCGGCTTAACCACCAGTCCCCGCTTCACCGGATTGCGGTGCATATATCTCAATTTTTCGATCCGCTTCTTCGCTGTCCACACGTTGAAGTCATAGTAGCGGGCCTGCCAGAAGTGTTCGGGTGACCTGGGTGCCCCACCCTTGTCGCCCGTGGGTGCCCCGCCCTTGTCGCCCGACTTTGGCGACAGGGTGGGCCTCAGGGTGGGCAAGACTTTGTGTGCAACGATCTGCTTCAGCATCTGGAGGGCAACCGCCAGCGTGCTCCGCTCCGGCTCACTGACCAGCAAGTGCACATGCTCCCGCATGATCACGTAACCGACGACATAGAAGTCGTACCAGCGGCGCACCCGCTCCAGAGTTTGTTCGAACACGCGGCGCGCTTGCGGAGTACCCAACAGCAGCGCTCTACGATAACAACTGAAGGTGATGAAGTGCAGGTCCCGTGCCTGCTGATAGCGTTTGAGTCCTCGCGGCACAAAACGAAGATATGTGTTGTTTCCGGCACGCGCTGTGACGTGGGTTACAGACCTGTGCCCACCCTCTCGCCAAAGGCAGGCGAGAAGGGTGGGGCACCCCCAGTTTGATCATTCGCCACCGCCACCGCTACCGCGAAAGGGCGGGGCACCCGGCAGTAGTCGGTGGTCAGTGGTCAGTGGTCAGTCGTCAGTTGTCAACCGCCGACTAAGTGCGAAATGCCAAGTGCTAACCACCGCATGCCGAAAGCAGGTCCCTCCGCTCGGACTGAAGTCCTCGGTCGGGATGACAGCGTGAGAGGGTGAAGCCCCTCGGTCGGGATGACAAGGTTGGGACAGGCGGCGCGAGAAGCTTTGGTTGCAATATAGGGGTCCTTCGACTCCGCTCGCCGACGGCTCGCTGCGCTCAGGATGACAGCGCAAAAGCGAATGGCGAACGGCGAAAAGCGAATAGCGACCAGCGGCTCCTAGCTCACCGCCTTGTTGCGGAACTGGCGCAGGCCCGCGATCAGCAGCAGCGTGTCGAAGAACACCAGGCCCGCGAGCACGGCGGTCAGCGACAAATGCGGGAATTGCGGGACGAGCACGGCGCGCAGTCCCTCGCTGGCGTAAACCAGCGGGTTGATCAGCACGACTTTTTGCAGAATCGGAAAGCTCTGCAGCGCGCTCCAGGGATAGTAGGTGCAGCCGAAGAAGATCATCGGGGTCAAGACCATGCTGAACATCAGGCCAATGTGGGTTTGGTTGACGCTGCATCCCAGGGCGAGGCCGCCGCAGGCGGAGAAAAGCGCCACCAGCACCGTAATGGCCGCGAAGCTCAACGGGCTGCGCAGATTCAGATCGACGCCCGGCCGCAGAATGAGCCACGCCGCGGGAATTACGACCAGGCCGGAGATGAGCGCCTGCACCGCGCCGGCGAAGATTTTCTCGATCGCGACCCAGGAAATGTCCATGGGCGCGAGCAGACGATCTTCGATTTCGTGGGTGAATTGAAATTCGGCGATCAGCGGCATGGCCACCGCCCACACGCCGGTGAACACCATGCTGATGGCCATGATGCCGGGCAGCAGCAGGCTCTTGTACGCCGGAGGCATGTAGCCGCTGCGCACCATCACGCGGCCGAAGATGAAGACGAACATCAGCGGCTGCAGGAAAGTTTGCAACAGCAACACGAATGTATTGCGGCGGGCCACGTGAGCGTCGCGCGCCAGCATCGCGAAAAATGTTTTCCAGTTCAAATCTGTCCTCCTGACCAACTCTTAGTCATGAGCTTCACGTTTAGAGATCCCTCGCTGCGCTCGGGATTTCGCCTGCGGACTCTGCACCCCATCGAGGGCAAAACCGGCCCTCGCCGGGGACCCCGCTTTCTCGCTTCGCTCACGCCCGCAAAACGGCTCAAGTTCATTCCCGCAAGCTCCTTCCGGTGTGGTGCAGAAACAGGTTCTCCAGGCTCGGCTCGGAGATGTGCACGTCGCAAAGCTCAACATTCGCCGCCAACGCGAGGCTGGCGACTTCGGGTATCAGCGAGCCGCCGCGATCGGCGTAAACGTCGGCGCCGTTCTCGTTGTTGGCGCGGACTTCTCTCACGCCCGCCAGCGCTTGAAGCCGTCGTAGCAGCTCCGGCGATTGATTGCCGAAGCGCAGGCGCAGCAGAAATCCGCCTGGCACCGAAGCTTTCAGCTCGCTCGGCGTGCCCAGCGCGATGTTGCGTCCGTGGTCGATGATAGCGAGACGATGTGAAAGCGCGTCCGCCTCTTCCATGTTGTGCGTGGTCAGCAGGATGGTTTTGCCGCTCTGGTTGTACTCGCGGATGATCTCCCAGAGCAGCAGCCGGGTTTGCGGATCGAGGCCTGCGCTGGGCTCGTCGAGGAAGAGCACCTGCGGATCGTGCATCATGGCGCGCGCGATGGAGAGACGCTGCATCATGCCGCCGGAGAATCCGCGGACCATCTGATCGCCGCGGTCGCTGAGCTTGAAGCGGTCGAGCAAGGCATTGGCGCGCCTAGTGCGCTCCTGCGAGTCGAGGCCGAAATAAGCGCCGTGGAAGAGCAGAATCTCACGAGCGGTAAGAGTGAAGTCGAGGTTGGGACGCTGCGCCACCACGCCAATCAGGCGCTTGACCGCGACCTGATTCTGCCAGACGTCGTAGTCGCCAATCCAAGCCTGGCCGCCGGTTGGCCGCACGCGCGTGGTCAGAATTCCCACCGTCGTGGACTTGCCCGCGCCGTTTGGTCCCAGCAGCCCGAAGACCTCGCCGGCCGCAATATCGAGCGACAGCCCGTCGAGGGCAACGACTTCCGGCTTGGGCTGCTTCCTCTTGTCCTTGCCGCGGCTTGGCGGCGAGCCGAATCCGCCGGCGGCGAATGGTGGCGCGGAGGTGTAAACCTTGCGTAAGTCGCGAGTGCGAATGCCAATCATGCAGGAGTTCCTAAGGGTTGCCCGACGGCGTTGAAAGGTTGCTAGCGATAGTTCCAGAGGATGTGGGCGAATGTCAATCGGCAGGGAAAAGTGTCGCTCGTCTACCGGATGAGCGTCGTGGGTTGACCGGATTCCTAATGCGGCCTAACATAACCGCCAAATGGAAACCGTGGCCCTCGGCATGATCGGGCAGACCGTTTCCCACTACCGCATCGTAGGCAAGCTCGGTGGTGGTGGCATGGGCGTGGTTTATGAGGCGGAAGATATGCGCCTCGGCCGCCATGTCGCGCTGAAGTTCATTCCCGACAATCTGGTCAACGACCGCAAGTCGCTGGAGCGCTTCATCCGCGAGGCCCGCGCCGCTTCGCAGCTGAACCATCCCAGCATCTGCATCATTCACGACATCGAAGACCATGACGGTCACCCCTTCATCGTCATGGAGAAGCTGGAAGGCGTAAGCCTGAAGGACCGGCTGTTGGGGAAGCCGATCGAGATCGAGGAGCTTCTCGATGTCGGCATCCAGGTGGCAGATGCGCTCGCAGCCTGTCACGCCAAGGGAATCATCCATCGCGACATTAAGCCAGCCAACATCTTCCTGACGAGTTCAGGACAGATCAAGATCCTCGACTTTGGACTAGCCAAAGTGTCGCGCGAGTTCGACAGCGGCGACGGACAGCCCAAGGAAGACTTGACCCTCGCGGGCGAGATCTTTGGCACCGCGGTTTATATGTCCCCGGAGCAGGCGCGTGGCGAGGAACTCGATCCCCGCAGCGACCTGTTCTCACTAGGAGCCGTGCTCTACCAGATGGCGACCGGCAAGAAGCCCTTCGGCGGTACCAACGTGGTGACCACGCTGGACGCTGTCCTCAACCAGAAGCCTATTGCTCCGCTCAAGCTCAACCCTGCTCTTCCTCCGGACATTGAAGGCATCCTGGGCCGTGCGATGGAAAAGGAGCGCGGCAACCGCTACCAGGATGCGCAGGCGATGAAAGGCGACCTGCAGTCGCTAAAGAAGGAAACCGAGCCGAGCCTGACCAATTCGGGGCGTGTGAAGCCGGCCCTGCCCTACCGCATCAAGACGAGCACGTTTCAAACGACAAGCAAGCTGCAGACATATCTCCTGATCGGGGTGAGCGCGTTGCTGGTTCTGGCGCTCACCGCCGCAGGAGCGCTGTGGTACAAGCACCGTTCGGAAGCCGTGGGCGCGGCCAAGAACACGATCGCCGTGCTGCCGTTGCAGAACATCAACGGAGACGTCAGCGTGGAGTTCCTTCGCTTTGCGTTGGCCGACGAAATCTCCAATGCGCTCACGTACACACGGACCCTGGATGTTCGTCCCTCTTCCGTCACACGAAAATACGTCGCCGCCGACGTCGATCCCGAGAAGGCCGGGCGGGAACTGCACGTCGCCACTGTGATAACGGGACACTTCCTCAAACAGGGCGACAATCTGATGGTCACGCTGGAGGCGATCGATGTGCAAAAGGATCGCGTCCTGTGGCAGACGAATCTGACCGCACCGGCCCAGGACCTGATCGCTCTGCAAAACCAGATGACCGCCCAAATGCGTCAAAGCTTGCTTCCGGCCCTAGGCGCGGCTGGCGGAACTATCGAGGCCGGCACTCGTCCCAAGGACCCCG
Source organism: uncultured Acidobacteriaceae bacterium (assembly GCA_963760415.1). GTDB lineage: Bacteria > Acidobacteriota > Terriglobia > Terriglobales > Acidobacteriaceae > Bog-257. The sequence continues at coordinate 23,005 of CAVXDA010000016.1, read as the reverse complement.
AAGCCTACGATCTCTATCTCCACAGCCTGGCGTTGCCGCATGATCCAGCGGCAAATAAGGACGCCATCGCGGTGCTGGAGCACGTGGTGCAAGCGGACCCGAACTATGCTCCCGCTTGGGAGCAGCTTGGTCTGCGTTATTACTACGACTCCACCTACTCGGACGGCGGCGAAGCCATGTTCCAGCGTTCCAACCAGGCGTACGAGCACGCCTTGCAACTGGACCCCAATCGCATCTTTGCCGTCGGTCAGCTTATCACCAACCGCGTCGAGCGTGGCGAGTTGGCCAAGGCATTCCAGTCGGCGCAAGCTCTGGTCAAGAGCCGTCCGGAAAGCGCCCAGGCCCATTTCGTGATGGCTTACGTTTATCGCTACGCGGGAATGTTGGAGCAATCCACGAAAGAATGCGACACGGCGCTGGCGCTCGATCCCGGCAATTATATTTACCGCTCCTGCGCCTGGGCTTTCCTGGAACTAGGCAAGACCGAGCGGGCCGCGGATTTTATTCGCCTGGACGCCGGATCGGAATGGGCCGCATACATAACGCCCTCCCTGCTGTTGCGGGAAGGCAAACTTGCGGAAACCAAGGAAGCCATCAAGCAGATGCCAGCCGCTTCTCGCTACCACCGCGATCTGTGGGAGGCTTGCGTCCTGCACCACCAGCCTCTGGAACTGGACCACGCCGCCCATGAAGCCATCATCAACCTGCCGGTCGAGCCTGATCCTGAAGTCCTGTACTATGAAGGCTCGCTTCTTGGATATTGTGGGAAGAACCAGGCGGCCCTTCTTCTGCTCCAGAGTGCCATCGAGCGCAACTTCTGCGCCTATTCCAATCTGCAGCACGATCCTCTGCTGGAAAAACTGCGTGCCGACCCTGGCTTCAACAAAGTGCTTGCTTCCGCCAAACAGTGCCTGGAGGATTGAGCGGCAGGCGGGGCTGATGCGGTTTTCGCGCTGTCATTCCGAACGACCATCACGGCGAGGGATGGCTCGAATCTCCGCCGTGCATCAGTGTTTGCCGAAGCAGGTCGTCAACATCTCCAATCTTGTCGGACAGAAGGTTCAGCTTGTGAGCCAACCCTTGAATCTCGCTTTCGGAGCGGCGATTGACGTCGTAGTCCAGCTCACCGCGCAGGCGATCCTTGGTGTCCTGTCGGTTCTGGCTCATCATGATGACCGGCGCCTGAATGGCAGCGAGCATGGACAAAAAGAGGTTCAGCAGAATAAACGGATACGGGTCCCACGCCCTGCCCCCCAGCGTTATGTTCAACCCGGAATAGATCACCAGCACGACGCCGAACAGGATGATGAAAGTCCAGGATCCACCGAAGCGAGCGACCGAATCGGCGATGCGCTCCCCCAGAGTCGACTCCCGTTCGATCACCTGGTTTGGATTACGGCTGGCACGCAGTCGCACCAATTGCTGAGAGGCGTGGAACTGACGGCCCAGCACGGTCAACATATCCATTCCCGCCATAGGTTTGCGCTGCAGCAAAATCGCGATGTCGTCGCGATCTACTTCAAGACAGACCGATTCCTCCATCGCCATGGCGTTGGTCTGGTGAGGCGTCTGCTCCAGCATCGAGGCGAAACCAAAGAAATCACCGTGACCCGGCTCATCGACCATGACTTCCTGATGGTCCTCGTCCACCGTCGTGACCTGAACCACCCCAGACATCATCACATAGGCCTGTTTGGCGGGATCGCCTATCTTGTAAATGCGTTGCCGCGGAGCAAACTTCTTGAGCTCGACCTGCGCCGCGAGGACAGCGGCTTCCTCATCATCCAGGAGAGCAAAAAGTGGAACGTGCTTCAACTCGTTCGGGTCACACGCCATGGTTCACCTCGTTGTGATCTCCCGGATGATACGCAATCCAGTTGATGGTTTCTTGCTTCAGTGAACGATGAGCAAATAGCGGTCCGCCTAAGGCGCACCTCAAGTAAGCCTTGTTAAGGGCAGACTAACCGTGATCCGACTGTGAGGGCTCAAGAGGGATACAAATTCCAGAAGATTGGATTCTGAGCGAACCGGCCCAAGCCGGAGGCCACGAAATCGAAAGGAATTGCTGGAGGCGCGGGTGGGAATCGAACCCACGCATAAAGGTTTTGCAGACCTCTCCCTTACCACTTGGGTACCGCGCCTCGATATCTCTAAGGTAACGTTTTCCGCAGGCAAAATCCAGTGGTGACCTAGCGCGGGCACCCTAGGCGAGTCGCTCGAGCAAACGCGACCCGAATGGATTTTACAAGGCGGATTAACTGAAAATCTTGACGACTTCCGCCTGTCGTCCGGCCCGCGCTTGCGAAACCTACCGCAACCCGGTATTGTCGAGAACCGTCGCGTTCTGTAGTTTGAAATTGTCCGCTGGAGGAACCATGGCCGGAGTTAGTCTCGGCGATGCCCGTCGCGTCATCGCCGCCGCCGAGAACAAGGCGCAAGAGATCGGTCAGCCGATGAACATCGCGGTGGCTGACGAAGGTGGCAACATCGTGGCGCACGTGCGTATGGATGGTGCCTGGATCGGCAGTATCGATATCTCGATGAAGAAGGCATACACCTCCCGCGCCTTCGACATCACCACCAAGGACCTGGCCACGCACTCGCAATCGGGCGGACAGTTCTTCGGCATCCACGTCTCGAATGATTGCAAGATCATGATCTTCGCGGGGGGCATTCCGCTGAAGCGCGACGGCAAAGTGGTGGGCGCAATCGGAGTCAGCGGGGGCTCCGGCGAGCAGGACCACGCGGTCGCAGAGGCCGGCGCCGCGGCCTTTTAGTGTTTTCTTCCTCCCCCGGCTGTTGACACGACGTCAAAGATTTCAGAACCTCGACCGAAGTTTGCAGTTGTCGTAACTCTGACTTCCGCCGTTGGGCCAGCATCTCCGCCAGCGCATGCACACGGCGAGTGCGGGCGCGTAGCATCAGCGAGCGGCCGCGGCGTGTGGCAGAGATGCTGATTTTACGGGCGTCGGAAGGGTCGGCACAGCTTACGGCCAGTTGCCGCTCTACTAGGCCCTGCACGATACGTACCATGGTTGGCGGCTTGACCTGCTCGATGGCTGCCAGCCTTCTGAGCGACATGCGGCCGCCGAAGACCAGCACGGAAAGCGCCGACAGTTGCGCCGGGCCGATACCGGAGCTGCGGTCTTCGCTACGGACCAGGCGGAGCAGGTGAATGGCCGCCGAGTGCAGCGAGTCGGCCAAAGCCACGACTTCTTTACGGACTTTTTTCATTGCCTTCCGTCCAATTTAGGTATAGTGTATCGCCAGTGAAAATGGTTAGCAATGCTAATTATAATTGAGGGAGGGGGATACATGGAACAGGACATCTTCTCCGCCATAACCGCTGGCGACACTGAGAGAGTCAAGGCACTGATCGCGCAGCAGCCTGATGTGGCGCATCAGCGCACCCAAGCGGGAGTGTCGGCGCTGATGCAGGCGCGCTACGAAAACAAGCTGGAAATCGTCGATCTCTTGCACAAGGCAGCGGGCGATCTCGATGTCTTCGAGGCGGCCGCGCTGGGCGACAGCGCGCGGCTGCGCACCTTGCTGGCGGGCGACCACCGCTTGGCGAACGCGCAGAGCAGTGACGGATTCACGCCGCTGCACCTGGCATGCTTCTTCGGGCAACTCGAAGCAGCCGAGACCCTACTACGACAGGGAGGCCAGCGCCAACGCTATCTCCAGCGGCCGGATCGCGATAATCCACAGCGCTGCCGCGTCGCGCAACGCGGCACTGGTGAAACTGGTGCTGCAGGCGGGTGCGGACCCGAACCTGCAGCAGCAAAGTGGCTACACCGCGCTCCACGAAGCAGCCATGCACAACAGCGTGGAACGGGCGCAGGCACTTCTGGACGCAGGAGCCGATCGCACCATCCGCAGTGACGACGGGCTCACCGCTGCCGAGATGGCCGCTAAGGAGGGGAACAAAGAAGTGCTGGAGCTGTTGAGTTCGAAGAAGTAACCGCCGCTCTGTACGTTACTCCGCGACAGCAGGTTCAGAGTGCTTGCGGAGGATGACCGTCCCCGTCAGCACGGCACAGCCCAGCAGCAGCACGCGCAGGACATTGGCGTGCAACACCGGATCACCAAGCAGGATACGCACCAATCCGAAGCCGGCGCCCGCCGTGCAGAACGCGAAGTAGAGCTTTTCTTTGGTGCAATGCGAGACGAACAACAGGACCAGCAGCACCGTCGTGACTACCACGTAGATAGCCAAAAGGATGATCCCGCCAAGTCTCCTCTCGGAATGAATTGAAAATGCCGCGGCACGCGACATCGCCAGTTGCGTCCCGGCGACCCCCAGGAAGAAGACGGAATGAACCAAGGCGATAATGGCGCGCTTACGGTTGGTAATGATGGCGAAGCGGTCCATATTGAGCTGTTCTGCGGGCATTAGCAAAGCGGGAGCCCGCAAGCGAAATCCCGAGCGCAGCGAGCACACCACTGTATTGTGACGAACCAGCGCACAGGATACTGTAACCTGAATCACATATACCCCTGCTTTCCCCAAATGAAAGCTGAGCGCTGGCACTTGACGTAGCTCCTTCTCTCTCTATAGAGTGATTAAAGAGATGGCGAAGCGTCTCTATTCCCTATGCCCAAAGCGGATTCCACGAGCGAGGCGAAACATCAACGACATGTGACGAGCGATCCCGTTTTGTTGATGCTGGGAGTCGGCAAGCAGTTATGGAAACACGAACCGGGCGACAGATTTGTCGAACGGTTACGTTCGGAAGATGTGGCGCCGCCACCGTTCGAGGGCCGACTCGAGGCTAGGGGGGAGAACGACCCGGAATCAGTCTGGCATCGCATCAAGAGCCATCAAGGAGAGGAGTTTAGAACTGCCACGCGGCTACCGTTTACGTATCAGGTGGAGGGGGCCGGCATTTGGTTCTTTCGCAATGGACGGCCCATCAATCGAAAGCTGTCTCGAACCCAGATTGACAAGGCCATTGCCCGTTGTCCGCTTGCCAGCACAACGGAGATCAAGGACCTGATGGATTATTCGTATTTGTTTGGCCTGCTCATGGACGCGCGAATTCGCCGCGAAGCCTGGTAACGCCATGGCCCGGATCTTTTGGGATACAAATCTTTTCATCTACCTGTTTGAGCACAATGCCGAATGGTCCGCCCGGGTGATCGAGTTCCGGGAGCGAATGTTGGCGCGTAGAGACGAACTGCTCACCAGCTATCTCACCTTGGGAGAGGCCCTTACGAAGCCAAGGGAAACCGGCAACTCTCCCCTCGAGAAGAGTTATCTCCACTTCTTTATCAATGGAGCCATCGAACTGATCGCATTTGAGCTGGAGGCCGCGAAGCGGTACGCAGAAATTCGCAGTCGTGAGCGGATTCGACCCGCGGACGCTATTCAACTCGCCTGCGCGGCTGCTGCCAGAACTGATCTTTTTGTCACGAACGACAACCGACTCTCCGGAATGGCGGTTTCGGGCATCACCTTTATTACTGGGATCGAACGAATACCATACTAATGGAATCGCACCTGAGCCGTTGTGCGGTCGTGATCTCGGGAGGTTTGCTGGAGCGGGAGACGGGATTTGAACCCGCGACTTCGACCTTGGCAAGGTCGCACTCTACCACTGAGTTACTCCCGCCCGATCTATTCATTATAACGAAAGCCTGAATTGGCGGGCAAACGAGGGTCCGCGCTTCCTTCAATACACACCACCGTGTCCGGTTGCATCCTGTGCGTTTACGTGTTTGGTGATTTCGTTGCGCACATCCCACAGCGCCTTGTAGAGAGGAGCCTCCATGCGCTGCTTCAGCACCTCGACTGGCGTTCCCATGGTCCCGACCACGCCTCCGCCTATAATGCGTTGCGCCAGCTTAAGGTGGGCGTAACGGAAGAGCTGGACGTGCTCGTCGTAGTCAACCAATTCTTCGGCGAGATCGTGCAGCTCGAAAAACTCCTGGTGCCGGCGATACAGTTCTTCCAATGTCAGACCGGCCTTCTGAACCTGCTCAAAGAAAGCCTCGCCGAGCCGCGGCGCGATATGCAGCAGAGCGAGAAAGCCGGGCGAGTCGAGTCCGCTGCCGTGGCCGAGTCCGGCGCGGATGATGTGATACTCGTACGGCGTGATCCCTTCCAAGAGGCTCAACATACGCAATGGGTGATCGAGCATCTTATTGGCGCGCCGCAACAAGCGCGCTGCATTCCTGTAGTCGCCGTCATGCAAGAGCTGACGCACCCGCTCCAGTTCCCATGCCGCGCCCTTCATCAGTAGCTCCGACGCCTGATGCGTAACTTGAAACGTCAATTCGTCCGGATGCAGCATCTCGTCCGGCGGTTTTTGCAGCGCCAGCAATTCGTCGGTACGGAGATAACGCTCGTAATCGGAGGCGGCCGTCCCCGGCAAGATGGGTGTGCGGAGATCCTCAGTCATGGGCGAAGCTCCATTGCGGGTCTTTCTCGGGCGGAACGATTGAACCATCGCGCATATGAATGATGCGGTCGCCATAGGTCGCTGCTTCCGGATTGTGCGTGATCATCAAGACCGTCTGGCCAAGTTCCTGGTTGGATTGCCGCAACATGTTTAACACGATTTGCGAATTTTCGGAGTCAAGATTACCCGTGGGCTCATCGGCCAGCACGATGGCCGGCTGGTTCACCAAGGCGCGGGCCAGCGCGACCCGTTGTTGCTCCCCACCGCTCATCTCCGAAGGACGATGTTCGAGGCGATTGTCAACGCCCAGCAGCCGCAGGATGCGCGCGATGTATTCCCGCTCGCCGGCGCCATCGTTCTTGCCTGCGATATCGCGTGCGATGGCGATGTTGCCCTCGGCAGTCAAAGTGGGAAGCAGATTGAACTTCTGGAAGACAAAGCCGATTTTCGCTTTGCGCATGCGGGTGCGGGCTGAATCCGACAACGTCGTAAAGTCGATGCCATCGATGAGCACGCGGCCGGAGTCAGCATGGGTCAGTCCGCCAAGAATGTAAAACAGGGTGGACTTTCCGCTGCCGGAAGGCCCCACGATGGTTACGAACTCGCCCTTCTCGACTGCCAGCGAGACCCCGCGCAACGCGGGCACGTCCACTTTGCCAATGCGGTAGGTCTTGCGAACGTCTTCAGCTTCGATCATCCACGACATGCGAATCCTTGATCTTACACGAAACGATTGCAGCGCTGGCGTCGCGTCAGCCCACAGCGGGCCCGCTTCGGACCCACTCGCCGATACTCCCCAGGACGCCGGTTTCGCGCTACAACAGCAGCATGGGGAAAGCACCGTCATCCGCGAGCCAGAGGCAACATGCACAGCTCGTGGCGCGGGCGGCTGAGTGGCTTCGCTGCAAATACGGATGCGGCATCATTCTCTCCGAACAGTATTGCGCCAGCGGCGAGGTTCCCGATGTCATCGGATGGAAGGGCCTGTGCCAGTCGGTGCTGGTGGAATGCAAAGTATCGCGCAGCGATTTCCTGGCGGATGCGAATAAGCCATTCCGCTTGAAACCCGAGGAGGGGCTGGGCAGCAAACGCTTCTATATGGCCCCGTCTGGTGTGATTGCGCGGGAAGAGTTGCCGAAGCACTGGGGGCTGCTGGAGTGCAAGGGCCGGGAAGTGGTCTTGACGGTGAAGCCGGGCCGTCAGGACTTGCGTACGATGATTGGATTGATGAAGGAGATGAACCTGTTGCTGGCAAGTCTGCGACGGGTGGAAGTGCGCGTCGAGCCGCAGACCATTACCGAGTTTCTGAAATGGAAGAACCGAATGGCCGAGTACAACGGCGGGCGCTTGCCGGAAGGAATCGCGCCCGCGGAACAGGAACCGAACAACTATTTGGCGTAACTCACGGCCCGTCGCGGCTGGCCCTTCGCAGCGAACAGCAGGATGTACAGATAGCAGATCACTGGCAGTATGAAGGCATGATGGATACCGATGCGATCGGCAATAAACCCCTGCGCCAGCGGGATGACTGCACCTCCCACGATCGCTGTATTCAAAAGTCCTGAACCTTCTCCGGTCAGCGGCCCCACCCCCTCAATGCCCAGCGTAAAGATCGTCGGGAACATGATGGAGTTGAAGAAGCCGATGAGCAGCATGCTGCCCATCGCGAAATAGCCGGTGGTCAGCATCGACAAGCAAACCAGAAGGGCACAGGTAATCGCATTAAAGCCGAGCACCATGCGCGCTGAGATCCTCTGCAGCACCGCCGATCCAAGGAAGCGGCCGAGCATGGCGCCTCCCCAATACACGGTGAGGTACTTGGCGGCCGTTTCAAGGTTCAAGTTGCCGATTTCGGCCTCGTGCATGTAGTTCACGAGGAAGCTGCCGATGGCCACTTCCGCTCCGACGTAAGCGAAGATGGCAAACGCTCCCAGCACCAGGTTGCGGTGTTTCCAGATGCTGTCGTGCGCTCCGGCCTCCACATGATGTCCGCCCTCTGCCTCGGGAATGTGCGGCAGTTTGAACTTGCCGATCACCACCGCGAGCGCTACCAAGGTAACCGCAATCATGATGTATGGCAGTTTGACCGACGACGCTTGTTCGACTCGGTAGGAGTGCAGCATGGCGGGGTTCATCGCCGCGATCTCAGCCGCCGTTTTGGGAGCCGTGGCGAGAATCAGGATGCCACCAAATACAGGGGCAATAAACGTACCAAACGAGTTAAATGCCTGTGTAAGCGTGAGGCGGCTGGAGGCCGTTCTGGCCGGACCGAGCAGCGCAACATAAGGATTGGCGGAAACCTGGAGGGCGGTGATTCCTGCCGCAAGAATGATGAGCGCCGCCAGGAACAGGGGAAATGATGGAACGCTCGCGGCTGGCACGAACAGCAATGCCCCCAGGCCCATCGTCAACAGTCCGGCCACCATCATCCGCTGGTAGCCTATGCGCTCGATGATGAATCCCGACGGAATCGAAAAGACTGCGTAGGCGCCGAAGAAGGCCAACTGAACCAGCATCACCTGCGCGTAGCTCAGGTCGAAGATCGCTTTCAGGTGCGGGATCAGGATGTCGTTCAGGCACGTCAGGAAGCCCCACATGAAGAACAGCGTGGTGACCATCGCCAATGGGGCGCGATAGTTAATGCCGGTGTCGGGAGCGCTAATGGTGGTTGTGGGCTGCTGCGTAAGTGCCATGCTCACCTTTGGACGTTGATGTGAGTACTGCCCTGCAATCTGAAATTTGTTCTGTTTCGCGCAGCACCTTTCCCCACAAGGATGCCGAACGTTTTGGCTGAGCGGATTGATTATAGTGCTGCGCCGACCCCAGTTGCTTCAGGATATCAATAGAACACCTTGTCTTGCTAAAATTACAGCCATGATCACGCCAGAACTGCTGGAAGTACTTGCCTGCCCGGTGTGCCGCAAACCTCTCGTGCTACGCGGCGAAGAGGCCCTGAAGTGCAATGAATGCAGGCGAGTATACCCCATCCGCAACGGCATTCCGATTCTTCTGGAGCCAGAAGCTACAATCGAGGAACTTTGATTTGACGGCGTCCCGGCGGAGGCGCTTCTTGAGGAGATACCTCTGACATCCGGGTATGAGGGATATTTCCGTTCCATTCTGGTGCAAAAGGCCCAGCTTCCCAAAATATCACCCATGGATGGCCAGCCGAGTGGCATTTTCCCTCCGCCTTTCCGCAACTTCTTGCAGCGTCGGGAGGCTGCTGGCCTCAGTTTACCTGCCTCCAGGGTTGCAGAGTCGGTATTTCGGCACAGTAATCTGCAACTCCGTAAGGGAACATGGGTTCGACTGATCACAAACTTCCGGGGAACAGGTGGCCCGGGTCGGGTTCGGCAGGTGAATTGCTTGCAACCTTATATCGGGTTAAGAGTCTAACTACTCAACAACCCTGGAAGGGTCGGAGGTGAGGTGGATGAGAGAAAAGTTTTCCGTCCCAGAATTGACGGCGCTAAAAAGCGAATTGCTCCAGGGGTTGGATTCCAGGGATGCGACCGAGCTGGTCCAGATGTTTCTGGCTGGGCACGGCTACGGTGTTTCAGCCGAGGAAGCCCGCAATGCGGTGGCTAGAGTTGGGCTTTCCGGATGCACCCTGGAAGCGTTTCAACGAGAGCTGGAGAATATCGCATTAGTCATGTAGAAGCGCCGTCAAATCGGCAGAACGCGGTGACAAGATTCGCTTGGGCAATACGAATTGCGGGCCACGCCAGAACCTGGACGTAAAGGCACGCAAACCAAAGCGAAAAGTGAGAAGCCTGGACAAAACGGTCCGGGCTTTCCGTTTTTGGGTTATCTGTCCCTGGCTTGTCGTTCGCTAATAGACGTGAACTTTTCGAAAGTCTTCGATCGACTCACCTTAAGGACGAGGAAGTTGCCAGTCTTCGGGTCGCATCCGAACTCCGATGTTGTAGAGGTGGTATTGCTCCGGAGGAACTGCCCCGAACGCAATAGGGAGCACACCATACGACGAGGCGTAGAATCCCGCCTCCATCCCCGAGCGCTCGAAGCCAACAGGAGGTGAGACTTACCCGCCTCCAACCCTTCCAGCCATAAAACGATCGCCCATATCCAGAGGGCCAGCATCGTGGTGTCGCACATCACACTGCTAGCTAGAGACCAATACTCCGGGCGTGAGCAGCGTCGCCGCCGCCGCAACCAGGGGCGACGAGGTAAATCGTTTTGCCAGGCGATAGGTGCCCAGCACCATCGCCACGTGCAGGCAGCAGAAAACCCAGGTGCAATGCACGTTCCGACCAACCGAAAATTGATCCAATCACTGCCGCGTAATAACAAGCAAGAGGAGGGTTCTTGGTGATCTCCGCCATAGGCATCACCGAGCGGTACCAGATCAGTTGGAATCCATTGGGATCAAGGGGATGCGCGGTGATGTGCTGCGCAGACCAGAGGAAGAGCGGGTCGTCAATGTGGAACGCTTTGCCAGAAAATGGAAGCAGACAAAGAAGAGTCGCCACGGTTAAGAGAAGCTGCGATCGGGCACTCGACCAGTCTTTCACACGCGACGTCTCCAGCTTCTTCCCGGCTTGATTACTCAGGACCTCCTCCTGTTCTCATCGCACCCTGCGCGGTCTCCAGGTGGAGGAACTACTCATACCGCAGACTCTCGACCGGATCGAGCTGCGCCGCCCGCGCCGCCGGCGCCGTGCCAAACAGCACACCCACCAGTGTCGACACTGCGACCGCGATTACTACCGACCATCCCGAGATAGGAACGCGATAGTCGGTGATGAACCGTACCGAAAACGGTAGAGCCAAGCCGAGGAATATACCGACGATGCCGCCCGAGAGAGAGATGAGCATCGCCTCGGTCAGGAATTGCGCGCGGATTTCGGCACTCGTGGCACCTACCGCCCTGCGCACACCAATTTCACGAATGCGGGAATTCACGGTGGCTAGCATGATGTTCATGATGCCCACGCCGCTCACCAGCAGAGTCAGAATGGAAACCAGCAACAACACCGTGCTCAAGGTGTTCGCCGTCTTCGATGCGACGGAAAGAAGCTGGGTCAGGTTCGACACCTTGTATACAGCCTCCGGGCGATGCCGCGAGCGCAAAACATTCTCGATGTCCTGGGTGGCGCGCGGGACCTCGTTCGAGTCCGCCACCGAAAGGAAAAGCTGGGTCACGCTGTCGCTGTTGGTGAAGAAGCGCGCGACCGTGTAAGGAATGAGAATCGTGTCTTCGGAGATCTCCGATTGCCCGAAAGTATCGACCCGTTCGCGGAAGGTCCCAATTACCGTAAAGGGCAAACCACTGAGCTTGATCTGCTGGCCTATGGCTGCGCTTTGTGAGCTGTAAAGTGTATTGGCGAGTGTCTGTGTGATAACGGCGACTTTGTTACGGGCCTGCTCGTCACGGCCCTCGAAGAAACGGCCTGCAAGGACATCGAGGTTACGAACATAGAGATATTGCCACGACACGCCCAGCACCATGATGTCGCGTTCCTTGCCGCCGGGCACCGTGATGCGGTCATGCAGCTCCACCATCGGCGATGATGCGCTGAGGCCCGGGACCTGCTTCCTCACCGCATCCAGATCATCGAGGGTCAACAGATCGCTTGCCGATTCATTGCCGTTGACCTCGCCCCCCTGAAACTCAGCCACCATCATGTTGGAGCCGACATTTTGGATTTGCTGCAGGAGGTACTGTTTGCCCGTCAGCCCGATCGTGACCACTAGAATCAGCGATGCTGTCCCAATCACCATTCCCAGTGACGTCAGGATGAATCTCGTCTGGTTGTTGCGAAAGGTCTCAATGGCGACGCTCAGCGTCTCGCTAAGGACCAGCTTCGGATAAGGACGTCCGTTCTTGCCGTTGGCCGTCATACTGATAGCTTTAGAGTAATCGTTCACCAGCGGGGCTTCAATCGCAAGCGACGATGTTGGACTTGAATTAGCGCGAATCGGCTTGACGGCCTGCTGTATCCTCAATGGATGCGTGAGGGCCGGTACCGTACGAAGACAGGAAGATTCACCGGACAGATAGGGCGGCCGCTTGCAGGACTCTGGAGGACATTGCGATGAGTTCCACCTTTCCTCTCCTCGCTCCAATGCAGGGCACGGAACACCAACAGATCGCCGGAGTGCAGCTCGATATCGCGCATGCCGGCGCTGCCCGCGTCAAGCGCGTGATTTACCCAGCCGGGTTCCACTGGTCAAGAGACATCAAGCCCATCGTGGGCACCGATTTCTGCATGCATGCCCACGTCGGGTTCCTGGCGCATGGTCAAATCCACATCGAGTTTCCCGACGGCTGTCGCATGGAGTTCGCCGCTCCGCAAGCAGTGGTTATCGAGCCCGGCCACGACGGCTGGGTCGTGGGCAACGAGCCCGCGGTGCTAATCGAGTTCGATTTCGAGGGCAAGACCGCCAACGTGTGTGGAATGCCGGACCGCCACGCGCATGGCTCCGATCCCAGGAGTTAGTCACAAGTCGCGGTTCATTCAAAGTGCAGGGCGATCATTGGATCCACTCGCATGGCGCGCCGCGCGGGAACGTAGCAGGCGGCCAGCGCGGTCAGCAGGAGTAGACCTGAGATGACCAGGAAGGTTACCGGGTCGGAGGCTTTTATGCCATAAAGCATCTTCGTCATCAGCCGCGTCAGTACCAAGGCACAGACGATTCCGATCCCGACACCAATACCCGCCAACCTTATTCCATCCCGCATCACCAGGCGCAGTACATCGGCGCGATTGGCCCCTAGCGCCATACGAATACCGATTTCCTGTGTGCGGCGGACGACCAGGTAGGAAATGACACCGTAGATGCCAACACTCGCCAGCAGCAACGCCAGTGCCGCAAAGGCACCCAGTAGTATCATCACGAATCGCTTTTCTGCCAGCGACAGTGCAATGATTTCGTCCATCGTCTGAACGCCATAGATCACTTGCTGGCTGTTCATTTGCTGGCTCATGCGTCGAATGGAATCCACGACCACAGACATCGGCACAGCCTCATCGGTACGCACCAGCACGGTCGAGCCGGAGGGCGCCATGGCGATGAACTCATCCGGCATCTGCATACACGGAAGATAGAACTGGGCGCGCAGCGAATGCGTATCGTCCAGATCCAATCCCCACTGTTTTACATGCCCGACAACCCCAACAATCTCCGACGGGTGACGACCTTCCCGATCCAGGTTAATGCGTTTTCCGATGGGGTTTTGATCCGGAAAATATCTGCGGGCGAAGACATCGTCAATCACGACAACCGACGGCGAATGCTCGTTGTCCCGCGCGGTGAAGAAGCGTCCTCGTTGCAGCGGAATCCCCATTGTTTTCAAGTAATCCGGCCCAACGATGTAGTCGATCGCCCAATTCATGTCGTTCGCGGTCGCGGGCTTCGGCTGGCCCTCCAGCCAAAAGAGATTTTCGTCGTCACTACTCATCGGAACGGAACCCCAAGCCAGCGAGGCTGCCTTGACGCCTGGAGTTGAGGCAAGCTTTTCTTCGAGGTCACGAAGGGCGGCGCGGATGGCATCTGGGCTGGCCGACATCATGGTTGGTGGAAGCGAAAGCCCGAAGCTCAGGACATTCTGCGGACGAAAACCGGGATCGACATCCCAGAGCCGGATGAGACTGCGGACCATCAGTCCCGCTCCCATCAGCAGCACCAGCGCCAGAGCTATCTCAGACACGACAAACACGTCCTGGGCTCTGCCCCGTGCTCTGCTCGCGCCTCGGCCGCCTTCCTTTAGCGTTTCCTGCAAATTCGCCCGCGACGCTTTTAGCGCCGGCGCCAAGCCAAACAGAACTCCGGCCAGCAGCGAGACCGTCGCGGTGAAGATCAGGACTCGAGTATCGAGCCCGATTTCTTCGGCCCGCGGCAGGGCCCTGGGCAGTACGCCAAGCGCAGCGTGCATGCCCCAGTGAGCTATCAGCAAACCCAGCGCTCCCCCAGCCAGGGCCAGCAGAACGCTCTCCGTCAGGAGCTGGCGCAGCAACCGCCAGTGGCCAGCGCCCATCGCGATTCGGATGGCAAATTCACGCGCGCGCCCGGTGGAACGTGCCAGTAGCAGATTGGCGACGTTGACGCACGCGATGAGCAGGACAAAGCCAACCGCTCCCAGCAAAACGAAAAGAATCGGCCGCACCTCTTCCACCATTTGTGCCTTAAGTGGCATGAGCTTGGCTCCGATGCCCTTGTCAACATCCGGATATGCCCTTGCCAGGTTTTGCGACACGGTATTCATGTCGGCCTGGGCCTGCTCGATCGTCACTCCGGGGTTGAGGCGGCCAATCCCGTGTATCCCAAGACCAGCGCCGCGGCTGTTGAGCAGGGGATTGCTCCACTGGCCGATGGGTACGTACACTTCCCGGTCCCGGAAGCTCGGAATGCGGAGATGAAAGCTGGCGGGAATCACCCCGACGATGGTGTAGTTCCTGCCATCCAAAGTGAGGCTTTTCCCCAAGACGTCTGGAGCAGCGTCAAGCTTCCGCTTCCAGAAGCCCTCGCTCACGAGCGCCAGAGGCGCGGCGCCGATCTGGTCTTCGTGCGGCACAAAGGTACGGCCCATCACCGGCTTCACGCCCAGCAATGGAAAGAAGTCCGAGGAGATGAACTCGGCGTTGACCTGCTCGGCTTCGCCCCGCCCAGTCAGGCTGAACGCATAAGCTCGCGCAATGGCCATGGCGCTGAAGGAGCGATTATCTTTCTGCCAGTCGCGAAAGTTCGGATACGAGATGGAGCCCCGATCAAAATTCGGCTTGCTCTCGCTCAAGGTGACCAACTGGTTGGGCTGGGGAAACGGTAGGGGATTGAGCAGGACGCCGTTGATGACCGAAAAGATCGCCGTATTCGCGCCAATGCCTAGCGCCAGAGTGAGAACAGCCACGGCGGTGAATCCCGGCGACTTCGTTAACTGCCGCAACGCGTAGCGCAGGTCCTGCAGAAAGGAGTGCATCCAGATTTCTCCCCAGTGTCCAAGGTGAGAAGTGCAATTGCCCGGCCAGAATGCGTCGAGCATTATGTCCTTGCTACGACAATGGGATACGGAGGCATCAGCTGATCCGGAAGCCAGCCCTCCGCTGTCCAGCCGCACGCAGGCACGTCCGCAATTGAACAATCAAAATCAGGAGAATCGGCAGTCGTTTCCAAAACTTAGGCCGGATACTTGCCGGTGATGTAGCCTTCCAGCTGCTCTATGTGGTGTTGCTGGCCGGTGATGATCCATTTCACCAGATCGCCGATGGAGAGCACACCCACGACGCTGTCGCCCTGCATGACCGGGAGATGCCGAATGTGGTGGTTGGTCATGATGCCCATGCAGTCGTCCACCGTCTGCTGGCGGGTCACGAAGATTACCGGGCTGGTCATGATCTGGCTGACCGCAGTCTCCTTCGACAGCCGTCCTTGGAGGATAACTTTGCGAGCATAGTCGCGCTCCGAAAGAATCCCTACCAGCTTGCCCTCGGAGATCACCAGCAAAGCTCCAACGCCGTATTGCGCCATCTTCTCGATGGCTTCGTAAACCGACTGCTCGGGAGTTACCGAGAGAACTGCCTGGCCGGCTTTCTGCGCGAGAAGGGCGTCAACTTTGTCAGCAAGGCTCATGGAAGCACCTGGCGGGTGGTCACCCGTTCGTCGGGGTATCTTACATCATCCGGGCAAATGTGCCATCGATTTTGGCGTCAAAAAAACGGGTGCCTCCGCCTTGCTTGTGACCCCGAAATTGACGCAGTGCTGCTTGCTAGGCCCGGACTTCGACGGGTTCAAACAGGTCGTACAACCTGGTGATCTCGACCAGGTCCTGCACCTGAGGGCTGGGGTTAACGAACTTCAGGTTGCAGCCGTTGTTCTTGGCGGAAGTCCAGACGCTGACGAACGCGCCCATGCCCACGCTGTCCACCCGCACAACATCGCTTAAATCCACCCGAATCGGTTTGCCTTCAGGAATGAGAGATCGAACGATAGTGGAGAAATGATCGCAGGACTCGATGGTCACCTTGCCCGCGCAGTGCACCAGGGTCATCGCTGGTTGTTTCTCGGCTTCCAGCCGCAATAAAGAGGTTGTACTCGTGGCCATCGCAAGCCTCCATTCAGGACAATTCTACACCTGGCATTCGAGCCGCTTTCGGGGACAAGTGAGACTAATTTCCCGTTGGGATGATCTCGCTCGTCTCCACCATTAGCATTACCGTTCGCTGCGTGGGAAAGAGACTTGTTCCGCCGAAGCGCTGACACCAACAATGCCAATGCTGAAGATGCACAGAATGATCTCCGCCCACCGCATGATCGCTCCTCCCCCCGTTCGAAAGTGTTCTCCTGGCAATCAGGCTACACAGGTTTAGCCGAGATGCCTATTGCTCCGGCGTGTCGGGATGGCCTGTGCTACCATCTCGGTTCACACCCTTATTCTCAAGGAGCTCTCATGCGGAAAACTGCCCTATCTCTTGCTGGTGTTATGTTCGTGATGCTATCGGTGCTCAATCTGCACGCCGCCAGTCTGGCGGGGGTTACGCTGCCGGACACGGAACAGGTCGGGGGCAAGAGTCTGGTGCTCAATGGCCTGGGGCTGCGAAGCGAGTTCATGGTGAAGGTCTACGTCGCGGGACTCTACCTTGAGCAGAAGTCGTCGGATCCCGGCGCCATCATCAAGGCCGACGCGCCCAATCGGATCGTCATGCAGTTCCTGCACAGCGCCAGCCAGAGCCAAATGTCGAATGCCTTCAAGGAGTCGTTCAACGACAATACGCCGGACGCCGTGAAGACGATGAAGCCCGACATCGACCAGTTGCTGGGCGCGCTCGAGCCCCTGAAGGTGGGCGACCAGATGGTCTTCACCTACGTCCCGGGCACGGGCACGACCCTCGCCATCAACGGCAAGGACAAGCTGACCATTGCCGGCTCGGCCTTCAACCCAGTGCTCCTGTCGGTATGGCTCGGCCCGAAGCCGCCTACTGCGGCCGTCAAGAAGGGGATGCTCGGGAAGTAGAGTCGGTAGAGTCGTCGACATAAGCTTGGAACGGAGGGGACGGCCCCCTCCCCCTCTGCTCCGGTTCCTTGGAATCAATCGTTTACGCACATTTTGTCCGCAAACTATTGAGCTGCTTGCGCTTAAAGGCATACTCTTGATTTGCAAGCACTTATCAAGCTCCAAGGTCGGGTCGTACCATTGAACTGCGACCAAACGAATGCCCCGCTCCCCTGCCTTGATTATTTGGAATCAATCATTTACGCAACTTTTGTCCGCAAACTATTGAGCCACTTAGGCTTAATCGCATAATCTTGATCCGCAAGCACTTACGAGCTTCCAGGGGTGGTATCTTTGACCTGTGAACAAACGAAATGCCTTCCCCACAGTCTTAATGTTTAGAATCAATAATTTGCGCAGTTTTTGACTGTAAAATATTGAATATAATGTACTTATACTCATACTATTGAAAATAAATAATTTGCAAGCTCCTCCCTTTGTTCACGACTCGTGCTAGTTCGGCTCACATCCCTAAGCCGGAACCCGCCGCTCCAATCGAAAGCCGGCTGCTGAATTGTCAAAGAGCGATTCACCGGCGCCCTGAGGCGAGTGGGGACACGTCTCCCGACCGGTCGCCGGGAGCGGCCCGTCCTCCAGCGTAGCGCGGTGGCAGGCTTTGTCAAGATTACGAACGTACAGGTTAGGTAACTGTACCTTCGTAACATTTTGGGGCAGGGTAACCACCACTGGCTGATCTCGTGCCCAAACGATGACCGGTAGCACTGCTGTCCCGGTCGCGTGGTGCCACGCCACCGCCGAGCAGCGCCGCGATTGGAAAATTTCTGGCGGCGGGTACGCGTATTCTTTGGAAACAGCGAGGGACTGCTGCGCGAGGCTCTCGCCCTCAATCCCACTCAAGCAAAAGCGGCTTGAATGGGACCATGCGGCCGCCTCTGGGAATTGGTTCCATTCCGACACTACTCTTGACGGTGCCTCAAGTTGCCACTTTCGCTTGGACCGGAAGGTGGCTATAGTGGAGTCAGTTGATCACCAGAATGATTGCCACAGGCCAACAGAGTGTAAGTTCGGTACAGCCCGACCTCTTTGGTCGAATTGGACGGGAGCGGGCGAAGCCGTTCCTTAAATGGGCTGGCGGCAAGAGCCGCTTACTTCCAGAACTGCGGCGCTACGTACCAAAGCGAGGGTACGCCCGCTATATCGAGCCGTTTCTCGGCGGGGGCGCCTTCTTCTTCGATCTTGCTCCCGAATCCGCCATTTTGGGTGACTCCAATCCCGAACTCATAAACTGTTACGAAGCCGTGCGGGATGAGCCCGCTAACGTGCTGGGCGAGCTAAGCGAGTTTCGAGTAACCGAAAGGGACTATTACCGCATCAGGCGCTGGGAACCAGAAAAATTGACCCGGACCGTCCGCGCGGCACGGCTCATTTACCCAGCCATCGTCGAGCCTCCAGCGCAGCGGTACTGAGCCCGAAGGGCGAAACAATCGTAGCCCAGCACGTGAGTGCTGGGACAACTTACCCTAACGACACAGAGTCCCGCAGGGACGGCACTCAATCAAAGACCTCTGTCCTATTGAAGGTAACGCCGGACTTGGTCAGCAGCGCTAGGAACTCGTCTTCGAAACTGTGCCGCCGATGATGCTCGGGCTGGTTCTGAATGTAAAGCCTGACGGCGTCCACGTTCGACGCACTCACAGAAAAAGCGCCGTAGCCTTCCTGCCATCCCATCCATGTCCCGTTTTCACGCAGCCAGCGCGATGAATTCGATTTCAGCTTCTGCACAGCCTCAGCCACCGGAACTTGGCCGGGCAGCCGAAGCAATATGTGAACATGGTTTTCCGTTCCACCAACCGACAGCGCAGCGTAATGGAGATTCCGGGCCACGCCAGCGACATAAGCCCACAGCTTCGGTGGTTCGGCGATGGCTCTGCGGCGTTCCTTGGTCGAAAAGACGACGTGAAACAAGGTCGAGGTGTAGGTATGGCTCATGTGCCGTCCCTGCGGGACTCAGTTGATTTTCTCACGCCCACCCAGCACTGACGTGCTGGGCTACTATTGTGACGCCCTTCGGGCTAATTGTTGGCCCGTCGAGTTTGGCTCTACAGAACGAGGAGGAGCAGATATCGCGCATCGGAGTCAAGGGCTACATGAGATCCCTGCATTCTGCCCTTCGTGGTGCTCCGACCTAACGGAGAACACGATATCTTCCGCGATCCTCAAATTCCAAGAATCCTAAGTCTCTCAGAATCTGTAGCTGTTGCCGAATCTTGGCCCTGACGTTCTTATTGTTTGGATGAATCTTCTGAAGAGACTGCTCAAACCCATAAACATCCGCGAGCGAAACTTCTTGTTTCCCGAGCCTCCGCAGGACGCTCAACACATCCAGCGTCCACCCTCGCATTTCGGCTTTCAATGCGCTGAGTGGTCGTATACGTTCGTACTCCTTCCTGACGTGTGCTGGGCTGGCGGCAACTCCGCTCGATACAACTGCTATTCGTCCGTCAACTGGAATGTTGTCCAGCAGAATATTACACCCCACCCAATTAGCCCTCTTGGCGGCTGGAGAAAGCGGCTTGCGTCTTTCAATCGCTGATTCAGTGAAGAAAAAACTTGGGACCAGCAGAAGATTAACGACTGACCAGGACGAAGTATATTGAAGCAGGAACAGATTCGGCACTTGCTCAGAGCGTATCGCCCGAATCATAGCCTCATAACCTGCATCAACGACGCGGTTCTTCAGAGCAGTCTTGCGGCTTTTCAGTTGGTATCCCAACGAACACATGGGACACCTGAAGTCGATGCCGGGGCAGTTATTTGGTGCCGCTGTCAAAGAGTTGGAGCTGCAAGCCGGGCAGTACATTTGCCCGGCGAACCAATTCTCGGTCACCACTCGTGCAATCTGAGAATTACTTCGGTAGTTGACACCCGGCTCCAACGAGCATGTGAGTTCCAAAGGCCTACTCCCTTCAGGTCATTCTGTCCGACAGGCAAGACATCTTTGGCCTCATCGCTGAGTCCGTTGGCCCGGTCTTTATAATGGTATCGAAATCGATGATCTCGAGCGATATGATAACGAAAAGAGCAGGAGAAGCAATGACAGTTGATGAATACATCAAGAGTAAATGGCCCACAGACGTGCCTGCTGACTGCACCAGGCTAGACCACCATGAGCTTGATTGTCTGGAGCGAAACGCCGCCGAGTGGTGCCAGTCCTGCAAGGTTTATGATGAGCTGTATCGCAAAGCACAGAAGTATGCCGCTCGAACCGGCGTTCCTCGTAGCGCAGCTTCTCGCATCCACTGCTCTGCGTCCCTACATGAACCTCTGGCCCCAAGACGCTATGACCTTGCAACGTATAACGACGTGGCAGGGAATGTTAGAAACGCTCGCGGCTATATTTCGGTCTTGATTGACGATGCAGCAAGGGAAAGAGCAGAGAATTCGCACCGGATATTGACGAACCTTGTTGCTGGTAAGATACGCGATTCCGGCGCGATACCGAAGAGCAACCGATACGTTGATTTGTCCGCGGTGCTGAATGACAGCTTGTACCTGTTCGAGATGAAATCCACGACAAACGACAATGTGCACGCTCAGATTCGCCGGGCAATTTCGCAGCTTTACGAGTACAGGTATTTGCAGCAAATACCGGGCGCAAAGCTGGTTGTTGTTATCGAAAATCCACCTCCTCAAGAAAAGCGCTGGATCGTGGATTACGTTGTTAAAGATCGCCAACTTCTAATCGCCTGGGATGGCGACCGAAGGAGTCTTCAGTGCCCGACCGAGATTGGTCGCGAGCTCCGATTCTTGACCCGATAAATGGGATCTCTCCAGCCGCCCCGCAAAGGTGGCGTGTTGCCTGAAACGCAGAGCCAAGAGCGCATTCTGGATTGGCTGATATGAAACACATGGAACCGCAATTCTTCGTTTGTGTGAAGAACAGCCAGTACGCCGCCGCACTGGAGCTACGGAAGCTGTATCAAGTGCTACCTGATGACGACGCGGCAAAGCACAAGCAACTCCGGGTGATCGACGAGTCGGGGAGGACTACCTTTACCCCGAAGACTATTTCATTCCTGTTCACCTACCCCAATCTGTAGAGAGGGCCGTACGGCGCGCGGCTGCGCTCACTTCGAACAGGTGATCACCCTTGGCCGGAAGGCGTAGCAGGTATAGGGGTCCTTCGACTCCTCGCTTCGCTCGTCGCTCAGGATGACAAAAAGCAGGTCCCTCGACTCCGCTGCGCTCCGCTCGGGATGACAATCTGAGCGCGCGCGGATGACAAGGCAAAGGAACAAAAGGAAAAGGCCCCATGTTATGCACATGAGGCCGTTATTTATGTTGAGGCGTTTTGGCGGCGTCTGAGCCGCCAGCAGAAATTCCGACCCTGAGCGAAGTCGAAGGGGAGGGATCTCGCGCAAAAGGAAACAGCCACCAGGATTTCTCCAGGTGGCTGTTATTTATGTCGGCGACGACCTACTCTCCCACACACTTTCGCGTGCAGTACAATCGGCCCAGCGGGGCTTGACTTCCGTGTTCGGGATGGGAACGGGTATTTCCCCCGCGGTAAGATCACCGGCTTCGCAGGCGTGTGCGAGACGTTCTCGCAGCTCGGTCCCCAGCGTCATCCCACGCAGGACCTGGTACGCCAATATTGAGGCGTTTACGAGGCGTCCGAGCCTCGTGCCGAAATCCCGAGCGCTTTCCAGCGAGGGATCTCTACGCCAATCTTCAAAGAACATCGCCGCTGCTCCGGGGCTAAAGCCCCGAAAACCGGAATGGGAGACGCTTGACGGCACGGCTGAAGCCGTGCCCTTTCAAAGCGATCTAGAAACGCAGCGCTGAAGCGCTGCTCTACCGACCCACGCCACGCGGGCGATCTCTCACAACTGAATAGCATCGAGGTTATACAGGGCGATGGATCTCCGTCGAGATCCGCGAGCGGCAGGTTCGCCGCGCGCCAGGGCTTGCCAGGACGGGCCGTTTTTAGGCGGCATCGTCATGGGAAAGCCATGCGCCGAGTAAATTTTATGGTCAAGCCGAACGGGCGATTAGTACTGGTAAGCTTCATGCATTACTGCACTTTCACATCCAGCCTATCAAACACGTAGTCTTCGTGTGCCCTTCATATCCCTTTTGGGTTGGGAGATCTCATCTTGAGGTGTGCTTCACGCTTATATGCATTCAGCGTTTATCACGACCGAACTTCGCTACCCAGCCGTGCCATTGGCATGACAGCTGGAACACAAGAGGTTCGTCCATCCCGGTCCTCTCGTACTAAGGACAGGTCCTCGCAAATCTCCTACGCCCACATCAGATAGGGACCGAACTGTCTCGCGACGTTCTGAACCCAGCTCACGTACCGCTTTAATAGGCGAACAGCCTAACCCTTGGAACCTTCTACAGCTCCAGGATGCGATGAGCCGACATCGAGGTGCCAAACCGAAGCGTCGATATGAACTCTTGGCTCCGATCAGCCTGTTATCCCCGGCGTACCTTTTATCCGTTGAGCGATGGCCCTTCCATACAGAACCACCGGATCACTAAGGCCTGCTTTCGCACCTGCTCGTCTTGTTGGACTCGCAGTCAACCACACTTATGCCTTTGCACTCGACGGCTGATTTCCAAACAG
>CAVXDA010000015.1:0-309815 GCA_963760415.1 uncultured Acidobacteriaceae bacterium | reverse complement strand
GGCGTGGCCGCTGTTGCTCGGATCGATCGCCACCAATGATTCGGGACCAACGCCCACGGGGTAGTGAACGGCGGTCTGTAGCGTGCCATCACCATTGCCAAACAAGACGCTGACTTTGGAGTCCTTGAAGTTGGCAACTGCGACATCTCGTTTGCCGTCGCCATTGAAGTCGGCAACGACCACCGCAGACGGTGCTGTGCCAACCTGGTAAGTAGCTTGGACCTTGAACGTTCCATCCCCATTGCCTAGCAGCACACCAACTTTGTTGTCGGCGCGGTACGCAGCCACCAGGTCCGGCGCTCCGTCACCATTGAGGTCACCCAAGGTCACAGCCGAGGGACTATTCCCCAGCGCGACGTCGGCGCCAGCAGTAAACGCGCCCTTCCCATCACCGAGGAGCAGAGTAGCTGTGCCTTTGCTTTGACATGAGCTGTCCTTGCCGCACGCGTTCGATACCGCCAGATCGAGATTGCCGTCACCGTTCACATCGCCGGCGACAATCGACGACGGTGAATAGCCCACCGCATAAAGGGCCGCCGACTGAAAGCTGCCGTCTCCGTTTCCGAACAGCACACTGACACTACCGGGTTGCGCGCACGCGTTCGAACCGCAGTCACCCGCGATTGCCAAGTCAGGTTTGCCGTCCTTGTTGAAATCACCCACAGCGACAGATATGGGGCTATTGCCTGCGGGGTAGGTGAGCGCCGATTGAAACGTTCCGTCACCGTTACCAAGCAACACGCTGACGCTCTTGTCGCCCCGGTTTACTGCGATCAGGTCGAGCTTCTTGTCGCCATTCACGTCGGCTAGGGCGACCGACAACGGCCCGGCACCCAACGGATAGCTGGCCGCGAATTTATACGTGCCGTCACCAACGGCGAGCAACACGCTGACCGTTCCATTACTCGAACAGGTAGAGTCCGTTCCGCAGAAATTGGTGACCACGAGATCCGGCTTGCCGTCACCATCCAGATCGCCGGCCGCAACCGACTTGCGATCCAAGTCCACGTTGTAGGCGCGCGCAGCTTGAAATGTGCCGTCGCCAATCCCCAATGCAACGCTGACGGTGCGATCGGAGAAGTTGACGATCGCTAAATCGGGATGCCCATCGGCATTGAAGTCGCCTGTCGCCAGAGCACGAGGAGAATTGCCGGCCACAAAATCCATCGACGGCATGAAGGTCCCGTCGCCATTTCCCACGAGCACACTGAAGGTGTTTCCAGACTGATTCGCGGTTATCAGGTCGGGTATGTTGTCGTTATTGACATCTGTGGCAATCACAAACGCAGGATTGCTTCCCACAGCGTAAGGCGAGCCGGTTTGAAATGTGCCGTCGCCCCGACCTAGCAAGACCGTGAGGAGTTTCGTGCCCGCCTGGGTGATAGCCAAGTCCGTTTTTCCATCTCCGTTGAAGTCTCCTGAAACGATAGAAGAAAGAGATGTAGACGCAATGCTTAAAGACGAGATCGCCCGGAAGGTACCGTCGCCCCGGCTGAGCATGATGTTGATCGTCCCGTCGGCATTCGCCGATGCGAGATCAGGAACCCCATCGCCATCAAAGTCCGCCACGGTCAGCGATCGCGGGGCGCGCCCGATGTTGTAAGGCACCGCGTTGGAGAAGTTACCGGTACCGTCGTTTAGTAGCAGAGTGACAGTGTTGCTAGAGCTGCTGGCTACCGCCAAGTCCGGCTTCCCGTCACCGTTGAAGTCGCCCATGGCCACATATACAGGATCGGGAGCTGTTTTGTAAGTGGTCGCACTTTGTAGAGAGCCGTCGCCATTGCCGAGCAGAATGCTGATGGTTCCGTCCGCTTCGTTGCACACCACGACGTCAAGCTTGCCATCGCCGTTGACGTCTCCGGTAAGCACGAATGTCGGGTGTTTGCCGACCCGGTAGTCAACCGCCGCAGCAAACTGGCCATTTCCCTGCCCCAGCAGGACAGAAATTCTACCGGCATCGAAGTTCGCGACTACCAGATCGAGTTTCCCGTCCCCGTTAAGGTCTCCCGCCGCCACACTGCTGGGAACGCCGGAGAGGGCGATCGCAGGGGCGACGAGAAATGTTGCCGGCGCGGTCGCCTGCACCCCTGATCCCGAGGACACGGAGGTTTGGGGAGAATGGTTCGGGATGGACTGGGGCCAAGCCGTTCGTGACAGCCCAAAGCTATAGAACGTGACGACAAGAACGAACGACGACAGGAAACGGCTCGAGGGGAAACGGCAGTGGCGCGCCATCTTGACCTCCCACAGTCAGCTAGAGAACCGAAACCCGGAGGTCCGGGTGTTTCTAAAATTGTCAATAATACTTATGGGCCGCCACCGTAGCACTAGCCTTTACCGGAGTCAACAAAAAAATGCAAAAGCTACTACTACTCGGGTATTCTGCGTCGGGGTCGCCGTCGACATTATTCGACAACATTTTTCCTAGTGGTGTTGCTACCGGGGTTTTCGACCCGCTTTACGCTGGTAGAAATCCCAGACGAACGGGAGGCGGAGGCTGGACGGAGCGACGCGTCGACGAAAACCAAAACTAAAGATCTGTCGAAAAAGGAAGATGTACGGGAATCGCGGATACCCAGATCGAAAGGGGACCGAGGTGGACGGAGATTGTTGCTACTTACTTGAAAATTTGAATACAGGGTCGCCCTCGACGTTCCACTTTCCCTCCTTCTTCTTGAACTGGTACGTGATGCTGCCAGTTTTCGTTATTCGAGTGCCGCTTACGAGCAAAGCTATTTTCTCCTGGCAGGTCCAGTCAACGGTATCTCCCTTAATCGGTTGCAGAGGAGGGCAGCTGTCTTGCACAAACGTGGCACCCACTTTCTGTTCATATTGCTTGTTCCATCTCGCGCGCGCTTGTCTTATCCCGTCCTCATCAGAGGGGCCCGACGGAGGCGGCTGAGAAGGTGGGGGTTGGGGCGGGGCAGTCACAGTGATGGTCACCGAGCGTGGATCAGCAGCCCCTCCTGGCCCCGTGGCAGTCAGAGTGTAATCCTTCGTCCTGTCGAGCTTAAGAGACTTCTCCCCGGTCGCCCCGACCTTACCGATGTCGGGTGAGATATAAACATTCGTCGCGTTCTGTGTCTCCCATATGAGCTTCGTTGCCTCTCCCGCTTGTATCGTATCTGGTGACGCCTTGAACGAGGAGATGGTGGCGGCGGGAGTCGGTGGGGGTGGAGGTAGAGGTTGCGAACGCGCATCGGTCGGCTCTACCGTCATAGGGGCGTCCAAGTCTTTTTGTTCACCCTCCTTCAAGGAAAGAGTGCCCGAAAAAGGCTTATACCCGGTCATGCTGGCCTGCACCGACTGCGACCCTGGAGGCACTTTGAAAGCAACCGTTCCACTAGATGGCACGAGTTTCGACTGGCCCCCGACTCGCACTTGCGCGCCTGGATTGGAATGGACCGTTAACACCGCGTCAACGGGCGCCTGGGATTCCGCTCCGGCCTTCTTCGGGAGTTTGAAGACCAGTTTCGTATCGCTGCTGGCAATAATCTTGGCTGTTTGATCTGGAACGCTTTCGTAGCCCAACTTTCGGACTTGTACTGGGTACAAGCCTTCGTTCAATGGAATTTTCAGCTGCTTATCGTGCCCGGTGCGTCCCTTGAATTCCTCCCCGACATAGACGTCGGCATCCGCGACATCGCTTCGAACTACCAGATTCCCGGTGGGAACGGGACGATGGTCTTCAGGATGCTGCGACACTACCTTGGGTGTCAACGTAGCTGGGACCGGCAACCGTTGACCCGCGTTCACCGAGATGGTCTTGGACCAGGTATCATATCCCTCCTGCTCGACCCGAACGGTGTGAGCCCCGGGGCCAACCTTGGCCGAAAAAGCTCCATTGGGGGCCACCGTGCCCGCCGGCTTATCGTCGACGAAGACTTGGGCTCCAGGGTTGGATTGAATGTCTAAATACGCTTCCTTCGGCGGGGTCGGTATCAGCCGCCAAATAATCAACCCGACCAAAACCAGCGCCACGGCCACCCCGCCGAACACCAGCGGCCTTCGCTTCCACGGTGGCGGCAGTTTCGGCTCTGGCGCTTCTGGAGCCTTTTCAGCAACCGGCTCTGGTTCGACTGGGGTGAGGACAGGAGGCGCGTACTCCTGAATCACGTCTGCGTCTTCGAGACCGGATCTAGTAAACATTCGCGTTGCTTCAGTTCCGTCGCTGTCAACATGAACAACCGGTATTGGAGTGTTTTGTGCCTCCTCGAGCAGATCGCGAAATTCGACGGATTGCTGATACGAGACCGGTCTCGAGCTTAGAAACTCCCGAGCGTTGGCTATTGCACCCTCTTCCAGGAGACTCTTCCCTTTCGCAATCGCCGCCTGAAGATCGCGCCGGAAACCATCTCGCTGTTCGCACGCTTGCCGAAGCAGAAGATCCAGGTCCTCACTCGGTACCTGTCCCACCGCCTTTTCCAGTAGCTTGACGGCTCCCTCAAAATCCTGCTCCGCGAGTAATCGTTGCGCCGCGCGCATGGCTTCCTCAACAAACGCCTGCCGGCGGGCCTTGGCCTGCTGATCGCGGGCAAAACGCAGAAGTTCGTCGAGGTCTTTGGAGTCAACAAACCTCACCTGAGCGCTTTCCAGGATCTGGATGGCATCAGGGTATCGGCCCAGGCTGATGGCTTCGTTCGCCTGGCGCAAGCACGTGGCTTTGTCAGCCTCCGTACGCTCTTTGAGCATGCGGTCCTGGATCAGCGCTCGCAACGATTCGAGGCGGGCATTCCCCGGCACCTTCTGCAACGCCTTTTCGACAGCATCCAGAGCGTGCTGCGTCTGGCCGCTGTCGAGCAACTGCTGAGCGGCGGCGGTTTGATTGCGTACAAATTCCTTCTGCGCCGCTATTTCTATCTGTGTATCGGCAAGCTCTTTGAGTCTTGCCAGGCCGGTTTCGTTCGGGAACTTGCCGAGCGCTTCTGCGGCCTTCGCCGAAGCCGCCTTATAGTCGTCCCGATCTATCGCCTCCTGGACTTCACGGTTGAGCCGTTCCAGCTCACGGCGCTGTTTTTCCTGTTGATGCTCACTTGCCAGTCGTTCCAGCAGGATGCGCAGCTGAGGGGCGGATGGATCCAACTTCTGCGCTTCTCTCAACAAATCGAGCGCAGCAGTAAACTTTCGCCCCGCCATCTGTTTGCGCGCTTCATCGAGCAGACCCTCCACCTGCCGCTGGCGCTCCCGTTCCTCCAGGTCTCGCTCAATTGCCCGGCGAAGAACTTTGATCGTTACTGTCGTTAGGGCGGTGCGAAAACGCGGTGTCAATGGCACTCTTCGCGCTGTCCAGATCACCCGAGCGCTGTGCAGCTTCAGCCCGCGCGATGGCTTTGCGAACCAGTTCCGCTTCCGCTTTGGCCTTCTCGATGTTCGCCCGAAGGGTCTGCAGTTCCGGATTGTTGTCGAGTTCGATGGCTTGATTCATGAAGGCAAGCGCCGCGTCAAACTCATCGCGTCCGTAAGCTTCTTCAGCCTGCTGTCTTCAACTGGCGAACGCGCTCGGCGCTTAACTGCGCCTGAAGCTTTGCACGCACCGCGCTCAGCTGCTTGGCGGCGATCGTGTGCTGGCGGTCGAGCTTGAGCACCTTAAGCAAATAGTCCTGGGCCTGCTGCAGCTCATTGCTCTGCTGCAGGAGTCTCCGCCTTTGTCAGATACTCCTGAATGGACTCCTGCTTGAAACGGTCCTGCACCTCCGCCAGAGCCACGGCGAAGGCCTCTGCCGTTGGGAAGCGCTGGTCGCGGTCCTTGGCCAGGGCCCTCAGGGTGATGGCCTCCAACTCAGGAGGATAGGAAAGCGCAAACTGGCGAAACGGAGGCGGATCGTCGGAGATGATTTTCGCCAGGGTGGATCCGGTGCTCTCGCCTTCGAAAGGGAAGAGCGTAGGTCAGCAACTGATAAAGAACGACCCCGGTGGAGTAAATGTCCGCGCGCGTATCAACCGGCTTATCCCGGAGTTGCTCGGGAGGCATGTAGTACAAACTTCCGACGATCTGCCCGGTTCGGGTGAGCGTGTTATCCCCCAGGCGGGCAATGCCGAAATCGACAATCTTGACGCTTCCGTCATTCAACACCATGATGTTGCCGGGCTTAATGTCCCGATGTATGATCCCGCGCTGGTGTGCGTAAGCCAGCCCCTGGCAGACCTCGATGATGATGTTGATTTTTTCCATCAGCGTCATGGTCGCGATGGGCGCGCAACAGAGCTTCCAGGCTGTACCCCTCAAGGTACTGCATCACCAGGAATGGTCGATTTTCGTATTCGCCCAAGTCGTAAACCGTAACAATATTGGGATGTTGGAGGCTTGCCGTGGCTTTCGCCTCACGGTAAAAGCGCTCCAGAAAATCGCTGTCTTCGTGGATATCGACATTCATCATCTTGATGGCAACGAGCCGGTCAAGATACGGGTCTCTGGCCTTGTACACCACTCCCATGCCGCCACGACCGATGATGTCGATGACGTCGTACTTGCCGATCTTCGTCGTTTTACTGGGAGTGGCCATTTCTTAGAGCGCTCGTGATGGCAAGGTTACTCTGCGTGATGAGCAACACTGTCAGCTGGCAGACCCAGAGTGGGAAGGAGCCAAATTTCCTCTCGCGTTTCAGCTTATGGTTTGCTCGGTCATTTTGCTACGAAAGTTCAGCTATGACAAGGGGAACCGTGCTGCCTTCTCGCGGAACCGCCCGCTTACTGCGCCCCGCTGACCCGTGATTGCAGTTCAAACTTCGGGTGAGGTGTCTGCTCGGAATCGGTGTAAACTGCCGTTGTTTGATGCAGACATTGCATCATGCCAACGCCGTTATGACCGCTCCGAGACTCGCCACATCGTCTCCGCCAATATTGCACGTGACTGTCGAGGGCATCGGTCTGGTCTCGAAACACTTTCAATTTACCAAACCGTTTCGAATCGGGCGCAGTGAGGAATGCGAAGTCTGCGTCAAGGACGATCACGTCAGTCGCAGCCATGCTGAGGTAACGCTTGAGGATGGCACGTGGTGGATTCGCGATCTGAACAGTGCAAACGGGTTGTACGCTGGGGCTCAACGATTTGACCGATCGCAGCTGCATGGGACGATGGCCATAAGGCTCGGGATCCAGGGGCCTGAGATCTCGTTTAAGGTCGAAGTCCCTCTGCCAAAGCAGGACGCGCCTAGTGACAATGAAGCCGTCGTCGCCCGCTTCGTCGAGCATTACTTCGGTAAGACCGGGGCTGATCAACCCGTGGGCGAACACACGATGTTTGTCCGTAAGGCCTTCGCCAAAGTTCAGACAAAGCAAAAGCGCAGATACGGACTGTTCATCGGGATACTCGCGGTCGCCCTGATTGCTGCCGGAGGATACGCCTTGATCTTGCACCAGCAAGTCAAAAGGCAGAAGGCCATGGCGGAAGACCTTTTCTATGCCATGAAGTCGTTAGACGTGGACATTGCGAACCTCGAACGGGCGGTTGCCAACTCCGATAACCCGCAAGCGGCGGAAGTCATTCGCACCTACGAAAAACGGCGCGACGAGATGGAGCACAACTATGATCGATTTCTTGCCACACTGCGCGTCTACAATCCCAAGATGACGGAACAGGAGAGGCTTATTCTTCGTGTTGCTCGTATCTTTGGCGAATGTGAACTGGACATGCCGCCTGACTTCGTCGCTGAGGTGAACCGGTACATCAAGTTGTGGCAGTCCTCGGAAAGATTGCCGAAAGCGATAAATATAGCCAAAGCGAATGGATACACTTCGACGATTTCGCAGGAGCTCCTGGCGCAAGAGCTTCCTCCTCAATTTTTTTATCTTGCGCTTCAGGAAAGCAATTTTGATCCGTACATAAGCGGTCCGGTAACCAGAAAAGGGATCGCCAAAGGGATGTGGCAATTCATACCTGAGACTGCAGTCAAGTACGGTTTGCATTTGGGTCCGCTGGTTGATCTCCGACGTCCCGATCCGGGCGACGACCGGGATCACTACGATAAGGAGACCAAGGCCGCCGCCGCTTATCTCAAGGACTTATTCAGCACCGATGCTCAAGCATCCGGTTTGTTGGTCATGGCCTGTTATAACTGGGGCGAGGATCAAGTGCTGCCCTTGGTGCGCAGCATGCCGGCCAATCCGAGGGAACGGAATTTCTGGCAGCTTCTAAGGAAGCATCGAGAGCAAATTCCGCAGGAGACGTATGACTACGTTTTCTATATCATTTCGGCTGCTGTAATCGGCGAGAACCCGCGCCTGTTCGGATTTGATTTCGACAACCCACTGGCTGATCTTGAGAGTGACAATTTGTCGGAGCCCTCGATCCGATGGCACTGGCGAAGGGCGTCGTGCAGAATTCTCTGAATGTGGAACTTCCGCCCTCGTCGCTTCCGAACTAGTTGTCGGCAGGCTAAACGCGATTTGCCTTGCCTCGGGTTGCTACGTATCGTGCCCTGGAATTGAAATAGCATTGCTGCAAAGTCGTCCCATGAAACTCTTGATTCAAGCTGCGGCGATGACCGACGTCGGGGTCGTCCGCACCAACAACGAAGACAATTTTGGCTACGATCTGCGTCATGGGATTTTTGTCGTCTGCGACGGAATGGGCGGCCAAGCGGCGGGCGAGATGGCCAGCAAGATTGCGGTCGAGACCGTGCTCAATCACTATGATCGCTCCGCTGATGACCGAGCGCACAGGTGTTTGGCCGTGGCTTCGGGAACGTTTCGCGAGCGAGCCAACAAGTTGGCCGACGCGATCCAACTGGCCAACCAGGCGATTCACCAAGCTGCCGCACAGCACCCGCAGCAGGCGGGCATGGGGTCAACCATCGTCGCCGTATCGGCCTGGGGAAGTCGATTCTCCATCGCGCACGTGGGCGACAGCCGAATCTATCTCATACGCAGAGGGGGCATCCAGCAACTGACGAACGATCACTCCCTGGTGATGGAGCAGGTCAGGCGAGGGCTGATCACGCCGAAGAGGCCGAACACTCGAAGATGCAGAACGTGATTGTGCGAGCACTGGGCGCGGAGGAAAGCGTGGAACCTGACTTGGCCGACCACGAATTGAGACTGGGCGACGTATTGCTGCTCTGCAGCGACGGTCTGTCGCGGTTCGTCAAAGAGGAACAAATCGTGGAAGTTGTTGGCCGTGCCACCAGTCTGGAGAAGGCATGTGCAGAACTGATTGAGCTAGCCAAAACCGGCGGCAGCGACGATAACATCACTTGCCTCCTGCTGCGACCGGCGGAGCAACCCTGGCATCAGCGGATGGTCGATCGTCTGAGAGGTAGCGGGAGCCACAACGCACGACAGAGTTCGTCGTAGGTGATGCCAACTCCCGGCGTGCTATCAAGGTCTTGTTAGTTTCAGTGCGCCACTTGGGGCACGCACCGCATTCCTGACAACTCGGACGCCAGGAATGGGTTAAAGCCGTTCACCTGCAGTTGATAGCTGTACGATTCTTCCTTCCCCTTTATTAGAACCGGCTGGCCGTTTGACTCCATGATCCACACTAGATTGGTGGTTGTACCGGAAACCTGAGAGTGAGCGTGAGAGACAAACTTAAAGACCGACCAATATCCAGTGTATGAGTTTAAGGTGACTCCATTCGATGTCACTTGGATGTCTTCCGGAGCCCCTGTCCATGTGAACGCTTTCGCTTGACCGGGGCCGGAAAGGGTTTCACTGCCAATCTTCAGAGTCAGGCCTTCCACATTACTCGGCATCTCCTTGAGGGTGTAGGTAAACCGCGGAGGCGGCGAGCCGGACGGATATAGGCCGTCGCTGACATCTGCAGCATGGTTGAAGAATTGGACGAAGGCTGGGAAGAGCTTCACCGTGCCTTCATTAACTGCCACATACCGCGAGCCTTGCTTGGGCAAGAATTGCGCCAGCTTCGCATCCTCGTAGAATTTCCACAGAGCTCCCGTTCTGGGCGCGAATATTAAATCCAGCTCGGCAACCGACAATTCATCCTTCCCGTTTGGGTTGAATGGGTACTTGCCACTGATCGCAGCGAATTGCGCGCAGAATGCCTTGCCTGCACCATTCAGCTTAGCTTTCACGTCACCCCTGACAATCGAATCTACGTCTGTAGGTTCTTCCAGCAGCCGACGGACGTCGTTCTCCGTGTGAAAGGTGGAATCCACCTGCGGTCCCATGATTGTTGTGGCGGCAACCCTGGCTTCGCCGGCGGAACTTGTGGTTTGGGCAGCTAGAGCCGAGTCATTTGGGCCAGTCGCACTGTGCAACTGGATGTCAATGTTTGACCGCAGCTTCGCCAGCGCATCAATGTACGGCTTGTTCGATGGCTGCTCGAAATGGTCGGGGGGCTTTCCCGGAGTGCCCGGTTCTTCTACCGCTTGCACCGACTGGAAGTGGTTGCTCACGTCAGGAACGTCGACTTTGGTATTGGTAGAGACGAACCAAAGCAACTCCAGCAAGGGAGAACTTGGACTCGTAAGCCGGTCCAGTTTTCTTTCCGCATCTCCAAGGTCTTTATACGGCGCAACCCTCGACTTTTGCAGAACTTTTCGCCATTCATCGATAAACTCCTGATGATAACGTTCTGCCAGTTTCTCTTGTAGTATCGCGGGGTCGATTTCCTTTATGGCGGCCTTTCCAAGGACCCATTCTTCTCCGTGAATGTAACTAGAAGGGCTACGGATCGCCTCCTGCGCGGCTGCGAACCCCCCTCGCGTAAAGGCGCCCCTCACGGTGTAGGAGCTATCGATAACGCCTCGGGATTCGGGAAACTGCTGGTTGAAATTGACATCAGGATTCTTGCGCGAGGCTTCGGATAAAAGTGCCAAATAAAACCGTTCGATGCCGGCAAACTGCGAGAGGTAGGCGCGAGCATGTTCAACTGCGCCACTATCATTTACCGACGAAAACGGGTTGGAGGATGCAAGCTCCTTACTGTAGAAATCGAACTGCTGCTTCGCCAGATTCTCTCGTTCTACATCGGTCGTTCCGCCTGCCTTCCAGCGTTCTGTCAAAATGGGAGTCAAGAACTCTTTCGTACTTTTGTCATGGTTGCTGGTCGTAATCAGATATGCCTTCAATTCGCTGTAGGTTTTCTCATAACTGTCGTTTGGACCGGGAGTATTGGGCACTCCTCGAAGAGCACTCACTAATCTGCCCTGGGTTTCGGCGAACAACAGTTGCCCAAAGCGCTCGAAATAAATCCTCCTTGCCTCTGGATAAATCCGATCTCCGACGTAGAGCCCCCATCGCAGGCTCCAGGGAACTCCGTCCTGTTGATAGCCGGACAGTGTCTCCAACTCCTGTCGCAGCCCATCGAGTTTTTGCAGCTCGGTGAAGCTCGCCAGTTGGTTGGCTGCAGGCTGCCGCACCGACTGAACATCGTGGAGGGCCGTCCGGACATTGCTTTCCAGACGACGGTTACCAATGAATGAAACAATAAAACCTATTGCACAAACGATGCCTGCGAGAGCCACCAGGCCCAGAGCCACTCGCCGAAGCAGGTTGACCCGACTGCTAACGCCGCTGGCAGCCAAAGCAACCCGATCCTTAACGATGACGGCATTGAATAGCTGGGTCAGGAAAACCCATTGCGGCACCTTTCGAGATCCAGCACCGCGAGTAGAAACGGCCGCCGGCGCGCTTGGGCCTCCACCGACATTGAAGATGCGAGTGGCGCCGCTATCCGAACCCGCTTCCGCAGCCTGAACCTGAGGGGCTGCCGGAACGATATCGCCCACAATGACAGGCCGCACCCCCGAGAAATAGAATCCACGCAGGAATGGATTGACAGAGAGTTGGCTGGGGCGCGCCAAGTCAACCAGAAACTGCACCAACAGTGTGCGCAGTTTTCTTAGCTCGCGTGGAAACTCATAAATGCCCGGGAGTTTGTCTTGCTCGTTCTCCCGCCCCAGAAGACCCAGACGCCTCTCCGCCAATGAGTAAAAGAGCTCATCGAAGGCCTTCGTCAGGCGCCTGGTCTCTTCCTCGGCGTAAACTCCAACCGCCGAGGAACGCACAGGCAATGTAGCGCCGAGCACCTCCGAGGCCTCTTCTTCGCTTAGACCGCGAGCAAAGTCGGCAAAGAACGAAACCCTGTCCAGCTTAGTGAACAGCACATAAACCGGAAAGTTGATGCTCAGGACCTGGGAGATTTCGTGCAACCGGACAGCCAGTTTACGCGCTGCCGAGACTGTGCTTTCCCCCGCGCCCGGCTGAAGAAAGTTACCGCAATCGAAGCACACGATGGCAGCACGCGGCGCCTGTTGTCCCTTCCCCATGGCGGAAGAGACTCGACCGGGCTGGACAAGCTTGATGAGACGCTTCCAGCGCGACGGCTGTGCCAGTAAATCGCCGCCCGCATCCGCGAAGATGGCCTGGCGTGTGTACCAGATATTCAGAACCCGCGTCGGTAGGACGTTGTTGTCCTGGTACACGTGTCCAGCAAGAAGTTCGGGATCTAGAGCTGAATGAAGGACGGTAGTTGTCTTGGTAGAACCAGAATCCCCGACCAGAAACACGAGCGGCAGGTTGCGCAACGTCGCGCCGCGGCCCAAAGTCGAACCCTTCAGCCGGCGTAGAGCCTCATGCACAAGCAGATCAATATCCGCGGTCCCCGACGAGTCCGTGGGCTCACCGGCTGCGCTCCCTTGAGCGGCGCGGCCCTTATGGTGAAACCAGAGGAAAATACCCGCGCCTACGAACCCGAGGAACGCAAGCCCGCCACGCAAGATCCACAGGTCGGAACCGTGCAGGTGCAACCACAGACCAAGGAACCAGGCCAGAACCAGGTATGCCAGCAGCACTCCGCCGGTCACCCAGTAAATTCCCATGTCTCCCCCTATTTCACAAACTGCGTCGCCGATGCGGCAAGATCAGAGGTGCCTGAAATCAGTAGAACTTTTGCTACCAGGAAAATAACCAGCGCTATCAGGCAGACCACAAGACAAGCGAGCCCCAGCCGGCGAACCCAGCGATCCGACTGTACTAAGCGAACGGCATCGGCAGGGATACCTCCACGCGGAGACAGCGCGCCAGAAGGGCCTCGAACCCGCCAAATTTTCTCCTGAATCCCTGCCATGATGGCACGAAGGTCCCCTCCGGCGGCATAACGGCCCTTGAATCCGAGCAACAGGCACAGGTAGTAGACCTCCAGCAGGTCCGCGGTTTCCGGAGAGTCGTTGCGAGTCAGGGTCTTCTGCAACTCCTGAAAAAACACTTCCCCAGCCAACTGGTGACCGTACATTTCAGCCTGGAGGGGCAAGCGCGCCCAATCCGCAAACGCAGGGTTCCGGCAACTCAGCGCGGACTCGTCCAGAAAAGCAACCAGCGCGAAAACTGCCTGTTTCACATCCTCCGCGCTACAGCCCCCGCTTCGGGCCTCTTGTTCGCCGACCCTCAGCGCCTGTTTAATCTGTGCCCGGAAAGACTCGGCATTGGAAACCGCCTGGCGGTTGTAACGGAGGCGAACAATGGCGGTAAACACTTCCTGGAACGCGAGAGCAAGGTTCCAGCCACGCCGGTCAAGAGCCGGACTGGAACCCTTAAAGCTGCCAAGGGCCGATGCACGTGTTGACATATACCTTAACCCTCCAGCAAAACGACCAATTCCATCTCCGGTGACGGCAACTCGCCGGGCACATACACGCCGACCCTACGACTCTGCATAATGCTCTCCCAACAAGGTCCGCTTCGGCTGATGGTGAAGTACTGGTTTTCTACCTTGACCGAGATCGCGGAAGGTGGCACCTGCATATGAGTCAGGGTGAGTCCAGGAAGCGCGCGCTTCACGAGCTCGGGAACGAACTTGGCCGAACAGACTTTGACCAGCTGGGCCGTCTTTGAAATCAAATCCGCCTCGCCGATCGGTGAATGAATACCTAAAATCCAGCGTGAACGGCCCAGGCAGCGCTGGTCCGTGATTTCACCTTCGTAGAAATAGCGCTCGACGGCATTCAGGCGAATCGAAATCGCTTGCGACGGAACCACGATTTCAAGAAGGCGCCGAATGTGCCCATCCAACAACTCAAAGCTCGCGCTCGGATCGCGATGATTGTAGGCCGGTAGAGTGCGCGGATGCATGTCCAAACCGAACGTGCAAAGTGCTCCCGCCAATCTCGACATCTCCCGAAAGAGTTCTTCCGGGTGTCCATGCTTGGACATTAAAAGATGCCGCAACGGTGTAAGGCTCGAGTTGATGGCGTGAAGGAACCAGAACTGTGAAACATGGCGGGCCGACATACCGGCCTGAAACTTTCCCGCCGCCTGCTGCTGTTCCTGTGAAACGGTGCCGCTCTTTTCCTCAAGGATTTCGACGAGCCGCTGCAGCATTGCAGTTAAAGAGTCGCTGGCGCTGAGCCGCACGCTGGGTGCGATAAACGTCGGGTCGAAGATAAAGTGTCCGGATCCGTCGCGCACAACTCTGGCCAGGGGAAGCGTCAAGCCATGCTCAGCTTCATCTCCCTCTATTACCAGGCGAATGTTCTTGCGTCCCAGGTGAACCGGCTTGTCGTCGCGCCCGGTGTTTTCGTCATGCAGCACTTCAACAACCCGGGTATAACGGGTAGTACCATCCGGCGTATTCTCCAGGTCGCAGTTCTGTGCATCTGCGATCCACCGAGGTACGGCGAGAGCGACAGTCACATGATCGGCAGTGGGGGGGAAGTTGTCATCAATCTTGCAGGGCTCGGGTAATGCATCGCACTCGGGCATGTCGAAAACCAACCCATCCTCAAAGATCCCTCGTGCGTGAAGCAACTCGACGGCCCCATTGCGCAGGGCATCAGCGTTAAGCTCGCGATCGGCGAATCCATAAGCATCATTCCAAAGACTCTCCGTGGCGAAATGCATGGCCTCTTCGAAGTACCGGCTTTGCGCTTGAAAATGATGCGGGGCCAGATACATCCCTTCGGCCCACACGATTTTGGACAACAACTTCATCCCGATTCACCTGCTTCTATGGAGCAGGCCATTCTCTCGCGAACGGCTTCATTTGAGAACAGGAATTTTGCGACCGCAAGTCCCGGCCCACGGAGTTCCGGCTTTACTGCCAAAGTAATGCGGTGTAAGTTGTAGATATTGAGGGACAGCTTAGAGGCTCTAGTTCCTTTCCGAGGAGCGCGTGGGCTTCCGGTACGGCTATGACATTCGCCGCCAAGTACGAGATTCTTGAGCCGGTTGCGGTCGGACCGGTGGAGATTTTTGTGGCGCGCAAGGTGCTCAACAATGAGCGCGTTCTGGTGCACATCTTCGAGTGTCCTGAACAAAAGCCTAACCAGCCAACCGTGCAATGGGTCTCGGAATCGTTTCGTGCTGTAGCACCAGAGCCGGCTGAACTGGTGCTCGACACTGGAAAGTATGCTGGAACTTCGTATGCCTACCTGGTCACGAAGATGCCTGCGGAGGCCGTTCTCAAACAGTGGATTCAATCCTATGAGGCCCTTGCGCAGCCCGCCTAACGCGTCGGCGGAGCCTCCCATAGCCGCCGCGCCTGCGCCCGAGCCGGCAAAAGAAGGGATGTCGCCTCTCCCGATTCTAGACAGTGACCAACCCACTCTGGTGCGGCATCATGACCAGACTCAGGAGATTACCAAGGCCTTTGAGGCGTTGCGCTTGGGACTTGCACCCCAATCGAAGTCTACCCAAGACTCCGGCGTGCTAAACACCACTGGTCCCGACCGGGCGGAGATCGTAGCCGATCTTGGTGAGCTCAATCCGTCCTGCTCCAGGCAGTCCCAACCTGCAGGAACCCGGCGAATTCACCAAGCAATTCTTTGCGGGACTCAGTGGCGATCGGGAAAAAACGTCGGCCGTGCCGGCGCGATCAGGAGTAGTAGAATCGGCGGCCAGGCAATCACCTTCCGGCATCGAACCCGTATCTGGATTTGGGAAGTCAGATAGTGCGAGGTTTCCTGGCACGACCGACATTCTTCAGACGCCGCGGAGCCCAGGTTTAGACACCATGTTTTCGTCCACCGCGGCGACTCGGGAAAAAGCAGCACGCGATGCGGGCCCAGGCCAAGCCGATTTGTCGACCGGCGAGTTCACCCATTACTTTCGCGGACCCTTCAACGGAGGGCGGGCCCAGGAAACCCCGGATGTTTCGTCCTCCCAACCCCGGCCTCCAGCAAAGCCGGCCGGTGAGTTTACCGAGATATTTGGACGCAGTAAGGAAAGCGGCTCGTCAACGGGAGGCGCCCCGCCAAATGCTCAAGGACGACTCGTCGGCAGCGCCCGATTCTGGCGGATTTACTGATTTGTTCGCCAAGGTGGAGAAACCGCCTATGGCGCCGGGGGCGGAAGACCTGTCGCGGTCGAAACCATCCTCCTCGACAGGAGGACAATTTCCCGGCCCGAAGGATCCGGTCCCCTCGTTGACTCCGTCTCCCCTACCATTTCGTCGTCCCGATTCCCTTTCCTTGACCCCGCCTCCGAGCAAGACTCCCGGGCTGCGCCCAGTGGAACCTCGGTTCTCTCCTGAACCGGAGGCGGAAGGCAGCACCCGTATCTTTTCAGTACCTGAAAAGGAGCCATTGCCCGATCTATCGGATCTGCCGGCTGGTCCCAGCGAATATACGAGGATCATCTCCCGCGGATCGAAAAGCCTCACTCCCACAAGCGAACCACCAATTGCCAGCGGATCAGAACAGGCATCGATGGGTGGCCCCGGGCTTAGATTTCCCGCGCCCCCGCCGCCTGCTGTTCCGCCGCCTCCACCCGTCCCGCAATTCCCCCATGCTCCCGCTTATCCTCAGATGCCGGCCCCGCCTCCGGTCGCAGCCCCGCCGGTTCCCGCGGCCCCGCAACTGGGAGCCGCAAAACCAGCCCAAGTGCCTTGGGCCCTCATCCTTACCCTGAATGGGCTGCTTATTCTGGCGGAACTGCTAGTGGTTTACTTCGTGCTCAACAAGCACTGAGTTGAATGATCCTGCTGACCGCTAATTCTGATTGAAGCTGCAACGATTTGCCCGACCGAAGCCGGTGTACAATTCGCCATTGCTGAGGTTCAAACGTAATCCTCGTTAGAGCTTGCGATGCCACTGCCGGCAAGAATCGGCAAGTACGAGATCGTCGAACTGATCGGCCGCGGCGGTATGGGCGTGGTGTACAAGGCCCGCGACACCGTCCTCGGGCGTCTGGTCGCGCTCAAGGTCATGACCGCCGGCCTCGCCGACAACGCCGAGGTGCGCGAGCGCTTTCTGCGCGAAGCCCGCGCCGTCAGCATGCTCCAGCACGCCAACATCGTCGTCGTCTTTGAACTCGGCGAGCATGACGAGAACCCTTACATCGTCATGGAGTACCTCGACGGCGAGCCGCTCGACCGCACCATTCGCACCAACACCGCGCTGACCGTTCTCCAGAAGATTGACATCATTCTCCAGGTCTCGAAGGCGCTGCAGTACGCGCACGAAAAAGGCATCGTCCATCGCGACATCAAGCCCGGCAACATCATGCTGATGCGCCGATGGCACGGTGAAGGTGGTGGACTTCGGCATCGCCCATCTCGCCGACCAAACCATGACGAAGTCTGGATTGGTCCTCGGAACGGTCTCCTACATGTCGCCGGAACAACTCAACGGCCAGCCGGTTGACGCCCGCACCGACATCTTTTCCCTGGGGATTGTTTTCTACGTGCTGCTCACCGGCAAGCTGCCCTTCGAAGGCGCGAGCACGGCTGAGACCATGATGAAGATCCTCATGGAGCCGCCGCCGCGCTTGGAGCAGAGTAGGAGACGTCGATCCGCCGGAGTTACAACCAATCATCGACAAGGCGCTGGCGAAGAAGAAGGAAGAGCGGTACCAGGCGTGCGCCGAGATGGTCGACGCCTTGGCGCAGCTTCGCAAGACATTTGAGGTTGAGATGCAATTGGCGGCACTGGAGCGAGAACGGAAAGCGCTGCTGGCCCAACTGGATCGTGGCCCATCGGCAATACCACCGGCTCCACAGCCCCAAGCGGCTGCCGCAGCCGTCGCGCCATCAAGGCTGCACCGTTGCCCGAGGGGCCCGCTCTGGCTGGCAACTCGGTCATAGCGCTGCCTCGACAGG
Source organism: uncultured Acidobacteriaceae bacterium (assembly GCA_963760415.1). Lineage (GTDB taxonomy): Bacteria > Acidobacteriota > Terriglobia > Terriglobales > Acidobacteriaceae > Bog-257. The sequence goes on along the minus strand of CAVXDA010000015.1, from coordinate 291,819 downwards.
ATCAATGCAGAGTCAAGGCAGCCGAGATCCCGAGAGTCGAAGCGGCTCGCATGGATGATGAGTGGCCTGGTGATTGTGCTAGCGGCGGCATTGACGGTGATGGGTGTCTATCTGTGGTCCTCGCACCGTCGGTCAGCGCCAGCTCCGACTCCGCAGCCAGCAAATACGGCTCCGAATGCAACTACCTTGCCTCCGGCCAACAATACTTCGCCTTCAAAGAGCGGATTTGAGATGAAACCTCGGCCAAGCGAAACTGGGGACCGTACCCGACGGGAACCACCAAATACACAACGCAGCTCCGGAAACCGAGAAGAGTCATTAGATAAGAGCTCCCAAACGTCACCGCCCTCTCTCCAGGTGGATACCGTTAAGAGCTCGAGTTCGGGGATCAGGAAGTGCACACAAGCGAAAAGAAAAGCATAACGTTAAGGAACACAGGGCACGAAGCACTCGACATCTCTGTGTCCTTGTCCGAAACATCTGTTCATGGTTACGAGGTTCAACAAGATAGTGTGTGCCACGACTTGCCACCCGGCTTGCAGTGCAACATCCAAGTCGCCTTCGCTCCGTCCCGCGTGGTTCGAACAAGCGCCATTCTTCACATAGAAGCATTCAGCGGTAAAGCACCTCCTAGCTTATTATCGAGTTAGTCTCAGTGGAACGGGAGTAAGCCCTTTCTCACGAGATGCCCAGCCCTCTTCGCCGGAAAGCAATGCCGAACAGGGCTCGTGCTATCAGACATTACCGCTGCGAGGTGTGTCACCGAAACAAGGCTGTGAAGAAGGAACACACTGGGCTGTCTGTAACCGCGGTTCTTATTCTTACTGTTGTGTTCCTGACAGGTGACGGTTCTCAGGCCCGGTGCCCCGGCCAGCCTTCTGTTGATTGGGTGGGGGAGCTTCGTCCATTCCACATTTCCCTTCCTCGATCCGCCATCGCCCGAGGGAGTTACGTAGTTTCATTTTGGGAGCCCTTAACAAATCTTTACACGAAATCCTGTAACGCTTTTTTACCCTTTTGCGTTTGTTTATGTGGCCTGGTTGTAGCTGTCATCGTCTCCATCAGAACTGGCATGACCCGAACCTGGACGATGGCCCAGCCCTTCGCTTTCAAGATGAGAGCCAGACGACCCACACTCCTTGGGATTATCATTCCTCTCATCCCATCGAATTCGGCGAGGCAATTGACGCCTTAAGTTCCCGCCGTTTGCGGCAGCAGGATGAGCAACTCCAGCTTGGGATTGGGGAAGTCGTCCGGCACATAAGCCGCCAGGTTGCGGGCACGAGTCACCGCTTCCCACGCGCCTCCAGACTGGTTAAGACTGAAGTATTGATACTTTAACTTGACCGATAACGCTTGGGGCGGGGTCGGCAAGTGCTGAAGCTGGATTCCCGGCAGCGCCTGCTTGATGAGGTGCTCGATGTGCGTGGCCGAGCACACCTTCACCAGCCGTGGCACCTCCCGAATTATCGTCTCTTCCTTGGTTTCGGCGCTCACCGCGAGATACATGCGCGTGTTCTTCAGGTATCGATCGTTATCCAGCGCGGTAGCGTAGATCGAAGTCTTGGCCAGCCTCAGCGGTAAAGACACCAGATTCGTCGGCACCACGGTTTCCAGCATGGAGCGCAGTTTCTGGTCGAGTTCGGTAAAGAGCGGTCCCAGCGCATCATGTGCGTACAGAGGGAGATCGCGCGGGCGTAGCTTGGGCGAAAAAGTCGTAAGCGAGCCAGCCAGCGACGCCATCGCCGAATACAGTTGCTCGGGATGGCGATTCTGGCTCTCAAACAGGTGATTGAAAATTGGGAAGTATGAATTGACGGTATAGAGCAGCCAGAAGTTGGCGATGTCGGCGGCTGTGAAGTCGGCTAGGCTCTGGTTCTTCTGCCGTCGCGTACCTGCAAGCTGACTGCTCCGGGCTGACATTACCTCGATCAATCCTCGCAGCAGACTCAGCAAGTACTCGCTGGCGCTAATCTCCAGCAGCGGCGGGATGAACCGCGGGTTCAGGCGGAACGTGCCCGCATCTGTCAGTTCAACGTTGGCGATGCGCAGCACCGAGCAGCCTTCCCGGTTCTCGTTTTCCGCCAATAGCCGCAGGTTCTTGCGCGCGATCTGCAGCGGCTTGTCGCCGGTACCCGTATTCTCATCGCGGAACGTCGTCACCTCCACAACGTAACGGCTGCTGCCATCAGGTCCAGGGGCGACATTCAGCCCGCGCTGCCGGTAGTCCGGAACCGAGAGGTAGATATCGAGACTCTTCATTCCGGGCTCGAACAACTCCGCCAACGCCTTCGACGGCGGCGGCGGGTCCGCGTCGGGGATGTCGAACAGCAAGCCATCGGGAAAGATGCCGGCAGCGCGTGAAACCACAAGCTGGCCTTCGGTCAGCGTCTCCTGGTTGAGGACCAGCTCGGTGAAGCCCCAGGCGCAGAACTTCAGCGTTTGCAGGCGGAAATTCAGCGTGTCCTCGATAAACCGGTCCTGCACCTGCAAATGCTGAGGAGTCAGAAACGTGCCTTTGGTCCAGATCACAGGCCGCAGTTGTTTCATAGGATTCCCGACCGCGAGCCAACAATAGCAATTCCTAGCTGGAGAAGCAAAGAAGAAATGCCCTGAGCGGGTTCCGCAGTATTACGGACTGCCGCCCCTTTGGCTTCTCTAACGCAGTGGAGGCGTCGGAGTGAACTGCCAACTCTTGGTGGTTCCGGGCGACGACGGGGGGCGTCGGTCGTCGATCGCGGACGCTGTTGAGAGGTCAACGACCTTCTTATCAGCGCCCTGGCCAGTATTGTCAAACTGCAACAACCTGTCGAGCTTCTCGTCCTCCATCAGGTACTGCTTAATAGGCCCGAAGAACCGGTTCGCGTCGTCGGCCGGGCAGGTCGACAGGAAAACGCGCAGCACCCGCGGATCGTAGAACCGAAAATACACTTGCTTGCCGTCTGGGAGTTGCGCCTCCAGAAAGCGGCGCAGGTGGCGCCACACTTCCTGAAACTCGCTGGCGCACCTCAAGTACACTCCCCAATTATTGCCCCACCCTTCCAGCAGCAGAGATCCGAGCAGCAGCGAATCTTTGTTCAACTTGACCAGGTAGGGCGCAACTTGCGACAGCTTCGCGCCCTCCACGCCTTCATACAAGGATTGAGATTCCTCTCTCGACTGCGACAGAAGGGCCAGCATCTTGATATCGCGTGCGGCGTCCAGGACGACATAGAGGGGCTGATATTCGCTGCGCAGCAAGGCCAGCAACCGTTGCTGAGGAGTGGCGTCAGGGCTGAGGACAGGGGCGGCATCCACCGCCGCTTCGTCCACCTGAATCATCACCGCGAAGGTAGTTTCACCGGCGACGATGGTATCGCCACTCTGCACCGGGGCTGTGCTGACCGCTTGGCCGTTTAACAACGTCCCGTTGCGGCTGTTCAGGTCCTTTAATCGGCAATCGTTTCCTTCCGATTCGATGGCGAAGTGTAGGCCCGAGAGGTGACTGTCGCCGGGAATCACAAAATCGGACCGCCGGGTGCGGCCCACCCGTATGGATTGCCCGGATTGCAGCCGGATTCCCTTTCCCGCCAAGGGTCCCGACTTCACTTCCAGAGAAACAATCATGGCACAGGTCCCGACGCTTATCGTTCTTGTCAGTACGGGCCTCAACCGAGGACCGCAATCGCTCTTTCAAATGCTCACGGAAGGGACGGAGACGAGCCGCCATCCGAGGCACACTTCCCTGGCCAGGAATGCCGAATCATACCACGGGACTGCCGACGAAGATGACGGTTTTGTGAATGACCGCGGATTTCAGCCAGGGCATAACCTATCTGGGAGGCGGCGAGCAGTTCCACCTGCCGAACTTAGCCTCCGACGCTCAACGCCTGAGCAGCAACGTGGCCTATCTGCACTGCTTCACGGCGGTGGAGTCGCTGGTATAGAGTGTGCTCCCGCGCCCTACCCTGGCAGCAACTCTGGCGCAATAAGCCTACCCAAAGCAAGGCGAGCGGGTAGGGGGATGCTAGGAAACTGTGGGCCATCCACTCGTATGCTTTCTAGTGCGCCCCAGATCCCGTTCCTCCATCTACAACATCCTCGATCACCAGCCCTGGCTTTCGGGCGACAAACCAAACTCGGCCCTTCGTTGATATCGATCGCTTAAGAACGTCGTTAAGCCGCTGAAACTCTGGATGGTCTAATCGCAAGTAAAAAATTCCGTTATGCCCCTGGAACCAGACTGCCATTCTCTCCTTGTCGTGCACAAGCAACTGCGTTGGGACATCATTGTCGGCTCGAGCGATTTCGGTAATTGTACCGGAATCGGTCAATGCAGCCCCAACCGGGCATCTGCGATCGAGGCTCTTCCGCGCCAACTCCAAGTAGTAGCCATAATTCTTCAGGCTGGCAGACAAGAAAGACCTTGGTCCATTTTCGAACAAGATCGTAACGTCGCTGTTGCTTGGTTGTATCTCTCGAACTACCAAGAGGCGGAGCATAGCGAAGAGAACAATCTCTGGAATAAGTCACCTCCCTAGATTTCCACGTGCTTATGGATACTCATGTAGCTTGTAGTCTCTCATAGTGTCGTGCGCATTTTCATCCGCCCCCTCAGCCGGGTCAGGACCAGGCCAATAGCCGGAACCCGTGTGTCCTGCAGGCGGGTTACCGGGAAGGGTTTGGTCAATTACCGGGGTGTCATGCTGGGCGTCTCGCCACTCATCTATCGGGACCGGATGATCGAAGAGGGAAGGGTCGATGACCTTGTCACGCACTACCCCATCGGGATCGCGAACCGGAACCGTGGGAGCAACGTGGTAGCCCCACTCGACGGTACCGGCTGGGTCATGCGTAGTACTGACCCATAATGGATCGCCGGGTCCGGACGCAAACGACCAGACCTTCCCTGGTGTAGCACCCAGCTTCTCCATTCGTTGGACCATTAAGTGGGCACGCGCGTAACATCCATCGGCTGGATACTTGAAGGCGATGTCGCCCTGGCCAGCCATAATCGCAAAAAGAATTGCGGCTGCTGCTGGAGTCATGGGCCCCGGCCCAAAAATACCCGGCGTCGGTGTATCACCTATTACTACCGTCGGGCATCCAACAAGGATCGGATCAGCAGGTCCCATTGCGAGACCTGGTTTTTCGACGACGATATCAAGCTGTCGGCACGCCATTTGGCCGTTGATCATCACCGTTATACTTCCGATAAGCACCGAGCCAACGCCGTCCGCTCCCGAGATGCTGACCGCAGGACAGGCGTGCTGATCGATGATGGCTCGCCATGCGGGCTGACCTCCAGTCATGACGTTTGTACTCCCAGGTCCCGGCGCCAGCGGTGCTCCGTGGGTTGTGGGATCGGCTACGCGCGCTGCTGGAGGCATACCCTTACCTTTTTATCTCCTGGTGACTCACCAATCTGAACATCCACAGCCGCTCTACGGATCATCCGGGTCAACCACCAACGGATCAATCTCGGGAGTCGGAGGAGCACCGGGAGTATTCAAATTGATCATCGGGGTCCCCAGCACCGTAACGCCACTTGCATCTATGACAATCGATGAACTGCCAGCCATAAGAACAATCTTGGTCGTTCCCTGAAGCTGAATCGTATCCGCAAGGATCACGCATTTACACGAAACACTTTGCACCAGATCGTCATCATAGGTTGCGTCAGCCTTCTTCACTACATGTAGGTGCGATTCCCCTTCGATCTTGATCCTGTCATCGGTTTTCACGTGTAGATTATGATTCTTGAAGATCAAGCTCTTTCACATCTCCTTGGCTTGTTGCCGTCCTTGTCCACGCCCCCGGTCGTAATATGCCGGTCGCCACCCACTGTGATGAATTGGCTAGCTTCGACGCTATTGTGCATCGTGCGCTCGGCGTGAATCAGAAGATCCTCACTTCCCTTCTTGTCTTCAAAACGAATCTCGTTGAAATTGCTTGTGCTTCCGCCCTTCGAACTGCGAGACTTGAAGCCGCTCTGGGTCTGGTTATCGGGCAGCTTATAGGGAGGCATGTTGTCCTTGTTGTAGAGGCTGCCAATCACAATCGGCTGGTCAGGGTCACCCTCCAGGAAATCCACCAACACCTCCTGGCCGACCCGCGGAATAAATATGGCACCCCATTTCGTGCCGGACCAAACTTGGGCAACCCGCAACCAACAGGAGCTCTGGTCATTTTTCTTCCCCAGCCGGTCCCAGGGAAACTGGACCTTGATCCGGCCGAACTCGTCGGTCCATATCTCTTCTTTGTCCTTGCCCACCACCACCGCAGTTTGCGGCCCCTGTACCACGGGACGCAAGCTGATACGATTCGGACGGAAGATCCGACCGAAAGGAATGCAAGTAAAATTATTCGAATAGGGAGCAATGACCTCTTGCCCCGAAGTGTGGCTCTGCGTTGCGGAATGCTGCAGGGACTTTACCAGATACGAACCGCTCATGGTCGGATGGTTCTGCAAGTCAAAAAGAAATCCGACTTGCAAGCCGGTGCAGTTGGATTCACCGGTAAACGTTTCGTGCAGTGTTTCTTCCTCTTCCATCCGGCGTTGGGAAACCTCACCGGGTTCCTTTGACTCGAGTGCGACGAGGCGTTCTGGCGTGTTGTCATTGAACTTCGCGGCATAGCCCCCGGGGTAGTCATACACCTCAAACTTGTTGTTTCCGCCCACTGTGAAAAGGCTTAACTCAATCCCTTCCAACTTCTTATTGGGCAACTCGAAATGGTAGTCGCGGAGCGTGTATATCCCGGGATCCAGCTGTTGCGACCTCTGCCAAGAAAAGACTGCCTCGTGTTGTCCACCAAAGTTGCTTTCGGGATGGAATTGCGCTTGTTTCTCGAATGCTCCAAACGGGAGAGCGGACGCGGTGTCGGCCAGAACCAGGGTATGCTTGTCCTTTTCGTGCTCAAAGAAATAAAAGATGCCTTCCTGCTCCATTAACCGAGAGGCAAAGTTGAAATGTGTTTCCCTGTATTGCACCCGATAGTCCCACTGCGTATAGGTACGCTGCAGGCTGTCGCGGATGGGGCCGAAAGGCTTGAAAACCTGCTTGAGAATATCTGGCACGGTAAGCTTTGGGAAAATGCGGCAGTCCGAATTTAATGTGAGGAGCCATAGCCAAGGCACCACCTGAAGCTGATAAAAGTGAAAGTCTTTGCCTTGGTCCACATCAACGAATTGGTTGACAATGCCATGAAAGAAGCGCTTACCGCCGCCGGGTAGCTCCAAGCGGATGTTGACTCCTTGTCCGATCAACTTATCAGCCGAAACCTGGCCGGCTTTTCCAATCTCAGCCATTACATCCAGGTCGAATCGGAACATGCGGGAAAGGCTCTCGGTGGCCGAGAAGCTATTCACCAGCAGGACGTCACTACCGTCCTCGTTTCCGTCACCTTTCAACACGGAGCTGCTCAACGCCAGGAGGCGGTTAGAATCTGTCAGCTTATCGGGCATCCAGTTCTCCTTTCCACGCACGACTCCGCAGGTTGCTGGTTAGGTTACTTGACAGCTGTGAAGAATGCGTTGCCCACCTTCGTTACGTTTTTAAAGCCGGCGTCAGTCAAAGCTTTAGAGAAACGGGCTCCAAACTCGGGGTTGTTCGTGAATACGCTCATATTCAATTCGCCGCCCTGTTTGAGAACCTTAAAGGCACCCTCTGCTACTTTCTTAGTGTCGAAAGAGGCGTCCAGCTTGCGAGACACCACCTTATCGACGCTTTCAGATTCGAATACGCTCGCAATGTTTTCGCCGGGCTCCTTTATGAGATTGGGGACAAAACGCTTCGCGATCCCCATACGCACTTGGTTGTTCAATGCAATTTGCTCCCCGAATTGCGCAATCTCCTCCTTACCAGCCTCGCCGCCGATATTGACGATTACTTTCACACCCCTGCTCACAAATGCGGACACGATGCTTTGCGCCCGCCTGGAACGGAGAAAAAGCAATACAGAACTCTCGGCTTCGACCGATATGCCTCGCGCAGACACCACGACGATTTCGGCGATCGCCTTTCCAAGCGTTGCCGCGGCCCTGGCAAGGACAACTCTGGCCAGACTACGAAGAACCAGCGAACCCCCTAATGTAACGATCGTCGCGACCAATTCGTTTCCGAGCACGTCCTCTTCGAGCGGATCTTCCTGGATCTGGTGATCAAGTACGTTTCCGTTAAGGTGCCAAGAGATAAAGGTGATGAACACCCGGGGCGCCAGTCCGTGTGGAAAAGTACGCCACAACCGTGCTGCTGTCGTCCACGATTGGAATTCCTGCGAACGGCGGTGGCGATCCTCCCAACGGAAGCAAGATTGCGCTGTTCCTCCGCTCCCAATCCGTCGCGTTTGCCCGAAAGGCATCTCGTGACTCGGGGCTCACATCGAGGTTGATGTCATCGAAGCCGTTATCGGTCATTAGCAGCGCGCGAACCGCGTCGTGGATGAAGGGCGCAATCTGCTGGAGCTGGGCCGGAGACAGGAGTGATGGCACCGGCATCCGGCTGGGTGGCTGGTGATGACAAGACTCTGTATGGGTCGCCGGGCGGCCTGCTATTTCCCAAGCCTGGGCTTCAGTGAGGGTCGGTTGTCGGCCCACATTGCACGATCCATGACAGCGCTGTTCACCCTGCGGGGGAGCCATTCAAATGCCTCCTCGCTGATCGATGGGGGAGCCACTCGAATGCCACCTCACTTCTGAAAGATCATCGATGGAGATGGCGGTACGTCCCAACCGGAGGTCAGGAAAAGGTCGAAACAGGCGAGGAATCCTCTCGTTGTGGATCAAGCCCTGCAAGCAGGAGCACGTCCTTCCCGAGGGAAGTATCAATCGCGATTAGCCGGTTTTCCTGTGTGTAGGGCATGCTTTTCAACCCAAGTCAACGGCACCCAGTCCTTACCTAACCTACCTTCAACGTGCTACGAGTACACAAACTGTCCCTCATTCCCGATGCCCACGTGTATCGCACTCATCCTCTCGCCTTCCGCCATGCGGCCCAGCAACAGTCGCGAGATGTCGGGCAGCAGCGAGTTGGTCAGAATGTTGTCCACGTTGCGGGCGCCGCTTTCGACTTCGGTGCAGCGGCGCGCGACTTCGTCAATCAGCGTATCTGCATACGTCAAGCCGATCTTATGGTTCTCCTGAATGCGCCTCTGAATCTTGTTCAGCTTGAGCACGATGATCTTCTTAAGTGCCTCATCCCGGATTGGGTAATAGGGCACGACAACCATGCGACCCAGGAAAGCCGGCTTGAAAATCTTGTTCAGCTCAGGTTTAAGCGCCTGAACCAAGCCTTGCGGAGTGGGAGCCGTCTCGGGATCGGCGCACAGCTTCATCATCTGGTCGGTACAAGCATTGGTCGTCAGAATGATGATGTTGTTCTTGAAATCGATTTGCCGGCCCTCTCCGTCTTCCATCATTCCTTTGTCGAAGACCTGATAGAAGAGTTCCAACACATCGGGATGGGCCTTCTCGACCTCGTCCAACAAGCACCACCGAATACGGACGCCGGCGAACGGCTTCGGTCAAGACCCCGCCTTCGCCATAGCCAACATATCCCGGAGGCGAGCCCTTCAAGGTGGAGACCGTATGGGCCTCCTGGAATTCCGACATATTGATCGTAATCAGGTTGTGCTCGCCGCCGTAAAGGAGATCGGACAGAGCCAGCGCCGTTTCGGTCTTCCCTACCCCGCTCGGCCCCACCAGCATGAAGACGCCGACTGGCTTGTTCGGGTCGTCGAGACTGGCGCGGGAAGTCTGAATCCTCTGGCTAATCACGTCCAGAGCGTGCGACTGCCCAATCACGCGATTCCCCAACATGTCCTGCAATGACAAGATGGTCGCGATCTCATCCTTCATCATCTTGCCGACTGGAATGCCGGTCCAGCCCGAGATGACTTCCCCGACAATCTGCGCATCTACGCAGACGCGGATCAGGCCCTCCTCGCCTTGCAGCGCCGAAAGTTCGCTCTCCAGCGCAGAGAGTTGTGACGCGCAACTCTGTGGGATCAAGCTCGGCGTCAGGGGCGATGGCCGTCGCTGCGGCTGTAGCTGCCGTCGCCTCCGAAGCGCCTTTCGCCGCGGGAACGGAAGCACCTGCGGCCGTAGGCGGAGCCGCCGTGACCTCATTGCCGCTACCGTCCACCGGCGTGCCACCCTCCAGCTTGATCCGGATGTCACGAATTCGAGCTCACAAGGTCACGTTCTTTGTCCCACCGCTCCCGCAGGCCTGCGAGCAGAGCCTCAACCTCCGACTTCTTCTTGGATAAGTCGGCAAGTCTTTCTTCGTGGTCAACGCCGACCGCAGCTTCGCGCTGCAAAATCCGCTGCTGCACTTCCAGGTCGTCAATCTGTCGAATGGCGTCTTCAATAGCGGGTGGCGTCGTATTCTGTCCCAACGACAGACGTGCACAGGCCGTGTCCAGGACGCTAACTGCCTTGTCGGGCAGTTGTCGCCCCGCCAAGTATCGATGAGACAATCGCACGCCACCGGCAACCGCTTCATCCAGGATGCGCACCTTGTGGTGCTTCTCCAGGGAGCCGACGATACCCCGCATCATCACCATGCACTGGGGCTCGGTCGGTTCCTCCACCTTGACAACCTGGAAACGCCTGGCGAGAGCGGCATCCTTCTCGAAGTACTTCTTGTACTCGGACCAGGTCGTGGCCGCGATGGTACGCAACTCGCCGCGAGCCAGTGCGGGCTTCAGCAGGTTGGCGGCATCGCCCTGCCCAGCCTGTCCACCCGCTCCAATCATGGTGTGGGCTTCGTCGATGAACAGGACAATTGGCGTTGGCGAAGCTTTTACTTCTTCAATCAATCCCTTCAGCCGGTTTTCGAATTCCCCCTTTATTCCCGCCCCAGCCTGCAACAAGGCGAGATCAAGGGTCCGGATCGTAACGTTCTTCAGTGGTGGTGGAACATCACCCTGGGCGACGCGAATCGCAAATCCCTCGACCACTGCCGTCTTTCCCACTCCCGCTTCGCCGGTCAGGATGGGATTGTTCTGCCGCCGGCGGGTCAATATGTCAATGATCTGGCGGATTTCAAAATCTCTCCCCAGAACGGGATCCACCTTGCCGAGCCGGGCGTTTTCGGTCAGGTCCACCGTGTACTGATTAAGATTGGGTGTCTTGCCGCCTTTCGCGTGCGCTGCGGATGGCTCACCCGCCGTTTCCGCCAGCGCCTCCATTACCTCCTCGTGGGAACCGGCCACGATGGACAGGAAATCCTTGCGTAGGACTTCGGCTTGGATCTTTTGGAACTCGCGGCTGATCTCCCGCATCAAGCGCGACAACTCTTCATCGGCAAACAGCGCGAGAACGGTGAAGCCGGTGCGGATCTGTCCGGCGTTGAAGTCGATGGATCCAATCGTCCAGGCTTCGGTCAGCATCTTCAAGAGCGTCGGGCTCAGTGCGGGGGTTCGCGCATTCCCCGACTTCAACTTGTCGAGGCTTCGCGTCAACTCGGCCGTAAGCCGTGACTTGTCAACCCCGAAGTGCTGCGTTATCTGACCGAAATCGCTGTCCGCGACGTCCAACAGTTTCATCAGATAGTGTTCGATCTCAATGTCGTAATGCGTGCGCGAGAGACAAAGTCCGGCCGCTGCTTCCAGCGCCGAGCGCGTCGTATCGTTCAGCTTGCCAATTAACGATTTCAGATTCAGGCCCATACCATTTTTCCCTTCACAGCTGAAGGATCGTGTCTCCCGGATCTCTATCAAGCGGCTTTGACTTCAGCCATGTAATCCAGCCCAACCTGGGTGGAGCATCCTCGCCCTCATAGCCGATGTCGCATTTAGGCACTTCCTCGCGCTCGAGAAGGAGCTGAACCTCAAAATCAAATTCGTTGTTCGAAAAGAAACGGCTAATAGCCCGGAGCGGCTCAAAAGCGCTTCCGTCGGGAAGGAATTCCCGATACTGGCTAAGCGCCATTGGGCCCAGCTTGATTCGCGCCCTGGATTGCTGGTCCCAAATCTCATCTCCGACAACCGCCCCTCCGCCAAGTTGTTGGGACTCTCCGCTGTCTTCCTTCATGCAGCACTGAGTATTTTGATCCAGACGGTACCATGCACCCGTGAACTGCTCAATTTCCACCGGCACTTCGAAATAATCGCGGAGAATGGCCTCCAGCGCGGATGCCGAACGTGATTGCTCGCCCAGCAGTGCAACATAATGCAGGAGAGCGTCATCGGGTACCGCCTGACGCTCCTGGAGTCCGTGGGTACCCAATCCAATCAGATCCAGCAGATGATGGGTGAAGCGATCTTCGTCACCGAGCCGGTAGGTAACAGGGAAACGATACTTTTCCCACGCCCGGTAAAACAGCGAAATCAAGCGATGGTTGAAAATGTCCAGAAAGGATGGAAGACTCTTGTCCTTGGCCCGGAGCCGTTCCAGAATGAGCTCGGTGTACACATAAGGCAGGACCCCCATGGGACCGGTAAGGCCCATGAAATTCACCTTCATCTGCGGCTGGGAGTCGCTCTGCCAATCAATCTCCTGAATCTGGCTGGCAGGAAAGGCTAATTCGTTGTTGACGCTGAAATGAACAGCCTCGTCCTCCGGATTCGAAAAGCGGCCAACCGGCTGGCAACTCTGTTGCAGCCGTTGGAGCAACGTAACCGCCTGAAAGAACTCAAACGAGCACGCGTCTTCTCGCAAGACGTCTTCCATCAGAGAACGGTTCAGATCAACATCTTCCGCCCGGCCCGGGGTTGCCATTGGTGCAGGTCCTCCTTTCTTTGAGGAGTGGTTACAACCAACTGGGTAAAGCTGTTCAACGAGGCGCTAAGGCCAAGGAAGCGCTCCAGAACACTCGCGAAGAGAAAGGCGCCGCCCCCCACAAATTGCTCTTCATCGAGTTGCAGCTCCACCCGGGTCCCTCGCGCGAACGCAATACCGTTATCCGAGGACACGCGGGCGAAATGAGGGCTGCTCTTCACCTGGAGAACGCTCTCGATCACGTTTTGCGAATAGGCCGACTGACCGATGTCGTACAGGCGGAGGACTTGCTTAAGGGCCTCGGTCCCTTCTTGAACCAGGGAAAGGTAATTCAGCGAAAGATGAGAGATCAGGCGCCATAAAGCGCCTTTGCCTGAAGGAGGCCGAACCGTAGGTGTCGGCTTGCGAAGAGCTACGATGCTCTTGATTGACGAGGCGCCCTCCAGTTCGAAATCGCCTTCCTCATTGCCAAAAGGAAGGCGAGAGGGCAGGTCGCGGTTGGTGCAAGACGTACGGATCGAGAGGATGTTGGCTTCGGGATTGACGGGGCGCATCGACAGGTCAATCAGCGACAAGAACATGTCGGTCCCCTCGTCGTTCGGCCGCACCGAGGGACGTCTTCTTGCCAGCCAAAAACACTGCTGTTTGCCGCCGCGGGCCGCGTGCCGCAGGGAGTAGAAAGACTCGTAAGTGGTGGTTTGTTGGGTGGCGGTGTTGATGCAAGCCACCTCATCCACGGAGAAGACTTCGGTTGCGTAAGGCCGCCGCACATCCGGAACGATCGGATACTCATACCTGCGCTGGTTCAGTTGAATCGGTTCGGCAACTTGCGTAAACAGGTTGACCACGGGCGAGCAGCCCAGGCGAAACGTCTTCTTCGAGAGCTCGAGTTCCAGCCGTTGCCGCCGGTCTTCTCCTTCGACGTCGGAGATGAGAAAGATGAACTCCACCGCCTGCTTCGGTCCGGAGGTCCAAACCGGCCCGAGACCCGTGAGATCGACGAAGAAGAACTTCTCCGGAAAAGAGAAATACTCCAAAAGCAAGTGATGACCGACGAAAGACCGATGCGAATACGGCATCATGCCCTCGTCTTCGCCGAAGCCGACCGCCCGCAGCGACGTAGCAGGCAACGTGATCGGAGCGACCTTGGAGCCGGGGGTCGGGTCCCGCACAACGATGCGGTTCAGCCGGCTGAAAAGAAGCTCATAGAGGGTGTTGATGAAGCCGCCTTCGCCATCGAGATAAAACCGCAGGCGATCAATCTTCAAGTCCTGGAAGGTCACGTCCGGAGCGCAGCGCAGTTCCACCCGCACGGCGCCGGACGAATCGCTGGTCTTGACCGGCGGCTGCAGGCGGCTCGGCGGCTTCCATTCTGCAGCGCTTACCGAAACCGGCCATAGCGTTGTGTCATAGCAGGTCCGAAACATGCACGGGACGCCGCCAACGGGCCGCGATTGCAATACCGCATTCCGTTCGATGGGTAAGCCGCTGGTCAATTTTCCTTTTTCCGGGTCCAACTGAAACTCAACCACGGACATCGAAGGAACGGGGCGAATCAGCTGCGGGTAGATGACGGTCAGCAGCGCTTCGCTGATTTCGGGAAACTCGTCGTCAATCTTCAGGTGTACGCGGGCAGCCAGAAAGGCAAAGGCTTCCAGCAACCGCTCGACGTGCGGGTCTTCGCATTTTGTCGGTTCCAGGACAAGGCGCGAGGCAACTTTGGGATGCTTCTCGGCGAACTGGACTGCCATCTTGCGGATATAGTCCAGCTCCCGCTCATAGTAGAGAAGCAGGTCATCGCGCATTGGCGTCTCCCGTTAACCGGCAAATACCGCTCCTCAACTCGATGACGGTATCGAAGGAAACCGGTTCCGGCGTTGGATCCATCAGGAGCAGTGCCTCGATGCGAAGCCGGAAGCGCTGCAGACCGACGGTGAGATTCTCCAAGGGAACAATGCGGACATTGGCCAGTCTGGGTTCGAACAGCTTGATCGCCGCCTGCAAGTGCCGCAGCAACTTGCTCTGGTCGGCGGAAGAGGCCATGGTGTAGGTCGAGAAGTCAGGCAATCCGTAGACATAAACGGAGTGGTTGACCTCCTTCAAGGATTCGTCGGGATCCTGAAAATTGCGGCGGGTATTCAGCAGCCATTCGAGATCGCGACGGGCGGCGGCCTTCAACAGCCGGACGGACTGGGCGCGGCTGAGCGGCGCTTCAACCTGGCTGTTCGGCTCGTTGTCGATCAGCCGATCGAAAACCGAGAGTGTGACCGTAACGTCGCCCTGGCTTCGTGCCATGGAGGTTATCCTGTGCGCAGCGCCCGGCCCGGGTCGAGCCGGCAAACCCGCTCGAACAGCTTCTGCCGCTCGCCGGCGTTCTCCTGCGCCTTCTTGCTGATTTTCATGATCGTGACCAGGGCCGCCGCGACCACTTCGCTGTCTTCCCAGTCATCCAGCTTGTGGGTTTCGACGGCTGCCGCTATGTCGTCAATCAGCGGTTGGGCGATGGCTTCGTTGCCCGCCTCGACGCAGAGCTGCACCAGCTGCAAAGTTCGCTGAAAGCGGCCTCGCCCGGACCGCTGCCGGGCAATCTCGGCGCGCATGATTTCGAAGCCCTTCTGAGGATTCCCTGCCTTCACCGCATCCTGGGCCAGCACATACGGCATCCGAGGCCTTTTCCAGCCACCAGGGAACCTTGTTGTGATCGCCGGAAACAGGTTCGGCGCTGCCGTCTTCTGGCGCAGCCGGCTCCGCGACGCTCGCGGCCGGTGCATCCATCAACTCCTTCAGCCAGGCTCGCGTCTCGGCATTGGCGGCGGGCGTGTCGTCCAGCAGATTGGCATCCAGGATCGCCGGTATGTCGTGCAAGAGCGTGCGCAGCTCCGACCGGATGGCCGCCGCAATCGGCTCGTACTCGCTGCCCAACGCGATGCAGGCTGTCACCACCAGTCGCTGAAGATCCAGCCATGCCCGGCTGCAAGGCAAAGACATGGCATTTTCCGCCGTTTCCAGCAATTCATTCCATCGCTTGTCGAGTGCCAGCCGCTTTACGTGCTGACGCAATTCTGTGGGTGGAGCTTCCAGCAGGCGGACATCGGAAAGCTGGGACGAAGCCCGCAGCTCGCCCCACCGCAGGCCTCTCATTAAGAGGTACGGCGCCGGGCTGTGCGGCTCCCGCTTACGAAGTGCTGCGGCCGCGTTGGCGATCGCGGCAATGATTTCCCGGCGCTCTGGCAGGTTCGGAACTGGCCAGTGGGATGACGATCGCCGGAGCCACACTAACGCCGCCGACCACCGCAGCGGCAGAAGGGCCTCGACTCGCTGACCGCTGCTGCCGCTTGTGTTTCTTCCACGGGATCCGGCTCTGTCTCTCGCTTCTTTTCCAGCAGCGCATGCACGTCGTGGCGGACCTCCTCCAAGCCCAGCCTTCAGCCGCCCAAAGGACGGAGCAGCCTGACCGAATTTCTCCCGGCACAGTTCGTCCAGGCTCTGCAGGGCACTTCAAGCAGGCATCCAGGTCCTTCTCCGATTGCAGATAGAAGGCCTTCGGGGTCTCGACGAAGGCCTTATCGAAGGCCTCGGGAGCCAGCTTCCCTGCCGCGATCATCTTGGCCCGAGCTTTTTTTTCGAGGTCGGTCTGCGCGTGCTCCTCGTAGCCAACCAGCTTGGACTCTTTGAACTTGAACCAGTCATAGCCGGCGCGCACGAGGGGAGTGTGTTTTAGAGGCTCCTCGAGCGCTGTTCCCACCCAGTCCAAGGGGGCAGCGCGCAACTCAGCGTCACCATCTTCCAGTGGAGGGTAGAGTCCATCCCAGAACCGGGAAATCAGGTCGTGACAAAGCAAGAAGCCCTGGCTAAGACCGGAAAAGCCTTCCTTCTGAAGCAGGGCTTCGGTCAGCCAGGCGGCCAGTTGAAGGTCCTTGGTCTTGGTCGCCAGGCCTTCCTGAGTAAGGTTGATGACGAGAGCGAAGTCGGCAACCTTGCGTTCGTGCTGCCATTCACCTTGCGCAAGATCGTCATCCTGGCGTCGTGCTTCCTTGATCTTGTCGTAGAGCGAGCAGCTTGGTGTCGTAGCGAATGTCTACGCCGCTGGGGTTTTCACCGGCAATGGGCTCCAGAATATCTTCGCGAAGCGGCATGGGGGTAGCATCCCGGTCAGTTTACCGCGGCCGAACTGGCCGCCTGCTCGACCGAAAACTCCAGCGAACGTATTTCGAGGAAAGGAATCTCCTCGCCATCGCACAACCAGATCTTTTGGCCTGAAGGATATTGGTTTCCCTCATCATCGGCGGCCCAATCCGTGACCCGGCCAAGCCACACGGCTTCATCGGGATGCTTCCAGGAAAAGGGATAGAGCGCCGGGATCAGCACTTCCCCAAGCTCGGTGCCCTGAAAAGACGGTCCCGCGCGAACCATTGCCGGCCTCCACAAGGTGTCGCGCAGCCGGCGACGGCGGTTCCATCTCCACAGAAGCAATGTGCTCGAACGGCATCCAGAGACAGGCGCCCGCGGCAAACACTTCCAGCCGTGCGCCCAGGTCAGGATCGGCGTCGCGTCAGAGACTGAAAGGGCCGCCCGTTCAGCGTGCCACTTGGCGAAGCGGCGGCGGCATCCCTGGAAAACTGCTGTTTTTCGAAAATCTCGTGGCGCGTTTTCTCGGCGTGCAGCGCGGAATAATAGAGGACGGCACCCAGCTCTGCCTGGGCGCCGCCCTGCGCCAGAACGCTCAATTGCTTGGCCGCGCGATCGTAATCACCCGAGAAGCACAGAAGTTCGAACAGGAAAGTCCGCTGCCCCGTGTCCATAGGGTGGTCGCGGAGATAAGCGGTCAGTTGCTTCTCCGCTTCGCGCACTTTGCCCGCCTCGAAAAGTTGCTTCGCTGTCACCGCGCTCCATCAATGGCTGCTTACCACGGCTTGACTTTAAGCAAGTCAAAGCCTTTGTCAATAAAGCCCTTAAGCTTCCCACCCTCTTCGGGGTTGTAGCTTACCTTCACCTTATCGAAAGCAAACGAGATCGACTCCGTGGGGTTCTCGCTCGATCCTGACTGCTGGATGGAGGTAATCAGGGCGTTCTCCATGTGGATACTTAATGTAGTCCTCCTGCTGATCGCCCATGGGTTTGTCGTAAATGAGGTCCACAGTCTTCAAGACATTGCCGGTGACGCAGTCGTCAAACAAAAGTGGCGATGTCTTGTCCATGACCTTCATTACGGTTAGGTTATGCACATCAGCCCGTCCTACACGCGACTCAGCGCCTGCAGACCCGGGGCCAATGACGTGCTGCATCGAGGCGCCAAAGCTGAAGGACATAACGTCAATGTAGTCCTGCTTGCTCGTGCTGGCGCCCGGCCGGCCATCAATCTTCAAATACGCATTTACCGCCATCGCCAACATCTCCTTTCACGCGAACATTCCAACTTCAACCACTCGAGGGAACCTTGTTTGTACTGCGCAGGACCGGACGGCCCTGCCTGACCCGCTGTGCAGCTTACTTGGCCGGAGCGGGAAGTTCTGCCACCAGACGCAGCGAGACGGTAAGCTCATCCAACTGGAAGTGAGGACGCAGGAAGGCCACGGCCCTGTAAACGCCGGGCTTGCCCGCCACCTCGGAGACATCGATTCGCGCTTCTCGCAACGGACGTTCGGCCTTGGCCGCCGGCGATGCCGAATCATCCGGGGTCACATACCGGGTAATCCAGCGATTCAAGAAGACTTCAGCTTCCTCCCGCGACATAAAGCTGCCGATCTTGTCGCGCATCATTGCCTTCAGGTAGTGCGCGAAACGGGAACAGGCCATGATGTATGGCAATTGCGCCGAAAGCCGGGCATTGGCGTTGGCGCTGTCGGTGTCATAGAGCTTCGGCTTCTGACAGCTCTGCACGCTGAAAAACGCGGCGTAGTCTGTGCCCTTGCAGTGCACCAGAGGAACAAAGCCAAGGTCCGCCAGTTCCTTCTCTCGCCGGTCGGTAATCGGAACCTCGGTCGGACACTTCAGCGCCAGATCGCCTTCATCGGTATAGAAGTTGTGGGTCGGCAGGCCTTCCACCAAGCCCCCGCCTTCGACGCCGCGCATGGCCACGCACATCCCGTATAGGGAGAACGAGTTCGTCATCCTGGTGCCGAGCGAGTACGCCGCGTTCATCCACAGGTATTTGGAATGGTCGGTGCCGTCCACGTGCTCTTCGTAGCTGAACTCGTCGATCGGCTTGGTCTCTTTGCCATAAGGAAGGCGCGCCAGGGTCCGGGGCAGGCACAGCGCCACATATCGGGAGTCTTCGCCCTGCCGGAACGACTTCCACTTGGCATACTCTGTGCTGTCAAAAATCTTGGCCAGGTCGCGCGGAGCATCGAGCGTGGTAAAGCTCTCCAGATTGAAAAGGTCCGGGGCAGCGGCGCTGACAAATGGCGCGTGGGCCTGCGCCGCGACGTGGGAAATGCCTTCCAGCAGCGCCATGTCCTCGGGATGCTTGCCGAACTCGTAATCGCCGATCAGCGCCCCGAAAGGAGCGCCGCCGAATACGCCGTACTCTTCTTCGTAAACCTTCTTGAAGAGCGCGCTCTGGTCGAACTCAGGCGCCTTCTCAATGTCCCGCAACAGCTCTTTCTTGCTGACATTCAGGACCCTGATCTTCAGGCCGACGCCGGTTTCGCTGTGGTCCATCAGGTGTTTCAGGCCGCGCCAGGAGCCCTCCAGCTTCTGAAAAGCAGGGTGGTGAATGACCTCATTCAACTGCAGGGAGAGCAGGTGATCGATCTGCGCGATGCGCGCATTGATCATCATCTCCGCATCCTTGGCCACGGTCATGGAACCGTCGAGCACCTGGGCAACAAACTCCTTCACCAGGTCCTTGCCGCGGTCCTGCGCCCGGGCATCGGTCCCGAACCGTCCCTGCTCGACGATCTGATCGAGCAGTCCCTTTTCTTGAGTCTGCGCCTCTGCCGCCGCAGACTTTTGCGCTGCCGCTGGATCAGCCATTGGGCTTTTCCTCCTTGGTCCCGATCTCCTGTTTCAACTTATCCAACTTCTCGGTATTGCCGACGGCGTCGAGCAACAATTCTTCGAGTTTGTCATTGCCCTGCAGCGTGCCCCGCAGGTCCGCCAAGCCGCGTGCGCAGATCGAGCAGCTCCTTCAACGGCTTTACCTGATTGGCCACATTGCCGGGTTCGAAATCGTCCAGCTTCTTGAAGTGCAAATCCACCTTGAGCTGCGGCGCGTTGGGATCGTCGCTGAGCTTGTTCTCCACCGCGAAGGACAGGTGGGGCCGCATGCCCTCAAGCACGGAATCAAAGTTGTCGGGATTGACTTCCACGAACTTACGGTCTTTGAGCCTGGGCAGTGGCTGCTCGGGGTTGCCCGTGAACTCTCCCAGCACTCCCACCACAAAAGGCAGTTCTTTAAGTTCGATTGCTCCCCCAATTTCCACGTCGTAGGTAATCTGAACCCGCGGGGGACGCACACGATCCAACTTGTGTTGTGCGCTCGTTCTGGCCATAGAATTGTCCTCTTCCTTTCGGGAGGTCTTGCGCGTCGCGGCACTCCCGTGCCACACATAATTGCCGTGCTAGTTTCTCGGGGGACTGACTTACTGAGGCGACCCCCAAAACTGGAGCACCGCCTGCTCAGCGGGCTATGCATGCTGTCCCGCCCGAATTTAGGTGGTGGCCTTTAGTACCATGCTCCTCCACGCTTGTCAAGAACATTGCAGATTCCATCGCCCATTCCAACCCCGCCACTCGCGAGATGACGCACGCATTAGGGCACTTTTGTCGCAGCGTGGAATCCGTCGACCCGAGCGATTCCTTGGACGGTCTACTAGGTCGCAAGTTCGCGAACACGCTTGCTCCTTTCGGAGATTGCATCTGCATCGGCTGCCGCAAGTCGCGTGCCAATTCGAAGCTGTTGAAGTGGGATTTCCAGGTTCTCGTAGTTTGCAATGACATACAACAGCAAAGAGGTGGGGTGGAAGCAAGCATGGTTTGTTTCGGCGCGAGCAGGCCTATCCAAGTGGATAGTGATAGCTATCCGATGGGTTAGTTCGCGGGTCATGAACGTTCCGTGAGCACCAGTCTGTCGCAACTGTTCTTAACGCTCCAATATCGGCTGGTCCCAGCACGCCGCGCCCAGTGCAATGTTCGCGCACGCCCGAACTCACCCGTCGCGAACCTACGCTCGGCATCGCAGACATGAATCATCAGGTGTAGTATTCTCACACCGTTTTCCTTATATGCCCTAAGACCCCTGGTTAGAGCCACAAAGTTATTTCGGCTACGGAGCGAAACTCTCAGTTGCTCAACTTAGCTTCAACCAGTGACGCCAAGCGCTTGCGCGAGTTCTTGTCCGAGTCGGGGTACTCCGAAGACAACCTGCGCGCGAAGCTGGGTCTGAAGGACCTTCCTTCCACCCGCTTGCGCAACTTTCGCCCGTCTGCAGGACCTTACGCGGGAGCCAAACTGTATCAATACACTCGTCCGCTGGTTTTGGATCGGCATGCCGCAGGACGCCTCCACAGCCGCAGACCAGCGTGCCGGCGTGGTTCGTCCCGCTTGCGCTGGAGTGCGGATTGCTTCATCGGCAAGGAGAATGACCTGTGCCCGGAAGCCATGCTGTTCCCTTCCGATAAGTTCCTCTTTGCGGCCGATCATACGAGCAAGATCGACGCTGCCTACCCTGACCTCGTCCTGTGGCCGAATCCCACCAGCCGGCTGCTTTCTCGATTCACCGTTCGCCAGCCCTCCCGCGCGACCCTTGACCTGGGTACCGGCACCGGCATCCAGGCCCTGCTTGCGGCTGCGCACAGCGAGAAAGTCGTTGCCACCGATCTGAATTCGCGCGCCGTAGCCTTTGCCTTGTTTAACGCTCGTTTGAACGGAATCGAAAATGTGGAGTGCCTGGCCGGCAACGGATTTGAGCCTGTGGCGGACCGCAAATTCGACCTGATCGTGTCGAATCCGCCGTTCTTCATCACCCCGGCGACGCAATATCTTTTCTGCGACAACCCCCTCGATCTCGACCAGTTGTGCCGCCGCCTGGCGCGTGAGGCGCCCTCGCATCTCAACGAGGGTGGCTACTTCCAGATGCTTTGCGAATGGGCGGAAGTTCGCGGCCAACCCTGGCAGGAGAGACTCTCCGAGTGGCTCGAAGGCACGGGCTGCGATGCCTGGGTGATGAAAGGATACGGCGAGGATCCGGCGGAGTACGCTGAAGAGCGCATCCGAACGAATACCGCTTCTCCAGACCGTGATGCAGAGCTTTATGCCGATTACATGGCCTATTATCGCGAGCGCTCGGTGGAGGCAATCCATGGCGGACTCATCACCATGCATCGCCGTTCCGGGCAAAACTGGATTTTTATGGAAGAGGTCGAGCACACTCCCAAGACGCCTTGTGGTGACTTGGTTGTGCAGACCTTTGCCACCAGGGATTTCCTCCTGTCGCACAGCTCGGATGATCAGTTGCTGGGGCTGAAACCGAAACTCTCGCCTCACGCTCGCCTGGAACACGTCTTCCAACAGGTCGAGGGGGCCTGGAAGCCGGAATCGCTCACCCTGCGACTGGTGAAAGGCTTCGATCTGTTTCTGGGATTACAGCCGATTGTGGCGGAGTTCCTCAGCGGCTGCGACGGTACGCGGCCGCTGGCAGAACTCATCGGCAACTTCTCCGCCAAAGCCGATGCTCCGCTCGAGCAGGTGCAGAAGGAGTGTCTGGACGTCGTTCGCAAGCTGATGGAACGCGGATTTTTGCTGTGCTGACGGCCGGCGACGCCTATTTCCTTTTCTTGTTCCCGCCCCCTGCCGGCTTCATTATTCCTGGAAAATTGTGGCCCCTCCCGCGTATAGTTACGGTGAAGTAAAGCGCTAGGGCACATTAACTTGCGCGCGCAGTGGCCTGCCTAAAGGCGGCGCATCAGGGCAGGACAGGGCAAAGATTCAGCATGAAGAAGCTGATCGGCACCATCCGCATCCAACCCGACCCCGGCTCCGAAACCATTGGGCCCCATTTCGCAATTGACTTCCTGCCCTATGCCGGCCGCCTCAACACCCAGACGGTGCGAGCCAGCACCTATGATGACCTGGTCGAGTTCCTGATCAAGATCCGCATCAGCGAGGATGAGGCCTCGCGCTGGGCCGGAAAAGCCCGCGCCCAAGGCGTCGTCCTGATCTCCGGCATCGAGCGGACCGAAGAACAGTTGAGGGACAGCGGGTTGCTAGGGTAAATGGGAGGGGCGGCGCCGAAGGTCTTGTACTGAGGGTCGCTAACCCAGGATCTCGGCTTGGCGATTTTGATGTAAAGTTTAGATCGAACTGCATGGGTGATATCGATTCAGTCGCGCTCAGGGTTTAGAAGAGTGGAGGAAGTGTTATGGGCGCTGATGATTACATGCGTCCAAATGATGTTACGGCGTTCCGGGAGGCCGCGAAACGCTTCAGGGTTTGGATAATAGTCCGCGCCTCGAATCCTGCAGCCAAGCGGTATATCGGAGTAAACGGATACTTACCCAAACGGCTCGACTGCAAAGCCAAGACCGCTGATCATGATGTGACCCTCCCAGGTGCGTCAGGCAAGAAAAAAACTGCTGGCCTCGTAGTAAACCCCACCATTGAGGGGATGCAGAGCGCCTTCGAGGAACTAGAGAGAGCCCGGGGTGCTTGGAATGAATTCCAAAACCGATGCTATATCCCTAAGGCAGGTGTACCGCCGCTGCCTTATTTTCCAGACGGCAAGCTCTATTCCGTCCAGATGAATCCGTCACACCCGCACTATGGCTGTGTGACCTTTAGTAGTTGGAGTAACACAGCAAACGCGTGCTACATTCACTCCGACTATGATCTTTACGGTATTGTTCGCGAGGATGATCCCGCCGGCAACGTGCGAGTCGAAGAAACACGATTGGACGAGCCGCACACTCGGAGTCGGCAATTCTTTGACGTTCAGCATTATCTGAACAAGCGAATGGGAGTCCCGATGATCCTTCACGGGGAACAGGAGACGTTCAAGGACGATGTGGACGACGATCTTGATGTCTTTTGTCCCGACGGTATAACCATTCTAGAAGCGAATGGTGCTCACGCGATCCGGAAGTTGTACCACGTCACATTTCAAGGCAGACCCTTGTATGGTAAGAACTCGATCCCGAAGCCGTTCTTCGGTATGTGGCAAAGACTTTAGTCCAAATGTTTTACATCGGAACAGATCAGTCTAACAAGGCGCGATTTCGTCAACGTTCAAATGTCCGGTATCGCTGGCACGCCCCCTCGGACACCCGCCTCTGCACCCTCGGCTTGCTTTGAGGATACACGCGCCAATTAGCACTGTCGCTTGGCCCCGGACACACCTGCCGCCAATCGAGGGGCTCCCATCCGCTAGATTTGTGCGTCTCGTTAGGCGTAGCGCGTACCGTCCGCGGTTTCCTCTACCACCAGCATGCCGCCGTGCGACTTGGTGAGCGCCTTCATCAAGTCGTTGAACTTCGTTTGGTCGAGTGGGACGATACAGCCGTCGCTTCCGTGCGGACCCCGCCCATGAATGTAAAAGCCGTCCCGGCCCATGGGGCGAAATCGAGGATGATCAAGCCGCGCGGATAAACCGAGATGCGGGTGATGGGCGGGCGTGTGAACGACGTATTTGCCAGGGGGCAGCGGCCCGCCATGAACATGGCCCGGAGAGGCCGACGCACCTGTCGTTTTCAGTCCCTCCATGTAGGGATTGTTGACCGCATCAGTGCCGGAGTGCTTGGTGCTACCTCCCGCTCCTCCGGACAGTGCTTCGATGTGAAACATTTGATCGCCACTCACGCCGACCAAGAGGCCTTCGCGAATGTAATACGTTAGGTGGGCAGGCATAGATACCCCTGTAAACCGGGATTTACTTCGTGACTTCAAGAATCGCGACGTTCTTAGGTGCTGCTTGTTTGCAATGCTGTGAACTGACCTTCTCCTCACTGTGAACCGATCTCAATATGCGCTTGAGAAGCATTCGCTATCCCCTCCGTACCAGAAGTAGTGCGATCTGGACCAGCATCGTTGCAGACGACCGCCAGGTCACCACTCTGGATAACGCTATCGAATGGTAAAACCGTCGGTTTGCGTGTTCACTTATTCCACCTTCCCGCCAGCGCTCTCAGCGGCTCCGCAATCGACTGAAATCTCACCACCCGAACCGCGTCCCGCCCCTTCAGCGACACCAACGGCATGAAGCCTCTCTCCATAATTTGCCCCGCCGCATCCTCGGTGAGCAGCGCTTCCGCACAGGGCTTTAATTCCGACTCGCCGTCCTGCTCGTAAACATGCAACGGCAGGCCGTCAAGTTGCGCGTGCACGCCGGGGCGCAGCTCCCATCCATATTCGCTGAAGGACTGCGCCAGCAACGCTGCACAGGCAAACGCGGGATTGCCCCACAGGTAATCCTCGTGCGACGGGCGCATCCGGCATCTCTTCGAAATCGAAGGACTCGATGGGATCGGTCTTCTTGCCATACGGCAGACGCAGCAGAAATCGTGGGAGCGCCAGACCTATCGCCGCCGCTTCCGGCAATCCGCGCAAAGCGGCCCAGGCGTTGGCACCCTCCGGATCCGGCGTCAGCCGCCAGTCTCGCGGATGCGGAGTCTCGGCCAGCGACGCGCATCCCAGCAGGCGAGGACTGGCCGCGGCGATGAACGGCGCTCCCGCTGCTTTTGCAATTCTGGCAAGCCGGCCCAACAACTCGGCCTCTTCGCGCTGCGGGCCAAAGGTGTAGTTCCCCACGATCAGCGCCCATGGTTCGCCGCCCCGCGTACCCACCGTTTTCTCGACCAGCAGCTTGTAAGCTCCCGTCGCACTCAGGTCCTGCGATGACATTAAATCGCCCGCCAGCTCTTCCTTCGCGATGTCAATAAGGTAGAGCTTTAGCTGAGGCCCGGTCTCGACGCGGCGCACCAGGAAGAACAGAGCTCGCCACGCCGCTTCCAGCGCCTGAAAGGCAGGCACGTGCAGCAAGGCCCGCATCTGAGCACTGAGGGCGCGGTCGATCATGCCAATGACTTCAGCCTGACGTGGATCGGCGGCCGCCACCAAATGCGGCTCGGTCACGCGGCGCACGAACTTCTGCAACTCGTCGGGGGCGCGCGAAGGCCGGCCCTCGGTCGAGCCTTCACCGGCACGTTCAACGATCTCGTCCAGCAGACCGCCCGACCCAGTCCGTAAGACGTCAGACACGACGGAATCGGCGGTCGCCCCAGGTGCATTCGTCCTCGCCGGCGCGTGCGGCGAAGTCTTTACTCCCAGCTCTTCCGCCGCCGCAGAAAAAGTGGTGGGATCCTGGAGCCGCACGCGAACCTCACGCAACCGGCGAAATATCTCGGCGCGCTCGAAAAGCCGGTCGGGATGGAAGTCGTCAAGCTCCGAGAATCGCAGGCCCAGCGCAGCGCTTCCCCCGATCGGCAAGTCCAGGCCAACGCTCAGCTTCGCGAGCGCTTCGTCGAAATTATCGCGGTCAATCAGCAGCGTGCGGGACTTCGCTACGCTGTTTTCCGAACGGTCGCGGCGGGGCCGACCGCTGAAATCGCCGAGTACCGCAATGCGGAACGGAGTGTCTTCGTTGGGAAGCGCCGACGAGTCATCGCCGCCGGCACTGAGTTTGATCTCGCCAAAATCGAAAGGCCGCGCCATGATCTGCTCCTTCCCTGCTCTAACCGGCCACGAAGCAGTTCACACCTGGTAATTTTTCAACGGACGAGCTAACAATATTCCGCGGACAAAGGAAAGTCCACTCGACTTTAGATTCGGCCTCGCAATTTACGCCGAAGGTGGAGCGGCTGAAGAGCGCCGCGGCAGTGCCGTCACCCTGAGCAGCAATCCACTGCCTCCCGGACAGCCGCACGTTCTTAGGCAGACTCCAGAATGATCTGGCCTACCGGCTCCTGTCTGCCGGCGTGGGCAATCTTCAGGTCCTGAAAACCGTAAGCGCCGCACGCCGAAGGTGAGAACAACCACAGCGCCTGCTCGCGATCATCGTCAGCTAGCGCTCCTCCGCAGCCCCTTTCGCGGGAGGCAATCAGCTTCGCGGTCACATCGCCCCCGTCCGGTTGACTTCCCCACCACCTGGTTGTAGGGCGACATCACGATTCCCGCTCCGCGATACACAACGTCTCCGCCTACTTGCACGGTGACCCAATCGCTGGGCGTGGTGCCATAGTCATCAATCGCGTTGGTGGGCAGTTGCGCTTCGAAGACGTCCATCATGGAAGCCAGCGAGCGCAGGCTGGTAGTTACCGGGACGTCGGCGCCGCCCATCCGCAAGCGATCGAATGAAATCACGATGCGCGACCCCGAAGCCGGACTCGACCGCGTTACTTCGACCACGTGTCCCGATCAACTTGCTGCCTGCCCGAATTCGCGCCTGCCCCGGCAGCGGAACGTCCTGCATCACTCTGGCTTCGATTTTCTGCCCCACCTTGGATTTTCCGGCGTCCAGCGTGGTCTGCAGCATGACCGGGATGACCGTGCCGGCGGGAATTTCCTGCGCCAGCAACGCCGACGCAGCCAGCAACAGGCCCGCCATAAGAAGCTTGGGCGCTCGCATACACATGACTCCTTCGCCCCTCATCCCACGAGATGTCACCACGCTGGCGCACGATGCAAGTTTCGAGTCAGGGTAATGGAAGTTTCTCCGCCTCGATATCGGTTGGCCGGGCGGCAGCAAATCAGCTAACCTGAACCTATGTCCCAAGCGGTGGAGCAGGCTCTGCAGTTGATTCGCGAGAACCGGCCGGAGTCGACCGACCGGGCGCTCGCGCTGCTGCAGAACACCGTGTATTCCTTCAGCATGAAAGTCTGCGGCCATCGCCAGGACGCCGAGGACACCATGCAGGACGTGCTGCTGAAGTTGCTTCCCTACCTGCCCAAGTTCGAGAATCCGCAGGCGCTCTCGGTCTGGCTCTACAGGGTCGCGCGCAACCGGTGTGTGAGCAATCGCCGGAGCAGCCAGATCTTCTCCCGCCAAAAACCTGTCGCTGGACGAGTTGATGCCGTCACAGCCACGAGCTGCAGGAATTGATGAGCAGCGGCGCGCCCAATCCCGAGGCTGCCCTGCTCAACAGCGAAAACGCCGAGCAGCTGAAGCAGGCGATTCTGGCCGTGCCTCCACCAGTACCGGATGGTGCTGGTCCTGCACGACATGGAGGAGCTGAGCACCGCAGAAGTGGCCAAGATCATGGACTTGCGCGAGGGAACGGTGCGGGTCCGGCTGCATCGCGCGCGTTTGTTCGTCCGCCAGCACCTGGCGCAGTTGGCGAAGGCCCGCCGGGATAGCGGGTTGACCATACACGCCGCCGCCGAGGAACCGAGGCCAACCCGCTGCCGCCACTTGTTTGCCGCGCTCTCCGATTACATGGACGGCGTCATCGACGACGCCATGTGCGACGAGATGGACCGCCACCTGCACGACTGCGAGCCGTGTCAAGCTTTCCTGGCCAGCCTGAAAAACGCCGTGGCCCAGTGCCGGTCGTATCGGCCCGAGTGCGATTCCCAGCGCGCGACAGAGCTTCGCGAGGAACTGTTGCACCGCTACCGGACAGCGGTGGCGGCGTTACCAAAGTAACCTACGTCGAGCCCAGAAGGTTGTTAGTTACTCTTGTTACCAACCGCCAGGTGGCGAACTAAATATCGGGAAGTGGCACGTGCGCTGGGCCGTACCTAACCAACGGCTTCAGATTGGCTTCTCTGAGAGCCATGCCGCAGCAATCAAACACACAGTAATCGGGGTTAGGAAAACGATAGGTAAGGTGAAGAAGTATATCCAGCTCAAAATCGTCACCGCGACAAAAGCAAAGGGCAAGCGCCCATCGAGTGCCGCGCATAACCGCCAAAGTTTCTGCCGGAAGGCCGGCCAACTGCCACGCTAATACCGCTGCGAATAGAAGAAGATTCCTCTGTAGAGTCTAGGATGACACGCCTCGCGGACTGAGGCGCCATCAAGAAGCCCGCGACTTCCGCTTCATCAAGCTTCAGGTACTACGACCCCCATCGTTGGCGACAGCCCGCGACGGATCTTGCTAACTGAAGGGATAGCCGCCACTAACCATCCAGATAGCTTCATGGGAAGAAAACGAGCGAGCGACCCATCTAAGAATTGATTCCCAGGCTGTATGTCGTTTGCAAATGTGGAAAAACTAAACCGGCCTTCACCGGCTCCGAGTTGGC
Source organism: uncultured Acidobacteriaceae bacterium (assembly GCA_963760415.1). Lineage (GTDB taxonomy): Bacteria > Acidobacteriota > Terriglobia > Terriglobales > Acidobacteriaceae > Bog-257. The sequence continues at coordinate 262,943 of CAVXDA010000015.1, read as the reverse complement.
ACCTGCCTTGCAATATGTCTTTGCGTCGCAGCCTGGAAGGAACGGCAATCATGAAGACTACGAAACTCGCGATGCTGATTCTAGCGATTGCATTAGTTCTGTACATTCTGATCCCCAGCCTGTCGTGGGCGAAAGATGGAGCGGCTCTGTGCAAGACAAAATGCTCGGCCTGCGACGGCTCGGATATAGCCGGCCAGCCAGCGGCCAGGATGATCGCAAGCTTGCTCTCCGATGATGCGAAGAAGCAAAGCGGATGGGAAGGCCGGCGGTCACCAGTTTCGGAAAGCGTGTTGGGGCAGATGAGACCGTCGCAAAATCTGCGTCCAGCTGAACAATAACCCTAGCTCAACTCCCTCGCTGGGTCTCATGGTGCGGGTTTGTTGGGAACTAGAACGAAAAGTCCCATTAAAGGAGGGAACACCATGCCAGACAACACCATTCACGGCCGGAGGCAGCGGGGCTGCCACTCAGCCTGCACCCGCCGCTGTCTTTGTCCCACCGCGGTTCCAGCAGGGGCCGATCACAACCGCTTTGCAACTCGGTCCGCTCGCGTCGTTAGTGGGCCTCTGGAAAGGCAACGGCTTCAATGCGATCTGGCGGCCTGACAATCCCCAGTCGCAGCCAGTAGGCGGTCAGACCAAGCGCTTCCTGGAGCTCAACCTGACCAGCGAGACATTCGACTTCGATGTGATTCCTGGCGTAGTGCCCAACCGCGGGCTCAACCCGCAACCCGATCTCAGCCTGTATGGCCTGCACTACCTCCAGCGGGTCAGCGACGCCGACAAGCCGCCGATGGAGACTGCCGGACAGGCCCTCCACATCGAGCCGGGGCTGTTCATGAACGTGCCCGCGAGCCAGGAGCCGCCAAACCCGGCCACCATCGTGCGCATGGGCAGCATCCCGCACGGCGTCACTGTGCTGATGCAGGGACCAACCCCGAGCACCATACCCGTTCTGGGACCGCCGACCATACCTCCTATCTTCCCCATTGCGGGACTGCCGAAATTCAGTCCAGCTAACGTCGGCGCACTCGGCCTGGGAATCCAGCCGGTCGACGTCCCGCCGCCCGGCAACGACAGCAAGGAGCACATCGTTCCGGAGGTCGACATCAGCAAAGATGGTGCAGGGTCGCAGAGCTCCGGTCCGTTCCCGGCGGAGTTCCAGGGGCTCATCAACGATCCCAACTCGCTGTTGCGCAGCGCGATCGCTGGCCAGGATATCCTGGGCACGATCACCATCCAGCTCTCCACCACCGGCGTCAACAGCAGCATCGGCAACATCCCGTTCCTGGGATTCCCCAACCCGACCCAGCCGCAGAATCCTACCGGTCCCGGCCAAACGCCTTCGTTTCGCAGGCCAGCGCGACCTTCTGGATTGAGTGGGTGCGCATCCCAGGGATGCCTGTGGCGGCGGGGAATGGCACGGACCCGGCGATCATGGCGATCGAGCCCTTCTTTCCGCAGCCCACGCTCCTGCAGTTGCAGTATTCGCAGGTCGTGATCCTGGTCTTCAACAACGTCCTGTGGCCGCACGTCACGGTGGCCACGATGAGGCTCAAGGCCGGATAGCTTGCTTTCCCACCCTTCGCCAGAATCGCGCGAAGGGTGGGCACCTGCCGCGATGTTCGAGTCGCTCGTGCCGCATAGAATCGGCTGCCCCACCCGCGCTTTTGCTCGTGTGGGGATTCTTCTCATTGGTTCAAAGGAGGGTCCAGCGTGGCTGCGGAAAATTATCTTAATTCAGGTTAAGAAGCCAGGAGTGGCGTAGGCACGACACAACCGAAGATCCACCAGCCCAAAATCGCCCATTTGCAGCAGCATTACGAAGGTAACCTACCTGGAGGTAATCGACTGACAGGTTCTCATTTGTCGAACATTACCAAAGTAACCCACCGAAGGTAACCGGTTGTCGAGCCGGACTTTCTGGTGATTCCCAAATTGGGAATCACCTCCACTTTTTCCGAAAAAACCTTGTAACACTTTCACACGTCACTGCGTTTATTCGTGTGGCTCGGATGTAATGAGCCTAGGAGTTCCCCAGAGGGCCTCCAACATCACGGAGAACGACATGATCTCGGCAAGCGTAACTTTGACGCAACCTCTTAGCACTCATCGCCAATTCATAGCTACCAGCGGCACCGGCCACCACTTCCTGATTGACGACGCCGCAGGCAATACCGGCGCAAAACCCATCGAGTTGGTCGCCATCGCCCTGGCCGGCTGCACCGCCTTCGATGTCATCAACATCCTGCGCAAGAAGCGCCAGCAAGTTACCGGCTACGAAGTGAGGGTGGAAGCCGACCAGACGCCGAATCCGCCGCAAGTCTTCACCCAGGTGCGCATTCATCACATCGTGACTGGCGAGGATGTATCGCCCCAGGCGCTGGAAGACGCTATCCGGCTGTCGGAAGAGAAGTATTGCTCCGTCGGCGCCATGGTCAAGCTGAGCGCTCAACTACACACGACGTTCGAGATTGTGCCTGCGATGGAATCGGCATTGGTCGGGGCATAGGGATGTCGGCCCGCTACACAAAAAAAACGGCGCCAAGGATTCGGTGGAAGGGCACGGCTTCAGCCGTGCCGTAAAGGCGTCTCCGACCCAGGGCTTGCAGCCCCGGTTCTTATCTCCCTAACTTGCCGAGCTAATGCCATGGGTGAGACCGATGACCTTCGCCGGGCTGAAGCCCGGCGCTTCCACCCGATTTTCGCCCGCCAATTCATTATTTCGAGTTCTCGTTCGCCAAACGACTGCACCAGGCTGTGCCACGGCCTCTCATACACAAAATTTCCGCAAGATGGTGTATAGTATTTCTTGATGAGCAGAACTAACATCGAGATCGACGAAGCCTTGATCAGAAAAGCGCGCAAACTCACGCGTCTCAAGACCAAGCGCCAGATCGTGGACAAGGCCCTGGATCTGCTCGTTCGTTCCGAGAGCCGCAAAGGCATCCTTCGCTACTACGGAAGCGGAGTCTGGAAGGGCGACCTGAAAGCGGCGCGGAGAAATCGCGCTTGATCCTGGTCGACAGCTCTGTCTGGGTTGACTTCTTCCGTTCCTCACCCGGACCCGCGGGTGCCGAACTACGGCGCATGATTGAGGAAAGCGAACCCTTCGCCCTTACGGGAGTAGTGGTAGCCGAGGTCCTGCAGGGCCTCACCCGGGACGCCGGCCGTATTGAGCAGTTTCTCGCACAGTGGGACATGCTCGAGCCCAGAGGCTTTGCGACCTATCGCACCGCCGCCGCGATCTACCGGGCAGCGCGCGGCAAAGGCATGTCGCTCACCACCATTGATACCCTGATTGCGGCCATCGCCCTGGAACACCGCGCTACCCTTTTTACCCTCGACCAGGACTTCTCCAGAATCGCGCTTATCACTCGCTTGGCGCTCTACCGCTTCTGATACCGGGCTGCGAAGACTGTTCGTTTTTCTTTGTTACCCACGGCGTCGGCCGCGCCCTGCCAATACCGGGCCAGATTTGTCCTGAGCGTCCAAGTAGCGAAACCAAGGGTTCGACAGGAGTGGTCTTCGATTACCAAAGTAACCTCACCCTAAAGTAACCGACTGACGAGCCGGCAACTCCGTCGATTCCCGACTTGGGAATCACACAAAAGTATTAGCAAATTTTCCTGTAACACTTTCACACGTCACTGCGTTTATCCGTGTGGCTCAGATGTAATGGGCCGTTGGAGTTCCCCATAGGGCCTCCAACATCACGGAGAACGGACATGATCTCGGCAAGCGTAACTTTGACGCAACCTCTTAGCACTCATCGCCAATTCATAGCCACCAGCGGCACCGGACACCACTTCCTGATTGACGACGCCGCCGGCAACACCGGGGCAAAACCCATCGAACTGGTCGCCATCGCCCTGGCGGGCTGCACCGCCTTCGATGTCATCAACATCCTGCGCAAGAAGCGCCAGCAGGTCACCGGCTACGAAGTGAGAGTGGAAGCCGACCAGACGCCGAATCCGCCGCAGGTCTTCACCCAGGTGCGCATTCATCACATCGTGACTGGCGAGGACGTATCGGCCCAGGCGCTGGAAGACGCCATCCGGTTGTCGGAAGAGAAGTACTGCTCGGTCGGCGCCATGGTCAAGCTGAGCGCCGAACTGCACACCACGTTCGAGATTGTGCCTGCGATGGAACCGGCATTGGTCGGGGCGTAGGGATGTTGGCGCGTTCCTGCACTAAGAAGATCATCGCGGCGGATACGGACGATGCTGCCAGTGAAGCTCGCGCACGATCGTCGCGATGCTGGCGCGTGCTCGTCGCCGCGCCGCGGCTCAGCAATCCACGCCGCTCACGCTGGCCGAGGCGGTGCAGATGACGCTCGACAAGAACCCGATGCACAAGGCGGCGCTGGCCGACACGAAAGCGGCGCTGGCGTCGGTACGCGAGGCGCGGGCGCCGCTCTTGCCAAAGCTGATGTTTGCGGAAAACTGGACGCGCGGCAACGATCCCGTGTTCGTCTTCGGCATCGAGGCTGCGGCAGCAGATTTTCACCGCGCAGGATTTTGCGCTGAACTCCCTGAACCGGCCCACGCCGATCAGCAACTACGCCAGCCGCTTCTCCGGCCAGTGGAGCCTGTTCGACAGCATGCAGAGCTGGAAGGGACTGGACCGCGCGAAATTCATCAGCCAGGCGGCCGAGCAGCAACTCAGCCGCACCGACCAGGAACTGGTGTTCCAAACCGTGCAGGCGTACTACGGCGTGCTGCTGGCGCAGAAGCAACTGCAGGTCGCACAGGACTCGCTCAAGACCGCCGAGGCCATCGAGCAGCAGAGCCGCGCGCGGGTGGAAAGCGGCATGGCGGTTGATTCCGATCTGCTCAGCGCGCAGGTGCTGACGTCGTCGCGCAAGCAGGAGATGATCGCGCGGCAGAATGAGCTGTTGCTGGCGCGCACCCGCCTGGCGCTCGCCATGGGCATGACGGCCGACACGCTGTATGAGCCGAAAGAAGCGCTGGAGGAGCGAACGTTTCCGCCGGCCGACGTGAACCAGTTGGAGAAGACGGCCATGGAAAAGCGTCCCGACCTGAAGCGCATGGAATCGGAGCGCAGCGCGCAACTGAAGAGCGTCTCGATGGCGAAAGCGGCGTTCGGTCCGCGGCTGAACGCCTTCGGGAGCTGGGAAGAGGACAGCCACGCCGTCGGCTGGACGGGCGCCAACAATTGGGTCGCGGGCGCGGAGTTGCAGTTCGATCTGTTCAGCGGCGGCAGCAAGCGCGCGGCCCTGGCGCGCGAGAAAGCGCTGGCGGAAAGAGCAACGGCGGCACAGGCCGGATTTCAAGATGCGATTCGGCTCGAGGTCCGCAGCGCCTACTACGACTTCGACGCCGCGCGGCAGCAGGTCGCAGTCGCGCGCAGCGCCATCGCGCAGGCCAACGAGAGCCTGCGCATCAACGAGAACCGTTACGAAGGAGGCTTGAGCACCGTGACCGATATGCTGCGCGTGGAAGAAGCGGCGCATCGCGCCAAAGCCGATTACTGGCAGGCCGTGTACCGCATGGACACCAGCTACGCCGGGGTCGAGCTGGCGACCGGCACCCTGACTCCCGCTTCTCCGGCGGTGACGCAATGATATCGTGCGAACTACTACGGCATCTGTCATCCTGAGCGGGCATTCGCCCGCGAAGCGAGCCAATGTCGCCAGTCTTGATCATGCCTGCGCTGAGCTCGCCGACAGGGGACCCCTATCGCATCGAGACTCTCTTCGTGCCCACGTGTCTTTCGCGTTTGCTGTTTCTTCTTGCCTTAGCCGCTTGCTCCGGCGAGAAGCCTACGAAGCCGGCCGCTCCCGAAATCGTGCGTGACGTTTCGGTGCTGACGGTCCAGAAAACCACGGTGCCCGATTACGTTGAGGCCACGGGCACGGTTCGCGCGGCGCAATCGGCGCAACTGGCCAGCCAGGTGATGGGAACCATCACGCGTGTCAACGTACATGAAGGCGATCGCGTGCGGCGCGGCGAAGTGCTGGTTGCGATCGACGAAGCCCAGCAGCGTGCCGCCTACGCCAGCGCCAACGCCGGACTGCAAGCCTCGCAGGAAACCATCGCCGCCGCCGATGCCGACTACGCGCTGGCCGAATCGACCATGAAGCGCTACCAGATGCTGTACGACAAGAAGTCGGTCAGCCCGCAGGAGTTCGACGAGGTCAAGACCAAGCTGGCTGCGGCCAAAGCGCGGCGCGACGCTGCCCACGCCGGACGGCTGCAAGCCGAAGCTGGAGTCTCCGAAGCCAACACGGCCATGGGCTTCACCAAAATTCGCGCGCCGTTTGACGGGCTGGTGACCGCCAAACTGGCGGACCCCGGCGCGATGGCAGCGCCCGGTGTTCCCCTGCTGATTGTCGAAGATCCGAGCCGCTTCCGCCTGGAAGCCACGGTGGACGAGAGCAAGATGGGCGCGGTCCGTTTGGGCGAAACCGTTCCGGTCGCGATTGATGCGCTCGGCGACCAGGCGATCACCGGCAAGGTGGTACAGATCGTGCCCGCGGCCGATCCGGCGAGCCGGACGTTCACGGTGAAGATCGAGCTGCCGGCGAATCCGCAGATTCGTTCCGGACTCTTCGGGCGAGCGCGCTTTCCGCGCGGGGAGCGCGAGTCGGTGGTGATTCCGCAAACCGCGGTGGTCAGCCGCGGACAATTGCAGGCGGTGTACGTGGTCGGCAAAGACCAACTGGCGAGCTTGCGTTACGTCACGCTGGGCACGGCTTCGGGCCAGCAAGTCGAGGTGCTCTCCGGATTGCAAGCTGGCGACCAGATTGTCGCGCAGCCCGGCGATCGTGAGTTGAGCGGCAAGCAGGTCGAGGCGAAGTGATGGCCGAGATCAAAACTCCGATGCGGGCGGCGGGCGCGATGGCTTCGCACTTCATCAACTCGAAGCTGACGCCGCTGTTCGTGGCCGCCTCGCTGCTGCTGGGCGCCTTCGCCATCTGGAAAACACCGCGCGAAGAAGAGCCGCAAATCATCGTGCCCATGCTCGACGTTTTCGTGCAGATGCCGGGCGCCTCGCCCGCCGAAGTCGAGCAGCGCGCCAGCATTCCCATGGAGCGGCTGCTGCGCGAGGTGCCGGGGGTGGAGTACGTGTACTCCATCTCGCAGCCCGGCATGAGCCTGCTGGTGGTGCGCTTCTACGTGGGGACGAAGGAAGAAGACGCGATCGTCAAGACCTACAACAAGCTGTACTCCAACTTCGACCGCATTCCGCAAGGCGTTTCGCAGCCGCTGATCAAAGTCCGCTCCATCGACGACGTGCCGATCATGGCGCTGACGCTGTGGGGCAAGAACTACGACAGCTATCAACTGCGGCAGGTCGCGGGCGAGCTGGACGAGCAGCTCAAGCAACTTGACAACGTCTCCGAAACCAAGATCATCGGCGGCCTGCCGCGCCAGGTGCGGGTCACCCTCGACACGGCGAAGCTGGCAGCGTATGGCATGACGCCGGGAGCGGTGGTGGCACAGTTACAGCAAGCCAACGCCCGCGGCGACTCCGGCAGCTTTGCTCGCGACAACCAGGAGTTCGCCGTCGAGGCAGGACGCTTCCTCGGCACTGCGAATGACTTGCAGCAGATTGTTGTTGGCGTTCATCAGGGGCGTCCGGTGTACCTGCGCGATGTTGCTGCCTCCATCACCGACGGTCCCGTCCGAAGCGCAGGATTACGTTCTCTACGCCAACGGTGCGGCTGCCAAGGATGCGGTTCGCGGTGACTATCCGGCCGTAACCATTACCCTGGCCAAGCGCAAGGGCACCAACGCCACCGAGATCACGCAGGCAGCAGAGAAGAAGATCGAGTCGCTGCGCGGATATCTGCTGGCGCCGGACCTGAACGTCACCGTCACCCGCAACTACGGCGAGACCGCAAAGGACAAGTCGGATGAGCTGTTGAAGCATCTGTTCATCGCCACGCTGTCGGTGACGCTGCTGATTGCGCTGGCGCTGGGGTGGCGCGAGTCGGGAGTGGTGCTGATCGCAATTCCGGTGACGCTGGCGCTGACGCTGTTCATCTTCTACTTCTTCGGCTACACCCTGAACCGGGTAACGCTGTTCGCCCTGATCTTCTCCATCGGCATTCTGGTGGATGACGCCATTGTCGTGGTGGAAAACATCGTGCGGCACTTCCGCATGCCGGCGAACTGCGGGCGGTCGATCTCGAGCGCCATTGCGGTTGAAGCCGTCGATGAAGTCGGCAATCCCACCATCCTGGCGACCTTCACCGTCATCGCCGCGATTCTGCCGATGGCCTTTGTCCGCGGCCTGATGGGGCCGTACATGCGGCCGATCCCCGTAGGCGCATCGGCGGCAATGCTGTTTTCGTTGATTGTGGCGTTCATTGTTTCTCCGTGGTCGGCGCTGCGCCTGCTGCGCCATTACGCCGACCGCGCCAACGACGAGCACGAAGCCGAAGGCTGGACGACGCGGCTCTATCGTCGAATCATGAACCCGCTTGATCGAGCACGCCAAGCGGCGTTGGATATTTCTCGGCAGCATGGTCGTGCTCCTGCTGCTGGCGTGCTCGCTGGTGGCCTTCAAACTTGTCAAGGTCAAGATGCTGCCCTTCGACAACAAGAGCGAGTTCCAGGTCATCGTGGACATGCCCAACGGCACCACGCTGGAGCAGACCACCCGCGTGGCGCAGGAGCTCGGGCAGTATCTCGGCAAGCAGCCGGAAGTGGAGAACTACCAGATCTACGCCGGCACCTCCGGCCCCTACAACTTCAACGGGCTGGTGCGGCATTACTTCCTGCGGCGCGGCGCCAATCAGGCCGACATCCAGGTCAACCTGCAGAACCGGCACGAGCGCAGCACGCAGAGCCACGAGATCGCCAAGCGGCTGCGTCCCGGCCTGGTGGAGATTGGCGACAAGTATGGCGCGCGCCTGAAGGTCGCCGAGGTCCCGCCGGGGCCGCCGGTGCTGCAGACGCTGGTCGCCGAAGTGTACGGGCCGGACTATCAGCAGCAGATCGAGCTGGCAAAGAAGATCAAGCACATCTTTCAAACCACGCCCGGCGTGGTGGACGTGGACTGGTACGTGGAAGATCCGCAGGTGAAGTACGACGTGAAGGTTGATCTTGACAAGGCTGCGCTGAACGGCGTCTCTGCGGCCGCAGTCGCGGAGACGGTGCAGATCGGGCTCGACGGCGCAACCGCGGGTTTGCTGCACGATTCCAAATCGCGCGAAGACGTTCCCATTCGCGTGCAGCTCGACCGACCCGGGCGCTCGGCCATCGAGTCGCTGACCGCGATGCGGATGCCAACCGCCGGCGGCGGGCAGGTGTCGATCGCCGAAGTCACCAATGTCGAGAAGAAGACCATCGATATCAGCCGCTACGGCAAGAACTTACGGCCAGTTGTTTATGTATTGGGCGATGTAGCCGGACAGGAAGAGAGCCCGGTGTACGCCATCATGAAGATGGGCAAGGCGCTCGACCAACTGAAGACGCCGGAGGGCTACCAGATCAAGCAGTACAACGCCGTCATGCCCACGGAGACGGACCGGCTGGCGGTGAAGTGGGACGGCGAGTGGCACATCACCATCGAGGTCTTCCGCGACCTCGGGCTGGCCTTCGGCGCGGTGCTGGTGCTGATTTACGTGCTGGTGGTGGGCTGGTTCCGGTCGTTCATCACGCCGCTGGTGATCATGGCGCCGATTCCGCTGACGCTGGTCGGCATTCTTCCCGCGCATGCGCTGATGGGCGCATTCTTCACCGCGACTTCGATGATCGGCTTCATCGCGGGCGCGGGCATCATTGTGCGAAACTCGATCATCCTGGTGGACTTCATCGAGCTGCGCCGCGACCCAGGGCATGAGCCTGGAGCACGCGGTGGTGGATGCCGGCGCGGTGCGCTTCCGTCCCATGCTGCTGACGGCGGCGGCGGTGGTGGTGGGCGCCAGCGTAATTCTGTTCGATCCCATCTTCCAGGGACTGGCAATTTCTCTCATGGCCGGGGAGGTGGCCTCGACGCTGCTGTCGCGCATGGCCGTCCCCGTCCTGTACTACATGGTGGAAAAACACAAATCATCGGCGCCACCTGCGTTACAATGCGCGCTAGAGGCTACGGAGGTACGAGTATGAATATCGAACGTTCAGTGCGGCTGATCGCCGGCGTCTTTGTCCTGATCTCTCTCGCACTCGGCTACTGGGTCTCGCCCTACTGGTATCTGTTCACCGCCTTCGTCGGCCTGAACCTCTTGCAGTCGGGCTTTACCGACTGGTGCCCGATGATGGCCTTCCTGCGCAAGCTGGGAGTGAAACCGGCGGGCGGTGTGTAATGCCTGCCTGGGTTCCGATCATCGCGTTTCTGGTTGTTTACTTCGTGCTGACGCAGTGGCTGCTGCCGAAGCTCGGGATTCCGACGTGAAGGAGCGCAGGTGACACCGGGTCCCGGTGCGACACCGCGAAAAAATCGACCGCACCGCGAGAGAAGTAACTTGACCAACCCGCGACCAAAGAGCGGTCGGGTGCGCCCCTCGGGACTCGAGGTTTCTTATAACCGTGAACCATGACCCCGCGTTCCGCTGCGTGCTGGGGTACCTGATTTCGTCCCTCCGGAGCTACGGGCTGAACTCTACTGCCACCACAGCGAAGACCCGAGTGCGCGCCAGCTCTAGGCCTGCGTCCTTAGCATGGAAGGAAAACGCATCCGCCGCTGAAGTCATGGACCTCAGCGGCGGATGCATAGGGTCGCGTTCGCGAACGCGGGCCTGAAGGCCCGCTCTACTCAAGTCGCATACACAAACTCTGGAATCGCGTTAGCCAACGTGCTTTCGTGGGAGTTCGCAGCCGCCAGCGGGTGTGCGACACCCGCTGGCGGCCTTCACTTCTTTAACCGCCGCCCGGCCCATTGTGGCAGTCGTAGCAACCGACTACATCACCGGAGTTGTAGTTTTTGTTGCCGCCGTCGTCGGTTTTGAACGAGCGCGCCATCGACGTCTTGGACAGGAAGCTGCCCCGGTAGTCGCTGCCGTGGCAGTACGTGCATTGTGCAGAGCCACCATGATCAACGTAATCGTGATGGCTGTTGACCCAGGATTGGCCCACGGTGTGAACTCCATGGGGCCCGTTGTTCAGGTCCACCGGCAACTGGGTGTGACAGACGGTGCACTCAGCAATTTTGCCGGTATGACCCTGAAGGTTCTGGCTGTAAAGGTTGTCGTTGATCTCCAGGGTTGGGAACTCGGCATGTGGCGAGCCATGGCACCCTGAGCAGTAGAGTTGCCCGTGCCCTGAGCTGTAACGATAGAGTTGCGCGCCGTTGACCGGCTTGTTCTTGTTGGTGGCAAAGGTCGGATCGGTGGAGACGCGCCAGTGTCCGGGCGAATCGAACGTGGTGGCATAGCGCAGACTGTTGGTGTGGCACATCTGGCAGGCCGGCAGATCAATCCAGCTGCGCCGGGTGGGCTGGCCCACCAGGGTGAGATTTCCGTGGCACTCCTGGCAGGTGGTCTTGTTCATGGCGCCGCGCTGGCACTTCGTCTGCACGCCAGGATGGCACAGATAACAAGACTTCTGCGGGTCGGTTTCGTTGTCCAGCGTAATGCCATTGTCCAGGTTGAGTTGCGGGCCGTGCAGCGTGTGCATGGCCGAAGTCAAAGAACGTATGGTGGGAAAACCACGCGTCCCCAGAGCATTGGTGGAGTGACAGATGGCACACAAGACGGTCGTGCCGGATTTTGCTGTCCCGTAAAGCGTTGGCTGGTACGAATAGCCCATTCCCTTCAAGTACGCCAGATAGCGGAGGATCTTGAACCGATCGTCGTGCTTCTTCAGGATGTTCAGCTTGGCGTCCTTGGCGGGGTCAGGGTTGTTCTCCCAACCACCGTTGGGCTTCGCGTAGGGATCACTGTTGGAGGCATGGCACTTGGAGCAGGTGATTTCATCGCTGACCGAGAGCACGATGCCGGCGGAGGCCAGCACATTACCCTGCGCATCGCGGGCGACAATCTTTGCCATGCCGTAGGGGTTGCGGTTCCCATAGTCGTCGTAGGGCACGGTGGGAATGCCATCCGCCGTCCAATACTGGTTCTTGCTGTCGTAGGCCAGAGGGTGCGGCGTCAAGTTCTGCACCGAGTTGCCGGTGATACCGATGTCGGGCGGAGGGCTGACAAGAAACAGCGTCCGCACGTAGCTCCAGAAATTGGTTTTGGTGGAGCTGATGGTATTGATGGAGCCACTGGGATCCGTCGTGGCTTCGTAGGTGATGGTGACGCCGCTGGTTATTTGCTGCGGCGGCTCTCCCATCTTGACCAACTGGGCACGCACAATGTTGTAGGGCGGCAGTATGGCAAACACTGAGTAGTCCTTGCCATCGATGCAGTGCATGCCGAGTTCGCTCCAGGCCAGCAGTTGGTATTGGCCAACTCCCGCCGGCGGAGCATTCGGCACCTGACCATGTTGAGACTTGAGAGGCGGGTAGGCCTGGTTGCTATCCGCAGCGAAGGCGACGCCTGCGGCGAGCGTAAGAGTGAGAATCAAGGCAACAGCAGCCAATCGTAATCGCATGCAATCCTCCTCACGCAAACGGCGTGATTGCTGAAACAGCGACGAACGGCGTTGCAACAAGAATTGCTATGTCACAGAACGAAGCAGGTAGACGATGGGTGGTGCCAGGACGGCAGGACAACAGAACTGCAAAATCAAAATGTGAAGAAACTTTATCGGAGCACTGACAAGAGCGATGTGATGGGCGTCACCCATCCATGTGAGGTGAAAATCGGTCCCGCTCGCGTCCAATCGTCAGGTGCTAGTATCCGGCTGATGCTGATTACCGATGGACAGGTGTTCCGGCTGGCGCAGCGCGCTGGCGATCGGCCTTCTGATCGGAGCGGAACGCGAGCGGCGAAAAGGGGAAGGTCCCGCGCGTTCGCCCGCGGGCATTCGTACGTTTGCGCTGGCGGCGCTGATGGGCGGTGTCAGCTTCCTGCTGGGCGGCGAACTCCTGCTGGCGGTGACGATACTGGCCCTTGCCGGCTTATTGCTGTGTCGCGTACGTGTGGACCCACGAAAAGGACCCCGGGCTCACCTCCGAAACCGCCCTCCTGCTTACCGCCCTGCTGGGAGCACTGGCGCAGAGGGAGACGGCGCTGGCCTCGGGCATCGCTGTGGTGGTGACCATCCTGTTGGCCGCGCGCACCCGTCTCCACCACTTCGTTCGCGCCGCCCTGAGCGAGCAGGAAGTGAGCGATGCGCTCATCTTCGCCGCCGCTGTCCTGGTTGTGCTGCCCCTTACTCCGGACCGGTATCTGGGACCGTTCGACGCGATCAATCCCCGCACCATCTGGAAAATCGTAGTGCTGATGATCTCGATCAGCGCGGCTGGATACATCACCGTGCGGCTGGTGGGGGCTCGTTTCGGATTGCCGCTGGCCGGCTTTGCGTCGGGCTTTGTTTCCAGCACAGCCACCATTGCGGCGATGGGCGAGCGCGCCGCCCACGAACCCGCGCTGGCGCGACCGGCGGTGGCGGGAGCGGTCGTCTCGAACGTTGCCACGGTCGTCGAGATGGCGATTGTATTGGCCGCGGTCAGCCAGCCCACTCTGAGCCTGTTGCGTGTTCCACTCCTGGCGGCTGGAGTAGCTGCGATTGCCTACGGGGCGATTCTGACCATCGTCAGCGTACGGCGCGAGACGCCGGAAAAGGCACATCCCGGGCGCGCCTTCAGCCTCAAGACCGCACTGGGTCTGGCGGGCACAATTGCCGTGGTGCTGTACCTGTCGGCCGCGCTCAATGCATGGTTTGGAGAAAGGGGCCTGCTGGCGGCAGCGGCCATCGCGGGTTTTGCCGATACCCACTCAGCCGCCGTCTCGGTCGCGTCGCTGGTGGCTGCAAATAAGGTCGCCGTGCGGGACGGGTCGATCCCGATCCTGGCCGCACTCACCACCAATACCGTGAGCAAGGTTGTGGTTGCCAGCTGGACTGGCGGACGCAACTTTGCGATGCAGGTGATTCCAGGGCTGGTGCTGCTGATCGCGGCCGCCTGGATAGGGCTGGCGTTTGTGGGGCACGCTGAGTAAGGCGTCGCACGCGGAGCGGCGTTTGTGTTAGCCGTGGGCGTGAGGCCGCGGTCAATAGCGTCAGCCTACTGGATGCGAACTGCGTAACGGCACAAAATGCCGTGAATCCTGGTGCCGCCCCTACGGGGCTCGGGTCATTTTTCTCACTTTACCCAGCATTCCGCCTGCGGCTCCATGCTGGGCTAAACTAAGCCGCCCCGAAGGGGCTGGCTTCTTGCCGCTTCGTTCCATGGCCGCAAACAAAACACGGTGCTCATGCGCGCTGGCTTCTGCTGACACTCCGCCAAGAAAGACGACGACGTCCCGGAAGGGAGTCGGGATATTTTTAACTCACCTAAAGGCTTGCGCCCAGGAGTCATGCTGATCCGTTCATGCGGCGCTGGACTTGCGCAGGTTTTCTTTCCAGTCCCCGGATACAAGTTGACAACCGAGCCTTATGTAACGGCGACCGCGTTAGTGGCGAAAGCCGCCTCCTCCGCCGTGAAAGTTTCCGCCCATCACGCCGAAGCTATGTGAGGCCCCCATGGAAGGTGCTGCATGGAAGCCGCTTGCGGCATGAGGCGCGGCGTATCCCGGCCGGCCCACATAGCCAGAACGGCCAGCATAGGCGGGATGACCGCCGTAATAAGGTCTGGCGTGTCCCCAATAATGCCGTAGGGGTAATATCCGCCCGTAGTAGAACGGGGCGTAGGAAACAAACCACGGCGAGTAGAATCCCCAGCCGAACGGGCTATAGAACATTCCGTCGCCCGGAATCCAGGTGTAATCCATGAAGAACGGGTCCCAATACCAACCGGTGCCGTACCAGCCCGGACCGCCGCCGATGTAGCGGCCGGCCGCGTCCACGTTGGCTTCGGCCAGGTACTGCGACCGCAGACTGCTGAAGCGATACAGATCGCTCGCCTCGTAGGCTGACTTGTTGAACTTGTGGGTCTTCAACTTGCCGGTGTCGTTCAAGTCAAGTTCGTGTCCACCCTTGACCTTGATGTTCTGGTCGCCGTCCTGCACCAGGGCCTCGCCTTTGAAGACACGAACGTCACCGTTGTTGGCGTCGAAGCCGTACAAGCCGGTCTTCAGCAACTGGGTGGTCGCGCCACCTTCCTGCACACGCAGCAGATTGTCCTTATAAATCTCGGCGACTTCGACCAGAGCCTGTCCCTTGTTGAGGGACACCTCGGTGTTGGTCAGGCTGGGCGAAACCAGAGTGGTGGAGCTGTTGTCGCCCACGCGGAAAAATACGCCTGGGGTCAGCAGGATTTCGGCTTTGCCGGTTTCGGTGGTGAGGGTCTGGCCGCTCTGCAGACTCACCGACCCGACGGATTTTGCATTCAGGGTCTCGGTCCCGACTGCAGCCTGCCCTTCAACGTAATTCAGAGTTCCCGGTAGCGCTGGAGTTGCGCCCCACGCGGGCGCACACAGAATCGCTGCCAGGATGAAGCTTGCAAACCAATTCAACCTTGACAGCTGCATATCCCTTTTTTGCTTTCCTTAACCTCTATGTAATTAGATGCCGCAGAGTGCACTTGGTCACTGCAGCGCCAAGAAGCAGGAGCTATCACTACTATCAAGAACTTGTAGTAATCCCCGGCGACGCTGCCGTGCAGTTGTGAAGATGCGTCATGGTTTATGCTCCTATGTGGCGGTCGAATCTCCGCGACGTTGATTGATTCCAGGCTTCCTTATGAAAAATTTAGTCAGGTATGGTTTTCTTCATCCTTGTCCTCGGGCTCTCGGTGCAATCGCTCGTGCCCGCGCGTCACTATCGGCGAATGCCTTGGCTGGCCGCGGCGCCGCCTCTTCGTCAGCGGAGGCGCAATCTTCTGACCTTGCGCCGGGCAGCGCGCAGCTCATGAGCCCTGAGGACCTGTTCAACCTCATTCAGTCGCCGAAGGGCGAGAAGCCGCTAATCCTGAACGTGGGTCCGCATCTTCTTTATATGCAGGCGCACATTCCCGGGGCGGAGTACATCGGGGCGGGCTCCGATAAGCAGGGGATCGAATCTCTGCGCCGGCGGGTGAAGGCGCTGCCGCACAATACGTTCATCGTTCTGTATTGTGGATGCTGTCCCTGGAGCCATTGTCCCAACGTGCGGCCTGCGTACAACGAGCTGCACAAAGCGGGCTTCAGCAACGTGAAAGTGCTTTACATCGCCGACAACTTTGGGACCGACTGGGTAGACAAGGGCTATCCCACCATCAAAGGCCAATAGAGTTCATGAAAAAAAGCGTCGTGCTTGTAGTCGTGATCGTGCTCGTTTTTGCCATCTACAGAGTGGGCTGGCGCAGCCGCGGATCCGCCAAGCCCGGCGGCGTGTCGTCGGCGGTCCATTCGGCCGCGCCCGGCTTCTCGCTGGAAGATCTGAATGGCAAGCCGCTGGAGCTGGCGAGCTATCGCGGCAAGGTGGTGCTGCTGGATTTCTGGGCGACGTGGTGCACGCCCTGCCGAGGTGAAATCCCGCACTTCGTGGAACTCCAGAACAAATATGGCGATCAAGGATTGCAGGTGATCGGCATTTCCATGGACGACGGACCGAAGCCGGTGCGTGAGTTCTATCAGCAATTCAAGATGAATTATCCCGTCGCGGTGGGGACTGAAAAGGTGGCGGAGGCATACGGCGGCGTGCTGGGGTTGCCGGTCACGTTCCTGATCGGGCGCGATGGACGGGTTGCGGCCAAGTATGTGGGCGAGGTGGAAATGTCCAAGCTGCAGGAGGCGGTTGAGTCTCAGTTGCAGGCGAAGTGAAGTCAACACGCGGCCGAGGGTGAAACAAATCATGAGCAATGAATCTAAGACAGCTTTCGATGCGATGGGCCGCGAGGACCTGTTGCGCGCCCTCGATATGTTTGCCAAGAACTGGCTGGCGCACGACGGATGCTGGTTCCTGGCGGCCGAAGAACGCCTGGGGATGGAAGCCGCAATCGAACTGGACACGCGCTCGTGGGAGCAATTTGCCGCCGTCGAGGCGCGCCGCATCATGAGCACGTTTCACATTCCGCAGCAGGGCGGTCTCAAGGCCCTGGAAACCGCGCTGGGATTGCGCATGTACAGCGTCATCAACGCGCAGCGGGTGGAATGGCCGGACGAAGGACGTTTGCGCTTCTTCATGGACGTCTGCCGGGTGCAGGAAACGCGGCGGCGCAAGGGATTGCCGGATTTCCCTTGCAAGAGCGTGGGGACCGTCGAGTTCGAGACCTTTGCCCGAACTATCGATTCGCGCATCCGCACGACGTGCCTGCATTGTCCTCCGGAAGCGACGGAAGGCCAATACTGCGGCTGGGAATTCAGCCTGGAGGAGTAACGCTGCAAACCAGATCAGCTGCTACCGGTCCCACGAACAGGCGGAACGGGTGTAAACTGGCAGCCGCTTCCAATCAAAGAAGATTCCCGTCAAACTCAGGGTGAGAACAAATCGAGGAGAAACAAGAATCGATGAGCACTGCAGCCGTAACCGAAACCACCGCTCCCAATCTACGCATCAATGACACCGCGCCCGATTTCACGGCCGAAACCACGCAGGGGACGATCCACTTTCACGAATGGATTGGCGACGGCTGGGCGATCCTGTTTTCGCATCCCAAGGACTTCACGCCGGTGTGCACCACCGAACTCGGCTACATGGCCGGACTGCAGCCGGAGTTCGCCAAGCGCAACTGCAAGATCATCGGCCTGAGCGTGGATCCGGTGACCAACCACAGCAAGTGGGCGGCCGACATCGAGGAGACGCAGGGGCACAAGGTGAACTACCCGATGATCGGCGACCCGAACTGGAGATCGCCAAGCTCTACGGCATGCTGCCGGCCGAGAGCGGCAGCACCTCCGAGGGCCGCACCGCGTCAGACAACGCCACCGTGCGCACCGTGTTCGTGGTCGGTCCGGACAAGAAGATCAAGCTGCAGCTCAGCTACCCGATGAGCACGGGCCGCAATTTCGACGAAGTGCTGCGCGTGCTGGACTCGATCCAGCTCACCGCCAAGCACAAGGTCGCCACCCCGGTGAACTGGAAGCAGGGCGACGACGTCATCATCCTGACGTCGGTCTCGAAGGAAGAGGCGCAGCAGAAATATCCCGACGGATGGAAAGAGCCTAAGCCGTATCTGCGGATCGTCCGCCAGCCGAAATAGCGGGGGATGTTTGCAGGTACAAGAGAAGGGTCCTTCTGCGCGGTGGAAGCGCCGGGCTTCAGCCCGGCGACGTGAAGGACGCTCCCGCCGAATGGCTTTAGCCACGGACCGGGCGGAAGTCGGCCACGTAGTGGCTAAAGCCCAATTCTTGGATCTGCCTTTGCGGCACGGCTGAAGCCGTGCCCTTCCACCGGTACGCTTGCACCGCTTTCTCTGCACGCCTAATGCTCGAGTCGCTCTCCACGACTCCGACGGTACGGGGCCGGCGCTCTCCAGGTTCGCCTGTGCAGCGGTCACGGGAGCCTGTGCTGATCGTCACTGCCCGTTGTGTCCGTATCCGTCATACTGATTCGTCCGCCCAAATGCACCAGGGTGGCAGCCCCTACTGTCAAAACGACCACGGCGTCGAAGCCGAAAGGAAAACTATGGACACCAAGCACCTGGGTATTAACAGCAAACTCATTCATGCAGGTTTCAAGGCGGACGCCACCGGTGCAGTCAACGTTCCCATCTATCAGACCTCCACTTTTGCCTTCCGGAATGCCGCGCACGGCGCGGCGCTGTTCGCCGGCGAGGAGGATGGATTCATCTACACGCGCATTGGGAATCCTACGATTCACGCCCTGGAAGACGCGGTCGCCGAATTGGAGAACGGCTGCGGCGGCGTCGCCACCAGTTCCGGCATGGGCGCCGTGTGCACCACGTATCTGGCCCTGCTGGAAAGCGGCGCGCACATGGTGAGCACGGCATCGGTGTACGGTCCCAGCCGCGGGCTGATGGAAAAAGACTTCTCGCGCTTCGGCGTCCAGTCAACCTACGTGGACACATCCGATGTGACCCAGGTCGAGAAGGCCATACGGCCCAACACTAAAGTCGTTTACGTGGAGACGCCCTCCAATCCCACCATGCAGGTCACCGACATCGCACAGGTTGCAGCGATTGCCCACGCGCATGGCTGCCTGGTGGTGGTGGACAACACCTTCGCCAGCCCGTATCTTCAGCGGCCATTGGAGCTGGGCGCAGACGTGGTGCTTCACTCCGTGACCAAGTTCATCGCCGGCCACTCTGACGTAGTGGGCGGAATCATCGTGGCGAAGGACAAGAGACATTTACAAGCGCCTGCGCAAGGCGATGGTCAATTCGGGATGCAACATGGATCCGCACCAGGCGTTCCTGGTGCTGCGCGGTCTCAAGACGCTCGGCGTCCGGGTTGAGCGGGCGCAGCAAAGCGCGATGGTAATCGCCCGCTGGCTGGAACAGCAGCCGGAGGTGAAGGCAGTCCGCTACATCGGACTGGAGTCCCATCCGCAACATGAGCTGGCCAGGCGGCAAATGAAGGGCTTCGGCTCGATGATCAGCTTCGAGCTCGAAGGCGGCATGGAGGCCGGGCGGCTGCTCATGGATGGCGTCCAGGTCGCCGCGCTCGCGGTTTCGCTCGGCGGCGTGGAGTCCCTCATCGAACATCCCGCCTCGATGACCCACGCCAGCATTTCGCCGGAAGACCGGCGCCTGGCCGGCTACAGTGACGGTCTGGTCCGGTATTCCGTCGGCATCGAGGACGTGGAGGACCTGATCGCCGACCTCCGTCAAGGCCTCGATGCAGTTTCCGCCCAGTCCACTCAAGCGAACGCGGGAGAGTACCGCCAGCGCCCTCGTGGGAGAACCCGCTCTGGTGTAGTGCGCGCGGACGCGGGATGCAACCATCTCGCCGTTAGAACTTGACCGGGCGGCCGAGGTGTTTTTTGTTGGCCGCCCGTGCTTATTGCGGTGAGAAAGGAAACGTCCGCAAGGAAACGGTGGACGGGCACGGCTTCACGGGCTGCAGATAAAGTGTTCTTGACGTTACCCGGCATTCCGACCGTAGTGGTTCCATGCTTCGTTCGACGAAACTGATCGCCCCTGCCGAGCTGGTTCATGTTTCAGCAGCCTCATTCCACCGGCGCAAACAGCAGCATGTACAGACACAGATTTATCCCTAATGGCCGATGCCGCGCGGTCCGCGGCTAAAGCCGTTCGAGAGGAGCCGCCTACGTCGCCGGGCTGAAGCCCGGCGCTTCCACCGCGCAGAGGGACATTTCTTTTTCAGGTATCACTAACCGCCACAATCCCACCTCTTGTTCTACGCGTGATCAGCCTCAGTAGCCCATTCTCTGCGTTTGCCAAACGTCCAGGTCTTCTTTAATCGGTCACCCTCTCCCGCGCTCAAGTCGCCCAACAGTTCCGCCGATGGTTGTTCATTGAAGGCAACCCAGCGCGCGGCGCAAGCCGCATGTCTGCAAGGAATACTGAAAAATCGGGCAAGAGATTGGGATGAAAGTTGAAGTGGAGGAAGAGCAATGAAGGTAGTGACGGCACTCAGTCTGCTCCTTCTGGCGTCTGTGGCCGGGCTTTCCCAAGTGCAGCAGGGATTCGATTTCCGCAACACCCAAAACGCAGCTACCGATCCGCCGGGATCGACGTATGTGCTGGCCAGCACGGCCTATCCGACCACGGTCGGCGGAATGACCTTCGGCTGGGCGAATACCTACTTCGTGCAGGGTCGGGACCGGAATGGCAACAATAACAATCTGGATCCGCGGCTGGCGGGGGTGAACCTCATCACCAACGGTTCGCCGGCGACGTTCTATGTGGACCTGCCGGCGCCCGGCACCTACAGCCTGTCGCTGGCCATGGGGGATGCCGGCTACGAGGAGTGTTGGAGCCAGTGCCAGATTCAGTTTCTGGACGGCAACACGGTGCTGGCCACCGTGACCGGAGGCGACACCAAGCTCGGCTACTTCTACGATGCGGCCGGCAACAACTGGTCAGCCACGGACTGGCCGGTGAGAAACGTCAGCCAGCAGGTGACGTTGACGGGCACGCGATTGACGGTGGTCGTGGGAACCAACAAAGCCACCGGAGACTTCACTCCGATTGCTTTCCTGGGAATATCGGGCGGAACCGGAACCGGATTCCAGTTTCTGCCATCGCTGGTGGTGGCGCCGGGACAACAGGGTTCCATGGTGCTGACCTTCACCCCACACAGCGGCTTCAACAGCCCTATCGCCTTGTCGGTCGGGACGGTGCCGGCGGGAGTGACGGTCACGCTGGACCCGGTCACCATACCGGCTCCCGGATCGGGATCGTCAACCATGACGGTAACATCTGGCGCAGGACGCGACCCTGGGAACGTTTCCCATCGCCGTGACCGGCATTGGCGGCGGCATGAATGGAGCGATCACCGTAGCCCTGACTGTGAAGCGGTAAGCCAATCGCGAGCGTCGAAGCCTCGCGATTCGTTGGCTGCGATCAAATGGAAGGCGCAGATGAAAAATAACGACGTCTCTGACCGGCAAGTCCTCGGCGATCGAAAGGCGTGAATTTGTGCTGGGAACGACCGCAGCCCTGCTACTTTTGCCGCGTCTGGCATTCTCCGAGGTCTCTGCCAGTTTGGAGACCTTCTCTGCCGACAGTCGACTTGAATCATAATCAGGACCTGCTCATTCCAGCCGATCCATCTTTCGGAAAGGGCAAAGAGCAGAGCCGCGGCGCCTGGCAGCGCAGCGAGTACCTCGCCGCATGGCTGCTCGGTTTCACTCATGGCCTGAATGCCAGGGATGCGCGGTCGGACCATCTACGCTGCCAGAGAGAAGAGCTATTTCTCGACCCCGGCTCCGAGCGCTGACCGCTCCTTCCCTTTCCGCGCAAGATCACGCCTGCGCTTCCACGCGGAAGTCTTCCGCATCCGAGCTTACGGGGCAGTCCCATCCGCCCGGCGGCGTCACGCTCGGGCCCACTTCTTTAGGACCCCAGGTATTCACATCGTAGGGATAGACAGGCGTCCCAGCCTTCAGCACCGGGTCAACAATTCGCCACGCTTCTTCCACGTAATCCTGTCGCGCGAAGAGGGTGGCGTCGCCCGCCATGGCGTCACCCAGCAGCCTCTCGTAAGCGTCCATTTCATCCGGACGCGGATGGCGGCTGGCAATCATCTCGATGGTTTCGTCTTTCGCGTTTTCGCCCTCACCCATGACGTTGACGCCCATGGCGATGGTGATCTCGGGACTGATGCGAAATCGCAGATAATTTTCCGGCAGCTCGCTTTCACGAATCGCCGAAGGTGGTTTGCGCAACCGTCCCATGACCTCGGTGCAGGTTACCGGCAGGTTCTTGCCGGCCCGAATGTAGAAGGGCACGCCTTTCCATCGCCAGGAATCGATTTCCAGGCGCAGGGCAGCAAACGTTTCGACCTTCGAGTTGGGCGCCACTCCTTTTTCGTCAAGATAGCCCTTGAACTGGCCGCGGACGAGATTGCCGGCCTCGAGCGGCGGAATCGCCTTCAGGACTTTCGCCTTCTCGTCGCGCACCGACTCGCTGTCGGTGCCGCACGGGCGGCTCCATCGCCAGATTGCAGAGCACCTGAAACAAGTGGTTCTGAATGACATCGCGGATTGCGCCCGTCGCGTCGTAGAAGGAGCCCCGGCCCTGCACGCCAAAGTTTTCCGCCATGGTGATTTGCACGCTGTCAACGTAATTGCGGTTCCAGAAGGGCTCCACAAAGGCGTTGGCGAAGCGGAAGGCCACCAGGTTTTCGACCGGCTGCTTGCCCAGGTAGTGGTCAATGCGGAAGATGGCGGACTCGGGAAATGCGGAGAGCAGAATCCGGTTGAGTTCCTGGGCCGAAGCCAGGTCGTGTCCGAATGGCTTTTCGATCACCACGCGAGCATTCTTCGCGCAGCCGGACTTTACCAGTTGCTCGACCACCTCCTCGAAGAGCAGCGGCGGTATCGCGAGATAGTGCGTGGGACGCTCGGCATTGCCGAGTTCCTTGCGCACCGCCTGAAACGTGGCCAGCGAGGCATAGTCGCCATCCACGTAGCGCAGCAGGGCACGCAGCTTCGGCCATGCCGCAGCATCCAGTCCGCCGTGTTGCTGGAGACTGTCTTGGGCGCGCGCGATCAATTGCTCAAGGTTCCAGCCCGCCTTGGCCACTCCGATGACCGGCACGTTGAGGTGCCCGCGCTTGACCATCGCCTGTAGCGCGGGAAAGATCATTTTGTAAGCCAAGTCTCCGGTGGCCCCGAAGAAAACCAATGCGTCAGATTGCGCGTTGCTCATCTAGCTCTCCTCTATGAGTGCGTGGCATTTCATCGTACTGGCAGCGCTTGAGATCGCGCAACGGAGGCGGTCTCGCCCTCGAAGTCGTCGTTGCACGGGTAGTGCGGGCCTTCAGGTCCGCCCTGGACGTCCAAGAAATAATAGTGCGCTGGAATCCTTCACCGGGTGTATAGTCCGGGCTGTTGGGCGCTCGAAGTGTAGTCTCCGCGATGGTAACCACTTGAACTACCAAGACTGGGGGCGAAATGGCTGGTCGTGGACAAATCGTATGTGCGCTGGTCGTAACGTGCTTGATGTTGGGGATTCCGGCCTGGGCCGGAGTCGTACCCGTCGGAGCCCTGCAATTTTACGGCAATAATCCCGCCGGGCAGGGACTGTTAAGCTTTATTCCCGGCCTTGGAAACGTGCTTACCATCGGCGCCGGAAACGGGCTCGGTGGCCTGATCACTGATTTGTTCGACGGCTCCCTCCTGCTTTGCGGTGGCGACTGCGCGGTTGCCGGCGGCTACCTTACGCTGGTCAGCGGTGGCGAGACCGGTGGGATTGTCGGCGGCGGCACGGCCGTCTATACCTACGGTGCGGGAGGGATCGTAAGCATCTACGGGGGCATTCCCGCGCTGAATATCGCCAGTGGCAGCCTGCTCCTCAGTGCGGATTTCCTCCCGGGCGAGACTTTTACGGTGAATGGAACGACAGGAACATTTGCTGGCAACCTCGATGTGTCCAGCATTCTCCTGAACCCGGGCATCGGATCGTACGCGTTCGTCAGCGGCTCCACCATGGAAACCAGCATGAATATCAATCCGGGCTGTCTCACGGGCGGCCAATGCTTCGGATTGGTTGATCCGGTTCTCCAAGTACAGACCCCGGTCCCGGAACCTGGGACTCTTGTTTTGCTGGGCGCGGGGTTAGTCACGTTTGGAGCAAAACTGCGCAGAAGAAGAATGTCGTACTCAGGCAAGTGAATTATTGCGTTGCATCGAGAAAGCAAAACCCCAGCTCCGGTGTTCCGAAGCTGGGGTTTCTGTTGAGCGTCAACGCTCCACCCTGATGAGGCAGGGTTACGGTCCTACCTGGACGCAGCCACTGACGTGATTGTCGTACTCCAACTGCAGATCGTAGAAATGGCCGTTCCACATCTGGTTGGCCAGGCCGCCATCCCAGGATTGGGAGCCGAACGTCCAGGCACAGAGGTCGCCGATCTCCTCACCGTTTGCCGTGTCCCACCAGGCATTGAGTTCCGGATCGGTGGTGGCTTCGGTCATTTCGTGGCTAGCTATGTTGACCGCCCCATCCGACGGCTTATCGCCGCTGGGGTCTTGCTGCGTGCCGGTGGCGTAACAATAGTTAGGATCGGCATAGGGCTCGTTTCCGTAGATAACCGGCGACGCTGCGCTTCCGAAGTAGCCGTGATACGCGCAGTACGCCGTGTAAGCGCAACTCGCTCCCGAGCAGGAGCCCTCTCCGATGGAAGTGAACACCAGATACATCTTGCCCAGGCCGCTGGTCCATCCTTGCAAGGTCATGACGTTCTTGATCTCAGTCTGGAGCTGGGCGTCCGTAATGCAGTTGCCGGGCGTAATTGGGTCTGAGCACCCGCTGGCAGGATAGGCGTTCGTGTCAACGAAGACGCCACCAAAACCGCCGGCGTTGTGGAAATAAGAGTTAACGCCGCCCGTGGTGGAGTAATACTGGGTGCTGTTGTTGGCCACGCCGTGGGCGGGATAGTCAACCATGAACTGCTTGACCACGTTCTGATACTTCGCTGGCAAGCTGGTGGGGTTGCCGTTCTGCAGCTTGGGCGGTACCCAGAAGATCACGAAGGTCTTGATCGACGGCATGATTGGACCGCCATGGTAGCTGAGCGCACCAGCGGGTGCAGGCAAAGAGTACTTCATGGCAGGCGTGGGGAAAATATGCACGGTGTTGCCTTCCTCATCGCTGACCCTGTAAGGCGAGTCTTCCTGGGCAAACAAACTGGCTTGCAACAGCAAACACAACAGTGCTCCTGCGACAGTCAACTGCAAGAATCGTTTCACGGTCGGTTTCTCCTTTCGAAACTGGGTTGGGGTTGGGAGTAACAGCGCCGAACACAAGTGTCGGCTGGAACCATATCTAATACTTGTCACTCTTTTCGGCGCACTCTCGCGTACACACCTGGATTGTCGAGACAATCAGCCAGCCGGCATTGCTGTCTAGCCGCCGATAGCGTCCCCGTTTAGGCGATTCCAGTGTCGTCAGCCCCAAGAAACAGTCTTGCGGCACTGAGATCATTATTTTGCTGCGGTTTTGGGAGTCCCCACAATTCAGGCGGTGTCACGCATCGGTGCTGGCCTGAAAACTATTCCCGTCTAGCTCCCAAGTTTTGGCTACTATACACCCGTTTTGGAAATCCCAGCCGACTATTTTTTGGGTTGGGATGGGAGCGGTTTGCCTGGTTACGAGGCGCTGTTTCCTGCAACTCGATTCTGCATCGAATGACACTGGACCTATCTCATGCAGCTCCGCCGTTTTAAGTTCATACCTTTGCTGGTGCTGGCTGGCTGTTTTCTGGCCACGCCGCAGGCGCCATTCGCCCAGAGTTCGGCGGCAACACAAGCCCCGCAGCGCAAAACCAGCACCCCTTATACCGGAGACCTCTCCATCTTCGAGACGCCGGGCCGCGACGAACGGCTGCACATCAATCAGGTGATGGATGTGCTGGCTATCGCTCCCGGCAAGACGGTTGCCGACATCGGCGCCGGCTCCGGGTGGTTTACCGTCAGGGCCGCGAAACGAGTCGCTACTACCGGGACGGTGTATGCCGTGGACATCAATCCCGACGCGGTGCAGTACATCGACGAGCGGGTGAAGAAGGAAGGATTGCATAACGTCAAGACGATTTTGAGCAAGCCCGACGATTCCGAACTCCCGGCCAACACCGTCGATTCTGTGCTTCTGCTCAAGACCTACCACGAGGTTGCCAATCCGGTTGCGCTGCTGCGCAACCTGCGCCCTTCCCTGCGGCCGGGCGCTCGCGTGGGCATCATCGACCGCAACGGAAATGGCGAAGACCACGGCGTGCAGAAAGATGTGGTGATTCGCGAGGCGGGAGAGGCGGGCTATCGTTTGCTGGAAGAGCACGACGACCTGGTAAAGGCAGACAAGGTCGATTACTTCCTGGTATTCGTCACTAGGTAGCGGCCGCCCTTAAAAGGTGTGCGACAGCGGCTGGACTTCACCGGTTCGACTTCAGCATCTGCTCGGCGTGCTTCAGCGAGGTATCGGTCAACTTGGCGCCGCTGATCATGCGGGCGATTTCGCGGGTGCGTTCTTCGGGGCTGAGCGGCTACGACCGACGTCTTCGTCCTGCCTCCCGACTCCCGCTTTTCGATCAGATAATGGTGGTCGGCGAAGGAAGCAATCTGCGGCAAGTGCGTGACACAAAGCACCTGCTTGGTCCGCGAAAGCTGTTTCAGCTTTTTCCCGACTGCTTCGGCCGCGCGGCCGCCGATGCCGCTGTCAATCTCGTCGAAGACTAGCGTTCGCTGCAATGAGCCGCCGCGTGCGCCGTTGTGTTTATTCCGGTTTCCCTGCCCGGCTTCGACCGTAGTCTTCAGCGCCAACATCACACGCGAGAGTTCGCCACCGGAGGCGATCTCTTCCACCGGCCCCATTGGCTCGCCGGGATTCGCCGAGATCATGTACTGCACCTGGTCGAAGCCCGTGGCACTCCAGTTCCCTTCCTCGTCGGAGCCTCTGACCTCAACCTTGAAGCGCGCCTTCATGGCCAGCTCATTGATTTCGTTCTCCACCAACTTCTCCAGTTTGCGGGCAGCCTGGTAGCGCTGGCGCGAGAGGCTGCGCGCCGCGTCAAGATACTTTGCCGCAGCATTCGTCAGTTCGGTCTTCAACCCGCGCAGGACCTCGTCCTTGTTCTCCATCTCGTTGAGTTTGGTTTCGAGTTCGTCGCCGAGCGCGATGACGTCGTCAAGTTTCGGTCCGTACTTGCGCTTCAGCCGGTCGAGAGTTGCCAGGCGGTCTTCAACCTCTGCCAGCCGCTCCGGCGAGGCTTCAATCCCGGCGGCATAATCGCGGAGAGTTTGCCCGATGTCTTCAATCGTGATCCGCGATGACTCCAGTTCCGTCAGCTTGTCGCCAAATTGCCCGTCGAAGCGCGATAGTTCCTCGATCTGCCGGGCCGCTATCCTTATAGAGGCAGCGGCTGACGTGTTGCTTTCATACAACGCGTCGTAGGCCGCCATTGCGGCACTGAAAATCCGTTCCGAGTTGGCCAGCACCCGCTTTTCAGCTTCGAGCTTGGCGTCCTCATTCGGTTGCAGGCGGGCGTCAGCGATCTCCTTGCGCTGATAGCTCCATAAATCCACCAGGCGCAGCCGATCGTGCTCGTCGCGTTCCAGATCGGCAATGCGATGCCGCACCTGGTTCCAACCATCAAAGGCCGCCGCTACGGCAGCTTCGTCAAGCCCGGCAAAGGAATCCAGTAGCGCGAGGCGCGATCCGGCATCGAATGCCAGCACGGCCTCATTCTGCGCGTGGATTACCGCCAGGTGCGGCGCGAGCTGCTTGAGCACGGTGACCGTAGCGGGCTGGTTGTTCACGAAGACGCGGCCCTTGCCGCCGGCTGCAATGTCGCGGCGCAGGATAAGTTGCTCTTGTTCGCAGTCAATGCCGTTGGACTCCAGCACCGCGATGATGGCTTTCGATTCGCCTTCGAACACCGCCGACACGACTGCCTTGTCGGTCCCATGTCGAATTGCGTCGGTGGAAGCTTTGTCGCCCAGTAGCAGGGCGAGAGCGTCAATCAGGATGGATTTTCCGGCTCCGGTTTCGCCGGTCAGCAGGTTGAGGCCGGGCCCAAACTCGACGGCAACATTGTCAATGACCGCGTAGTTTTCGACTCGCAGTTCCAGCAGCACGTGAGTTCCCGAC
The DNA here is from genome assembly GCA_963760415.1 of uncultured Acidobacteriaceae bacterium. GTDB lineage: Bacteria > Acidobacteriota > Terriglobia > Terriglobales > Acidobacteriaceae > Bog-257. The sequence continues at coordinate 234,774 of CAVXDA010000015.1, read as the reverse complement.
TCGCGAAGTTAAGCGCAGTGTAGCACGGCTACATGAGGCAAAAGGGTGGTTCGTCAACCGCGTCGCCATTCTCACCCGCGACCACTAAGTCCCGGTGGACCATACTTCAAGCTTGAACTTGCAATAGGCATTGATCAGTTCGAAGTCCGCACGGTTGGAGGTGATCAGACGAGCAGCGTGCGACCTCGCCGTTAAGGCAATGAGCACATCGAAATGCAGGTCGCGCAGCTTTTCTCCGGCGAACCCCTTGTCCACCCCTATCTTGGCAAGCAGCTGCCCGGACTCCAGCCAATTCCCGGCGGTAGGAAAAAGGACGGGATGGTTACGCTGCAGCGCCCGCAGAAATTCGCGTTCTGCCGGCTTCCGGGCACCGCGCCACAATTCCGCCAGCACGACAGCCGACGTTCTGACCAGGCCGCCGACTGCCTGTATTCGCCGCTCGTGACACCCTGTCCGTAAGTCGTCCACCAGGACTGAGGTGTCAAAAAGAATGAGGTCACTCATCAAGCCCCACAAATGCGAGCTTGCCGCGATTCTTCTTCATCAAGTCCTTGAACCGCTTCAGCGCCACAATCTCCCGCAGCGCAACATGTACCGCCTCTGTCCGCGATTTCACACCCAGGGCTTTCGCGGCTTCGTCGGCCAGTTGGGTATCAAGCCGGATGGACGTCAAGGTTACCGCCATGCAACAACCTCCTGTATATATACATTGTACTATGGCTATATATACGTAACACCTGTTCGATATCCAAAACTGGGCGACGAACTGATGATTTCCACAGATATGTGCGCGGCAGGCGCACTTTGACCCCGCTTGCCGGTTGTACAGCCTGCGACGGAGGAGTAAAGTCCGCTGATTAGCTCCCGCATCGCGGAGGTAGGGGCCCTCCCAGCGTCACTCCGGCCGACTCTATTAGTAGAATTGAGGTCAGCGCCGTGATTCATAAGTTCGGCGTCCGCAGTGTTGGGTTAGGACATCCTTACATGGACAAGTTTGTCATCCGCGGCGGCAATCCGCTGCTGGGCACGGTGCGGATAAGCGGCGCGAAGAATGCCGCTCTGCCGGCCATGGCGGCCGCACTGCTCACCGAAGACCCCGTCATTCTGGAAAATATTCCGCAGGTGCGCGACATTGAAACGGAGCGAAGACTGCTGGCGGCGATGGGCGCCGAAGTCGAGCTCGGCTACGGCCGCGCGCAGCACCGCACCACCATCTGCTGCCGCAATCTGGTGAACGCCGAGGCGTCGTACGAACTGGTCAAGACTATGCGCGCCTCGACCCTGGTCCTGGGACCGCTGGTCGCTCGCCTGGGGGAGGCCCGCGTCTCTCTGCCTGGCGGATGCGCCATCGGCGCGCGGCCCATTGACCTCCACATCAAGGGCCTGGAGAAGCTGGGTGCACGGATTTCTCACGAGCATGGATACATCGAGGCGCGCGCCGAGCGGCTCAAGGGAGCGCGCATCGTCTTCGAAAAAATTACCGTCACCGGCACCGAAGACCTGCTCATGGCCGCGACGCTGGCCGAAGGTGAGACGGTCCTGGAAAATTGCGCACGCGAACCGGAGGTCGTAGACCTGGCCGATCTGCTGAACAAAATGGGCGCGCAAATCGAGGGTGCGGGTTCGCACCGGATTCGGGTTCAGGGTGTGGAGAAGCTGCATGGCGCGCGCCACCGCATCATTCCCGACCGCATCGAGGCCGGCACGTTTATTGTGGCCGCTGCGCTGACGGGTGGAGACCTGCTGGTATCCAGCTGCGAGCCTCGTCATTTCGATGCGCTGCTGCAAAAGCTGGAGGAATGCGGTGTCCAGGTGCAGCCCAACGGTGACTCGGTCCGGGTGACCGGCGATGGCCCGCTAAAGAGCTCAGACGTGAATACCGAAGAGTATCCCGGCTTCCCTACGGATATGCAGGCGCAGTACATGGCCCTCGCGACCCAGGCCGAGGGCACCAGCGTAGTCACGGAGAACATCTTCGAGAACCGCTTTATGCACGCTCAGGAACTGGTGCGCATGGGAGCGAACGTCAGGATCGAAGGCAGCCGCGCCATTGTGCGTGGGCCGACTCAGCTAAGCGGAGCGGCGGTGCAAGCCAGTGACCTGCGCGCCTCGGCATCGCTGGTGCTGGCAGCGTTGGTGGCCGATGGTGAGACCATCATCGACCGCGTGTACCATATCGACCGCGGTTACGAGCGCATCGAGGAAAAGCTGCGTGGTGTGGGAGCGCAAATCCGTCGCATTGGAGAACTTCTCCCCCGGCGCGCCACCGCGCCGGGAGTGGCAGTTTAGAGCTGCTCTTCGCTCTTCGCTTTTCGCCAAAAGCCCGCACATCGGCAATGCGTTTGGAAAGTGTTTCCTGTGTCAAAAGTGAATTAGCTTAGTAGCGGCCTTTAGCGAAGAGCGAAAAGCGAAGAGCGGCTAGACTAGTCCGCCACTTGTTTCTCTTCAGTTTCAGGCGCAGGCTCGCTGCTAGCAACGATCTCAGGTTTCGCTTTGGGCGCTGCAGCTACGGCGCGGGCCGTTGTCTTCAGATGATTGTGCCGTTCGAATTGCCCGATGTGCCAGATGTCGCGAGCGTACTCCGTCACCGCCCGGTCAGCGGAGAACTTGCCAATCCGGGCAACATTCAAGATGGCCTTGCGGCACCACAGATCGCTCTCCAGATATTCGCTGTCCACAAGGGCTTGCGTCTCCACATAGGCGGGAAAATCGGCGATGTGGTAATAGCGGTCGCCACGATGCACCAGTTCATCGAAGATCCAGCGGAACAGTCCGTGCTCATTGGGACAGAAGCGGTCGGAAGCCAGGGCGTCCATCACCTCGTGTACGGCTGGATCTTTCTCATAGCGATCGCGAGGATCGTAGGAGCCTTTTCGCTGCATCTCGCGAATCTCTTCCGCCCGCAGGCCGAAGATATAGATATTGTCTTCCCCGACTTCTTCCGCAATCTCAATGTTGGCGCCATCGTAGGTGCCGATCGTAAGCGCGCCGTTCATCGCCAGCTTCATGTTTCCGGTGCCGGAAGCTTCCATCCCTGCCATGGATATCTGCTCGCTCAAGTCGGCCGCCGGCATGATGAGTTGCGCCAGCGAGACGCGGTAGTCGGGTAGAAACGTAACTTTGATCAGGTCCTTCACTCGCTCATCATTGTTCACCACCTCAGCCACGCTGTGGATGAGCTTGATGATCTGCTTGGCTGCCCAGTATCCCGGCGCGGCCTTGCCCGCGAAGACATAAGTGCGCGCCACCGCCGGCATTTCGCCGCGCTCCACGATGCCGAGATAGTCACGGATGATGTCCATCACGTTCAGCAACTGCCGCTTGTACTCGTGGATGCGCTTGATCTGGACATCGAACAGCGAGTCCGGATCGACCACCACGCCGGTAAGATCCTGAATGACTCCCGTCAACTTGAGTTTATTCTGACGCTTGACCTCCTTGAACGCTTCGCGGAAGTCCTGGTCCTCGAGAAATGCCTCCAGGTCGCGCAGCCGATTGAGGTCGGTGATCCACTTGTTCTCGTCGAGAGTGCGGCTGATCAGCTCCGTCAACCCCGGATTGGCGAGGAGGAGCCAGCGGCGGGGCGCCACACCATTCGTCTTATTGTTGAACTTTTCCGGCCAAATCTTTGCAAAATCAGGAACTAAGGAGCTCTTCAGTAACTCCGTGTGCAGCTTGGAAACTCCGTTCACCGAGTGGCTGCCGACAATGCACAGGTTCGCCATGCGCACTTGTTTCTCGTAGCCCTCTTCGATGATCGACACCTTGCTCCGGCTCTCCTCGTCGAGTCCGTAGATTTCTTGCGCCTCGCCCAGGAACTTCTCGTTGATGGTGTAGATGATCTGCATGTGGCGGGGCAACACCTTCTCCATCAGCGGGACCGACCATTTTTCCAGCGCCTCGGGCAGCAAGGTGTGATTGGTGTAGGCCACGGTTTGCTGGGTGATTTCCCACGCCTTCTCCCAGGACAATCCATGCTGGTCCGTCAGCACGCGCATTAACTCAGCCACCGCCAGGCTGGGATGAGTGTCGTTCATCTGGATGGCGACCTTCGAAGGGCAGCAACTCGATGTTGCTGTGTTGCTGGACGAAGCGGCGCATGAGGTCACCGATGGAGCAGGCCACCAGGAAGTACTCCTGCACCAGGCGCAGTTCTTTGCCGCTCATCACCGAGTCGGAGGGATACAGCACGCGGGTAATGTTTTCCGAGGCGATCTTCTGCTCAACTGCGCGAATGTAATCGCCCCGGTTGAAGATCTCGATGTCGAAGTCCTCCGAGGCGCGGGCCGTAAACAAACGCAGCCAGTTCACCGTCTGACCCAGATAGCCGACGACCGGCATGTCCGTGGGCATACCCAGAATGATCTTGGGGTTGGTCCAGACCTGAACGGAATTTCCGTCCGCGTCGCTCTGGGTCTCCATGCGACCATAGAGCGGAATGCTGACAGCTTCCTCGGGATGCTCGATCTGGAAGGGAGTGCCGTTGGCCTTCCAACGGTCCGGCTTCTCGCGCTGGAAGCCGTTGAAGATCTCCTGCCGGAACAGTCCGAATTCGTAGTCGATGCCATAGCCAAAGCCCGGCATTCCGAGCGTCGCCATGGACTCCTGAAAACACGCGGCCAGGCGTCCCAAGCCGCCATTCCCCAGACCCGCGTCGATCTCGCTTTCCATCACATCGTCCAGGCTGACGCCAAAGCTAGCCAGCACCTCGCGACAGAGCTCCTCCAGGCGCAGGTTGGACAGGTTGTTGCCCAGCAGGCGTCCCATCAGCCATTCCATCGAGAGGTAATACAGCCGCTTGGAGTCCTTGTGGCGATAGCGCGACTCGGTCTCCAGCATGCGGTCAACGATGCGGTCCCGGATGGCGAGGGAAACCGGCTTCAGATAGTCGGCCGCCTTCAGCTCGGACATCGGACGCACGAGCGTGTACCGGATGTGCCGCAGGATGGCTTGACGCAGGACCTCGGAGGGCGGGACCTGGGTCAGAAATTCCGGGGATGACATAGAGAAAGAGGGCCTGTCCGCTGTGGGGTGACTCGCCGTCCGGCAACCTGTCGCTCTGCCGGCGAAGCGGCTTGGCAGAGGGATGGTCGTCGTGGAGAGGTGCGCCATCCTCACCAGACCCGGTCGAATTGGACTCGTCCACGATAGCCGCGCCCCGGACCCTCAGTCATTCTAATGCATTCCTTCGATGCCAGAGCAACCGAGTTTGCGGAGTAATGGATTGTGTAACTTACACGCCGTACGCGATTCTCACTTGTCGTCGGCGTCGCGGCGCTGCGACACATCCGCCGGGAACACCGTGTGCTTCGGCGCCGGCATGGGAATATTTCCTTTAGCGGCTCGCCACAGGATCGCATTCAACACGTTGGTATCGGCGGCGTCGGCCACGGAGAAATTCAACTTGGCTGACTCCTTCGCTCCCGGCGCTTTCGCGGGATTCGCCTGGTAGATCATTCCATTGTCGCGGTTGCGGTAGTCGGCCTGGAACGGACGGCTGGTCGCCCGCCCCGGTGAACAACGGCGCCATCACGGCGGCGTAGCGCATCATTGTTGTTCATGGGTGGAAGACCCAGCAGCGTTTCCATGGTATGGACCACGTTCACCGTGGTGTAGAACTGGTGATTGAGCGCGGGCTGCTGCGGCGTACCCGGCGAATATTTGCTGATCACCAGCGCGATGCTGCGATGAGCATCCACATGGTCGGCGCCGTCCTGCGCGTCATCTTCGAGGACGAAGATCGCGGTGTCGTCCCAGTAGGGGCTGTGCGACACGGCTTCCACTACTCGACCCAGTGCGAGATCGTTATCGGCGACCGACCCGTTCGGCGTTGGCGATCCGGGACGTGTTCCCGCCGTGTGGTCATTGGGCAGGCGCAGCAGTACGAACTGCGGCAACTGCTCGCCCGCCGCCGCTCTGGCGCGCCTGCACAAACCCGGCGAACTCGCGCAAGAACTCATCGGCGCGGAACTGATCCGGATATTCGACCTTGAAGTCGGCGTAGTTGGGGTCGAAGTGCCCGCGCAATTCCGGTTTGGTGGCGCGCGTCGTAGGCGATCAAGGGAATCGCAAACTTGTACGGGCTCTTGCCACCGCCCAGCTTCTCCGGGAAGATCTTCTCCAGGCTTGACCTCCTTGCGCGCGCAATCCGGCGGATGCTCCTTAGGAGCGCCGCTGGACTCCGGGCTGTTCTGCTTGATGTCTTCGCACCACCAGGTTTCCACGAACTCGCCGTAATTGCGGTAGGTCAGGTTATGGCGGGCCAGGTTGCCCCAGAGATAGCCGGTCGCCGGGTCGTCGATGTCGGGGATGCCAATGTTCATAGGCACAACGTCACCGACCGTCCCCTCGAAGTCGTAACTGCGCTCCTTGCTGCGATAGACGATCTGCCACGTCTTCTCGTTGTAATCGCTGGTGATGGCCGAGGTGGACCACACGTGCCCGTCGCCGGAGACCTCCCCGCTGTCGTAAAAGTTGTCGAGAATGCCAAATTGCCGGGCCAGCTTATGCTGGTTGGGTGTGATGTCTTCGCCGTACATCACCAGCGAAGGATCGCCATTCGCCTCGCGGATGTCGCCAAACAGCTGGTCGTAAGTACGGTTCTCCTTGATTACGTAGATCACGTGATGAATAGGATTACCGCCGCGCTGGAAGGCTGATCTCGCCTGTGCGACCTTCCATCAGATTGCTGCGGACGACTTCTTGCGTCAGCTTCTGGCGGTCGCGCTCTGCGGTGGGCAAGTTTACGCGCGCAACCGAACCGCGAATCAACGAGGGGATATATGGATGTTGTCGCTTACCAGGACGCTCTGGATTGTCTTCCCAGCTTGCATTTGGACCAGTGCCTTCACCCTTGCCGGTCGCGATCAAGAGCTCGTCCTCATGCACGGCAAGCGCCGTTGGGTACCACTCTGTAGGAATGAAATATGCGGCGCGCTCGTCTGACTTTGTCGTATCGAACACCGCCACTGCATCCGACGACGCGTTCGCAACATACAGCTTGCTCCCATCCGGCGACTGCGCCAGCGCATTGGGATAGCTGCCGCCGTAGGTCTGACCCGGCAACCGCGTGTCCAGATAGCGCTCAACCTGCCCGTCGGCGGCGGAGATCACGGCCACGGCATCGCGGTTCGAGAGCGTCACGTAAAGGAACCGCTCGTCCGGACTCAGCAGCAGCGCGGTAGGATGGGACGAGGCGTCGGTCGCGGCTTTCGGCGGCATCAGCGCGATCTGCCGCACCACCTTTCCGGATCGCAAATCCAGCTCCGCCACTTGCGACCCGTTCCACAATGAGCACCACGCGCGCGTGCCGTCGCGGTTTACCACGACTCCGTATGGAAACCCTGTTGGAATGTACTTACCAGCGCTCAGGTCGAAGCGCTGCAGCACCTTCCCCGTTTGCAGGCTTAGGAGAACAACGTCATCCGCCAGATTTTCCGCGATCAGCAGCGCATCGCCACCCTCGCCCTTTACAACTGCCAGACCCGCCGGATAGGGGATCGCTTGTCCCCGTGCGACGTGCTTGGCCTGGTAGGTAAATCGCTTGTCCTTCGGCAGCTCGACCAGCGGCAGCTTGAGAAAACGTTCGGGAGTCAACCCGCTATTCTGCATCCGATACACGGCGATTCCGTTGCCGGTATCCCCCGCTTTCTTGCCCTCGGGATCGGTTAACGATGACATTGACGCATACAAGCGAGTGCCGTCACTGCTCCACGCCAAGCCGAGGAAATATGTCTGCCGGGCATTGAGGCCAAGACGCGAGTCCGGAAAGTCGCGGACCTGGTTGCTCGTCAGATCGAGCAGAGCGATCGACTGCTGAAACTTTGACTCCGCGGTTCCCCGGCCATTGTTCAGAATGGCCAGAAACTTTCCATCGGGACTCAACGCTATTGCGGTGGGAAAACTGTTGGTGCGCTGCGATCCGCCCGGAACCGGAAGGTGCAGCGTCTTGCTGGAGGGAGAGGGCAATTCCTTTCTCCTGCGCCGGCGATTGCGCAGCAGCCATGAGGGCGGCAAGTGCGACGAGCGCTGCGCAAAGAATGCGATGGATCATTCCCGTGTACGCCCCTTATAGTGCTTAACCACCCGCGCCACTCCGTCTTCAATGCGCTCAGTACCCGACACCACCACATCGGCGTGGACGATTGTGGGATGCACGTAACGCCGCGCCATGGGAGCCACCGTCGCCTCGAATTGCTCGACCACCGACTGCTCCGTGCGACCACGCTCCCGCACGTCGCGCTGTTTGCGGCGCATGAGACAGACCTCGTCTTTCAGGTCCACGTAAACTTTAGTATCCAGCAGCTCACGCAGGCCGGGCCAGTGCAACGTAAACAGCCCCTCTACAATGATGACCTTCGTTGGCTGAAGCATTTCCGTCTTGGCGGTTCGCGTGTGGATGGTGAAGTCATACACCGGTAGCTGCACCGCCTCGCGATTTCGCAATCGTGCAACTTGCTCGATGAGAAGCTCATGCTCCAGGGCGTCAGGCGCATCGAAAGTTCATACGCGCGCGTTGCTCCAAGGGAAGGTGCGAGAGGTCCCGGTAGTAGCGATCAACCTCCAGGACCTCGGCTTCCAGAGCCGCCTTCAGGTGCTGCGCCAGAAAGCTCTTTCCTGACCCGGAAGGTCCGGCAATGCCAATGAGGTAGATCCCGGTGGGCATGAACCCACCAGTTTAGCTCACGCTCCGCGCGAGCACATGACGGCATGGTTAATCCGCGGCTCCGCGCTCCTCCAGATAGCGCGCGATCTTCGGCACTACCGCTCGCAGCAGCGCGAGAAACGTCCCACGGATGCGCTGCCCGGTCTCCATCACTTCGGTGTGCGTGAGCTTCTCGCCGGTCATGCCGGCGGCCATGTTCGTCACGCACGAAATAGCGAGCACCTCCAGTCCCATGTGTCGGGCGACAATCACCTCGGGCACGGTTGACATACCGACCAGATCGGCGCCAATCGTGCGCAGCGCACGGATCTCCGCCGGCGTCTCGTAGCTGGGGCCATGTAGCGCGGCGTAAACCCCTTCGTGGATCCCGCCGCCCAAGCGCTCCGCTTCGTCCAGCACGAAACGCCGGAACGTCGCGTTATAGGCGTCGGTCATGTCCGGAAAGCGGGGTCCGAACCGGTCGTCGTTCGGACCGGTCAACGGGCTGCCGCCTTGCAGGTTGATGTGATCGCGCAGCACAACCAGCGCGCCACACTCGTACTCCGCGTTAATGCCGCCCGCGGCGTTGGTAAGAACGAGAGCATTCACGCCCATCCACGCCAGCACTCGCATCGGAAATGCAACCTGCTGAAAGCTGTAACCCTCGTACAAGTGGACCCGCCCCTGCATGACCGCGATCGGCATGCCATCAAAGGTGCCGATAACCAGCGCCCCGGCGTGACCGATCGCCGTGCTCGTGGGGAAAAACGGGATCTCGGCAAATGGGATGCGGACTGCGTCCTGCAATTCGCTGGCGAAATCGCCCAGGCCCGAGCCCAGCACCAACCCCACGCGCGGCCGCAGTTGGGTCCGAGTCAGAATGAGTTGCCCCGCCCGCTCAGCGCGAGAGAATTCGTCTGCGGGTTCCGGGGAAGCTTCTGCATCGGCGGCGCGATCCTGCTGCGATACGACTTCTTTCAGCTGTTCCAGCCGCTTTCGTTCGACCGGCGATTGGCCCCGACCCGGTGCGGAACGCCGAGGCTGCTTTGTGGCCCCAGGCTTGGCCGGTTTCTGCTTTGCCCGCAGAGCTGTGAGAAGTTTTTCCAGCGCGGGCTCATAGTCGCTTCTGAAATCGACGTGCTGCACCCGGCGCAATCGCCACGGCACAATGCAGTTTTGGTAATAGATGGGGATGAACGTCTTGTTCTCATCCAGCGCCAGCCCGACTTCGTCCTGGGCACTCTTGGAGCGGACGAAAGCCGGAGAAAGGACCGCCAGCACCCAGGAACAGCGGGCGAGTGCGGCATGGACGGAGGTGTCCCAGTTCCTCCCGGCCTGGATGTCCAGTTGGTCCAGCCACACCTTTGCTCCAGCAGACTTCAAATCCCGGACCAGGCGAAGGACAAAGCCGGAGTCCTCCCGGCTGTAACTGACGAAGGCGGTTGGAGCGCTAGGGGACAGGTTCGATTCTCCCGCTGTAATGCCGGCCTTTCGGCGCCTACATTAAGATCATTCACGACGTGCATCACTTGCCAATTGCTTCCAGATACTTCTCCACTTCCAGCGCGGCCATGCATCCGGTGCCCGCAGCGGTAACCGCCTGGCGATAGTGGCGGTCGGCTACGTCACCGCTGATAAACACTCCCGGCACACGTGAGCCAACGAATCCCTCGGGGATGAGATACCCTTCACCGTCCCGCTTGAGTTGGTCGCCCACAAAGTCCGCGTTGGGCGTGTGTCCGATACCCAGGAACAGGGCGCTGGTCGGGAAGTCCCACTGCTCGCCGCTTTTCACGTTGCGCAAGCGAAGTCCGGTGACCTCCTTCTTATCGACGTCGTAAACGTCGTCCACCACTGTGTCGGTGAGGAAGTGAATCTGCTCGTGCTTGCGAGCGCGGTCGAGCATGATCTTCGACGCACGAAATTCACCGCGCCGATGAATGATGGTGACCTTGGTCGCGAATCGGGTAAGAAACAGCGCCTCCTCCATCGCGGAGTCGCCGCCGCCGATCACGACAATCTCTTTGCCCGAAAAGAAAAACCCATCGCAGGTGGCGCAGGAAGAAACGCCGTGGCCAATCAGGGCTTGCTCGCTGGGCAGGCCGAGCCACCGCGCCGACGCGCCACTGGCGATAATCAGCGTTCGCGTCAGCAAGGTCTCGCGACCGAGATTCACCTCGATCGGCTTCTTGCCCAGGTCGGCCGTCTTCTGGCTGAGATCCACCTTCACCACGTGACCGGCTTTGTACTCCGCGCCGAAACGGGCCGCCTGCTTGCGCATGTTGTCGATCAGCTCCGGACCTTGAATGCCCTCCGGAAAGCCGGGAAAGTTTTCCACCAGCGTGGTGATGGCGAGCTGGCCACCGGGCTCGTGGCCGTCAATAACCAGCGGGCTGAGATTGGCGCGCGCTGAATAGAGCGCTGCGGTCAGCCCCGAACATCCGGAGCCGATAATTATGACGTTGCGAACGTTATCTGACATAGAAGTCGGTTTGATTCTCCTCCACGCCGGAAGATGCAAAGCCCCCCGGCGCGGCAGATCCAACTAAATAAAAGCTTAGGGCTCAGATGCTTAACGAACGGTATGCCCTCCGGATTCTAACAAGTGCCGGTTGTTTGCGAAACGGTTAGAATCGTGAGCATGGCAAAGCTTACATTGGTGTACGGCATGCGTCTTCTACCCTCAGAGGAAATCGCAGAGGTCGGTGCGGGCACAGTGAAGCTGAAGAATGGCCGCGAGGCCCAGGTGACTCTGCATATCGTCGAGGGATCGAAGGACGATATCGAAAAACAGTTGCGCAATAGCGTGGAAGCATTTTTCGATCTCTATCCGGAGATCTAGCAGTTGCAGCCAGGAGTCGGTTGTCTGCGCACTCTTGGCACTGGCAACCGACAACTGACCACTGGCTACTGACCACTGGCTACTGTTTTTATGGCGCCCAAACTTCCAGATTCGACTGAGATCAAAGCCTGGCTGCGGCGCGTCTTGCGCCCTAAGACCAAGTTGGGCAAGACGACCCTCTGGTTCGGCGGCCTGGCGTTGCTTCTCCAACTGCTGCGCCTGATCACGCGGTCGCCTTCGGGCACGATGCTGAACGGCTGGGCTGGCTTCGTTCTTTACGTTTTCGTCGCCTGCGGCTTTTTCATGCTGTTCCGCTGGGTGCGCCGGCGGCTCATGTGGCGGCTGCGCAACCGCTTGATCGTTACCTACGTCTTCATAGGTGTCATTCCGATCCTTTTGTTGATCGCCATGGCCCTGCTGGCGGGCTATCTGTTCGCTGGGCAATTTGCCACCTTCGTCGCCTCGGCGGACTTGCAGTCGGAGTTGCAGCACCTCGAATCAGCCAACCGTTCGCTCGCGGTGCAACTTCGCAGCATGGTCAGGAGCGGCAGCTTGACCGAGCGGCTGGCCGACGAAGTCGCCCGCGCCTCGGCAGAAAATTTTCGCCATCGCACCGTGACCATATGGGACGGTGAGCATGGCTTCGTTGTCCCACCTGACCGCCAGGGCGCTGAGGCCCAACCCATCCGGCTCTCTCCGGAAGTCAAGGGCGACTTCAGCGGCATCGTGCTCGATGGCAAGCGCCTGCATCTGCGCGCTGTGAAGCGCTTCGACGACGCCGGGCGCCGCCTCATCGTAATCTCCAACGTGCCGGTGACGACGGAACTTTTGCGCGGCACCGCGGCGCAATTGGGATCGGTCTCGATTCTGCCGCCGGAAATTGAGACCAGTGGAACGCCTGCGCCGCAGCCATCCGCCGCCCCACCGGCGACGCTCTCTTCGATGGCGGCTCCGCCGCTCCATTCATCGGCAGTGCCGGACATCACCAAGCGCCTTGCGTCCCGGCCCACTACGCTGTCCATCGGTGTCGGCGGAACACGTGCCACGGTGAGCTTGTCCAACGAGAGCGGCCGGGTGGAGGCAGGAAAGGTTCCGCCGGCGGTCAACGGCTTCGACTTCCAGTTTCCTTTTGCCACGCGCTTCGGCGCTGTCGATTGGCAATCCGGCAAATCGGTGGACGGCCTGATGCTGGTCGAGACCCGCCCCTCGATGCTCTATGCCACGCTGTTCAGCACCCTCGGCGAAAAGTCCAAGATCTTTTTGGATGTGCTGACCGGCATCGCCATCTTCTTCGCCGTCATTGAACTGATCGCCCTGTTTATCGGCGTTAGGCTCTCGCGGAGCATGACCAAGTCCGTCGCCGATCTCTACGACGCAACCGGACACATCAACCGCGGCGACCTGACCCACCGCATCCAGGTGCACACCCAGGACCAGATGGCCGCGCTGGAGCAGTCGTTCAACTCCATGAGCGAGTCGCTGTCCAAGCTGATCACGGAGCAAAAGGAAAAGCAGCGGCTGGAAGGCGAACTGGCCATCGCGCACGAAGTGCAGAACCTGCTCTTCCCTGCCGATCTCTCCGGCCTGCCTTCGCTGGAGGTGCATGGGACGTGCCGCCCGGCCCGCACCGTGAGCGGCGACTACTACGACTTCATACCGCTGCGCGAAGACAAGCTCATGCTGGCGGTGGGAGACATCAGTGGCAAAGGTATTTCGGCGGCACTGCTGATGGCCACGTTGCACGCTTTCGTGCGTGCCTATGCGCTCGAGCCGGAGCGCACTTTAGCATCGGTCGCCATCGGAGCCGGTGTCCCGGAAAGCAGCGCCCTTCCCATGTACTGCCGCAGCGACGGCAACGGCGACTCCTCGCTTTCGCCCGCGGTGCTGATGGCCACCCTGAATTACCAGCTCTACCGCAGCACGCCGCTGGAGAAATACGCCACCATGTTTCTCGCCTGCTACGATGCGGGCTTACGCGCTCTGACCTATTCCAACGCCGGACATCTGCCTCCGCTGGTGCTGAGCGGCAAGGAACGCATCAGGCGACTGGAAACTTCGGACACCGTCGTCGGCCTCTTCGACGGCACCACCTATCACGAGAACACCGTCATCATGGAGCCGGGTGACATCTTCGTCGCTTATAGCGACGGCATCACCGAGCCGGAAAACGAATTCGGCGAGTTCGGTGAGGAGCGCCTCATCGAGCTCATCCAGAGCCATCGCGATCAACCGCTGGCCCGCATCAGCGATATCGTCACCGGCGCGGTCTCCGACTGGATCGCCGGCAACGAACAGCCCGACGACATTACCCTGGTGCTGGCGCGGGCGCGCTAGCAGCCATCAGCTCGACTCCGGTCACTAAATCCATATCCACCCTAGTGCATCCAATGCCTCATGCATTTCATTCGCAATCAGCGAAATCCATAAACATTAGAAAGGAATCCGTCATGAGCGATGAGAGAAAGCCGGTTCTCGAGCCTACAACCCAAGCCTTCGTCGATGCCCTCGCTGCGCAGGGAGGAAAGCCACTGTACGAACTCTCCTACGCCGACGCCCGCAAGTTGCTGGAGGATGCGCAGGCGATCGAGGTCACAAAACTGCCTGCCGATGTGGAAGAAAAAGTCCTTCCAGTTGGTCCTGGGGGTCAGGTTTCGGTTCGCATCTATCGGCCTAAGGGCGCTAAGGGCCCGCTGCCGGTGGTGATGTATTTCCACGGTGGTGGTTGGATACTGGGCAGCAAGAATACCCATGACCGATTGCTGCGCGACCTGGTGAACGGCACCGGCGCGGCGTTCGTGTTTGTGAACTATACGCGCTCTCCCGAGGCGCAATTTCCGGTGCCGATCGAGCAGGACTATGCGGCGACCAAATACATCGCTGAGCACGGACAGGAATTTGGGTTCGATAGCAGCCGCCTGGCGGTGGCCGGCGACAGCGTGGGCGGCAACATGGTCGCGGTGGTTACGCAGCTGGCCAAGGAGCGCGAAGGGCCGGCGATCCGCTATCAGGTGCTTTTCTATCCGGTGACCGATTCGAGCCTGTCGCAGAAATCGTACGAGGAGTTTGCCAATGGTCCTTGGCTGACGAAGCGCGCGATGGAGTGGTTCTGGGATGCATACGCACCCAACCAGGACGACCGCAAGAAGACCACGGCTGCTCCACTATCGGCGAGCTCAGAACAATTGAAGGGCCTGCCTCCGGCGCTGATCATGGTGGACGAGAACGACATCCTGCGCGACGAGGGCGAGGCCTATGCCAGAAAGCTGATACAAGCTGGTGTGGAAGTCACGGCGATCCGGGTTCTAGCCACGCATCACGACTTTGCCTTGTTGAATGCTTTGGCCAATACACCTGCTACCAGGGCAGCTGTTCAATGGGCATCGCAAAAACTTTCCCAAGCGCTCGGCTCGGCGCCTCAAAAGGCGGTGGCCGCGTGACAACCTGCGGCGACTGGAATACTGATATGCCCGGAACCGGCTGCAGGAGGACTGGTAACATTCACTGTTTATGGCCTTAGCCAGCGAGCGTGCTGTAGCCGACGATTCGCGGAAGCAGACCGTGCCGGCGCGCGACCCAAGGAATACGACTGCGGTCCTTGTGTTGGTTTTTCTGACGCTGCTTGCAGCATGGCTTCGGCTGTCGCATCTCGGCACTAAGAGCCTTTGGCTGGATGAAGGCGCCACGGTGGCGCTGGCTCGCGCTTCCTGGCAGCACTTCGCGTGGGTGTGGTGGCACGGCGAAGCCAACCTGCAGACGGTGTACTTCCTGCTGATGCGCGGCTGGATCCACGGCGGGTCTGAGCGAGGCGTGGCTGCGGCTGCCGTCGGCGCTGTTCGGAATCGCGTCGGTCCCGCTGCTGTACGTCGTGGCTCGCAGATTGGCGCCACTTGGCGTGGCGTTGGCGTCGGCAGCGCTGCTGACTTTCAGCCCGGCCCATGTGTACTACTCCCACGAAGCTCGCAGCTATACGTTGACAATCTTCCTGGTGCTGCTGTCTTCGTACTTTTTTGTGCGCGCGGTGGAAGAGGGGCGGCGCAGAGACTGGGTGCTGTGGACGGTCTTCAGCATACTTGCGTTCTACAGTCATGACTTCGCTGCGTTGGTGCTGGTGGCGCAGGTCTGCTCCCTGCTCTTCCGTAAGACACCGCTCAGGACCTGGAGACCGGTAGCAGTCTGCGGAATGCTGATTTTGGCGGCGGCTGTGCCCGGTCTGACCTACGTATTTCGCGCCTCACCCGAAAACCTGCACTTCATCTGGATGCCGCAAGCGACACCGCATGAGATATGGCTTCTGGCCAAGTTCTTTGGCGGAAGCGGTGTCAAAGTTCTTCTCGCTCTCATTTTGTGGATTGCCGGGCTGGTCGCGATTGCGCGAACGCGACGACGTGACTCTGAAGTGTTCTGGAGAGGAATGCTGATCGTCTCGTGGGCTGTTCTTGCCCGCCGTGATTACGGCCCTGGTCTCGCTGCGTCACCCGATTTTCATGCAGCGCTACCTGATCTTTTCGCTGCCGGCGACGATCTTGCTCGCCGCAGTCGGAATGACTGCGCTGAAGAAAATGTATGCCGGGATTGTTCTGGTAATCGCCCTGTGCGCGATGTCGATACCCGCGATCGTGAAGGACTACCGCAAACCGCGCGAAGACTGGCGCGCCGCCAGCAACGCGATCCTGACCTCAGCGCAAGCGGGAGACGCAGTCGTTTTCTTTCCCTTCTACACGCGCACCATGCTCGACTACTATCGCGACCGCGACTGGCAAAGTCCTCCGTCAGTCCACGTATTTGCGCCGCCATATTATGGCGTCGGCGAGGACGAGCACAATCTGCTGCAGGCTCTGAATTCTGATCCACGGCAATTTCGTCATGTGTGGGTTGTGCTCTACGGTTCCGGTGCCCGCGCCTCTGATCTGGAGCAACGCGATCCGGCCCTGGCTGCGAAGCTGCAAGCCACTTTCGGTACGCCGGAAATGCGGCAGTTCACCGATATCAATGTGCTGGAATTCGGAAAATGACGAACCCGCCGCGCAGACCCGAGGCACAGACGGGAACGCCGCGGATGACCAAGCATAAGGTTGAGTCAACTCGCGGCTGGCTCTGGCAGGAACCGGTAGCCCACTCCGCGTACGGTCAGCAAATGCCGGGGATGCGCGGGATCCTTCTCGATATACTTGCGCAGCCGGACCACGAAATTGTCGATGGCCCGAGTGTCGGTGTCCTCCCGCAGTCCCCACACCTCTTCGAGAATGGATTTGCGGGACACGATCTTTCCACTTTTGCGGATGAGATGGCGCAGCAGTTCAGCCTCCATCAAGGTCAGACGGAAGATCTTGCCATTGGCCCGCAGCTCAAGCGTTCCGAAGTCCACTTGCTTTCCGTCGAATTCATAGACATCAAACTCGCGCAAGGCTTCGGCGTCTTTTGGTTCCGCAACCCGCGACCCTGCCGGAGGATTGGTGAGCAGGGTGCGTCCCCAGTCGCGACGCCGCAACAGGCCACGAATGCGCGCCAGCAGAATGGCAAGATCGAACGGCTTCGGCAGGTAATCGTCGGCGCCTGCCTCAAAGCCTTTCAGGACATCGTCTGGCTGACCCCGCGCCGTCAGCATCAGCACAGGTATATAGTTGCTCGCTTTGCGCAGTTCCGCCGCAACTGCAAAGCCGTCCTTGCCGGGAAGCATGACGTCGAGTACCAACAGGTCGAACTCGTTGTGCTTCTTCAGAAGCAGGTCCAGCGCGCTTTCGCCATCGCCCACCACGCTGGTCGGATAGCCTTCGGCCTCCAGGTTGAACTTCAGACCGCGCGCCAAATGCTCTTCGTCTTCCACCAAAAGGATTTCGTTCACTGCGAGTTCCTCGGCAATTCGATGATCACGGTGGTGCCTTGACCTGCACCATCGCTCTCGGCGTAAGCGTCGCCACCGTGGCGGCTCGCAACGGCGCGCACTATAAACAATCCCAGACCGCTGCCTTTCACCTGCGTCGGGCCAGGCGTCAGCACGCGATAGAAGCGCTTGAAGACACGTTTCAGTTCGCCCCGCGGGATCCCAACCCCATTATCACGCACGCGAATTTGTACCGTGCGCAGTTCGGGGGTGACCACCTCGACCCGAATGTTCGGATCGGTGGGGGAGTACTTTACAGCATTGTCGAGCACATTCGACAAGGCTGTGAAGAGCTCCTCCCGATCGCCCATCACCGAGAGCTGCCCGGCGGGACGGCCGTCCTGCTTCCAATCCAGCGCATCAGTAGAGAGATGATGGCGGGAGCGGGCCAGATCCACCGCCTCCTGCACCAGCGGGCCGACGGCGACTTCGGCCCGCGAAAGCGGCGCGTTTTTCTGCACGATCCGAGCCGCGCGCAACACCTGCTCGACCGTGCCCATCAGGCGCTGCGTGTCTTCCAGCATAACCTGATAAAACTCGCCGCGCTGTTTCGCGTCGAGGTCGCGCTTCTGCAGCGTTTCCAGATAAAGACGGATGGAGGTGATCGGTGTCTTCAGCTCATGGGTCACCGCGTTCAGGAAACTGTTCTGCTGCTCATTGCGGCGGATCTCGCGCACCAGGAAGATCGTGTTGAGAATGACGCCCGCGATGATGAATCCGAAAAAAATGACACCCAGAATCAGCGGAACCAGCTCGCGCCAGTTGAGAATGATCCAACTGATGTTGAGCACCATGGCCGCTGCAGCCAGCGACACGCCCAGCGTGACGAAAAATGCGATGGCTGTCTTGCGGCTGGTGATACGCATGGAGACGAGGTCAGGATAGCACCGGCGATGGACTTCCCGGTCCTGCGCGATCAGTTGCGGGTAAACACTTCAACGGTCATCTTTACCGTATGCGCTGGCAAATAGCGAGACGTTGATAGCGAACCCCCTGCTGAGCAGTCAGTCGTCGCTCAGGCTTCTATTGCATTCCGGCTTGCGCCAGCATTTGCAAGAATTGCCCCTGAGTGCGCATGTCAATCGACTCGGTTACCAGCTTTCCCTCGCGGTTGTACACGAAGCTCTTCGGGATGCCTTCAACTTGGAACAAATCGTTCACCTTGCGTCCCGGGTCGAGCATGACCGGATAGGTGATCTTGCGCTCGGCAAGGAACGGCTGGACTTTTGCAGCCTCTTCGTCGGAGATCGCCAGGATGACCAGTCCCTGATCCTTGAACCGGTTGTAAAGCGCTTCCAGATCCGGCATTTCTTTGCGGCACGGCGGACACCAGGTCGCCCAGAAGTTCACCAGCACCACCTTTCCGCGCAGGGCACTGAACGTCCAGGTCTTTCCCTGCAGGTCGGTGAGCGTGAAATCGGCCTTCTGCCGGACCTGGTCATCCGCTTCAAGCTTGGCCATGGCGGCTTTCAATTGTGGGGCATCCAGCGTGGTCTGCACATGCTCGTAGCGCACCAGTTCCGCAAGCTCGACGTAGGGCGCGGCTGGCTGACCTTTCTCGTCGGGCACGGGCTGCTGACGCAGAGTGTCGGCCAGGGTAGTCGTGACCTCTTGCAAAGTGTCATGCCCGAAGTCGCCTTCGGTGGACAGACTCGCAAGACCGACCGCCAGGCGAAGCTTGTTGGGCGTCGCGGGCAGCTGCCGGATCTGCAGTGCAAGCTCTCTCGTGGTGCTGGCCCTCACGTCATCGGGCAACTTACGAAGTCCGTGGATTTGGTCGGCGATCGGCTTCTCTTGCGCGCTCCAGACGATCTCCTGCTTCTGTGCGTGAATATGCTGCGGGTACAGCAATGCGACAGCAACCGCAAATACGCCGATGCAGAAAATAATCTTCCGAGTCGTGCTCATGGCCGATCGCAGTGCAGAAATCCTCATCAGTTCCCTACCTCTCTGCGATTCTATCGCAGGGAGCGAGCACTCAACTGGCAGGTCCAGTCCAATAAAAAGGACAGCGCATCGTACGCCGTCCCGTCGCAATTCGCTTGGAGGTTTCCTACACCGAGACCAGTTCCTCTGCCGGCACGACTTCAGGTTGTACCGCCGGTTTCATCACCGGCTGGATGCGCGCCGAGCCCAACTTGGGCAGCTTCACGTCCCAGACCAAACCGAGCGCTTGCAGGCTCCGGATGCCGTACCAGTTCATATCGAACTCGTACCAGGCCAGCCCATGACGCGCCGATTGCGGATGCGCATGATGGTTATTGTGCCAGCCTTCGCCGAAGCTCAGGTATGCGACCCACCACAAGTTGCGCGAGTCGTCGTCGGTGGCAAAGCGCTTGGATCCCCACATGTGCGTCCCCGAGTTCACAAACCACGTGGAATGCAGGAGAAACACGGTGCGCAGGAAAACTCCCCAGAACATAACCGCCCATCCGCCGACAGCCAGCAGAATTACGCCGAGAACGGTCATCGGTACCCAGTGATACTCGCTGATCCAGAGGTGGAACTTGTCCTTGCGAAGATCGGGCACGTAGGCCAGCAGTTCGGTGTTGTTGTTGTGAAAGGTCTTCCCCATCAGGATCCAACCCATATGCGCCCAGAAGCCGCCATCGCGCGGTGAGTGCGGATCGCCTGGCTTGTCGGTGAGCTGATGATGAATGCGGTGCGTGGCCACCCAGAAGATTGGGCCGCCCTCCAGCGCCAGCGTGGCGCAGACGGTGAGGAAGTATTCCAGCCACTTCGGGCATTTATAGCCACGATGGGTGAGCAGACGGTGATAGCCCATGCCGATGCCCAGGTTGCCCGCAACCCAGTACAGCACGAGCGCAATGCCCAATGCCTTCCAGCTGAACATGAAGAGAGCGGCTATTGCGCCGATATGAAAGGCAACCATGATGCCGGTGGTGAACGGGTTTAACTCTTTTAAGCGATTCATCAATCTCCCTGGAGTGGTCCGTGGAACCCCAACCGCCGAATGCGTTCGAGGCCTTCACAGACTAACAACGAATGGGAGTTTCGTTTGTAATACTTTTGTCACTGGGGTTTGTGACGTGGAGAGATGAAAGGACGGGACCTTGCTGCGGCCTAGTCATCTGAGCTAGAGTTGGACGGAACATTCGAGGTTTGCGAACGATCAGCCGCAGTCCGCCATGACTGCACGCCGCCGACAACGCACGGGCGCAGCCTTCTCGGTGGCTTGGCTAGGGGAAAGACTCGTGCCGCGAATCACTCGCTATCGCTATCGCTCTCTTCTTCGCTCCAGACTGCCTTCCAGGTCTTGTCGGGGTTGTAGGCCTTCATTTGCTTCGCGAGATCGGCGGTCTTCGGGCCAAGGTCTTTCTCATACACGGTCCCGTTCTGATTGACGAGGAAGGTCATCACTCCGGAGTTGCGATATTCTGCGGGATAGGCGACAAAGGCGAAGCCGCCGGTCATCTTGCCATCCACGACATAGCTCTTGGCTCCGCCTTTTACGCTGGCTCCCTGCGCCTTAAGCATGTGGTAGTAGTAGCCGTGGAAGGGCTGTGCTGCGTCCTTCTCTCCGCCATAGCCTTCACCGGTGGCATAGGCGACCAGCGGCCCGACGGGACTTTCTGGCTGTCCTTCGTCGGCCTTCCAGTAGAGTCCGTTCTGCTTCCCGGGGTCGCTGGAGAATTTTTGCGCGTACTCCTGCTTCTGGCTGAAGTATTCGTCTTGCGCGTCAGCCAGAACATCACAGACGCGAATGGCCGCCAGTTCGTTCTTTCCGATGCGACGGAAGAGAATCTCCTTCAAGCCGGCTTTGGTGTCGAAGTACCACGTGCCAGCCGCGTCCTTCTTCAGAGGAATGGGGAACGGCCAGTTTTCCGCGCCGATAATAAGAGTCTGGTTTCCGTTGATTTCTTTCGCCCAGCGATTCATCTGCTCATAACGTTCGACGAACCGATCGCGGGTACTTTTATCCTGAACCTCGTCGCCGGAGGAGACGACGCTGGCGGAAGACGCTCCAAGTACGGCCACGATTCCCGCCTTGTCCGCCGCTTTCGCAGCGTCGTAGAGCGCCTTGCCCGCTTCCTGCGGGGTCGCGAAGGTCTTCTCTCCGGGCTCTTGCGCGCCGGCGATGCCGGCGAGCAGAGTGAGTGCCGCCATCAACACCGCAGCGCTAAACAATTTTGATTGCCACCGCATAAATGCACCTTTCGAATTCGTATCGGACATCATTATCAGGAAACCTCCACCAGCCATCGGCGTTTTGATTTCGAGAGCTCAAGCTACAGCTGCGCGACTAACGTTTGCGCCCACCGCCGCCTCCGCCGCGAGCCGCGGGTGCGCTCTTTTGTCCGCCGCCCCGCTGTCCGCCGCCACCGCCCATGCTCTGCTGTCCACGACTGCTCTGCGCCCGGGTCTGTCCCCCTGCACTGTATCCGCTGAAGGCGCCTGACTTGGTACCGGTAGCGTGCTTGTTTCCATATCCGCGGTCCGCCGCCGGTGCCTGGTTCGGACGATTACCGGCGTTGGGGCGATTGGCGTTGTTACCAGCGTTGGGGCGATTGGCGTTATTACCAGCGTTCGGACGGTTGTTATTGTTGCCGACGTTGTTGTTGTTCCGATTCCCGCTATTAGTTGTTAATGTTGTTGCGGTTCCCGCCATTCACATTATTGCGGTTGCCGGTATTGACGTTGACGGTGTTGCCGCTGACATTGGTATTACGGTTACCTGACCGGTTGTAAGCGCCTCCCCCGTAAGAACCGCCATTGCGATAAACGTTGCTGTTGGAGACGTAAACGTTGCGGTTGTAATTGACGCGTGCCGCCGTGCCAGCCGCAGCCCCAACTGTTCCATCCCCAACTGTTGCTCATGGCGGCCCCGACCGCCATGCCCACGCCGAACGAAATGACGCCCGTGGCCACCATCGCGCCCGTGCTGTAGCCCGGAGGACTGTAAGGCGTGCCGTAAACCACAGTCGGGTTATACGTCGGCACGTACACCACCTGCGGATTAGCCGGCTGAATCACGATGACCTGCTGCCCTTCCTGGGTCTCGGTCTTCACGGTTTGCTGGGACGAACTCTTCAGATTCCCGGCATCCTTGGCCTGCTTGCGCAGGCGCTGTACCGAGGCCATCACGTCCTTCTGCTGGTTGTAGAACGCGTCACCGAGGGCCGACGTCCACGACAGGTTTTGCGCCATGTTGGCGAGCACCGACGGAAACTGGGTCAGCGCCTTCACGCTTGGGTCCCACGTCTGAGTGTTGACCTGCTCGGCGCGTTGGGCGTCATTCAGCTTCGTGTTGGCCTGCAACCAGGTATTGGCGGCGACGATCTGGTCAGGATAAGTCGAGGCGGCAAGGATCTGCGCCACCAGCGCGTCGGGATAAAGGGCGATCGGGGAAACCAGTTCGTCAATCTGGGCGGCAGACAGATTGGCCTCCGCGGCTTCCTGCATGGCGAAGACAGGCGAATGGACGGCGACAGAAGCCCACGCTTCGGAAGTGGGCGAAGTGACAATCAGAATTCCCCAGCTCAGGACAAACGCCAGGACCCGTCTCAGGCGAACCATTTGGTGCTCCAATCTAAAGCGCCCGGTTGGAAACGGCGCCATCAGGGACTACATGCAAAAGTGCGCGCGGTCAGACCGCGAAAGACTAAGGACTAGCTGGATAAAGACAGCGGTTGCAGAGGTGTCAGCAATCAGCCGCTGTGCCTACTTGATTCTAGTGGCTCGTGCGATAAGGATCAAAGACGAATGCTACCACAAAAGTAGAAGGGCGAGACTGTCGGCACAGTCCCGCCTCGAAAGAAAGGGGCTCAATTTTCGCGGCGTTTATTTCACCACCTGCAACTCGTTGGTCACCTTGAAAACGTCCGGCACCCCGTTTGCGGCGATGGTAGCCAGGGTCTTGTCGCCCTCGCTGTTGACGAAGCCCCTAAGGGTCACTCGCTGTTTCTCCACGATGATGTGAATGCTGGGTGAGGCCTCCCAGAAATACCGCGACAGCCCGCCTGTCCTCACCAGTGAGCGATAGACACGCGCACGCGCCTCCTGGTCAAAGCCCAACGGCGGCAGGACTTCGATGTTGTTGACCACCTTGTCCACACCTTCAATGTGCTTCACGACATTCTCAGCCGTGCTCTTCGTTATAGCGTCGATGCTGGTAACATATCCGCTCAGCGTAACGGTGTGGCCTTGCACGCTATACTCCAGGTCGTCGAACAGCGAGTAATAGGGCAGCAGCAAGATTTCGTGGCGGACTTGCTTGGCAATGCGGCCTTCGACATCGTTCGGAAACCCGCCCTTACCATAGTCGAGAATCACGGGGCCGTTGCTGGACAGGGCCGCGCCTTGCGCCGCCGGCGTTTCGAGTAAGGCTTGCGGCGTCTGCGCCAGCGCTCCGGCGGTCAACGCGAACAGCAAGCCAGTTAGCAATGTTGTACGCATGTTGTTGTTCTCCATTCCTGCAGATTTGATGCAGATGTAAACCCGCTGGAATGTGTCACGACCTCCCTCGTGACAAGACTTTTACAAGCTTTACAATCCTTAACACTTGGTACGCTGCCCAACGCCGGCCACAGCTCGCGCATCTCATTAGCAGAAATCGCGTTATCATGCTGGCAGCGTAGTTGTGGGGACTGTTCCGAGCCGTCGAGGGATGGAGGTGGCCGATGTTCAAGATCATCACATTGGAACGCGAATACGGCGCAGGCGGCAGTTTGGTGGCCGCCCAATTGGCGCGCCGCAAAGGATGGCAGCTTCTCGATCAGCAACTCACCTGCGAGATCGCCAAGCTCGCCGGAGTGCACGAAAAGGCGGTGGCGCAACATTCCGAGAAGTGCGACCCGCTGGTGCATCGTCTGGCCAAGGTCTTCTGGCGCGGCAGTCATGAGCGGTCGTTGCCGATCGGCGAAGACAAGATTTTCGACGCCGACGAGATGGTCGAATTGGCCCATCAGGTGATCGAGAAGGTCTCCCGCGAAGGCAACTGCGTCATCGTGGGACGAGGTGCGCCGTACATTCTGCGTCACCGGGAAGACGTTTTCCGGGTGTTCATCTACGGCTCGCGCGAGGAAAAAATTCGCCGCCTGCTCAGGCTCAAGATGGACGAGCAGGAATCCGCGCTTGATGGTGGACACCATCGACCGCGAACGCGCTGCCTTCGTCCGCAAGTACTTCAACGCCGAGTGGCCCAGCCGCCACCTGTACCACATGCTGCTGAACTCAGACCCGGGCATCGAATACGCCACCGAAACCATTCTGGCGACCATGGACGCACTGGAGCGGCATCCGCACGCGGCCAAGCATTCGCAGCACACGGCGCTGGACCCGATTTCGCACCACGCGTGAGCGAACCTCACGCTGTGACCGCTGCCGCCTTGCTCTTCGCCGCCTTCTTGTGCTCCTTCTGTGCCACCGCGAGTTGCTTGCGCAGAATCCGCATCCCGCTGTCCACGTGTTTCTCTTGCAGCAGGAATGGCGGCAGGAAGCGCAGCACCGTGTCCTGCGTCACGTTGATCAGCAGGCGGTTCGCGTGCGCGCCTTCGAGGATCGGCTTGCCGGGAACGCTCAACTGCAGCGCCTGAATCGCACCCACGCCGCGCGCTTCGACGGCGATGTCGAACTTCTCCACCAGTTCGTGCAGCTTCTGCGAAAAGTACGCGCCGACTCGGCGCACCTGCTCCAGCAGGTTCTCGTCTTCCAGGATCGCCAGATACTCCAGCGCAATGCGGCAGGCTAGCGGGCCTCCACCAAAGGTAGTTCCGTGCTTGCCCGGCGTGATGTGCTGCGCGAAATCCTGCTTCGCGAGAAACGCTCCCATCGGAAAGCCCGCGGCCATCGGCTTGGCGATGCAAACCACATCGGGCACGACACCGAAATGCTGGAAAGCAAAGAGCTGCCCGGTACGTCCCATGCCGCACTGGATCTCGTCGAAGATAAGCGCGGCGTGATGTTGATCGGCAGCCTCGCGGCAGGCGCGCAGGAATTCCGGCGACGTTTCCTGAATGCCGCCTTCGCCCTGAATGGGCTCCAGCACGATGGCGCAAACTTTCTCATCCATGGCGCTGCGCAGCGCTTCCGCGTCGTTGCGCGGCACAAAGCGCACGCCTTCCAGCATGGGATCGAAATCCTTGCGATACTTTGCCTGGCCGGTGAGCGCGAGCGCGCCCATGGTGCGTCCGTGGAACGAGTTCTCCAGCGCTATGACGATGGACTTCTCCGGCCCGCCCGTAGCGTGGCCGGCAGCACGCACCAGTTTCAGCGCGCCTTCAATGGCCTCGGTACCGCTGTTGGAGAAGAACGCGCGGTCGAGTCCTGACTTGCTGCAAAGCTTTTCGGCAAGCAGCCCCTGGTACTCGTTGTAGTACAGGTTCGAGAGGTGGATGACCTTCGCCGCCTGGTCGCGAATGACCTTCACGATGCGCGGATGGGCGTGACCGAGCGCATTGACGCCCAGCCCGGAGAGGAAGTCGAGGTAGCGTTTGCCCTCGACGTCGTAAACGTACACGCCCTTGCCGCGCGCGATGGCAATGGGATAGCGCGCGTAGGTGTTCAGCAGGTATTTCTGCTCTCGTTCGACAATCTCTTGATAAGTCATGATGAAGACCTCGGAAAAAGCTCATTGTAGCGAAATCCCCAGCCGTGCTGGGCGACGCGGCAACCGTCGTTGGCGGCGCCAACCTCCGACTTCGCATAAGGCGTCAGGGTACTCGCCTCCAGGCGCCAAGCTCAACGGTGGCTGTTTGAAGCCCGCGGCTTGTAGATCGTGCAGCGCGACTGTCCCGGCGCGCTGACCGAAATCACCTCTGTCAACTCCGTGTGTTGCGGCCTGCAGCGCAACCCACACCGGATCACCCTGGCACGCGACCAGCATAGTCAGCACGATGGGCCGGATCGAGCAGCGCCCACTCCCAGTCGGGATGCTCAGACTCAGAGATCACCCGGCGCCGTGCAATGCCTGCCAGTTGCAGCGCGCCCGCATGATCTCCGGTGTACATGAGCAGCGTTGCTGAGCGCGGAATTTCGCCAAGATAGTTGGCCAGCGCCCGCTCGATAGCCACCCGGCCCCGTGAGTTCACCAGCGCCTCCCGCAACGTGATGGGGATGTCGCGATAGGCCGAGAGGTAGCTGGCCGCCATAACCCCAATCAGCACACACCAAACCGCGTTCCTCAGTGCAGCCTCGCCGATGTGCTCGGCGATGAACGATGCGAAGACAGGAACGAACACCGCAAACACCGGAAGCAGCTCCAAACCGTAGCGCACGTTGTAATACGAGCGCGGATACCATACGGGCAGATAAATGGGCACGCTGCCGTAGGCGATGGAGAGCGCGTAAAACGGCAGCGGCAGCCACAGCAGTAACAGAATGCCGTACCTGCGAAATTTCCAGATCGCAATGGCTGTTCCCGCCACGGCTATGGCAAACAGGGCCTGCCCGAACAACTCCGCTCCCAGGTTGAGTTTGGCCGACTTCAGGAAGTAAAGCGCAGCCGTGAAGAGATCGTGCTGCCCGGGATACGTGTGCATGCCACGACCGGTACTGCGCAAGGCGATTGCCTTGGCCGAGTATGGGCCGTTCGCGAAATCGAGCGCATAACCAGAAATGCAGTAGGTGTAAATCAGCCAGAACACCGGAACCAGCGCATTCAGCAGCAGAAATTCCGCAAACGACTTCAGCCATCGCGCGCCGCTGGACGTTTGTCGCTGACCTGCGCTTCCACCACACCGCAACAGATCCACGTGACGATGACTCCGACGACAGCGGCAACGAACCATCCGTCGTAGCGGGTAAACGCTCCTCCTGCCAGGGCGATGCCGCAAGCTTCCAGCGCGCGGTTGGGCTTCATTCGCGCGGGCGCGACTCGCGAATCAGGATTCGGAAAACAGCCCCGGACAAACTCATCCAGGTAAACCAGCGCCCAGATGAAGAAGGCCAGGAAAATCGGCTCGTTCATCGCGGTGGTCTGCAGATAGAGCAGGTTGGGATTGAGCGCGTAAATGGCCGCCGCAACGTAGGCGGCGATCTTCGGGGCGCGGACACTCACTAGCCGGAAAATGCCGAGCGTGCCGAGCACATACGCCACCATGCCCGGAATGGCGCCCGCGATTCCACTGCGCCACAGCGCATCGTTCCACACGAACGGCAGCATGGCGATGTGTTGCAGCGGCAGCCAGACCGTTCCCAGTTCCGAGAGCGACAACAACGGATGGCGGTTGTCCACCACGCGGCGCGCGATGTTGATGTGCGCAACCGCATCGCCGTACAGCAGGAGTTGCTGTTTTGCGTAATAGAAAAGGAGCGCTGCGATCGAGAGCGCGCCGATCAGCAGCGTGAAGCGCGCATCATGGCGCTGTTGGCGCCAAGGGTCGGATCGGCTATCGGTGTGCGCAGATTGGGAAAGGTTGCTCAAAGCTTGACAGTGCGACGGTGGAGCCTCCTCGGTTTCGATTGCTGCCTCAGTCCAAATGCGTCAGCTCGCGAAACACCTCGAAACGCTTGTCGATCTCGTCGCGGGTGAGCGACTGCAAACGCTCCGTGCCAAATCGCTCCACCGAAAACGAACCCATCACGCTGCCGTAGAACATGGCGTGCTTCAACACGCGGCGGTTGACCTCGCCCTGCGAAGCGATATATCCCATGAAGCCGCCGGCAAAGCTGTCGCCTGCGCCGGTGGGATCGCGCACTTCGTCCAGCGGCAACGCCGGCGCGCGAAACGGATGATGTCCTCCGGCAAACTCGCCATCGCGAAAGAAGATGGTCGCGCCGTACTCGCCGTGTTTGATGACCAGCGCGCGTGGGCCGAGCTCCAGCACCTTGTGCGCCGCACGCGGCAGGCTGCTGTCGCCGGCCAGCATCTTGGCTTCGGTATCGTTGATCAGCAGCACGTCCACGCGCTTCAGCATCTTCTCCAGATTCTCGCGTTGCCCGCTGATCCAGTAGTTCATGGTGTCGCCACCGACCAGCTTCGCGTTCGGCATGGCGTCGCGCACGCGGATCTGCAGAACGGGATCGATGTTGGCGAGAAACAGAAAATCGGTGTCGCCATATTCCGCCGGGATTTGCGGCGCAAACTTTTCGAAGACGTTCAGCTCCGTGTTCAGCGTCTTGGCTTCGTTGACGTTCTCTCCGTATTCACCCGACCAGTGAAAGGTCTTCCCTTTCGCGTGCTGGATGCCGCGGGTGTCAACCCCGCGATTGTTCATCACGGCTTCGTTTTCCGGCGTGAAGTCCTCGCCAACCACGGCAACCACGCGGACGTCGGTGAAGTAGCTGGCGGAAAGCGAAAAGTACGTGGCGGCGCCGCCCAGAATTTTGTGGCGCTCGCCGAAAGGAGTTTTCAGGGTATCGAATGCGACAGAACCAACGACAAGAATGGACAAATCCTATGTTCCCGCTTTCTGTTCGGAGTTGAAATATTTGCCCACCAGCAGCTTCAGGC
The DNA here is from genome assembly GCA_963760415.1 of uncultured Acidobacteriaceae bacterium. GTDB lineage: Bacteria > Acidobacteriota > Terriglobia > Terriglobales > Acidobacteriaceae > Bog-257. The sequence continues at coordinate 205,994 of CAVXDA010000015.1, read as the reverse complement.
GCTCCAGCGTGGCGGCAGGCACAACGTCTTTCTGCGTAATGATGGCGTTCTTCAGTGCCGAGCCGCACTTGCAGCCGCGCGTCCTGGGCATGGCCGTCACCGCTTCGCGCACCACGTTGCCCGCGTGCTCCGCATTCTTCAGCAGCACGCCAATGATCTGGTCCACGGAAACGTGGTCGTGGTCCTCGTGCCAGCAGTCGTAATCGGTGACCATGGCCACCGTGACGTAGCAAAGCTCGGCCTCACGCGCCAGTCGCGCCTCGGTGAGGTTGGTCATGCCGATCACGTCCATACCCCAACTGCGATACAGGTTGGACTCGGCTTTGGTCGAGAACTGCGGCCCTTCCATGTTCAGGTACGTGCCGCCCTGCTTCACATTCACGCCGGCGCGACGGCAAGCCTCGGCAAGCACTGCGGCCTCTTCCTCACAAATGGGATGACCAAGTCCTACGTGTACGACCAGCCCATCGCCGAAGAAGGTGTCCACACGATGCCGTGTCCGATCGACAAACTGGTCGGGGATGACGAAATCCAGCGGCCGGTGTTCTTCCTTCAGCGAGCCCACGGCCGACAGCGAAATGACGCGCTCGACCCCAAGCTGCTTCAGGCCGTGAATGTTGGCGCGGTAGTTCAGCTCCGTCGGCATCAGGCGATGTCCGCGGCCGTGGCGGGCCAGAAAGGCAACTTTCCGTCCGGCCAGATTACCCAGGACGTAGGCGTCGGAAGGAGCGCCGAAGGGGGTCTCCAGGGCAACTTCGCGCACCTCACTCAGGCCCGGCATGGAGTAGAGGCCGCTGCCGCCGATGATGCCAATTTCCGCTTCCGCCAATCAGTCTCCTTTCGAGGGCAAAGCAACGATTATAGCTGCGAGTGTCGAGTTACAGGTTTCGAGTTCAGCGTTCGGGCGGGAGGACGCCCTTCCAGCGCCAATTTCCTCAACCTGTCATCCCGAGCGAAGGCGGCTGGTTTTCCGACGCAGTCGCCGGATTCCTGTTGGCGGGACGCGCTGCGCATTCCCGAGCGAGAGCTTCACTCCTTTACACTGTCATCCCGAGCGACGACGCGCTTCCCTAATCAAGATCTGTCATCCCGACCGAGGACTTCGAGTCCGAGCGGAGGGACCTGCTTTTTCTTACCGTGGCGAAGGAGCTCGCACTAATCCCCGAATGCTAAGATTCGCTTGATTGTTTTTCGACCTCCGGAGCGCACCATGGCCGAGGTGTTCATCTCGTATGCGCGGGAAGATCAGGGATTCGCTCGCGACATCCATGCCGCGCTTCAGAAGGTGAATCGCGACACCTGGATTGACTGGCGCAGCATTCCCGACTCCGCCAAGTGGCGGGCGGAGATCTTTGCGGCTATCGAGGCCGCTGACAACTTCCTGTTCGTCATCAGCCCCGATTCCGTCAAGTCATGGATGTGCGGGCAAGAAGTCTCTCATGCCGTTGCCAACAACAAGCGGCTTATCACCATCCTCTATCACTCAATTGGGGACGAGGAACTGCTTGCGGCACTCGCGGACATTCAGTGGATTGATTACCCGAATCTGGGCTTCGAGCAGACGTTCGAGCGGTTGATTAAGGCCCTCGACACCGACTTCGAATGGGAGCGCAAGCACACCCAATTCCTGCTACGTTCAACTCGAGTGGAAATCGAAGAATCACGATGAAGGCTTCCTTCTGCGTGGGATGGAGTTGAAGGAAGCCGTCCGATGGCTTGACCAGGCAGGCCCAATCAAAGGGCGCAAACCGACGAAGCTTCAGGAACAGTACGTCCGCGCCAGTGAGGAATGGGAAGCCGGAGAAATCAGGCGCCTCACCGAGTTGAGTGCGCAGGAGGCACGGCAGGCGAAGCGCTTCCGCCGCTACTCGCTGGCGCTGGGAATACTGCTGTTGCTGGCACTCGTTGCAGCGGGGTTTGCGTTCTACCAGCGGGCCGTTGCCCGCGCTCGCCAGTTGGTCGCAAGCTCCATCTCGAATGAGGACAGCGATCCTGAGCTCTCGGTGCTGTTCGCAGCCCATGCTGTGGCCGCCACCTGGCCATGGGGCCACACGCGTTCTTCCCGAGGCGGAACGACGAATTACATCGCGCCATCATGGCCTCCCATGTGAGGCTGACCTTGCGCGGCCATGACGACGGCGTTGACAGCGTGGCCTGGAGCCCGGACGGCAAGCGGCTGGCGACGGCGAGTGGGGACCAGACGGCCAAGGTGTGGGATGCCGCCAGCGGCCAGGAACTGCTGACCCTGCGCGGCCACAACGAAGCTGTTGAGAGCGTGGCCTGGAGCCCCGACGGCAGGCGCGTGGCGACGGCGAGTGATGACCAGACGGCGAAGGTGTGGGACGCGGCCACGGGCAAGGAAGTGCTGACCCTGCGCGGCCACAATGACTCTGTTGACGAGCGTGGCCTGGAGCCCGGACGGCAAGCGGCTGGCGACGGGGAGTGATGACCAGACGGCGAAAGTGTGGGACGCGGCCAGCGGAAAGGAACTGCTGACCCTGCGCGGCCACGCCGGCTCTGTGTACAGCGTAGCCTGGAGCCCGGACGGCAAGCGGCTGGCGACGGGCAGCTGGGACAAGACGGCCAAGGTGTGGGATGCCGCCAGCGGCCAGGAACTGCTGACCTTGCGTGACTTGGACTTGCCGACGCTGCGGGGCCTCGACAAATCCCACCTGTGAGCGTGGCCTGGAGCCCGGACGGTAAGCGGTCTGGCGACGGCGAGTGTGGACAAGCGGCGAAGGTGTGGGATGCTGTCAGCGGTCAAGAACTGCTGACCTTGCGCGGCCATGGTCCTTGTTAGTACCAGCGTGGCCTGGAGCCCGGACGGCAAGCGGCTGGCGACAGCGAGTTCTGACGAGACGGCCAAGGTGTGGGATGCCGTCACGGCCAGGAACTGCTGACCTTGCGCGGCCACAGCGACCCTGTTACGAGCGTGGCCTGGAGCCCGGACGGCAAGCGGCTGGCGACGGCGAGTGATGACGAGACGGCCAAGGTGTGGGATGCCGCCAGCGGCCAGGAACTGCTGACCTTGCGCGGCCATGGCGGCTCTGTTTGGAGCGTGGCCTGGAGCCCGGACGGCAAGCGGCTGGCGACGGGGAGTGGGGACAAGACGGCCAAGGTGTGGGATGCCGCCAGCGGCCAGGAACTGCTGACCCTGCGCGGCCATGGCGCTTCTGTTTTGAGCGTGGCCTGGAGCCCGGACGGCAAGCGGCTGGCGACGGGGAGTGAGGACAAGACGGCCAAGGTGTGGGATGCCGCCAGCGGCCAGGAACTGCTGACCTTGCGCGGCCATGGTGCTTCTGTTTTGAGCGTGGCCTGGAGCCCGGACGGCAAGCGGCTGGCGACGGGGAGTTGGGACGAGACGGCCAAGGTGTGGGATGCCGCCAGCGGCCAGGAACTGCTGACCTTGCGCGGCCATGACGAAGCTGTTGTAGAGCGTGGCCTGGAGCCCGGACGGCAAGCGGCTGGCGACGGGGAGTGTGGACGAGACGGCCAAGGTGTGGGATGCCGCCAGCGGCCAGGAATCTGCTGACCTTGCGCGGCCATCGACGATGATGGTTACGAGCGTGGCCTGGAGCCCGGACGGCAAGCGGCTGGCGACGGGGAGTGGGGACAAGACGGCCAAGGTGTGGGATGCCGCCAGCGGCCAGGAACTGCTGACCTTGCGCGGCCATGGCGATTGTGTTGGAGCGTGGCTTGGAGCCCGGACGGCAAGCGGCTGGCGACGGGGAGTGAGGACAAGACGGCCAAGGTGTGGGATGCCGCCAGCGGCCAGGAATTGCTGACCTTGCGCGGCCATAGCGGTTCTGTTTAGAGCGTGGCCTGGAGCCCGGACGGCAAGCGGCTGGCGACGGCGAGTGAGGACGGGACGGTGCAAATCTACGCCATGGACATTCGCGACCTGATGGAACTCGCCCGGCAGCGTGTCACCGCCCATCCCTCCGACGAAGGCTGCAAGAAATATCTTGGGGTGGACAAGTGCCCGCCGGTTCCTAATCTCCCCTGGTGGTAGGAAAGTCAGCCCGCACCATGCGCACAGAATAGTGGAGCGCTGGTGGTGGAGCACCGCTTTAGCGGTGCATTAAAGCAGCCTTATTGGAACCCGGCTTTAGCCGCTGAGGTAACGAAAAACATTACCTCAGGCGCTAAAGCGCGATGCAAGAGTTGCAGTCCGTCCTGCACGCCTGAAAGGCGTGCTCCACCCACCGCAGGATAGCAACTCTGGCACTGCTTTACTCTCGCACGCTCTCGCGTCACTCGCAACCTGACCCCCGAAGAATACCAGAAGTACCTCCACCTCGACGAAGTCCCGCCCATCCCGTGAGACAGAACGGAAGTTCGCAGGGCGACGCAGTGATACCTCATGACAATCGCTCTTAAGACCGCTCCAAGCTGAGCGACTCGAATACAAGGCATTAGTTGGAGAGGATGGTCGAATCATTTGCAATTGAGACAAAACCTTTCTAACCCGTTGAACGAACTCCACGTAGCTTCCGTCACTGTTCCCGGGAACCCAGGGTCGATTGCGGTAAAGATTGGGTGTTTGCCCTCGCGAAGTAATTCCTTGTACTTTACCTGTCCCTTATTCTCTACAACCTGCGTGGCAAAATGCCATCGCTTGTTCGTATCTCGGCGCAGCAATATAAATTGATCCCATGCCCCATTTCGCGCAGTGAACATGGTTATAAACCTCTTTTCTGATACATCCGGCATTGCGACTTTGCGCAAGTGCCTGTAACCACGTACCGGCAGCGTTCCGATGGTTATCAGTTGAGTATCTTCCTTTAATGAGTCCTCGTCGATTGTGCGCATGATAACGTCGGCCAAAGGGTAGCGCCCGCTCTGAAGGAGGAGTATGCCCCCAGTTGAACCCTCGAACAGGAAACGGACGAAGCAGAAGCTGTCGCCTCCCGTGGCTGTTGCTATATTTTGCTTCGCTAGATCAGATATTGTGTCACCCTGCTTTAATAGTTGTTCCTGTAATTGAGTGTTCAGCGAAGTTATCCGGCTGATTTCGGCAGTAGCTCTTCCCAAACCATGGAGGCTATTGGCAAGACTCGTACTAGCTGCCGCTGAACCGATTCCTTGTTTTAGGGTCGCCATGAACCCTAAGGATCCCAGCACAGGCAAATGCTGTCAATAGAAGCCATCGGTGGCGTTTTGCCCAATCCTCTTGTAGCGTTACGATGGCCCCCAACAACGCAAGTAATAGTTGAGAAGCCGCAGTCGCAACAAGCCACGGGTCTGCCACCAAGTTGTTGAGCCATTCACGCATCCACACGCCTCCGCCAACCTGCCACAGCTATCAAGTTGACAGAGGCAGAATACGACTTGTGCTGTGAGTTGCGCTACACTGCATCGCGTGCGTAGTCCTGATTTCGTTTAGCCTTGGGCTCAGACCGGAGTAAACGGGGGAAATCACGGAGAGTCTCTTCAGGGACGGCACAATCGATCTGGGGGGCCTACCGTCGAACGCAGGTTACCTTCCCCCAAAATGTTACGAAAGTACAGTTACCCTACCTGTACCTTCGTAACTTGACTTTGGCCAGCCCGGCGCTACACTGGCGACGTGAGGCTTAGTGTCTCCACCGTCCCGTAAGGGCGGAAGCGGCCCCGGTTGACCTCACCGAGCGCAAGAGCGGCGCTCGATGGGGGCCCCGAAGGCCGATGATCTTTGACAAGTCAGTGGACAGTGGTCAGTGGCCAGTAGCAGTCGTCAGTAGCCAGTCGTCAGTTATCAGACTGGAAGGCAGGAATCCTCGACCGGCAAGCCAAGTTTGTGGCACGTAACTGCCCTGGATGGAATATTTTACCTCTAAGCCCTTTGGAGGGAAGAGCTTGCGTTGAGTGACTTTTTCTGTCTCTTTGCTTTCAATATTTTGCCGGAAACAGGGGGAGGGGGGGGGGTGGGTTTGCCTGTCAGGCACCAACGGTCAGCAGTTGAGCAGGGGCTGGAGGAAAATGCACGCTAACTCATTTGGAATCAATCATCAACGTGTAAGTCCTTACGGCTCTATCATGTGCAAGGATTTTTTCGCCAAGTCATTGATTCCACAGAGGCACGGGGGGAGGGGTAGGGCAGGTACATAATACTCATAGAATACATAGTTCTATGTCACTTGTTTTGTGAAAATCACGTTCTAAGTCATTGCTGGTCAAATGGATACATATAACCCCTTACGGCTCAAATAGATGCGAGTTTTATGTTAGCTAAGTTGTTGATTCTACGAGAAGGATGGAGGGGTTAAGCCGAGGCTCAGCGGACGGCCAGCGACGTTGGGTTTCCCGTGCACCAACTCGATGAGACTTGAAACCGGAAACTCGAAACTTGAAACTGCCTCAGTCCCCCGGCTCGAAGCGGTAGCCCACCCACGGCTCCGTCAGAATGTACTTGGGCGAGCCGGCATCGGGCTCCAGCTTCTTGCGCAACTGGCCGACGAAGACGCGCAGATATTCGTTTTGCTCGACGCTGTTGCTGCCCCACACCGCATTAAGGATGGAGCGGTGGGTCAGCACTTTGCGCGGATGCTGCGCCATGTACACCAGCACGTCGAACTCCTTGGGGGTAAGCCGCACTTCCCTGCCGGCGACGGCGACGGAATGGGCGTCAAGATCAACGTGGAAGTCGCCCAGGTCAATTTTGGTTTGCGGTTCGCTGGTGCTGGGCGGAGAACGCCGCAGCGCCGCGCGAATCCGCGCCAGCAGCTCGCCGGTGCTGAACGGCTTGGTCACGTAGTCGTCGGCCCCGGAGTCGAGCGCCTCGATCTTGCTGCGCTCTTCGCCGCGCACCGACAGCACCAGGATCGGCACCTGCGAAATCTTGCGCAGCTGGCGGCACAACTCGATGCCATTCATGTTGGGCATGGCGAGGTCGGTAATCACCAGGTCGGGGGCAAAGTCTTTCAGGATCTCGAGCGCGGTTTCGCCATCGTTGGCCACGCGGATCTCGTAGCCCTGCGCGTTCAGGCTGGTGCGCAGCACGCGCGTGATTTGCGGCTCGTCGTCCACGACCAGGATGTGCGGGCGATTGTGCATTTCAGTGGTAGGCCCCTTACTCTCGGGCCGAATGCTGGCTAGAGGCCAGCTCTCCACCGAAATTCGAAACTGAAACTCACAACTGGACTTTAATTGGCTGCTGTTTCACGATATGAACATCCACCGCCGGCGCGTCGCGCAGGAAGCGATGCACGGCCGACATGAACAGATACTTGCGCCAGCCGCTGGTTGCGGAATGCCCGAAGATCATCTGCGTGATGTGCTTCTCGCGAACGAACTCGGCCATGGCCTGGGCAACGTCCTTGCCCTTGAGCCGCACGATCTTCGCTCCCAGGTTTTCCGCGAAATGCAGATTCGCCTGCAGCGAACGCTTCCGCTCCGGATCGCCGTCATCGGCCCCGGTATCGACGTAAAGCACGAACAGTTCGCCGTTGATGGCCTGCGCCATGCGAGAAGCCCGCGCCACCAGATATTGCGCCGCCGGATTGGAGCTGACGCCGACGGCGATCCGCTCCGCCACGTTCAGGTCGCGGCCCGGCGCCGCCTCCGACTCGAGGTACGGTTCCAGGCTGCGGTCCACCACCTGCGCCACATGGCGGAGCGCGACTTCGCGCAAGGCAATCAGATTACTGGGACGGAAGAAGTTGCCGAGGGCGCGATCCACGCGCTCCATGGGATAGATGTCGCCGCGGCGCATGCGGGTCTGCAGCGCCTCAGGCGTGACGTCGGACAACACGATTTCGTCCACGCGCTTCAAGACCCAGTCAGGCACCGTCTCGCGCACCAGCACCCCGGTGATCTTGTGCACCATCGGGGTCACGCTTTCCAGATGCTGGACGTTCATGGTGGAAACTACGTCGATGTTGTTGTCGAGCAATTCGAAGACATCTTCGTAGCGCTTGTGGTGCTTGCTGCCGTCGATGTTGGTGTGCGCCAGTTCGTCCACCAGAGCGACCTGGGGATGGCGCGCGAGAATCGCATCCACGTCCATCTCTTCAAAGAGCGTGCCCTTGTAGTCAATCTTCCGGCGCGGCACCGTTTCCAGCCGCGCAGCCAGCTCCTGGGTCGCCTTGCGGCCGTGGGTCTCGACCACGCCGATCACCACATCTTCGCCGCGGCTCTGGCGCCGAATGGCCTCGCTCAACATCGCATAGGTCTTGCCGACGCCGGGCGCGTATCCGAGAAACAGCTTGAAAACACCACTCTTTTTGACCGGAGTGGTCTCTTCCAGCCATTGCTCAGGAGTCTTCTGCATGCGCCCCTATTCTGCGGCAGCGGCGTTGAAAAGTCGATTCGATACAATCATCGCGTGAATTCACAACCTCCTGAGGCCGGGCAGACGGCGCGGCGTTCCTTTGCCGTCTCTCCGCAGCGCTTGAAAGCCGCGCTGTACCACTACGCCGTCGCATTGGGAACGATTGCCGTCGTGGTGATTGTCTACCGTCGTCTGCCGAATGTGAATCCCACCACGGTCGCGCTTACGTTTCTTGCTGGTGGTGCTGGGCGTAGCCAGCCGGTGGGGACTGACGGTAGCCACCACGACCGCGGTGGTAGCGACGCTGGCGTTCAACTATTTCTTTCTCCCGCCGGTCCACACCTTCACCGTGGCCGACCCGCAGAACTGGATTGCGCTGCTGGCTTTCCTGATCAGCGCGATTCTGGCCAGCCGGCTCTCCGAACGCGCGCGCCGTGAAGCGCTGAATGCCACCCGCCGCCGCAAAGAAGTGGAGCGCCTCTATGCCCTGAGTCAGCAGTTGCTGGCCACGGAAAACGTGATGGAGTTGCTGAACTCCATTCCCCACTATGTGCGCGATGCCTTCGGACTGAAAGCGGCGGCGATGTATTTACCCAAACGCAAGGAGGTGTACCGCACCGGGGCTGACCATCCTGAACTCAGCGAAGAGCAACTGGAGTCGGTCAGCGGGCGGGGCGAGCTGGTGGTGGATGAAGCGAACCAGTTGTGCTTCGTTCCTCTGCGCATCGGCGTCCGGCCGGTGGGCAGCCTGGGACTGGAAGGCGCGGTCCTCTCGCGCGAGACCCTGGAAGCGGTCGGCAGCCTGATCGCAATCTCCATTGAGCGTGCGGGCGCGGTCGAGACCCTCACCCGCGCCGAAGCGACGAGAGAGAGCGAGAAGCTGCGCTCCGCGCTGCTGGATAGCGTCACCCACGAGTTTCGCACGCCGCTCACTGCCATCAAGCTCTCGGTCACGACGCTGCTGTCAACGCCGGAAATCGGGACTGATGAGAGAAAAGACTTGCTCACCGTGATCAACGAAGAGACCGACAGGCTCAATCGTCTGGTGGGCGAGGCGGCGGAGATGGCGCAGCTCGATGCGCAGCAAGTGGAGTTACGCCGCGAGATGCATCCCGTCCGCGAGGTGGTTGCAAGCCGCGCTGGAAAAGTCGAAGCAGGTGCTTGCGGGCCGCGAGGTCAAAGTGCAAATTCCCGAGAGCTTGCCGCCGGTCCGGGTTGACCTGGACCGGATCGCCGAGGTGCTGGTGCAGTTGCTGGAGAACGCTGCGAAGTATTCGCCGCCCGATACGCCGATCACAATCAGCTGCAGAGCCGGCGGGGAAAGGGGTTTGCCTCAGCGTCGCCGATCGCGGGCCAGGAATTGACGACCTGGAGCAGTCGCTCATCTTCGAAAAGTTCTACCGCGGGCGCGATCAGCGCTACCGCGTTCAGGGCACTGGCATGGGGTTGGCCATCGCGAAAGCGATTGTCGAGGCGCACGGCGGGAGCATCGGAGTCACATCGCAGCTCGGCAGCGGCTCGGTGTTTCACTTCACCTTGCCCGTGTAGAGCGAAACCCTCACAGAGCGCCGCTCGCGGGCTCCAACAGCAACTCGGAAAGATTTGCGCTGGGCGGGAGCAGGACGGCGTAGAGCACCGCCTGGGCCACGCTGTCAACGTCGACCATGCGCTCGCGGGGAGCGTTGGGCATGATCTGCTCCCACATGTCGGTGTGCGGTTGCCCCGGGCATGAGCGCCACCACGCGAATGCCGCGCGGAATCAGCTCCTCGCGCAGCGACAGGGTGAATCCCAATGCGCCTCGCTTGGCCGCGCTGTAGGTCGCGTAGTTCGGGAAACACTCGCTTGGCCGCCGCCGACAGATTGTTGACGATGGTTGCGCCCGCTCGCATCATCGGCAGTGCGGCGCGCGTGCACAAAAACATGCCGGTGAGGTTCGTGTCGATGACGTCGCGCCACATCTCCAGCGTTGTGTTCTCGACGGTCACCGTCGGCTGCGTGATGCCGGCATTGTTCACCAGCACATCGAGCTTCCCGAAGCGCCGCTTCACCGTCGCAAATAACGAGGCAACGGATTCCGGATCGCGAACATCGCAGACCTCGGCAACGATCTGCGGTCTCTTCGTTGAAGCTGGTAGTCTTCGGAAGTGAATTGGTAATGCGGAGCGGCGCTCTGGGCGAGCGTCGATGGATCGCGTCCGGTGATGACGACGCTGCACCCTTCGGCTGCAAGAGCACGCGCGATGGCGTAGCCAATCCCGCGGCTGCCACCGGTCACGACAGCAACTTTTCCGAGTAACCGCAGCGCACCGGTCGCGGGCTTCGCGGTTCTCGAGTTTGGCTTGCGGTTGGACTGCGTCTTCTTCGCAGCCATCGGCTAGATTCCGTTGCCGTTCTTTTCGCGGATGAGGGAGAGGAACTCCTGCCGCGTCTGTTGCGCGCGAAATGCGCCCAGCATCGACGACGTCACCGTGGCCGAGTGTTGCTTCTCGACGCCGCGCATCATCATGCACAGGTGGCGCGCTTCGATCACGACGCCCACGCCCAGCGGCTGGATCGTCTTCTGAATGGTCTCGGCGATCTGCACCGTCAGCCGCTCCTGGACCTGAAGCCGGCGCGCAAACACTTCCACCAGTCGCGGCACCTTGCTCAATCCGATGACCTTGCCCTTCGGGATGTAGGCGACGTGCACCTTGCCGAAGAACGGCAGCACATGGTGCTCGCAAAGGCTGAACATCTCGATGTCCTTGACGATCACCATCTCGTCGTAATCCACGCTGAACAGCGCGCCCCTCAGGATCTGCTCGGGGTCCTCGCTGTAGCCCTTGGTGAGGTACTGCAACGCCTGCGCATAGCGCTCCGGGGTCTTGGCCAGGCCTTCACGGTCAGGCTGCTCGCCCAGCCGGACCAGCATCTCGCGCGCCAGTTCTTCAAAGCTGGCGCTGGTCAGGGTCGGGGTTTCGATCAAGTCCTTCATGGGTCCCTTTGGATACCTACGGCCGCAATTCCGCTCCGCCGGCGTACTCGAAGCTGTTCATCATCGTTTCTTCCAGCCGCACTTTGTCAAGATGAGCCGCCGTAAAGCTTTGTTTCAAAATGTTGAAGATGACCTCGCTCAAGTTTTCCGTAGTTGGCACAATGTTCGCGAATTCTTGACGAACATTCAAATTCTCGTGATCGAAGCGGTCGAGCACGTCCCGCCGCACCGCATCATCCAGATCAACCAGGTCGCAAACCATCCCGGTTTGCGGATTCACCTGGCCGCTCACCGTGACCTCAAGCGCATAATTATGCCCGTGCCCGTATGGGTTGTTGCACTTGCCGTACGTCGCGACGGTTCTCCGACTCCGACAGCTCATCGCTGTGCAGCCGGTGCGATGCCGAAAACATGTAGCGCCGGGTCAGATGCGCCTTCATGGCTCACCGTAGAAATCGACAAACAGGTCGGGCAGTTCGTACACTCGCACGCGATGCAACTTGGCCACGTGCAACTTGTCTTGCAACCGCTTCCAGATGGCGATGGCCAGGTTCTCAGTGGTCGGAATTTCTTTGGCGAACTCTGCCACCTCTTTATTTAGATGCCGGTGATCGAGCGCGTCGAGCACTTCGCGGTTCAGAATTTCCTTCAACTCCTTCAGGTCCACGACAAAACCGGTCCTGGGATCGACGTCGCCCTTCACCGTAACCTCCAGCGTGTAATTGTGGCCGTGCCCGTTGAGGTTGGCACACTTGCCGAACATGCGCTGGTTTTCTTCGGGCGTAAATTCGGGATTGTGATAGTAGTGCGACGCAGAAAATTCACACTTGCGGGTTAGATAGACCATGTTCTCCTGCGTTTATGCCTCGTTCTTTGAATGCGTCGCCGAGTCGGCGGCTTTGGGGGACTCGACTGTCGGCGGTCACCGAATATTCGCGCCCTTTCCAGCGCACCGATCCTCGCTTATGAGAGATGTCGGAATTCCACAAAAGTACCGCGAAAAGCGGCAGTCCAAATAACGACAGTACACTTGACAGCAGAATCAAAATGCGCAGTCTGAACCCGCTTCCAGAAAAGGTAAAACCATAGCGCCGACACTGCTGCGCCGATCACACATGCGACCGTCTCACCCTGCAGCCCAGCGATGATCGCGAATATTGCGGCCCCCACGATCACAGCAAACTCGATCACGCACCGCCAGGCCAGGCGGCGTGCATTGGGAAACAGCAGCGCAAGGTTCTTGGTCCAGCCCTCCCACATCTCGCCGAAGCTGCGGTACATGCGGGCACTCACCACGTCGGAGAAGTGGAAGTACAACTTACGTCCGGCTTGCTTGGCACGCTTCGCCAGCTCTACATCTTCGAGAATGGCGGTCGCAACCGCGGCGTGTCCGCCGATCGCGTCGTAGGCTTCGCGCCGGATAAGTAGATATTGGCCGTTGGCCGCCGCCACCGGAGAATTCGGATCGCACACCTCTTTCGGCGGATACTTCGTCGCCAACTCGGCAAAGATCAGCGGCATGAGCGCGCGCTCAGCCAGGCTGCCAACCTCCTGCTTCGGGCGAATAGGAAAGCAGGTCGGCGGAAGATTCTTTTGCTTCCTGCAATCCGGTCGCAATAGAGTTTGGGGTGTGCTTCGTGTCGGCGTCAGTGAACAGCAGCCATTGGCCCTGGGCGACCTTGGCGCCGCTCCACGCCGCATTGCACTTGCCGCTCCAGCCTTCGGGCAGGGGGTCGGCCGTGATCACGCGCACCGGAAAGCTCTCCGCGATGGCGCGAGTGCCGTCGGTCGAGTGGTCATCCACGACGATGATTTCGTAGTTCGAACCGGACTGAGCCGATGAGCGTGCGCAGGCAATCGCCGAGACATGCCTCTTCGTTGCGCGCAGGAACGATGACTGAGACTTCGGGAGTTGGTTCAGGAGTCACGAAAATAGGCCTTCAATTATTATAGAGGTGTGAAGCGTCTCTTCTCTGCCACTGTCCTGGTTTTCCTGATTCTGCTGGCCGGCTGCAACAGCGGCTCGCATCCCCCGCGCATCGGCAGCGCCGCACCCGATTTCACCATACCTGACGGGCAGCACTCTGTCTCACTGAGCCAGTTTCGCGGCAAGCCCGTGGTGCTCAACTTCTGGGCGACGTGGTGCCCGCCGTGCATCCAGGAGATGCCCTCGCTGGTGCAGTTGCAGAAGCAGCTTGGCGACAAGGTGACCATCCTCGCCGTCAGCGAGGACGACGACGACAACGCCTACAAGCAGTTCGTGAAAGACCACAACGTCGACCTGCTGACCGTCCGCGACACCAAGCGCAGCAACGAACTCTACGGCACCTTCAAGTTTCCCGAGACCTTCGTGATCGATGGCAACGGCAAGATCCTGCGCAAGTTCATCGGCGCCCAGGAGTGGACCAGCCCGGAGATTGTGGAGTATTTGAAGAAGCTGTCGTAAGCCTGGAAGCCAGCAGCGGGAAGAGCGTCACCATCGCCGCCCAGAACTTAAGTGGACCCCGCTCACAACTTCACCCTTCTCAGCCGCAGCGCGTTGCTGATCACCGACACCGAGCTGAAGCTCATGGCCGCGGCGGCGATGATCGGGCTCAGCAGGAGGCCGAACCTGGGATACAGAATGCCCGCCGCAACCGGCACGCCCAGCGCGTTGTAGATAAACGCGAGAAACAGGTTCTGCTTGATGTTGCGCATGACGGCGCGGCTCAGGCGGCGCGCGCGCACCAGCGCCGCAAGATCGCCCTTCAGCAACGTGATGCCGGCGCTCTCCATGGCGACGTCGGTGCCGGTGCCCATCGCAATGCCGACCTGCGCTTGCGCCAGGGCTGGCGCGTCGTTGATGCCATCGCCCGCCATGGCGACCACTCTTCCCTGCTGCTGAAGCTTCTTCACTGCATCGGCTTTGTGATCGGGCAACACTCCGCCTTCGAAGTCGCTGATGCCGACCTGACGCGCCACGGCTGACGCGGTGGTCTCGTTGTCTCCGGTGAGCATCACCACGCGCAGTCCTTCGCGGCGCAAATCGCGCACTGCCTCCGCCGCCTCGGGCTTCACCGGATCGGCGATGCCCAGAAGCCCCATAGCACGTCCATCGACCGCAGCAAACACCACGGTCTGGCCGTCAGCACGCATCCGTTCGGCATGCGCGTTCAGCTCCGCGATGTCGATTCCCAATTCCTGCAACAGCGACTCGTTGCCGGCTGCAACCTCGTGTCCACCGACCGTGCCTACCACGCCGCGTCCGGTGAGCGAACGAAACCCATCCTGCGGTATCAGATGAATTCCGTTCGACTCAGCGGCCTCAACAATTGCCGCAGCCAGCGGATGCTCGCTGCCACGCTCCAGGCTGGCCACCAGCCGCACTACGCTCTCTTCGGTCTCGCCGCCAACCGCAACCACGGCCATCAGTTCAGGTTTGCCTTGGGTAAGCGTGCCCGTTTTGTCGAGGACCAGGGTGTCCGTCTTTTGCAGGGTTTCCAGCGCCTCGGCGTTCTTGATCAGGATGCCGGCGTGCGCGCCGCGGCCGGTGCCAACCATGATCGCCATCGGCGTCGCCAGCCCGAGCGCGCAAGGACACGCGATGATCAGCACCGCGACGGCATTGATGATGGCATGCGCCAGCCGCGGCTCCGGACCCATCGTGAACCACGCGATGAACGTGATCACCGCAACCGCCAGTACCGTCGGCACGAACCACGCGGCGACCCTGTCGGCGAGCTTCTGAATGGGTGCGCGGCTGCGCTGTGCCTGGCTCACCATGCGCACGATCTGCGCCAGCATGGTTTCGCTGCCCACGCGTTCGGCGCGCATCAACAGCCAGCCGGTGCCGTTGACGGTCGCTCCGATGACCTTGTCGCCCGCTCCCTTTTCGACGGGGATGGACTCGCCAGTCACCATCGACTCATCCACCGAGCTAAGTCCGTTGAGCACAACACCGTCGGTCGGGATCTTTTCGCCTGGACGCACCCGCAGCTTGTCGCCGACCTTCACCTGGTCGAGCGGGACGTCATACTCGCTGCCGTCGTCACGCATGATGCGAGCCAGTTTTGGCGAAAGGTCAAGCAGAGCGCGGATGGCGCTCGAGGTCCGGCTGCGCGCTCGCAGCTCCAGGACTTGCCCGAGCAGCACCAGCGCAACAATCGCCGCCGCAGCCTCGAAATACACTTCGGGCTGGCCGTGCATGCCGCGCATGGTCTCCGGGAAAATTCCCGGCGCGACGGTGGCGATGGCGCTGTACACATAAGCCACGCCCACGCCCATCGCGATCAGCGTGAACATATTCGGGCTGCGGAACTTGACCGACGCCCAACCCCGCTGGAAGAACGGCCAGCCACACCACAACACGATGGGCGTCGCCAGAGCCAACTCCAACCAGGTGCCTGCGCGCGGCGTGAGCACATGTGCCAGTGGCCCCATGCGCAGCATGGCGTAGGCGACCAAGGGAACGCCGAGCAGCACGCTGGTCCAGAAGCGGCGCGTCATGTCGCGCAATTCGGGATTTTCCTCTTGTCGCCGCCGTCACCGTCTTCGGTTCCAGCGCCATGCCGCAAATCGGACACGCACCCGGTCCGTCGCGCACAATCTCCGGATGCATCGGGCAAGTCCACTGCGTTTTGGTCGCGGCTGAGGGAAGTTCGGGCTCCAGCGCCATGCCGCACTTGGGACAGGCGCCGGGTTGCTCCTGCCGCACCTCTGGATCCATCGGGCAGACGTACGCTGTCGCCGGTGGCTGCACCTCAGGGGCGAAAGTTATTGCCGCACTCTTCTCCGCAGGTGCTCGAGGCAGGCGCAATCCTGCCAGGCTTCGCGCCCAGTTGCACCATCGCGCCCATTCCCCCGGGCTTGTAGTTCGGCGACAGGTACTTCTCCGAATCGGCTTTGAACTTCTCCGCACAGCCGCGCGAGCAGAAGTGATAGAGCTTGCTTTCATACTCAACCGAAGCGGCGGCCTTCGAAGGATCAACGTTCATCCCACACACTGGGTCTTTGTCGAGCTTTGGAGTCGTCCCGGCCTGCAGCTGGAACCGTCGCCTGCTGCTTCTGGCTCGCCGACAAATATTTTTCCGGAGACGATACGAACTTGTGCATGCATCCGGGCGAGCAGAAGTAGTAGCTTTGACCTTCATGCTCAGCTTTGCCACGCGGCTGCGCCGGATCGACCGCCATGCCGCAGACCGGATCCGTTGCAGAAACATCCACGATCCGGTTTTCCTGGCTTCCCTGGACTTCGCTCATTCCCTGCCTGTCCTGATTTTCCTCACGGCGCTGTTCATACGCGCAGCCATGCTCTATATTGAATGCGGAATTGCACGCGACGTTAAGCTGTATCTTCGCACCTGGGAAGGGCGCTGTGCATCCAGTTCGCGGATTCCCCACATTCTTATCATTGCACGTTTGCGAGAGGGTGGTTCGATGACCGCAGTCGAAGTTTTGTTTCGCTATGGAATGCCACCGGGCGAGAACGAAATGGGCGCTCTGGGACAGATGAGCGACGTTTACGGCATTCGCCGCCTTCAGTGTAACGAACGGGACAGGACGGTCCGCGTGGAGTACGATGCCACCCGCCTGAACGAATCAACGGTGGAGAAACTGCTGCGCAGCGCCGGGCTCGACATCGAGGAAAAGCTGGCGCTGGCGTAGGAACCTGGACCGCCGTTTACACAGACCATGCACAAAAGGCGAAGGCCCTTTCGGGTACTTCGCCTTTGCTATTTTTCCGGCTGAGTCAGGTGGTACGGAAATCCGAACCAAACTGCTTGCAGTTCGCCTGGGAGGAGGCCACTAAAAATTGAAGGGCCACTCCAAAAAGGAACTCTGGCCGAAATTCCCTTCCGAGTGACCCCTATTGCGCCACTTCGTCTGTTCTCTAATATAGCACTCGCCGTGCCAAAGCTTCCACGTAGAAAACAATAGAGTTAATAGTGCTAACTTCGGCGACAACTGGTAGAACTTTCCAGGGTCGGGAAGAATTTACTAGGTACACCAAAGTGCCTGCGACGTCGCCGACCTCAAAGAGCTCGTGGCTGGCGAACTGGACGCACATCTCGCCAATTCGCCGGCTCGGACCTCGTGCCGCACGGATTACGCTGGCATTGATCCTTGCGCCAATTCTAAGTCCAGAACTTCAGCCACGCGGATGGGCTGGACGTCCCCGCTCACGATTAAGAGCGGTTCCTGACATCGTCTTGCCCTTCACCTTTGGAGTACTCGATCTCGATGTTTTCGTAATTGAGACAGCTCATGACATCCTCCTATTTGTTTGACCGCAGCAAGGTTACAAAAAGCGTTGCCATGAATCAAATGAATTGTTTTAATGATAACGATAACTATATCTCATGATTAATCTCAGCCAGTTACGGATTTTCCAAGCGGTGGCCCAGACTCGCAGCTTCACTCGCGCGGCCGAAGCGGTACATCTGACGCAGCCTGGCATCAGCAAGCACGTCAAGCAGATGGAGGAGTATTACGGCATCCCTCTATTCGACAGACTGGGAAAAAAGGTCGCCCTGACGCAAGCCGGTGAAATTCTGTTCGCCGCAAGCCAGGAAGTGACCGTTTCCATCGAGAATGCTGAGCAGAGAATCGACGACTTGAAAGGACTGCGCGGCGGCAAACTCGTGCTGGGAACCAGCTTCCCGATCGGGGTTTACATCCTGCCGCAAGTCCTGGCCGCGTTCCGGGAGAGTTATCCGGCGGTCGAGGTGGTGTTGGAGATATCTCTTAGCGAGAAGGTCAACGCCAGGATCCTGAGCAACAGATTGGATCTTGGCCTGGTCACTCATCGAGCTAACGATTCCAGGCTGCTGTCGCAGGAGTTCATGACCGACCAACTGGTGGCGATCTTCCCGGTCAATCATCATTGGGCAGCCAAGCATCGCGTCACGCCACAAGACCTGCTCGGAGAGACCTTCATTGTGGCGGCGCAAGGCGCGGGCACGCGCGCGGTGCTGGAAGAGCGACTTCACGAGAAGGGACCTCAGTTGCAGAACTTGCTCGACTTCGGCAACCTTGAAGGCGTCAAGCACGCTGTGGAAGCGGGGCTTGGTGTATCGATCCAGGCCAGAAGCGTGGTACGGAGAGAGATTGCGGATGGCTGCCTTTTAGCGCGTCCATTGGCCGACATTGATGACAGTCTTGAGTATCTGTACGTTCGCCGCAAAGACAAGCATCTCTCCAACGCGGCGCAGGCATTTCTGGCCCTGTTGCGGGATTATCCAGCTAGCGTAGCGGAAGGGTGATTTGAGGTGTGTGAGGTTCAAAATGGCGCGCCCTGAGAGATTCGAACTCCCGACCTTCTGGTTCGTAGCCAGACGCTCTATCCAGCTGAGCTAAGGGCGCGCAAACGTGCGGCGACAGTCATTATAACAAACGCCGCAGACCACGGTCGTCCCGGTTTTCGCTGACTCACGCCCATCAAATAGTCCCCTTTCTCCGGCATCCAACTTTCCATCGTGAGTGCCGGAGAGTTCATCCCGGCCCGCGGCGTTTGTGCGGTAAAATCAGCTCGCGGCAGTGCGCCGCCTCAAGCATTGCCACAAAGGATACCGAGTGTTGGGAAGCACGGCCAATGAGCTGAGGCAGAGTGAATCCGTCCCGGGACCTCCACATCGGCCACCGCCGAGCAAGCTTAATCTTCTTCTGTTCTCGTTCCTTATCAGCCTGCTGCTCTTTTTTGCCCTCGACTGGCTGTGGACAACCTGGGTGCTGCGCTCCAAAGCGCCAATCAGCCCACAGAGCACCTGTTTCATGCGCGATCCGGTCCGCCATCATTCGCTTGAGCCCAACTGCAGTTGTGAACGACACTGGGGCAAAGCGTCGTATCCGTTTGCTACGAACAGCCTTGGGTTTCGCGATGAGAGTATCCGTCAAGTTCCTCTCGCCGGAACGCGGCCGCGCATTCTGCTGCTGGGCGACAGTTTCACTGAAGGCATGAGCTCGTGGCCCGATAGTTACGTGGGGCAAATCGTGGCGCGCTTCCCGCAATACGAATTCCTCAACGGCGCCGTCGAGAGCTACTCGCCTTCCAACTACCTGAATGTAGCGCGGGCCCTGCTCGACAAGGGCGTAAAGTTCGACGAAGTCATCGTCTTCATTGACATGTCCGATGCGCAGGACGAGGCCGCATTCTACCGCGACATCGATGCCTCGGGCGCCGTGGACGGACCGCAGCAGATCATCCACAACGGCGGCTGGTACGCGAATCTGCGGGCATACATCACCGAGCATCTTCTGCTGACCAACACAGTCGCCGGTTTCCTGGAGCGCGCGTCGGTCAAGCATGGCTTTTACCACCTGAACTTCGGGCATGGTCCGCTGTTCGATTTGGAGCGCTCGGCCTGGACCTATCGGCCCGTCTCCGACACCGAGCCTTATGAGATAGGCTATGCGCCGCTCGGACTCCAAGCCGGCCTCGCCAAGGAAGAGTCCAAGATGACGCTGCTTTGGCAAGACCTCCAAAAACGGAACATCCCGCTCAGCGTCGTCGTCTATCCCTGGCCAGCGCAGATCGCGCACGACACAATCGATTCCAAGCAAGTGCTCATGTGGCGCGACTGGTGCGCGGGAAAGTGCAAGAGCTTCATCTCGGTTTTCCCGGCATTTTTTGCGGTTAAGAACCAATGCCCGCAAGGCCAACCCGGATGCTGGTACCTGAACGACTTCATCTTCGGCGATGAGCACTACAACGCGGCGGGCAACGCTCTGGTAACGGACGCGGTCGGCAAGAGCCTAGAAAAGAATCCGCCAGTGAAGCGCGAATAGCTATTTTCCGGTTCAGCTCCGCACTGTTTACCGAACTGCAAACACTATTGTGGGGTTTCCAACTTTCCCGTTTTGGGACGGCACATTATCAGAATAGCTACCCCACCCCCTCCCCCTCTTGTTTAGAATCATGCGATTACGAACTTTTTCCCGGCAAATAATTGAACCCCAGCGGTTTACACGTAGTTAATTGAACCGCAAGCACTTAGTGCCTGCTATTTGTCCGGCCCTCAGTCCGCAGCACGGCGCGGAAGGGAACAAACACGGTGTGGATATTACCAAATTGGTTATCATCCCCCCGTCCGACTTTTCAAAGATCACGAGCGCTGGCGAACCTTTTTCGGGCACCCGCGGGCGCAGAGACACTAAGGCTCTCATCGTCAGTGTACGGCCTGACTCGACACGGTCAAGTTACGAAGGTACAGGTCGGGTAACTGTACTTTCGTAACATTTTGGCAGAGGGTAACCACCCATTCCTGGACGAAAGCGCGTTTGTCGTTACCTATGTGGTGAAACTTCCCACAAACCGACTTCGGGCCCGCGTCGGCTCAGTTCTACGAGTAGGGCGTTATACGGCAAGTTGGCGTGCCGTGCGTTCACCTGATGCTGGCCGACTCCCGAGGAACATATTCCATCCGGTTTAGATAGGGTGCGAGTTGGCCTGATTTCGACAGGTATCAAGTAGGGCCAACTTCCTTGCCCGTGATCGAAGCGCAATTCGTTCATCTTGTGAGCTCCATCACACAGTTGTTTGTGACAAACCCGTTACTCAAAGAGGAGGCCTAGGTGTATCTTGGAGGCCGAGCAAGGGAGCGTCACCATGTCACACGCAGCCACACGCCCGACTCCAAAGTCCCGCCAACCCGTCAAGAGTCAGGCCCAATCCTCTCCAGCACAGTACTCACTAGCGGAGCTTATGGCGATGGGCAAAGCGTTGCGGGACAAGTGTCCGCGAGCGTCCCACGCCGAATGGAAACCTCCGGGCAACCGACCGGATCCGGTCCGCGTGGTGCTGGAGACCGACAAGGGGCGCATACCCGATCTCGTTCCGCTTCGTCACGGGCGCATGGTCCAATCTCCGTTCACTTTCTACCGGGGCTCGGCGTTCACTATGGCGCAGGATCTGGCAGGCACTCCGTCATCCGGCTTACGCGTGCAATGCGGCGGAGACTCCCATTTGGTCAACTTCCGGGGCCTCGCCACCGCGGAGAGGCAAGTGATCTTCGCCCTCAACGACCTCGATGAAACCCTCCCGGCGCCTTGGGAGTGGGACCTCAAGCGTCTGGCGGCGAGCATCGTGGTCGCCTGCCGCGACAACGGCCTCAGCGAATCCACAGCCAAGGACGCGGTCCTTGGCTGTGTCAGGTCGTACCGCGAGCGCATGGTGGAGTTCGCCGAAATGAAGGTGCTAGACCTGTGGTACTTCTCCATCGAGGCCAACATGCTGATCGCGGGCATCAAGGATGCCGATATCCGTCGCCTCGCCATCAAGCGCTTGGCGAAGGCCCGTGAGAGCGCCACCTCCGAAGGCCTCTTCCCCAAGCTCGTGGACGCTTCGGGCGGGGCGAAGCACTTCAAAGACCAGCTTCCGGCCATCTACCACTGGGAAGGTCACACCGCCGGCGAGATCCACTGGGAAGTCAAGCAGGGCTTCGACCGGTACCTAGAAACCCTGACGCCAGCTCATCGCATGTTGCTCGACCGCTACGAGATGGTGGACGCTGCTCTAAAGGTCGTCGGCGTCGGGAGCGTCGGCACGGCTTGCTGGATGATTCTACTGACGGCCCGCAAAGCGGGAGATCCTCTCATTCTCCAAGTGAAGGAGGCGCGCGCCTCGGTACTGGAGGGCTTTGCGGGAAAGAGCGTTTACCCGAACCATGGACAGCGTGTAGTGAACGGCCTCCGGCTCATGCAGCCGTCCAGCGACATCTTTCTCGGCTGGACGGAGGGCAGGAGAGGACGTAACTTCTATCTCCGCCAGCTCCGGGACGTCAAGATCAAGTTTGCCGTCGAGACGTTCGGGGCGGCCCAGATGAGCCTCTTTACCCAATGGTGCGGCTACTCGCTGGCGCTGTCCCATGCACGCTCCGGTAAGCCTCCGCTGATCAGCGGCTACCTGGGTAAGAGCGACACGTTCGACAAAGCGGTGGCCGCCTTCGCCGTTGCCTACGCCGACCAGAACGAATCAGACCACGCTGCGCTCAAACGCGCGATCCACAATGGAAAGGTGGAGGCGGTCATCGAACAGGCGAAGTGAGCCGCTCGCGCAATGAAAACTCTGGCAGAGGAGAGCGAAGCGTCGCCCGCGCCGGATTGAGACGCACCCTGACAGTCCGACAGTCTTGAACCTCGCTACTTTGGAAGTGTTAATTCTAGTTGCCCTTTTCGTGTTCCTTCGCCCTGCCATTGCGGAGTGCAGCTAGGCTTACAGGCGGCGTGGCCGTGATCTGGTAATTGGCGTAGCCGAACTCGTCGCTGCGCGCGGCATAATATGCGCCACCCATCTTGTAAAAAGTCAGATCGAAAGCCGTATTTCCAATTGACGAGACGACCTTGCCGTTCTGGATTGAATATGCGGCCGGCAATTTGCCCACTTCCGTTTCGGTGATGGCGTTCTTGCTAACGTGGGCGGTCAGAACAAGCCCGTCCTTCTGATAGACGCTCTCGTAGCGTCCGCCAGTAACCGTGTTTCGCATCCAAAGGGATTTTCCAACCAGTAGCTCGTTAAGCTGAGCGTTGTTAAGTGGCATTGCTCCTTTTCGTCGCAGATCGGCAACGGTCACGCCCTGCTGCTTATTGCCTTCACGAGCATCCTGCTTTGCGGGCGTGTACCAGATCGGCGAGGTCCAGGCACGTTCTTGAATTGAAGAGGGGACGGATGTGGGCGGCGCCACTCCCAACTTCTTGGCATCGAAAGTGCTCCATCGCGGCGTCGGAATCTGGATCACGCGCGCATAATAAAACGCATTCAGCGTGGGATCGAAATCGGGGTCTGTCCAGACCTTTTTCAGTTCCACCGCGCCGATGGTGTCGGTGTAGCTCGCGTTCTTGACATCCACTGTATTCCCAACTGCCGGGACTTTCCCGGTGGCCGGATCGGGCTTGCGGTCGCCGGACCAGACCACATCGTAGACCTTCTCGAAACTCTGGCCGCTCTTGCTCCAGCCCTTGATGATCTGAATGCGTTCGAGATTACCGTCCTTTGGATCTTTTACTGCCCAGACGATGAATGTTGGTGCGTTCCCTTTTCTCGCAGGAAGGTCGCCTCCCATCGGGACGCCTTTTGCATAACCGGTTTTTACCCAGTCCTTCGAGTTCAAAACATCCGGACTGTACTCCCAGCCACCGAACAGTCGCACTCTGATTCGAACGCCGGAGGTACCAAAAGTCTCCTTGCGCTTCATTGCGTCGAAGATTGACGCCCGAGTGTTTTCCTCCGCCCACACGCCACCTAGCCCGGAGGTTCCGGTCTGAATGATCGTCATGCCAGACACCACCTTGCCCGACAGGCGAATCTCGGGCGTAGGATCGATCATTGCGTGATCGCCGAAGTAGTTAGACTGGCTGTAGGCCGAAGCCGTATTGTGCGAATCGCCCGCGCCTACAAAACCGAACTTGTAGGGGTTGTAGCCGCGCGTGTCCTGCATCGCCAGGCCGTTTCTGTAGGCCTCTCGCGCGTAGCTGCCGTGCGGATTGGAGTGGCTGTTGTCGAGACCGATCAGGTAGTTCATGAGTTCAAAGCTGGCGAACTCGTCGGTGGGGGAAAGTTCAGGAGTTGTTTCCGAGGTGCCTTTGACCTGCTTAATTTCCGTCAGCACCTCGTTGTTGAGGCGGTCAGCTGCCCAGGCGGCGTCGATGGGACGGCCTTTGCTGTCCACATCCATAGGGAACATCAGACCGTCACTCAGGTTGGCATTGTGCGAGATGCACAACAGTTCATTGCCCGCCTTGCGCTGAACATCCATCCAAGCCCAAAGGTCTTCGGGATGTTGTGAATCGATGGATGTGTACGGAGCTACCGGCACATGTACCGAGTCTCGGAAGAAGACGTTGCGGTGCATGTTTCGATTGTTCGGCATCGACGTCCACTCGTAACTGACAAACGCGGTGAACTTGCCGGGCTTGTTGTATTTGTCAGCGGCCGCGATAGTCTGCTTCCAGATGTTCTCCGTGATGTCGGGACTGAGCAGTTCCTTGATGGGCTCGCCCGTACCCAAGCTCTTCGCGAGCCACTGGAATACTTCGTTAGCCTGGGCTTGGCTGTGGATCTGCAACTTCTTAGCAATCGGGAGCTTACTAAGTGGAGAATTGGGGTCGTTCGCCAGACGCATCACTCCCACGTATTCCGCGTGGTCGGTCACGCCTTCAAAGTCGAGCGGCGTCCTGATCTGTACCATGAAGCCAGCGGGATGCTTGATCGGAAGGCCTATGGAGTACTGATACGCCTCCTCAGGTCCTGTAACCGTGTTCCCGAAGATGTAGGCATCCGGCGACCAACTTGTGTGCTGGTGCGTTTGCCCGAAGTAGGCGTTGCGCTCGGGGTTCTTCTCCTGCGCCAAAGCTGGGGCGATCGCCAGTACCGCAGCCATTGCAAGCATCAAGATTGCTGTCTTTGCCGTTCTCGTCTTCATGACACAGTCCTATCCACCCTCCGCGTTACAATGCGGATGGTTATAAGGGAATTCAGGTTGCGGGCTGGAAACTGCCCCACACTATACACCGCCGAACCGCCCCAATGCACTTGCTTCCTTTGGCAGGTTGACGGACTTCACTCTCGCGACTTGGGGACCCGCATTGAAGTGAGGTCGGCACAGATAAGTGTTGTGAAATCCCCATCTAGTGGGTAATCCTGAAGCATGGCCTTCAGTCGCCACACAGTGGGTGACCAGTCGCCGCCAGAGCGGCTCTGCCTATACCCGGACAGCGGCTCATTGACGCAGGCCAGAAATCTCGCTCGGGGAAGTCACTTGGACGTGTTGTCGGCTATGGTGAGAAGTGACCGGCGGCCCTCAAGCTCCCTCCAAACCGGCATGTGGGATATTACTCTCCATAAGTCGGCATACAAGTTGTGATCCGGAAAGCGAAGCGAGCCGGTCAACGAATAGCGGTCGCGATCGGCGTTTAGCAGGACCAATCCGGAGGCTCTAGGTCGATTTGCCCGTCGCTTGTGACGAATCCCTTGATATGTGACAAATCGGTAAATCCATGAGGCTCGGATTTGATTTCTTGTGGGTGACCGTCTAAAGTCTTTGTCAATCCAGCCAACACCGTGGGGTCGTATGTCGATTTATTTGTGGCGGATATTCTTCGCTCGTCGGGAGCGGAACCAACTCATCGCAACTGACTCCTTGCGAGGACGGGGACGGACCGGCACTATTCGCAAGGAGACATCGCATGAATTTTCGAGCGGCTAATCGAACCCTGGCCCTGGGAGTGTTCGCCATTGCTAGCCTTTTCGGCAGCGGCAGCGTGGCCGCCCAGCAGGTCACCGGCACGTTGGGTCAGGCCGACGCCACGACTACCATCAACGGAAAGCAACTTCCGCCACCGCCTCCGAAGTTCGGCGGCGTGATCAAGGAAACCGCCAAGGACTCCACGCCCTGGTGGCCCCCCCGCATTGTGCCTCCCAAGGGCGCGCCCAACGTGCTGCTCATCATGACCGACGACCAGGGCTACGGTGTGCCGGGCACCTTTGGCGGTGTCATTCCGACTCCGAACCTGGACCGCATTGCCAAGGCGGGGCTGCGCTACATTCAGTTCCATTCGACGGCGCTTTGCTCGCCGACGCGGGCAGCACTGATCACCGGCCGCAATCATCACTCGGTCGGCTTCGGCGTCATCGGCGAATTGTCCACCGGCTACCCCGGCTATGACTCCGTCATCGGCCCCGATAACGCCACCATCGCCGAGATACTGAAGGAAAACGGCTACGCTACCTCGTGGTTCGGCAAAGACCACAACACGCCGGGCTTCACATACAGCACCACTGCCGGGCCCTTCGACCAATGGCCTATCGGCATGGGCTTCCAGTATTTCTATGGCTTTCTGGGTGGCGAAACCGACCAGTGGACGCCCTACCTGTTCCGCAACACAACGGCGGTGTATCCCTGGGTCGGCAAGCACGGCTACAACCTGACCACTGACCTGGCCGACGATGCCATCAAGTATCTGCGGGACCTGAACGCGGCGGCGCCCGACAAGCCGTTCTTCCTCTATTACGTGCCCGGCGGCTCGCACTCGCCCCACCAGCCAACCCAGGAATGGATCGACAAGTTCCACGGCAAGTTCGACATGGGGTGGGAAAAGCTGCGCGAACAGATCTTCGAAAACCAGAAGCGGCTGGGCGTGATTCCGCAGAACACGACGCTGACGCCCTGGCCTGACGGACAGGTGGAGTATGGTGGCGCCAAGTTGCCCAAGTGGGACTCGCTCAACGAGGCGGAAAAGAAAATGTATGCCCGGGAGGCGGAAGTCTTTGCCGCCTACACCGCCTACACCGACTATGAGATTGGTCGCGTGATTGACGAGGTCCAGAAGATGGGCAAGCTCGACAACACGCTGATTATCTACATCGACGGCGACAACGGCACCAGCGCTGAAGGCAGCGTGTACGGCACCTTCAATCAGTACACCGCTTACAACGGCATCATCAATATGCCGATGGTCAAGCCCGTCCTGGCGATGAACGCATTGCACTATAACGACTGGGGCTCGGACAAGACCTATCCGCACATGTCCGTGGCCTGGTCCTGGGCGTTCGATACGCCCTTCAAGTGGACCAAGCAGGTGGCATCGCATTTCGGCGGCACCCGTCAGGGCCTGGCCATTTCCTGGCCCGGCCATATCAAGGACGAGGGCGGGATTCGCACCCAGTTCCACCATGTCATTGACATCGTTCCGACCATCCTCGAAGCCGCCGGCATTCAGGCGCCGGACATGGTCAACGGCATCAAGCAGAAGCCGATCGAAGGCGTGAGCATGCTCTACACCTTCGACTCAGCCAATGCCAATGCGCCGTCCAAACGCGAAACCCAGTATTTCGAGATGGTCGGCAACCGCGCTATCTATCATGACGGCTGGGTTGCAGCCACCACGCCGCCCGCCCCGCCCTGGGAGCTGGGAACCACGGCGATGCCGCCCCTCGATCAATACAAGTGGGAGCTTTACCACATCTCGGATGATTATTCCGAAGCAAACGACGTCGCCGCTACAATGCCTGACAAGCTGAAAGAAATGCAGGCGCTGTTCCAGAAAGAGGCAGCGGACCACCAGGTCTTACCGCTGGATAACTCGGGCTTCGTGCGCGCGCTTACACCGCGACCGAGCGCGATCGCCGGAAAAACCGTTTTTACCTACACCGGTGAGAACGCCAACATCCCCGACGGCAATGCCCCCAACATACTGGGCAGGGACTTTACCATCACCGCCGAGGTGACGATCCCGAGTGGCGGCGCGGAGGGAGTGATCGCTAACCGAGGGCGGAATGATCGGCGGCTACGGCCTCTATCTGACGCATAGCTTCAATTGGTGGCTCAAGAGCCGGTTGTTCAAGACCATCGGTTGGATATTGCTCATTTTGGGATTGTTTCTACTCTGGCGGAGTAAGCCAGGCTGGAGTAGGCGGTTTGGCTACGCGCTACTGCTGCTTGCGGCGCTCGGTCTCCTCCTCGTGTTTGCTACCGACATCTTCGGATTCGGCAGAGGCCGGCCGGTGTTCGTTTACAACATGCTGGACCTGGAGCGTTTCCGGTGGAGAGGCTCTGCGCTTGGCGAGGGCAAGCACACCATCGTCTTCGACTTCAAATACGACGGCCCCGGCGTCGGCAAGGGCGGTACCGGCGTGCTGACCGTGGATGGCAAAGAGGTCGACCGCAAGTCGATGGAGCACACCATTCCGTTTCTCATGCCCGCCGACGAGAGCTTCGACGTCGGGCTCGACACTCGTACGCCGGTGGACTTTACCTATGATTGTCCTTTCCGCTTTACCGGAAGCATCGACAAGCTGACGTTCAACCTCGGGAAGTCGCAGTTGTCGGCCGAGGACCAGAGGAAGATGGACGACGCCTAGCCAGAGCCAACAACTAGGCGGCTGTGAGGAACTCCGAATCGAAACAAACGCGCTGCCAGTCCAAGGCTGGCAGCGCACGACAGTAGCACTGGAGGCAGCAAACGCGAACTGAGCCGAGCGCATGGGAGCACGTGTTGGAAAAGCTGATTTCAAACGTGCAGAAGTTCACCGTCATGGCGCTGGCCGTCATGCTGGTCGTCGTCATGCTGCTCTCCACGATTCATCTGGGTGTGCTCATCGGACAGGAAATCCTGAAGCCGCCCAAGTGGCTCATTCCTGTGCAGGGCCTGCTGGAGATTTTTGGCTACTTCCTGCTGGTGCTGATCGGAGTGGAACTGCTGGAGACGCTGAAAGCGTACGTCAGGAAAGACGTCATTCACGTGCGCGTTGTCCTGGAAGTTGCGCTCATCGCTATGGCCCGGAAAGTCATTATCGAAGAACCCAACAACGTTCCGAGTCTGACGCTGTTCGGGATCGCGGCCCTGATTCTTGCGTTAGGCATTGCGTTTTACTTCGAGCGGCAGGCGAAACGAGAGACCGGCCACGGGATTTTGTGAGTTGAAGAAGCCGTCAGAGATTCGAAGTTGAAGTTACATATCAAGAAACGAAAAGGATGACGAACATGAAAACGAACATTGCTATTGGCGCGCTGCTGTTGTGCTTCGCATCGACCATTTCCGTCGGACAACAGGTTTCCGTCAACTACAACCACAATCAGAGTTTCGCGCAATATCACACCTATGCCTGGGGCTCCAACAACGCCAACCAGATCCAGAACTCGATCCTGGCGCAAGTGGCCCAGCAGGACATCAACTCCGCCATGCAGGGCAAGGGTTTCCAAATGGTGCAGGAATCGCAGAACCCTGACCTCATCCTGACCGCAAACAGCGGCATGAGACAGCAGACATCCTATAGCGCGTGGGGCATGCGCGGCATCGGCGGAGGCATGGGCGGTATCACTCCCGAGCAAAACGTGGAGGGCACCATGATCGTTGACCTTTATGACGCGAAGACGCAGTCACTGATCTGGCGTGGGATCGCGCAAGATACCCTGAACAAGAACGGCAACAAGAACCAGGAAATGGTCGAAAAGGCCGTCCAGAAGATGTTCAAGCAGTGGCCGAAGTAGCGCGGGTCACGCGACGGAACTTAGACGTTTGACGATGCACGAAGGAGGTCACGTGACAGGCCAGGGTCACTTTACGCTCAGCTTTCCCTTGAAGTCGCCTGCGGACGCAAAGGCGGTGGCCGAGCAGCTTCCACCTCTGATGCCGGGGCTGTTCCAGGCGGAAGATGCCATCGGCACGATTCACTACTCGCGCTTTACGGTGCTGAGCGAAAAGACTCTGCTGTTTCTTGGCGACTTCGACGGCGAATTCAGTCAGCTCATGACCGATCTGGCCAAGCACGCAGGGCCAGTGTTCGATGCCATCTTCCAGCATGTGGACAATCCGCCACCCACTCCGGTCGCCGATCACGCAGACGCTTTCGTCGAATGGGCCGCAGAGCATCTTCTTCATGCCGTGAATCTCTACACCGCGTACCCAGGCGTGACCGCCAAGGAGATCAAGGCCCTGGCGGCGGCAGCGGACGTCACCGGCGCCGGCGAACTGAATGTCTTCCTGGTGATCCTGCCCATCAAGTCGAAACTTGCCTTCATCGAGGTACAACTGCTCCTGCGGCGAGGGGGCACGGGACAACCAAAGACCTGGACAAAGTCGGCACACCCCACTTCGCACAGTTCGTGCCGCTTGAAGACAACCAAATCGGTTTCTTTACCGTGTATGACGGCTCATTCGACACGTACATTGCCGATTTCACGAAGAACATCGGAGAGGTCTTCGATCTCCTGTTCAAGTTCACCAAGGGTGCGCCACCCTCGCCGTGCAGAAAGCACCTCCAGGAGTTCATTGACTTCGCGGCGGGGGCGAACCGCGCTCCGATCGGTTTCTACCAGGCATATCCGGGCCTGTCGCGTTCAGGACATCCATGCCCTGATCGCCGACAGCAAGTCGCAATCAGGCCTCGAATCGAGCAGCGAGGATCAAGCAGGAGACAGTGCAGTGAGTCAGGAAAAAAAGAGACGACCAGGGAAAGGAAGGCGGCGGGATCTTTCGCCGTCTGTTCGGGCGTGAGACCTCGGCCCCTGACGCCCATTCGGAATCGGCCACGAAGAGCCCACTCGACCTCGCTGATATTCAGGGATTCATCCTCCGCGGCTACCGGATGCCGATGGTGCGGCATTTCCTGCTGACCGTGGGCGTCCCCGCGGAGGCGCGCAAGCTGCTCGGACGGCTGGTCAGCGGCGACGAGTCTGACGCGCCGCAGATCACCACCGCCGAAGACTGGCACGTAGGGTTCGAGCCGGGTCCAGGAGACAATCCGGCCGAGCCGCCGCGCCACAAGCCCGACTACTGCCTTAACGTGGGCATTACCTGGCCCGGACTGGTTGCGCTGGAGATCAAAGATCGCGTTCCGTCGCTCTCCTTCAAGTCGTTCGGCGCATTCATCGCCGGAGCCGCCGAACGCGCGAAATTGGTGGGCGACACCGGAGCCAGTGCGCCCGAGAACTGGATCGGCGGCTTTGGCAAGGGAAGCGATCACGTCCTGGTGACGCTGCACGCCATCAGCCCGGAGGCGATGACGACCTACAGCGACCGGCTGTCTGCTCTGTTTGCCGAAGGTGGCGCCTTTCGGGAGATCTGGCGTGGCGACGGGATGGCGCTGATGGAGATGGTGGATGGCAAGCCCGTCCCCACCTCCAAGGTTCACTTCGGCTACACCGACGGCATCAGCATGACCACCATTCGCGGCGGCCCGGAACGATATCCGCCGGATCACCAGCAGCCCTGCGAACCGTGGCTCTTCGTTCTGCAGGACGAAGCTGAGAATTACTTCGTGCCGGAGCCGCGAGAACTCGGTCTGAACGGCAGCTTTGCTGTCTTCAAGATGATCGAGACGGACGTGGTCGGATTCGAGAATTTCCTGCAATCGAACAAGGACAAGATCGATCCCGAACTGCTTGCCGCCAAGATGTGCGGACGCTGGCGCAACGGCGTTCCGCTTGCGTTGTCGCCGGATACGGACAGCCCTCCGGGCGGGATTTCACCCGAGCAGCTGAACAACTTCGAATACGTGAACGCGGATGGGTCAGGCGATCCAAAGGGACTGCGCTGTCCGGTCGGCGCGCACATGCGCCGCATCAATCCGCGAGGCCAGCCAGTCACGGGTCAGGGCCAACCCGGCGGCAGCAACAATACTCACCGGCTGATCCGCCGCGGCATGCCATACGGGCCGATCTACGATCCGACGCAACCCTACGACGGCATCGAGCGCGGGCTGCTGGGCTACTTCATCAACTCCAACATCGAGAACCAATATGAGTTCGTGCTGAGCGCAGTGGGTCAATGACGCCGAATTCGCCGGGGCGGTCAGGCTGAACCCCAAATCGAAGGACCCGATGATCGGCACTCAGGACCCGGCGGAAAGCATTTTCGTGATTCCGCAGGCGAATGGCGCGCCCCCGATCAAGATCACGGGTTCTCAAGCTTCGTTACGACGAAAGCCGCCGCCTACTGCTTTCTGCCGAGCATCACCGCGATCAAATTCATCTCCAACCTGAAGTAACGGACGACCGTCGCCGAGGAGAGTTCAACCCATGCTGTTCCTGACGAGATGGTTCGGAGTGACCGGTAGCGACGCAGAGCGGGACCTCGCTCGGGAACAGGCTGACATCGAGGAAATCGTCAGGACAAGTCTCCTGATGCAGGCGAATGCTGCCGCCCAACAACAGCGGCCGCTCCGCCGTGGAACTCATGCGAAGGGTGTCTGCGCCCGGGCCCAATTCGAAGTATTTGACGTTACCGTCGGACGCGACCCCGAGCTGGCGGCGCGGCTCGCCAAGGGGATCTTCGCGACGCCGGGCGTATATCCCGCCATCGTGCGCTTTGGGAATGCGGATCCGAAGGTGAACTCTGATTTCAAGCCCGACGTCCGATCGTTGTCGTTCTCGGTCGACCTCACCCGGGATGGCACGGCTGTTCCTGACGCGAAGGTTGACCGCCAGGATTTTTCACTGCAAAACGCCCCGACTCTGCCCATCAACGACTCGCCTGCATTTGCTGGCGATCATGAAGCTGCTGACAGCATCGAACCCGGCTGTCGGCTTGTGGTCGCTGCCGTTCAAGGACAAGTTGAGAGTGCTGAGGACGCTCACGTTGGCAGAATTGCAGTCGCGCCAGAAAATCAGGCCGTATCAGCAACTGCGCTACTGGAGCAACGTGCCGTTTCGTCACGGACCGATCGATGTTGTGAAGTATTCGGCTACACCGTCCCCGGACAATCCGGCGCGTCCCCTGCAAAGGAGCAACCCGAAAGGCCTGCAGGACGAACTGATCCGGCACCTCAACGAAGATGGCAAGATGAGCAGCTTCGACTTTGGAGTCCAGTTCCTCGACGCCGAGAGGATGACCTATTGGGGCAAGCGCTACGACGCCAACTTCTGGATCGAAAACGCGAGTGTCGAGTGGAAGGAAGCGGAAGCGCCTTTCCACACGGTCGGACGGCTTACCCTCCTACCGAAATCGCAGCTCGATCCAGATGCCGGCGAAGCGACCTATTTCGATGTCACGGGACACGCGACACCTGACAGCACACCCGTTGGCAGCATCAATCGCGCCCGCCGGCTTCGGGGAGGTTGCCAGCAGAAAAGCGCGCATGCGTGCGGACAAATGACAAGTTACGATAAAGACTCTTCCCTTTCACGGAATCCTCCCACGCAATTGCTATGATCCAGAATCTTCAGCCGGAATTTCCGTTGTAGCTCCCCAACTGCCCCAAACTATATACTCCGCGAGGAAACCAGGCGCACGATTATTCCTCTGACTGGTGAACGGTATGAAATATCGCATCTCGGATGAGGGGATTCTGGAGACCGGGCTCTCGGGCTTCGACCTGATTAACTTTCCCATGCTGAACAAGGGAACCGCGTTCAGCGAAAACGAGCGCAGCGACTTCGCCCTGCACGGACTGCTTCCCCCACATGTTGGCAATCTTGAAGATCAGGCGGCACGCCGTCTCAAGGTGCTGCGCAACTTTGAAACTGATTTCGAGCGCTATGCCTATCTGCGGGACCTGCAGGACACGAATGAAACCCTGTTTTACGCCGCACTAGTGCGCAACCTCGAAGAGATGATGCCGCTGGTGTACACGCCGACGGTCGGCGAAGGATGCCAACGCTTCAGCGAGATCTGGCGCAAACCCCGCGGGCTGTTTCTCAGCTATCCCAATCAGAACAGAATTCGCGAGATCCTCGGGCACCACCGCTATGACGCGATCCGTGCGATCGTGGTCAGCGATGGCGAGCGCATTCTCGGGCTCGGCGACCAGGGTGCCGGGGGCATGGGAATCCCCATCGGCAAGCTGGCGCTCTATACGGCCTGCGCCGGCATTCACCCCCAGGAGTGTTTACCGGTATTGCTCGATGTCGGTACCGACAACGTGGAGCGCCTCGAAGATCCTGTCTATGTCGGGTGGCGTCACCAACGGGTACGCGGCGCCGAGTACGACGATTTCGTCGAGGCTTTCGTCAGCGCTGTGATCGCGCGCTGGCCCCACGTGCTGTTGCAATGGGAGGACTTTGCCGGCATCAACGCGGGGCGATTGCTCGAACGCTATCGCGACCGGCTCTGCACCTTTAACGACGATATCCAAGGGACAGCGGCCGTGGCTGCGGGGACCCTGCTTGCTGCGATCAACGTTACCGGCGTGCCCTTGACCGAGCAGCGCATTGCGCTCTTCGGAGCAGGATCAGCCGGTATCGGAATCGGCACTCTTCTGGTGACCGCGATGAAGAACGCAGGCCTGAGCGACACGGAGGCGCGCCGCCGCTTTTTTGCGGTCGATAAAGACGGGTTGCTGGTGGAGGGCATGGCGGCGATACGTCCGGCGCAGCAGGCATTTGTGCAACCTCGTTCCGCGATCACCAATTGGCAACTGGGGGATAACGATCGCATTAGCCTGCTCGATGTGGTGAGGAACGCCAAACCAACGACGCTCATTGGGGTCTCGGGACAAGCTGGCGTCTTCACGCAGGAGGTGATCCGAGCGATGGCTGCCACTGTCGAAAGGCCGGTGATTTTCCCGCTATCAAATCCTACGTCGCGCTCGGAGGCTACTCCAACAGACTTGCTGAAGTGGACGGACGGGCGCGCGCTCATCGGTACCGGCAGCCCATTCGCTGCGGTGAACTGGAATGGTCGCGAAGTGCCGATCGATCAGACCAACAACTCGTACATCTTCCCCGGAATGGGTTTGGGTATCCTATCGGTAGAAGCGCGGCGCGTCACCGACACCATGTTCATGGCTGCCGCCAAATGTCTCGCGGAACTTTCTCCCACGCGGCGCAATAAGTCGGGACGATTGTTGCCGCCGGTTTCGGAACTTCGCTCACGTGTCCTTCGCGGTGGCTAAGGCGGTCGCGCTTCAGGCGATCGAGGATGGCGTTGCAGGTCCGCTTAACGAGCAAACCTTGGAGTCTCGTATCCGCGCCAAAGTCTGGGAGCCGGTCTATCGTCCTTACCGATTCAACCCCCGCACGTAACTCCACAAGCTCACCAACCGGAACCGAATCTCGTAGTTACGCGAGCCAGAGATGGTCGCCTCAGGGCTCTTGGCGGAAACCCGCTTCGTCCCCCGTTCTCTACTCCTCGAAAAAAGGACCTCCTTTGTGACCCATGGTCGATGTCCTTGATTCTGTGGCTCAGCTCGACATAGGCATTTTCCAGAGTTTTTCGCTGCTCGTCGGTTAATGCCGGATCCGAAAGGCTCGACAAGACATCTTGCCCGCGTTCTAGATTTCTGCGCGCGCGATGGCGAGTGCGGCGATGGCGGCGGTCTCGGCGCGAAGGATGGTCTCGCCGAGGGAGGCTGCGATCCAGTACGATTGTTGGAAGAGGTGCACCTCATCGGCGGTCCAGCCACCTTCCGGACCGACCGCAAGCGCCAGAGAGGTAATGTTGTTCTGGGCGCGAAGGACGTCCCCGAGTGTGGCTCCGTGTTCAGCTTCGGCGAGGACGATGCGCAAGCCCCGAGAATTGCCGGGTTCCTCCGGCAAGGCTTGGGGCCTTTCTGGCGAATTCGCGAGAGCCTGTGCCGTCCCTGCGGGACTCGGGTTGACCCCCGACTCTACCCCGGGCTTACGCCCGGGGCTAACACCGGTTCCGCCCCTGTTGGGCTGGCTTCTCCGCGAGTCGTGGAACGATCGCAACCCAAGCGAATTCTTAGGCACGTTGTTCGCAAGCACTTCCGCCAGCTTCACCGGCTCGAAGATTTCGGGGGGTGACGCGCGGCGCGACTGCTCAGCGGCCTCGCGTGCGACGCGCCGCCAGCGCTCCACGCGCTTAGCGGCAGCCAGCGCCAAGTGCTTTTCCGTGCGCCGTGCTAAGACCGGGATGATGGCCGTGACGTTCAGCTCGGTGCATTTTTCGATGGCCCACTCCATGCGATCGAACTTGAAGATGGCCAGCAGCAGCGTGATCGGCACGACCGCGCTGGCTGTGACTTCATCGCCTAAGGTGAACTCGACGCGGTCGTCATTTACGATCGCGACGGTCGCACGTCGCACGTGCTCGCCGCACGCGACTTCGAACTCCTGTCCGACGCGCGCCCGCAAGGTGCGCGACAGATGCGCTGCATGGGCGCCAGTCAAGGCAGCGCGGTCGGCAGTGAACTCGTCGGCAATCCAACGGCGGCGGGTCATCGGGTAAAGAGTAGCAGGGTGGCAAACTCATAACTTGTTTCATAGATGTCCATTGGAGGAGAAGCGGATTCCTCGCCGCGCTGCCGTGCGCCTGGATGACAAAGCTGAAGAGATAGAACAGTAACCTCTTCTTAAATTGCTTCCTCTATAGGGATCCTTCGACTGCGGTTCGTCCGGGCGGCGGACGAACCTCCGCTCAGGATGACAAGGGGTAAAGGATCATCGTGTGAAGAGCAACAGGGCAACGGCAATCGCGATCGAGGCATAGACGCCGCCGAATATGCGGTTCTGGCGGGTGAGGGCCTCTTCGCTGAATAAGCGGCTGTTCAGCAGAAACTCCAGTGCCGAAACCATACCCACCATCACCGCCATGACCAGCCAGCGCTCCTGGCGCATTTCGGCACGCAGCAGAAACGGAACGGCGAATAGCGACAGGCCCAAGTAGATAAGCCCTCCGACGCGAGCCCGCTTGCGGCGTTTGGGGTTCTGGTAGCGTAACAGCAGGATGTGGGCCAGTTCGCGCGGTCGCAGCAGGCGAGCCGCGGCCGGCAACGCGGTCACAATCAGGAGAAACCAGGCGTAGATGCGGAGGGCTTTGTCCAAGGAGAACCGCTATTCGCCTTTCGCGATTCTGAACGAACCCCGAAAAACCAGCCCCGCAGGGGCGACTCAGTTTAGCCCAGCGCGCGAGCGCTGGGAAAAGTCGGACCGAAACCCGAGTCCCGGCAGGGACGACACAGCGATTTGTCGCCGCTACGCGGCTCGATCCAGTTCTTTCATGCGAACCTGGAGCTTGCGCCCGGGGCTCAAACCAAGCCGCCGCTTTGCGGCTCTTTTTGTCCGGATCCTGGCATCTGCCGCGAAGAGAATCGCTGCGAACTCAAATCCAAAAGCTACCGCGCTACTGGAACATCTCTTTCACCTTGTTCAGCAGCGAGCGGCTGACGGGCTTGTTCTCCACCGAAGTCATGGTGCGCAGTTCCTCCAGCAGTTCGCGTTGCCGCTGGCCGAGCTTCGCCGGGGTCTGCACTTTCACCTCGATATGCAGGTCGCCGCGGCCGCGGCCGTTCAGCACCGGCACGCCTTTGCCCTTGGCCTTGAAGGTTGTCCCAGTCTGCGTGCCCTCGGGGACCTTCAGCGTGTACTCGCCGTCGAGGGTCGGGACCTGGACCTCGGTGCCGAGCGCGGCCTGGGGAAATGAAATGGGCACCACGCAATACAAGTTCTTGCCCTCACGCTCAAAGAAGGGATGCTCTTTGGCGTGCAGAACGACGTAGAGATCGCCGGGCGGGCCTCCATACACTCCGGCCTCGCCTTCGCCGGAGTACAGAATGCGCGCGCCTTCCTCGACGCCCGCGGGCACGTTGACCTTCACCGTGCGCTCGCGAGTGACGCGCCCCTGGCCCCGGCATTGGTTGCAGGGATCGACGATCAGCTTGCCCGAGCCCTGGCACGTGCTGCAGGTGCGCGAGATGGCGAAGAAGCCCTGCTGATAGCGTACCTGCCCGTGGCCGCCACACGTGGTGCAATTGATGGGCGCCTTGCCGGGAGCCGCGCCGCTTCCCTTGCATTGAGCGCATTCTTCCATCCGCCGGACTTGCACCTGCTTGCTGACGCCGAAGACAGCATCCTCGAACTCGAGGGTCAAGTCTTCGCGGAGATCGGCGCCGCGTTGTGCGCGCGAGCGGCGTCCGCCTCGCTGCTGGCCGAACATGTCGCCGAATCCGAAGAGGTCGCCGAAGATGTCCTGGAAATCGTTGAAGACCGTCCCGTCGAACCCGCCGAATCCCTGGCCGGCGCCATTGGTAACTCCGGCGTGACCAAAACGGTCATAGCGAGCGCGCTTCTCAGAGTCGGCCAGAATCGCATAGGCCTCGCTGCACTCCTTGAAGCGCTCCTCCGCGTCAGGATTATCGGGGTTGCGGTCAGGGTGATACTGGAGCGCGAGCTTGCGATAGGCGCTCTTGATCTCCTGATCGGTCGAAGTGCGGGGGATGCCCAGCACCTCGTAGTAATCGCGTTTTACGTTGGTGGCCAGAAGTATTTACCTAGTTCTTGGGATTGCGCGCCACGCGCACCATCGCCGGACGCAGCAGCCGGTCCTTCAACCGGTAGCCACGCTGCAACTCATCGAGCACATGATTGTCCTCGGCCTGGTCCGTATCCACCATCTGAATGGCCTGGTGGACATTGGGATCGAACGGCTCGCCCTCGGTGGGGACAGGCTGTACGCCGAGCTTGGCCAGCGCATCATGAAACTGCTTGTCGATGAGCTCGATGCCGGCGTGGAAATCTTCCAGTGACGCGGCGTTGGTTTTCAGTGCGTTGTCAAGGCTATCGAGAATGGGCAGCAGCGCTTTGAGCGCGTCGGCGAGAGCGTAGTCCCGGTATTCCTGCTGCGCCTTGGCGTTGCGCTTGCGAAAGTTGTCGAACTCAGCCTGGAGGCGCGCTAAACGGTCAAGATAAGCAGCGCGCTCGGCTTTAGCGCGCTCCAATTCCGACTGCGGCTCTTCCGGCGCGACCGCGCCGACGGTCTGCGGGGCAGGCTCGTCGCCGTTTTCGGCCGGCGGAAGTTCGTGGTCCAGTTCCAACTCCGCCTCGCTGGAGCTTCCATTGTGCTTCTTTGCTTGCATAAACCTTCCAAAGGTCCGACAAAAACCGTGTCGCCCCTGAAGGGGCTCGGTTCGATTTTTGTACTTTACCCCGGGCTCACGCCCGGGGCTAACACCCGTTCCGCCCCTGCGGGGCTGGTTTCTGCTGGCGCGCAACACCCATCGCTACTCTGCGCTGCCTCTGACGCACCGCACTCAAACCCTTGAAGCATTTACATGGCCTGGGCCTGGGCGCTGCCTTAAAGCCAGCTCTCTCGAAAATGCTAACTAGTCGCCCCTACGTCGACTCGTTCCAGACTTGATCGAACAGGCGCGCGATATACGACACCGCGGTTATG
Source organism: uncultured Acidobacteriaceae bacterium (assembly GCA_963760415.1). Taxonomy (GTDB): domain Bacteria; phylum Acidobacteriota; class Terriglobia; order Terriglobales; family Acidobacteriaceae; genus Bog-257. The sequence continues at coordinate 167,228 of CAVXDA010000015.1, read as the reverse complement.
GTGTGCTCGTAATCCATGCGGGTCGGGCCAATGACGGCCAGCGATCCCATCACCTCGTCGCCCACGCGCGCCGGTGTGCCAATGAGCACGAAGTTATTTAGATGCGGCATGGCATCTTCAAGACCCACAACCACGCGGACTGCTTCCTGACGCACGTCAAGATAAGCCGAGAGCAGATCGACGACCCGCTGCTTCTCTTCCAGGGTGGCCAGCAACTGCCGCAAGCGCTCCTTGTCCTGCTCATTGATCACCAAGTTGGACGCACCTTCCACGTACACGGCTTGCGACGTGCCTTCGGTGGTGAGCGCTCCCTGCGAGTAGAGCTGCTCGACCGACCGCATCAGGCGGTCGTATTCGCTGCGCTCCTGCTGAACGCGTTTGGCAATCTCGTTGCGTAGTGACTCCATTTCCCAGCCGCGAAAATTCTGATTGATGTAGGCGGCTGCTGCATCCAGATCAGCCACCGGGAGATCGTTGCTGAGCCGCAGCACACGGTCGCGCACCAGACCGTTGCGTACAACGACCACGGCCAGCACCTTCTTGTCCCCCAGACGCTGAAAATACACATGCTCCAGAGCGTTATGCTGTCCCGGACCTGGCGTGACGGTCACGCCTACGCCGTGCGAGATCAGCGACAACACATGCGAGGTGCGCTCCATGAATTCCTGAACATCCTGGAGCCCCTGCAGATTTCCCTGGATCAGGTTCTCGTCGGCGGGGGAAAGGCGCGCCTCTCCGGTGAGTTGCTTCACGAAGTAGCGATAGGCCTTGGTGGTGGGTACGCGTCCCGCCGAGGTGTGCGGCTGCTCCAGAAATCCTGCGTCGGCGAGGTCCGCCATGACGTTGCGAATGGAGGCCGCGCTGAGGTTCTCGCGATTGCCACGAGTCAGCGTACGCGAGCCCACAGGTTCGCCGGTGGAGATGTAGGTCTCCACAATCGCCGTGAGAATCTCGCGTTCCCGCCGTCCAATGCCTTCCGGTGCACTCATATGCTACCCGCCGAAGCGTAACTAGCTTTCTTGCAACTACTTAGAGATTGATAAGGAATAACACTTCCGCATCTTCATTCTAGGAACCATGGGCCTAGATGTCAAGATTGGCAGTCAATCGGGCTGAGTGCCAGAAAAACCTCGCTTGAGGGTGCAGCGGGCGTTCCTGGTTCGCCGAGCTGCGCTATAGCTTCAAGCCGTGCCTGATACAAAGCGGCTTCGAGATAGGTTATGGAGATAATTGCCGTATCCGTGTTTGCTTTTCTGGCTACGTCAAGCTCGCATCGTGCCGAGTCACCGAAAGCCGGGTGTCTATCCTGCTACAATGCAGGCGAATTGGGGCGGACTGCAACCTGTGTCAACGCCGGGCACCGGTTCCGTCTCCGTCGAACTTCTGGCCCACGACCCCGTATAACTGACCAGCAGTGAATAGGATTTGGGCCAGGAGTCACCGCCCCTTGGGAGCGCTGATTGGACGACATCCAAGCCGTCAATGCCCTTGTCCGTCGCTGTGTGGCCGGCGACGCTGCGGCCTGGCAGGACATCGTCCAGCAGTATCACCGGCGCATCTACAACATCTGCTACCGGTTTTCCGGCTCGGCAGAGGACGCGGCTGACCTGACCCAGGAAGTGTTCATCAAGATGTACCGAACGCTCAGCACGTACGATACCTCGCGGGCCGCCTTCATGACCTGGGTTACCACGGTAACCCGCAATCTACTGGTGGACCACTTCCGTAAAGGAAAGTACGACCGGGTCACGGACTCGTTGGATGCCGCTCCGGGAAGCCAGGAGGAGGGTCTGACGCCAGCCGAAAAGCTGGAGGACCCGTCCGCCGGACCGGAGGCGCGGGTGCAGAGCCAGGAGACGCAGAAGATGGTCCACGGGGCCCTGGCCAAGCTCTCGCCCGAGCTTCGGGAGGCGGTCATCCTGCGGGATTTGCAGGACATGGACTACAAGGATATTGCCATAGTGCTCAAAGTACCGGAGGGGACCGTGAAGAGTCGCATAAATCGGGGACGAACGGAACTTGCAAGGCTCCTCCAACGTAATTACAGGCAGGTAAACTGATCCGCCCCAGGAAGCGCAAAAGCAGCGCTTGTTGGCGGATCCGGAAAAAAGAATGGCAAGCGAGAACCAACCCGGAATGCAATGCGTCGAGGTCGAGGCCCTGTTGGCCGAGGCCATCGATGGCACCTTGCACGGTTCGATCCTGGCGGCCTTTGAGGCCCACCGGGAGTCCTGCCCTGCCTGCCACGCCATGGTCGAAGAGGCCAGAAGCGGCATGCACTGGCTGAAAGGCCTGGACGAAGTCGATCCCCCGCGCAACCTGGTGCACAACATTCTGGCGCAAACCATCGGACAGATTCCGGAGCCGCGTGTTGCCCAGGCTCTTAAGGGTGAAGGCTGGCTGGAGCGGCTGAAAGGCAGGATGTCTCCAGTCTTCGCTCCCGTGGTCACGCCGCGCTTCGCGATGTCGTTTGGCATGGCCTTCTTCTCCATCACCATGCTGCTCAGCATCGCCGGTTTCCGTGTCGCCGATCTGCGGCACGTTGACATGAGCGCGAAGGGAATCACCAAGGCGTATTACTCCACCCAGGCGCGCGTAGTCCGGTATTACGAAAACATTCGTCTGGTCTATGAGATCGAAACCCGAGTTCGCGATCTGCGACGGGTGGCAACGCCCCAGAACAAGCAGGAGGAGCCTGCGCCGCAGCCGCAAAACAACCCACCCAAGAGCGATAACCAGCAGGACAAGGATCGCCGCAACCAGAATTACAACCGCGAGATGGGCCGGCCTGCCCTGGCCTCATCTCCCGCTTCCAGCAAGCACAACCAAGGGATGGATGAAGTGATCGAACCGGCCCGGCTGAAGAGGAGAACCGCATGAACTGCGCCAATCATGCCGAAGTTCCCGCCACCGCATACTGCCGCACGTGTGGCAAGCCAGTATGCAGCACCTGCGTGCACGACGTACGTGGCGTTGTTTACTGCGAGGAGTGTCTGGCCTCGCACTTGAGCGGCACCATGCCGCCTCCCGGCACCAGCGCCGTGCTGCCGGGTGTTCAACCTGCAACCGGCCTTCCGAGTCCCGGCCTGGCCGCGATCCTGGGATTTATCCCCGGCGTGGGCGCCATGTACAACGGCGAGTTCGCCAAGGGCTTCATCCACGTGGTGATTTTCGCCACCTTGATCTGGATGGCCGACAACGTGAGTGGTCTGTTCGGTATAGCGATCGCGGCGTTCGTGATTTATATGCCCATCGAAGCTTACAAGACGGCGCGTGCAAGAGAAATGGGGTTGCCAGCGCCTGATCCGTTTGGGCTTAACAGCATCTTCGCTCCCGCCGGCTCCGCCAAGCCCTCGCCGGGCACGGCTTCCAACGTTGCACCGGTGGGAGGGGGCAACCCTATCGCATCGCCGGAAGGTCAGCCCGTGGTGGATGCGGAAGCTTGTTCTCCGTCGCGGGTACCAGTTGGGGCTTTCATCCTGATTGGACTGGGCGTTCTGTTCCTGCTCGATGAAATTGGAGTATTACACTTCCACAGTCTCTGGCGTTTCTGGCCGCTGGTGCTGATTGCCCTCGGGATTCGCGTCCTGATGCGCAGAACCGGAAGGGGCTGGTGAGGAGGACATCATGAGATACCGTTATAACCCTTATTGTTCCTGCGGCCGTTGCCGTGCTCATGGGTTCATGGGACCTGCCGTCCTGATCACCCTGGGGGTACTGTTCCTGCTCGACCAGCTCACCCATGTGCGGTGGCTCGATTTCAGCAGTACTTGGCCGGCATTCTTGATCGTGATTGGCCTGATCATGTTCCTGGAACATAACGCCTCACCCGCCGGTCATGTTTCCCGGGAATACGGCGCCATACCGCCAGCGACGGCGAGCGGGCCGGGTTACCCCGCACCGCCGCAACCCCCGGTCGTCACTCCCCCTCCCGTAGCCCCGGTGGCTCCGGATGCGAATTGGAACAGACCCAATGACTCGGAGGTGCACCATGGCTAGCCCAACGTATACGCCTCCACCGGCGGCACAATATCCGCAGCCACCACCGTATCGTTACCGCCGTTCGATTGCCGGGCCACTAGTGCTGATCTTCATCGGCCTGGTGTTCCTGCTGCGCAACCTGGGAGTCCGGCTTCCCTTCTGGCACTGGTTCGGACATTGGTGGCCGCTGCTGCTCATTCTGTTCGGCGTAATTCGCCTGATCGAACACTCCATGGGGCAGCGCCAGGGTTACACACCCAGCAGATTAGGGGCGGGAACAGTTCTACTGCTGATTCTTATTGTCGCCGTGGGACTGTCGGCACATTACAGCTCCGATGTTAATTGGGGAGGAGTGCGCGATCAGATCCGCATGGACGACGACCTGGGTGGCATCTTTGGTACGGCATTTACCTTTGACGACACTCTGCAGCAGTCCTTCCCTGCTAAGGGCAGCCTGCGCGTGGTGTGCGACCACGGCAGCTTGAACATCTCCCCTTCCGACGACAATACGCTGCGCGTGGTCGTCCACAAGAAGGTGTACGCCCAAAACCAGAACGACGCCAACAAGTACAACGACGGCACTAAGCCGCAGATCACTCTCAACGGCAATGCGGTGCTAATGAACGCCAACACGAATGGAGCCGGCGATCACGGGGTCGAAAGCGACATGGATATCTTCGTCCCGCGCGATGCCTCCCTTGATATTGCGAGCAAGCGCGGCGATGTAATCATTAACGGCCGCAAAGCTGATGTAAGGATAGCCTTGCAGCACGGCGACGTTACGCTGGACGACATTGCCGGCGCGGTGAAGCTGAACATGGACAAGGGCTCAGTTCGCGCTTCCAAGGTTAGTGGCGATCTCGACGTCGAGGGCCGCACCGACAACATCAGCGTGGATGAGTGCGGTGGCGCAGTCCACCTCAACGGCGACATCTTTCAGGACATCCGGCTGAGCAAGATCGCCAAGACCGTCACTTTCAAGTCATCGCGCTCAGACATGGAGATTGCTTCTGTGCCTGGTGAAATCGAGATTTCAACCGATTCCGTGCGTGGCAACGAGCTCAGCGGCCCCAGTCGGGTAGTTACCCGGTCCAAGGAGATTCACCTGGATGACGTCTCCGGCGACCTGCAGGTCGAAACCTCCAATGGCGACATTGAGGTCCATGCCGCCAGCAAGCTCCCGGTGGGTAGAATGACGATCACCGGCAAGCACGGCGACATCACCTTGACGCTGCCCTCGAATGCCGGGTTCCAGATCGAGGCGACGACCCGAAAGGGCGACATTACCTCCGATTTCGGCGGGATTAAGGTCAACGAGACCAATGGCAAAGCGGAGGCCAGTGGAACGGTCGGTAATGGCGCTGCCAAGGTGCAGATCACAGCCGATACTGGCGATATTCGCATCGCAAAGGGATAGTTTTCGTTCACCGCAGGAGCATAAAGGCACGGAGAAATCCGTGCCTCTTTGTTGAAAGTGGAGAGTGGTCAATGGATAGTGGATAGAAGTTCGAATGTGAAGTTCTGGAATTCTTAAACCTCAGCCCCAAACTCTATCCACTAGCCACTCTCCACAAACCACTATCCGCTAACCACTCTGTTTACGATTCCCTCCACCTCGTCCACAACCTCATCAATGCTCTTGTGCGTCGTATCGATGTGCACTGCGTCGGATGCGGGGACCAGCGGGGATGCGGAACGGGTGCGATCGCGCTCGTCGCGAGCGGCAATGTCGGCCAGCACACGCTGGGCCTCTTCGGGAGAAGGCGAACCGTTCTGCAGGACTCGCCGTTCAGCGCGGACAGTGGCGTCGGCATCAAGAAAAATCTTCACATCCGCATTCGGGAATACGGCGGTCCCGATGTCGCGGCCTTCCATCACCACGCCACCGTCCTTGCCTAATGCGCGCTGCCGTACGACCATCAACTGCCGCACCGGAGGGTGGATGGACACGCGCGACGCCGCAGCGGTTACATCTGCCTCGCGAATCCGCTGCGAAACATCACGGTCATCGAGAACTACCTGGTTCCCTTCACCGCGCGGTTCGAGCTGGATCGTGGTATTTTCTGCAAGCGTCCGCAACGCCTCTGCGTCATCCAGGGAAACACCGTTCTCCATCGCCTTGAAGGCCAAGGCACGATACATGGCCCCGCTCTCCAGATTCACGTAGCCGAGCTTCCTGGCCAGACGAGCAGCGATGGTGCTCTTGCCGGACCCCGCCGGACCGTCGATCGCGATAACTAACTTGCGAGGGGTGCTCATCCTTTGCGGTTGTCCTGCCTGGAGGCGGGTGGCTTCGATCTTCCCGTGCGCTTGCGTGGGCGCCGCTCGACCAGCGGCATACCCGGCCGCGGCGGGAGCGGCTCGAAGCGTGGCTTCGGCTTGAATTCGCGGTCCGCTGAATCCGGGAGTTGCGGCGACGACACTTGCAGCATCACGCGCCCGGCAACGTGCACATACGTGAGTTCACGCGCCGCCTGCAGTGCGTGGATGCCCTCGCGCACCCGGACACGCCCGATGATTGGGGAAAAGAACTGCTCGACCTCTTCCTGTTGCGCAGCCAGCACGCAGTCAAGATATTTCGAGACCAACGCCGTCAGTGACTCGGCGAATGAAACGTGCATGCCTTGTCGAACCGCCTGGGGCGACCAGCGGAAGAGCACGTCCCAGAAGACGCCTTCCTCCTGCTTGTAATCTACCCGCGTGATACGCAATTTCGCCCACAGTTCATCCAAGGCGCGGTCCAGCGCCGCCTCTGAGATGTCACCTCCGAGCAATTCGCGGACCCGGTGCTTCGAAATGGGACCTTCCTTCTGGATGATGGGGAACGCGTCCACTGCCAGCGGAGAATATTCCGAGCGCGCACCTGGCTTCGGAGCCTGGCGCGGATTGCGGTCCCCAACCAGACCATAGAAATAGGGGAATACCGACGCCGACACGATGAAATTGTTCTCGGGAAAAACGTTGGCCTCGTATGCCGCCTTCTCGCGCAGCAGGCGGACCATCAGCTCCTTGGCTTCGCGTGCCCCGGCATCGGCAAAGGCCATTTGTGCCGTGGGCAGCTTTTCGTCGCTTCCCTTGTAAGCTCCCACGAAGGTCGGAGCCAGCACTGGGCGGGCGCTGCGGATAGAGCAGGCAGAAACCAACCGACTCAATGTACTCACGCGCCTCTTCCAGGGTGCGGACGGGCTGCCCGTTCAAGCGCCACTTCTCCCGGCGCAGCTCTTGTAGTTGCTGTTCTTGCATGGGGTTCTTGCGGAAGCGAAGTTCAGATGCGCTTAAATGCCCGCTGAATATCTTTAACAGAATACCGCAGAACCACCGGGCGGCCATGCGGGCAACTCATGGGACAATCGGTTTTGGCCAGCTCGCTCAGCAGCCACTCCATTTTGTTCTGCTCCAGCGGCATGTTGACCTTGATCGCCGCGTGGCAAGCAATACTGGCAGCAATGTTGGTGCGAATCCTGTTCAGGTCCAGCGACTGCTCTTCGCGCTCGAACTGCTCCAGAATTTCGTGCAGCAGATGCTCCACGTCGCCTGCCCCAACGCCTGCGGTCGTGGTCTTCACCGCGATGGTCCGCGATCCGAACGGTTCCACCTCGAAGCCGTTCCGATGTAGTTCGTCAGATATCTCCGCGAAGACCGCCATTTGGCCGGGCGTCAGCTCGATGATGAGCGGCATCAGAAGCTGTTGCTTCTCCGGCGATTCGGCCAAGCGTTGCCGGCAGATTTTCTCGAACAAGATGCGCTCGTGCGCGACGTGCTGGTCAATGATCCATAGCCCTTGAGGATTGACAGCAAGAATGAAGGAGTCACGAATCTGGCCGACGGGCTTCAGCGTCGCCAGCGATTCCAGACCGGTCGGCGCATCGTCCTCAGGCAGGACCGCGGAGCAAGCGTTTTGTCCGGGGGCCATGGTGGCGGCAGCTGGTGGAGCCGGGCCGCCGAAGGTCTGCGGTCCGAACCGGGCAACCGGAACCGCGGCGTTCCCTTCGACGGCAAATCCGTTGCCCTCGAATTGCAGACGTGCGCTGAAAGGAGGGATTTCCGGCGGACGTAGGGCGAAAGCCGCGTCGGCCTCGGTCACGTGCAGTTCGCTACCGGCAAAATCGCGCCCGCCAGAGGTAAGCGATGGCGATGCCGTTGGCTGAGCATGGATCTCGGTCATGAATGCCGGCACCGGACGCGTCTTCATCAGCACGGCGCGCACGGAATCGCGAATGAAATCGTGCAGCAGCGACGATTGCCGGAAGCGCACCTCGGTCTTCGAGGGATGAACATTGACATCAACTTCCGTGAACGGCATCTCGAGGAACAGCAACACCACCGGATAAACACTTGGCGGAATAATGTTGCGGTAGGCCTCGGTCAGCGCGTGCTGCACTACGCGGTCGCGAATCAGGCGACCGTTCACGAAAATGAAAATCGAGTTGCGATTGAGCTTCTGAATTTCGGGACGCGAGACAAAGCCATGCAGCTTGACCTCGCCCTTCACAGGCTCCTGAGGCTCCTCGTCTTCGTTGCGGCGCCACGGCGGAGGCTGCGGCAGTCCAACGCGCGCCAGCGGCAGCAGGGCGCTCAGCGGAATCAACTGGTCGAGCGTCTCTTTGCCGAAGACCTGGTAGATGCGCTGCGAATGGTCGGCCACCGGCGGCGCAATCAGCATCGCGTTGGTCGCCGAATGAAGCTCCCAATGCATCTCGGGATGAGCCAGCGCGTAGTGCGTAACCAGTGACGCGATGTGCGACAGCTCCGTGGACTCGGCTTTGAGGAACTTTCGCCGTGCCGGAATGTTGAAGAACAGGTCGCGCACCGTGATTGCCGTTCCCAGCGGCAGGCCGGCCTCTTCGACAGTCAGCAGCTTGCCGCCGGCGATCTCGATCACCGTTCCGGCGGCGTCTTCGGCGGCGTGCGTCTCCAACCTCAACCGGCTGACGGACGCGATCGAAGGCAGCGCCTCACCACGAAAGCCCAGGGTCGCAATGCTCAACAGATCATCGGTGTTGCGAATCTTCGAAGTGGCGTGACGCTCGAAAGCGAGCATGGCGTCGTCACGCACCATGCCGCAGCCGTCGTCGCTAACCTGGATAAGCTTCTTGCCGCCGGCTTCGACGTTCACGCGGACGCGACGGGCGCCGGCATCGAGCGCGTTCTCCAGCAACTCTTTGACCACCGACGCAGGACGCTCCACCACCTCACCGGCGGCGATCTTGTTGGCTACGTTTTCGGAGAGAACGTGGATGCGGCCCATGATTCAGTTGCCAGTTGTCAGTGGTCAGTTGTCAGTACCGCGATTTACTAAAGCCGCCATCGCTATCGCCCCGATTGATCCTCGAGTCACTGACGACCTGGCTATTGATGACTGCTTCACTGCGTCGGCGCGTAGTATCCCTTGCGCGCGCGCACCTTATATTTCTTGTTGTCGGCAAGGATCTCGATCTTGCGGTACTTGCCGTTGGGCACGAAGTCCGCCGGCTTGTAGGAAACGTCGTACTGGCTGCGCAGCTCGTCGGAAATCTCGGAGAACGCGTTGGAGACGTCCTGAATCTTGAAGGGGAAGAACGCCTTGCCGCCGGTCTCCTCGGCGAAGTGCTCCAGGATCTTGTCGCCGCGCAGCTTCTGGCCGGTGACGTTCGTGGAAATTGTGTAGATGATGACTTCGGCGCGCTGGGCCATCTCCACCGCTTCTTCGCGCGAGACGCGGCTCTGGTTGTCCTCGCCATCGCTGAGCAGGATGATGGCGCGCCGGGTGGCGCTGGTACTTTTGTCCTGCATGAGTTTGTCGCGGCAGGCGAAATAGATGGCGTCGTACATGGCGGTGCCGCCACCGGGCCGCAGCATGCGCACCCCGTGTGACAGGGCTTCGGTATCGTCGGTCATGTCCTGCGTGACTTCGGGCGTGGTGTCAAACCCAATGACAAAGGCTTTGTCGGAGGTCCGCCGAATGATCTGGTTCAGAAATTCGATGGCCGCTTCCTGCTCGAACTTGAAGCGGTCGCGCACCGAGTTGCTGGCATCAATCAGCAGCCCGACCCGCAGCGGCAGGTTGGTCTCCCGGCTGAAGGAGCGAACGCTCTCGGCCGGCTTGTTGTCGTCGAAAACGCGGACGTCGTTCTGGGTGAGGTCTTTGACGTAGTGACCGCGTTTATCGGTGACGGTGAAGACAACGTTCACTTCATCAACGCGCTTGCGGATGACCGTGAGGGTGTCGTCGGGATTCTCTTCCGGCTTCGGTTTACCGGAACCGGCGGAGTCCGGGGCTGGTACTGCATTGGACCTCGGCGGCTCACCCGCGGGCGCTGGCTTAGGCGCAATGCTGGACTGAGCCGGTGAACTGGCAGGCGGCCCGGCTTGGGGAGAAGGGTCGGCAACTGTCGCCGGCGGCGTGGTTGCCGTTTGTTGCCCGGTCTGGGCTTCTGGCGCAGGAGCGGTTTGCTGCGGAGGGAATTTGGTGGCCGAGGGCGCTGTCGGAAGTTGCTCCGCCGGCGTGTTCTGTGCGGCGAGCCCCCACGGCAACGCCGTCAGCAAGAAAAGGATTAACCAGTACTTCATTGAAACTCATTATAGCTGCTGCTTGCGAACATACAGGGGCACAGGAAGCGATCTTGGCTTCTGTCAGTTCCGCATTTGATATCGTTGTCCGCGGCGAGGACTTTAGAGTCGCTCGGCGTGAAAACTGTGCCGTCCCTGAAGGGACTCGGTTACCTCTGTCACTTTACCCAGCCCCGCCTGCGGCTCCGTGCTGGGCTAAACTAATTTCGCCCGTCCGGGCTCTTTTCCTGGCAGGTCATTCCACGATCGCAAGCAAGCGTAGATCTCGCTCGCTCCCTGGTTCGAGTCGAGAGGAGCCCGTTTTCTAGCTCGCCACTGACCCACGAATTTGCAGCAGAAAAGACGTTAGTTCTTGTGGCAGCGGCGCACCGAATGAGAACGGCTCGCCAGTTCGCGGATGAGTGAACTCGATGGCCGCCGCGTGCAGAAAATTTCTGCCCAGGCTGAGAGCATCGCCTTCCGTCTGCATCCCGCTGGTACGCCTTTCAGAACTCCGTGCTCCAGGAATCTTTTTGGCCGATCCTCTGGCCGCAGCGAGGACTGGGCGCAACTCTTTCGGCGCTCCGTAGAGCGCATCCCCAACCACCGGGTGCCCAATTGATGCCATGTGCACGCGTATCTGATGAGTGCGCCCGGTTTCGATGCGCACGTCCAGGAAGGCGAACTTGCCGAAACGGGACTCAATGCGCTCACGAACTTCGTAGTGTGTGACCGCTGCGCGCCCTCCGCTGCGGCGCGTGGTCATCCGGGTGCGGCGAACAGCGTCGCGACTGATCTCGGTGTCTATCGTGCCTCTGTCCTTCGCCAGCCATCCATGCACCAGCGCCACGTAGCGTTTCTTCACCTGTCGGCTGGCAAACTGCCTGGCGAGCTTGCGATGCGCCACGTCGTTCCTGGCAACGACGATCAACCCGCTGGTTTCCTTGTCGAGACGATGCACGATTCCCGGCCGCAGGCCACCACTGACTTCCGACAGATTGCTAAAGCGATGAAGGAGCGCATTGACCAGCGTGCCGCGGTTGCGCTCATCATCGGTCGCGCCTGCGCCGGCATGCACCATCATGCCGGCAGGCTTGTTAATTACAGCGATATCTTCATCTTCGTAAACGATGTTGAGAGGGATGTCTTCCGCGATGGCCCGCAGCGGCGCGGGTTGCGGATCGCCGAGGATCGTGATCTGCTCGCCGCCGCGCAATCGCAGCGACGGTTTCGATGCCGACCCGTTTACCAACGCCTTCTCCTGCGCCAGCAATTGCTGCACGCGGGCGCGGCTGACCTCCGGAATTTGCGCCGGTCAGAAATAGATCGAGACGCTGGCCAGCGGCATCGGGTGAAACGAAGACCGTCATGGGGAACCGCACGTCGGGCATGGATGCAGTAGTTTCAGATATTAAAGAGCAGCGTGTCATACCCAAAAAGCGCTGTACTTCGCCGCTCCGAGTCACTTATGATGTTGAAACCCGTTCGACATTGTATGACGAATAGCATCAGAAACGCCGCCTTGCTTGCTCTGATTTATATCGCGTTCGGCTTGAGCTGCCTTTCTGCCACCGATCCTGGAATGCCGGCGGCCTCCCAGGCGGCTGCGGCCAGCGGAAGCGTTGATAACTCAAAACAGGGGCCGGTGTGGATCATGACGGAATACGCCTGCAAGAAGGGGACTCACCACAAGTCTCAAAGGGAAGGACTTGTCTCCGTGGTGATGCAACGCGGCGCGGATAGCCAGCCGACGCGAGTTCTTGGCGTAAGAGGGAGTAAGGCAGGTGAAGTGGCGTTTATATATGTCCTGGACTCGGATTGCTCCGGTGAGCAGCCGAATGCTGCGCAAGGCGGAGCGAGTTTGGCTCTCGAGCATAAAGTCTCTGGAGAGGAATATTTCTACGCAATCTCTGGGCAAGGCGAGTGCTTGAGAGCATTCCGAATCGGGGCCCTCGGACAACTCGTCCCGGTTGACATGAGTACAAAGCTCCAGGATTGTCAAAATGAGGTACGAATTTGGTCGGGCGCCAAATAAAAGGCACAGGCGAACAGCGCTGACAAGAGCCGGCCTTAACGGTGCCGACTTGTCAAAAGAGGGGTCGTAGTTACCTCGTCTGCGGAAGCCAGCTTCGCCGACTGCCGCAGGGGCACGCGCCGCATCCACAGCAGCCCTCCGCCGATCACCAGCAAGATTGCGATGGCCTGCGTTCCCGACATGAAACCGAGGAACTCGCCGCGCCCGGGGTCGCCGCGGAAGAACTCTATGAAGTAGCGGGCGACGCCGTAGATGATCATGTAAGTGCCGATGATTTCGCCTTCAAATTTCTTGCGCCGGATAAGCCATACCAGGAACAGGCAATTGGCAAGCTCGACCACCATCTCGTAAAGCTGGGTGGGATGCAGCGGCACATTGAGCGGAGTTCCGACAACTTCATTCGCCAGTGGATTGTGGAAGGTGACGGCCCAGGGAACATGGGTCTCGCGGCCATAGCAGCAACCGGCAGCAAAACAACCCACGCGACCAAACGCGTGTCCCAGCGCGAGACCGGGAGCGAACACATCGCACGTTCGCAGCACAGGCATGTTGTTGCGCCGCATGTACCAGACGCACATGACAAGCGCGAGCAAGAATCCGCCGGACCATACGCCGCCTGCCTGGAAGGTTGACAGGCTGAAGATCTCGCCGGGGTGCTCACGGTAGTACCCAAACTCAACCAGAACCATCAGAACCTTGGCGCCAATGATGCCCGACAGGATGGCGATAATGCCGAGGTTCCAAAGCTTGTCAGGATCGAGGCCCTGCTCGCGGCCAATCTTGACGATGAGTAGGAGGCCGAAGATCAGGCCCAAGGCGGCCATCAGGCCGTAGGTCGGCAGGCCGAAATTGCCAAAGTGAAGGAAACGGGGAAACACGTGTCTATTTTAGATGCAGAAGGTTGATTGGCGCATCAAGCTTCCCGGGCGGCCAGCTGTCAGCTCTCAGCCGTCAGCAGAAACGTCAATCATCAGTACTTTTGACAATGCATTTAGAAGAAACAAACTAGAGATTCGATGGATGGCTGCTCTTAGCAAACTCCCACTGACAGCTAATAGCTGACGACTGACAGCTAACAAAAAGCCGACCCGCGGGGCCGTGAACGGTGGGCCGTCAATGAACCCGTCCTATACGGTGGGAACCCGCCGCGGCTCTTTAGGCATTTCCGCATGACGGAACATCGCACACCGAACCGAATGCGAGTCGGGTCCCCTGTTCATTGAGCATTGGTTCAAAAAACGGTTGCCACCAACACCAACTTTGCAGGCCGGCTTTCTGCCCCGATGCTATGCAAAAGGCGCGGCGATGACAAGGGCCGAAAGCCAAATAGTTGGAAATTGACGTGCGATTAGCTGGGAGAATTTACACTACCGGAAACACCAAGGTCACCGGCTCTGCAAGGCTTCGTTCTTCAGCACTTGCACCTACTCGCTTACGCAGCGGCGTTCAGCCAGCCCGTCGTGCCTCGGCCAGGACTTCGTCGAGCACACCCGCCAACTGCTCGGCACGCGCGTTATAGTCGCTGGCGATGCCGTCGTGCTTATGCTTAAGGACGTGAAATTCGTCGGCGATGTTCAGTGCGGCCAGTACCGCTACCCGCAACGAATCAACGGTGGCCGCCTGCTGCGAGATCAATCGCATCTTACCGTCTACATACGCGGCCAATTGGGCGATGTATTCCGGGTCGGAACCCCGCAGGTGATAGGTCTGATCGTAAATCTCGACACGTACGCTGCCGTTGCCGTTAGACTGATTCAAAACTAGCCTCCCTCACATCTCCGCACCATCTCCAGGGTCAAAACTCACGCCACAAAAACGCCTTTTACGCGGGCCTTAAGCACCCGATCCATCACCCGATTATCACGCCAATTCTTCCGATGTCAAAGCCTCAATTTGACCGAGCATCTTTTCTACTCGGGTACGTACCTCCTCGCGTTCGCGGCGCAGCGCGACCAGTTCGTGGCGCATGGTGTCAACCTCTTCTTCCCGTTCATTGAGCTGTTCGCGCAGGCGGGCGGCGTCACGTTCAGCAGCGGCTTTGGATTCACGTGCAGACTTCAACAGCTCAATCGTACGAAGAACTTTTTCTTCCAGGGACTTGAAATCAGCGGTGGAGGGGGCAGAAGTGGCTTCAACTGCGTTCGCGGGCATGAAAAATCGACCTCGGAAAAATTATTGGTGTTGCGAGCGCAGTATATCGCAGAAGTTCGATGCTTGATTGTGGAGAACTCACGATTCCGGAACCCGAACCACGAATGACATTAGAGTTGAACAACCTGGGGCGGTATGCGCCCTGCAACCCGAAAGCCCTCCGTGACGGAGGGCTTCTCGAGCGATGTACGCCCAAGACTTTAGTGCGGCTCCACGTAAACCAGATTCGGCACTACTGGATTTCCGTTGGCATCTTTCAGGTTGACGGGGATCTGCTGCACGTCGGAACCCGACGCGACATCAATGCGGTGGACGGTGCCGTCGCTCGTCCCAACATAGACCTGCGCGCCGTCCAGCGTTATCCCGCCATTGTTGGCCGTGACTCCGCCCACATAGGGAATTACAGCAGGACGTAGAGAGCTGCAGGTCCCAATACAACAACTCCGGCAGGTCGCTGCATGATCCACGCCCGGGAGCTATCCGGACTGAAGAAGAGCTGCCGGGCGTTAAAGGGGCCCACTCCCATGTCGAAGGAGCTGATCGTACTCGTGTCTGCAACCGGACAACCCGGGGTGATCAAAGTTCCGGGGCTCGATATCACATCAACTGAGGGCGAATCCGCCGCTACCGCCCCGGTGCCGTTGGGAATCGACCCGATCAGCGTCGGGCTAGACGCGGAAAGGGTTTGCACTTCAGCCGAGTTACAGGTTGAGCGGACGTCAATTCCCCCCGGAGTGCTTCCCGTGACATAGGTCAGGCTGCCCTGTGCGCTCACGCCCAGCGCGTGGGCGGTATAAGGCAGGGCAACGGCAGCGGAAAAGGAAAGCGGCAGTCCCGTGATGAGTTGGTTTCCGCTCACAAACTCGTCGAAGCTGCTGTCGGGCGTGTAGGCGGCAGAGGTCGTAGTTCCTCCGAACGTATACCCGTTCTGGGCACTGGCCAAGCTGTAGTAATAGACAACGTTGTTGACCGTGTCGGAAATCAGCATGTAGTTGCTGTCGGGAGAAATGGCCATGATGGTTCCAGGGATAGGCTGAGTGGTAACGGTGGGGCTAGCGATGTTCACTACCATCAAGCCGGAACTTGACCCCAGATAGAGGTTGACGCCCGCCGGATCCGTCATCATCGAGTTCGGCAAATAAGGAAGGGTGACGGCCGTGCCAGCCGCGTTGGTCGAAGTAGTGATCGGGACCAGCATTGTGGAGTTCGTGCTCGCGGCAAAGACGGCGGTAGAGGTCGTGCCCGTTACCGTTGCCGTCACCACGTTGGAACTGTACTGCGGGGCAACACCCCGATTGCAGTTCGGATAACTGCACGAAGCGGTGATCGATGCCGTTCCGGGCGCCACGGCCGTGATGGTCGCAGGGTTGTTGCCAACGGTCCCGGCTGCGACGGTAACGCTAGCCGTGGATGAGGAACCCCAGGTTAGCATGGGCCTGATGTACCCATTGATATCGTAAACGTCGGCGGTTAGAGGCTGCGTGCTCGTCTTGCTCAGCGTGAACGAAGTGTTCGAGGAGCCTGCATCGTGCACCTTTATTTCGACCACTGGACAGGTGAGGTAAGGAGCGCTGACACTGTTCACGCCCGAGACGCTGCCGAAGATGGAGGTCGCGCCTGGACTTTCCGCAGTAAAAACGCCGGCGCTATTAAGCGCGGTGATGACGTTTGCCGTACCGCTGCAGGTAGCAGTCCCGCTGGTCAGGGTTGCCGTGGTTGGCGGGGAGGTTGCGCCGTATCCCGACGCGGTGACGGTTAACTGGGTTCCGCTGGCAATCGTATTCGTACCTGTCAGCGCGACGGTCGCTTCGGCGCCAACGACACTGAGACCGGAACCGCCGCCAACACCTATGAGTGCGGTAACAACAGTTGCCGTTCCACTACAAGAGGCTGTGCCATTGCTAAGCGTCGCCGACGTTGGCGGCGTGGTCGCGCCGAACCCCTCCGCCGTGACCGTCAGATGGGCCCCGCTGGCAATCGTGTTCGTGGCGGTCAAAGTTACGGTCGCGGTGGCACCCGTGACCCCGTTGAAGTTAGAGAGGTTGCAGGTTTGGCCTGGCGAACCGTTAATCGTTCCCCCGGAGGTGTACGTGGGGCTGTTCGTGGCGGGAGCGAAAGTCGGATCGATCCCGGATGAGCCTCCAACGCCGAAGTTCGACAGATTGCAGGTTTGGCCTTTTGAGCCAGTAATCGTTCCCCCCGAACTGTAAGTAGGGCTGGTTGTAGCGGAGTCGTATGTTGCTTCTACGCCTGCGGAATTGGCGACAACGAACAGGTCGTTTGAAGCAAGGGCAATAGGCCCTACAGTCGAAGTAATGTCGCAAGGCGAAGATTGCGAACAGCCTGGCGCCGAGGTACTAAAGGCAGACGCTGTTGCGTTCACCATCAGCCCCGTGCTGACGCAGCCACTTGGAGGTACTATGACGACGCGGTCCACCTTTAGGTGCACATAAACCGTCGCGGTAGCCGTGGCGTTACCGGAAGTAGCGGTAATCGCGACCTGTCCCACGCCAGCCTGCCCGCTGGTCGCATTGCAGTTGATGGTGCTGGAATCCCAAACGCCGCCGCAGATAAGGCCGCCAGTGGAAATCGTGGCGATGCTGGGATTGCTGCTGGCGAAGGTGATGTCGGCCGCGATGATCGAGCCAGCCGAATTCTTGGCCGCAGCCGAGAGGGTGGCCACGCCTCCTTCATTCAGCGAGATGGTAGTCGGAGCGAGGGTGATGCTGGCGACCACCGGAGACGCGGTGCTGGTGCCTCCGCCACAACCGGCCAGGAAAATAAGAAAGACGGCTGTAAGGAGTGCAGCCAGGATAGAAACCACGGGGAACCGCCGCATGTATCCTCCCCGCCGAACCAGAGGTCTGGCGGATCTATGAACGCAGAATTATTTCTTGCTGAAAGCCCTCAGTGTAGAAGTTGCAAACGCTTTCGGCAAGCAGTGGGGTTGATAACGTGACCGCCGTCCCTGCCAATGCGGCTTCCCGACGACCTTTTGAAACCCCAACTGCCCCGTTGAGTTGTTCTCGCGGCGCGCGTTTCACATCGTCAACGGCCACAATCAGTGTTTGGCTCGAGTATGATTGACGAGTCGGGCCGGAGTTGTTATATTTGAGAAGTTCTGCGAGTTATATTTGGCCTGCCTGTAGTGTCTGGCTGTGCTGCAGTAATCTGACGCATCCTGCAGAAATGAACGTCGCAGGATGTCCTCGCTGAAACGTGCCTGCGCTTCCGCTGGAGCTTTCCGGTGGGTATGCAGGCCGAGGCAACGAAACGGAGTGCCCTCGTTCTAACCCTCCGCCCTGGCTTAACGCCATTGTGCGGAACGACCACGGCGCCACCGTCGTACGCCTAACCTGATCGGAAACCGATATTCCCCTGCACTGTTTGTGCGCGGGAAGTATGGACGGTGCGTGCGCTGTCCAGCCCCAAGCGAGATGAACTTTGCGCGGCGCTGATAAAGGCGCGCAAATGCTGGCCAAGTGTGGCCAACGGTTTTTGCCAGCCCGGCGCTGGCGTTATGGACGAAGGAGCTGCCAAGAGTGCCTACATTCAACCAACTGGTGCGTAAGGGCCGGACGGCGCCGAATTACAAGACGGCCAGTCCGGCGCTGCAGTCCTGCCCACAGAAGCGCGGCGTCTGCACCCGCGTGTACACGCAAACGCCGAAGAAGCCGAATTCCGCGCTGCGTAAGGTGGCGCGCGTGCGGCTGACCAACGGTATCGAGGTCACGACCTATATCCCCGGCGTCGGCCACAACCTGCAGGAGCACTCGATTGTGCTGATCCGCGGTGGCCGCGTGAAAGACCTGCCGGGCGTTCGTTATCACGTGGTGCGTGGCACGCTGGATTCCGTAGGTGTTGCCAACCGCAAGCAGGGACGTTCCAAGTACGGGGCCAAGCGGCCCAAGGCTTAGTCGAGGTTCTATGCCGAGAAAAGGACATATCGCGAAGCGTGAACCACTGGCAGACCCGGTCTACCAGTCGACGCTGGTCAACAAGTTCGTTAACTCCATGATGTGGGACGGCAAGAAGAGCACCTCCCAGTCCATCTTCTACTCCGCCATGAAGAAGCTTGAGGAAAAGGGTGGGGACGAGGCGATCAAGCTGTTCAAGAAAGCGGTGGAGAATGCCAAGCCGGTGCTGGAAGTGAAGACCCGCCGCGTCGGCGGCGCCAACTACCAGGTGCCGGTGGAAGTGAACGCCGACCGTCGCACTTCGCTCGCCATCCGCTGGATTTTGACCTATAGCCGCGGGCGTGGCGAAAAGGGCATGATCGACAAGCTGGCGAACGAGCTGCTGGACGCGGCCAACAACCGGGGCGCCGCCATCAAGAAGAAAGAAGATGTGCACCGTATGGCCGAGGCCAACAAGGCCTTCGCCCACTACCGCTGGTAAGAGAAGCGGGCGCTGCCTTTAAGGCAACACATCATGGAATGTTTAGTAAGTCGCTCTGGCCAAACCGGTTAGAGAATTAGCAAGAAACGGAAAAGATTTTGCCACGACAGGACCCATTAGACCGTTGCAGGAATATCGGCATCATGGCCCACATCGATGCCGGTAAGACCACCACCACGGAGCGCATCCTGTTCTATACAGGACGGACGCACCGTATTGGAGAGGTCCACGAAGGCACGGCGACGATGGATTGGATGGCGCAGGAGCAGGAGCGCGGCATCACTATCACGTCGGCAGCCACGACCTGCTTCTGGAAAGACGTTCGGATCAACATTATTGATACTCCGGGCCACGTTGACTTTACCGCCGAGGTGGAGCGTTCATTGCGCGTGCTTGACGGCGCGTGCGCCGTGTTCGACGCGGTTCATGGCGTCGAGCCGCAGTCCGAGACGGTATGGCGTCAGGCAGACAAATATGGTGTGCCGCGCATTTGCTTCATCAACAAGATGGACAAGATGGGCGCTGACTTTGAGCACGCAATTGATACCATCCGCAAGCGCCTCAACGCCCGTCCGGTGGCCATTCAGCTGCCTATCGGCCAGGAAGACAAGTTCAAGGGCGTTATTGATCTCATGACCATGAAGGCGATCATCTGGAATGACGAAAGCATGGGCGCCGAATATGAGGTCGAGGAAATCCCCGAAGAGCTTAAGAAGAAGGCGGCTGCATACCATCAGATTCTGGTCGAGACCGTTGTCGAGAACGACGATCAGGACGAGTTGATGCACAAATACGTCGAAGGCGAAACCATCGGCGAAACCGAGTTGAAAGCGGCGTTGCGCCGCGCGACCCTGAAGATGAAGGTCTTCCCGGTGATCTGCGGAACGGCCTTCAAGAACAAGGGCGTTCAGCCGTTGCTCGACGCCGTCGTGGACTATCTGCCTTCGCCGCTGGATGTTCCACCAGTTAAGGGCAAAGACCCGAATACTGGTAAAGAGATTGAACGTCCTGCCGATGACAATGCCCCGTTTGCGGCTTTGGCCTTCAAGATTATGTCCGACCCATTCGTCGGTCAGCTCACGTTCATCCGGGTGTACTCGGGCCATCTGAAGCAGGGCGATAGCGTGTATATCAGCGGACGCTCACGGACGGAGCGGATCGGCCGTCTGCTGAAGATGCACGCCAACAAGCGTGAGGACATCACCGAGATTTACGCCGGTGACATCTGCGCCTGCGTTGGCCTCAAGAACATTACTACCGGCGACACGATTTGCGACGAGAATCATCCGATTGTTCTCGAGTCGATCGAGTTCCCTGCCCCGGTCATTGCGGTTGCCGTCGAGCCCAAGACCAAGGGTGACCAGGAAAAAATGGGCATCGCGCTGGGCAAGCTGGCGCAGGAAGATCCGACGTTCAAGGTCAACACCGATCCCGACAGCGGCCAGACCATCATCGCCGGAATGGGCGAACTGCACCTGGAGATCCTCGTCGACCGCATGATGCGCGAGTTCAACGTGCAGGCCAACGTCGGCAAGCCGCAGGTGGCTTACCGCGAGACCATTCGCAAACAGTCGCAGGCGGAAGGCAAGTACATTCGCCAGACGGGCGGCAGCGGGCAATACGGGCACGTACGCATCCGGCTGGAGCCGAACGAGGCCGGCAAGGGATACGAGTTCGTCAATGAAGTCGTGGGCGGCGTGATTCCGAAGGAATTCATTAAGCCCGTCGATCAGGGTATCAAGGAAGCCATGGAAGGCGGCGTTCTGGCCGGCTACGAAATGGTGGACGTGAAGGCCACTCTTTACGACGGCAGTTATCACGATGTGGATTCGAACGAAATGGCCTTCAAGATCGCCGGTTCCATGGCGTTCAAGGAGGCCGCACGCAGGGCCAGTCCGGTGCTGCTGGAGCCGGTGATGTCGGTGGAAGTGGTTGTGCCTGAGGAGTACATGGGCGTCATCATTGGCGACCTGAGCAGCCGTCGCGGCCGCATCGAGGGCATCGAACACCGCGCCGGATCGCAGGTGATCAAGGCCATGGTCCCGCTGGCTGAGATGTTCGGCTATGCCACCAACATGCGTTCTAATACCCAGGGCCGCGCGACGTTTTCCATGCACTTCTCGCGCTACGAAGAAGCGCCGCGTGCTGTGGCCGAAGAGATCGTGGCCAAAGTGCAGGGCAGAAGTCCCGCAGGAACGAAATAGGTGAACATGGCAGCGCCAAATTTCGAAATTCGAATCTCAGGCTATCCCTACGGGAGCACCGGGCAATCGCCTACGAGCGAGTTGCCGCAAGATGAGAAGGATCTGGCGCTAAAATTTGGACTGACAGAAGAGCAGTGGCAGCGCTCGAAGCTAGCCCTGGCGGAAAAGTCTGAACGCATTCATGCGCGTGCCGTCGAGCTAGGCCATTTGGTCGAGTCGGTACTTGAGCCGCTGGGAGAGGGTTACCGCCTGAAGGGTGTGGCCAGAAATATCGATACGACGACCTGGACGTTGCGTATCGAAACGCCGAAAGGTTTGTTGAACGTGCCAGTTTCCTGGGAATTGGTGGACGATGTTCTGGACGCAGGTACAAAGACGGAATTTAACAGGCTCAAGAACATGGTTCTATTTGGGCTTGGACGTCCCGAGCTCATTTTTCGGAAAAGCTGATGGAGCTTGCTGGTCGCACCGTGAAGTTTTGGCTATCTCCGGCCGGTAAGGCGGAAATGGCAGGAATGATCTCCAAGCAAGACGTCCTCGAGGCGTTTGTTGTGGATGAGGATCAGCAGGGCGTCTGGATTTGGCTTAGTAGCGAAGGTGATTCGCCGGACGAGAAGCCACCCGTAATTGGATTGCTTCGGTGGGAGCATTTTTGGACGGCGTCAACGGAGTACACGCCTCAAGCGCCAGCTGAGAGACCGCCGGCCGGGTTTCGGCCTTAAAGTAAGTTTGGCATTAGTTTAGGAGCAGAGCGAATGGCGAAAGAGAAATTTGACCGCAGCAAGCCGCACGTGAACGTAGGCACGATCGGGCACATCGATCATGGCAAGACCACGTTGACGGCGGCCATCACCAAGGTTTTGGGCAAGCACAATCCCAAGATTCAGTTCCGCTCGTTCGACTCCATCGACAACGCTCCTGAGGAGCGCGAGCGCGGCATCACTATTGCCACGGCGCACGTGGAGTACGAGACCAAGGCGCGGCACTACGCGCACGTGGATTGTCCCGGCCACGCCGACTACATCAAGAACATGATCACCGGCGCGGCGCAGATGGACGGCGCCATCCTGGTCGTGGCGGCCACCGACGGTCCCATGCCGCAGACCAAGGAGCACGTGCTGCTGGCCCGCCAGGTAGGCGTGCCCTACGTGCTGGTATTTCTGAACAAGTGCGATGCGGTGGAAGATCCGGAGCTGATCGACCTGGTGGAGATGGAGGTTCGCGAGCTGCTGAGCAAGTACGGGTTCCCGGGCGACGATGTGCCGGTGGTGCGGGGCTCGGCGCTGGGCGCGCTGAACGGCGAAGCGCAGTGGGAGGCCAAGGTCGAAGAGCTGATGGATGCGGTGGACAAGAACGTGCCACTGCCGGCGCGCGACATTGACAAGCCGTTCCTGATGCCGATTGAAGACATCTTCTCGATTCAGGGACGCGGCACGGTGGTCACGGGCCGCATCGAGCGTGGCAAGGTGAAGGTGGGCGAGGATGTCGAGATCGTAGGCTTCCGCGAGACCCGCAAGACAGTCGTGACCGGCGTGGAGATGTTCAAGAAGCAGCTGGACGAAGGCATGGCGGGCGACAACGCCGGTCTGCTGCTGCGCGGCACGGCGAAGGAAGATGTGGAGCGCGGCATGGTATTGGCCAAGCCGGGATCGATCACGCCACACACCAAGTTCAAGGGCGAGGTGTACGTGCTGTCGAAGGACGAAGGCGGGCGGCACACGCCGTTCTTCAAGGGCTATCGGCCGCAGTTCTACTTCCGCACCACGGACGTGACGGGGGTGGCGACATTGCCGACGGGCACGGAGATGGTGATGCCGGGCGACAACGTGAGCCTGGAGATTGAGCTGATCACGCCGGTGGCAATGGAGAAGGGCTTGCGGTTCGCGATCCGCGAAGGCGGACGCACCGTGGGCGCCGGCACCATCGCTGAAATTATTGCGTAGCTTTTCTGGGTGCGGCGCTGGGCCGCTGCACCTGCTCTTAAACCGCGGCAGAGACCGCAGGGCGACATGCCCCAGCAAAGATCTTTGAGATCCGAAAAGAGACAACGAAAGTGATTGGCAAAGAACGAATCCGCATCCGGCTGAAAGCATACGACTATCGCGTTCTCGACCAGTCCACCAGCGAAATTGTGGACACCGCGAAGCGCACTGGGGCACAAATTGCGGGCCCGATTCCGCTGCCGACAGTGAAGAACAAGTACTGCGTGCTGCGTTCGCCGCACGTGGACAAGAAGTCACGCGAACAGTTTGAGATTCGCACTCATAAGCGCCTGCTCGACATTCTTGAGCCGACGCAGCAGACGGTGGACGCGCTGATGAAGCTGGAGCTTCCGGCCGGTGTTGACGTGGAAATCAAGGCGTTCGGAAAAGAACACAAATAGACAGCTGGCGGTTTGAAAGGGCACGGCTTCAGCCGTGCCGCAAGAAGGCTCACGAAAGATTGGGGCTTTTAGCCCCGGACCGGCGCGAGCCGGCAAGAACAAAGCTTCCGCG
The DNA here is from genome assembly GCA_963760415.1 of uncultured Acidobacteriaceae bacterium. GTDB lineage: Bacteria > Acidobacteriota > Terriglobia > Terriglobales > Acidobacteriaceae > Bog-257. The sequence continues at coordinate 143,436 of CAVXDA010000015.1, read as the reverse complement.
GCGTAAGCCCCCGGCGCAAGAAACTCCGGAACAGGAAGCGGAGTTAAGGACACGACAATGGCAGTCAACGGAATTCTCGGCAAGAAAGTTGGAATGACGCAGCTCTTCGATGACAAGGGTGACGTTCACCCGGTCACGGTGCTGCAGGCTGGCCCATGCTTTGTGACCCAGCGCAAGACGGTCACCAAGGATGGCTACGATGCCGCCCAGATCGGGCTGGTTGAATTCATCAAGGAATCGCGGCTGACCAAGGCGATGAAGGGACATTTCGCCAAGAACAGTCTGCCACCGATGCGCTTCCTGCGTGAAGTACCGATCATGGTTGACGGCGACAACCAGGACGGCGCCAAGGTTGGCGACAAGGTGCGGGTGGAGATGTTCGAAGGCGAGAAGTTCGTGGATGTAGTTGCGACCAGCAAGGGCCGGGGATTCGCGGGCGTAGTGAAGCGCCACAAGTTTGCCGGCGGTGCTGCCTCGCACGGTTCGATGTTTCAGATCACCGGTTCGATCGGCTCGTCGGCTTTTCCTTCCCGCGTGTTCAAGGGCATGCGGATGTCGGGCCACATGGGCGTTGCCCGTGTCACCGCTCGCAACCTGAGAGTGCTGGGCGTTGATAAGGACGAGAACCTGTTGGTGGTCGAAGGCGCGGTGCCGGGACCGAAAGACGGGTACGTCGTGATTACCAAGGCGAAGAAGCCACCGAGAGAGCGTCGAGGATTCAGCGGCGCGGGCACGGTCGATCCGTTGAAGGCTTCGAAGCGACAGATGGCTAAGAAGAGCAAGTAGCCGCGCTTTGCGGGCGTCTGAGCCCGCTGCGGCTATCCCGAACGCAGCGAGGGATCTGCGGTTCGGGAGCAGAATCTGGACGGGAGCAGATGCTCCCCGATTACGGAAGAACTTATGGCGAAGATTGATGTAGTAAATCTGGGCGGCGAGAAAGTGGGCTCCTTCGAGCTGGCCGAGGAAGTATTCGGCGCGGTCAACGAAGACCTGCTCTGGGAAGCGGTGAAGCACTACCGCGCCGGGCAGCGCGCTGGAACGCACGCCACCAAGAATCGCAAGCTGGTGAGTGGCGCGGGCAAGAAGCTGTGGAAGCAGAAGGGCACCGGACGCGCACGTGTGGGCTCGATTCGCTCTCCACTGTGGCGGCACGGCGGCACGGTCCATGGACCGCAACCCCGCTCGTACGACTACGCCTTCCCTCGCAAGAAGTTGCTGGGCGCTCTGCGCTCGGCCCTGGCGGCCAAACTTACCGATGGCAAGTTGGTCGTGGTGGAAAGCTTCGAGCTGAAGGAAGCCAAAACCAAAGACTTCCGCAAGACGCTCAACAAGCTGAACGCCAAGAGCACGACGCTTCTGGTGGAGAACGCGGCGGGCGAGAACAAGAACCTTCACTTGAGTTCCCGCAACCTCGCAGGCGTGGAGCTTGTGGCAGGCAATCAGGTCCATCCCTATCACCTGCTGCGCTACGAAAGTGCGATCTTTTCGCGTCCTGCGCTGGAGAAGCTTCAGGAATCGCTGAAGGCGACGGCGCCCAAACGCAAGCAAGCGGAGGTGGCGTAATGAAATCGGCATATCAAATCATTCGCCGCCCGGTGATCACCGAAAAGGGACTGGGCGTAAAGGAAACGGAAGCGACTCTGGTCTTCGAAGTTGCGGTCAAGGCCAGCAAAACCGAGATCAAGCAGGCGGTGCAGAGCATTTTCAAGGTGAAAGTGGATTCGGTGCGCACTGCCAACTTCGAAGGCAAAGAGCGCCGTCGCGGCAAGTTTGTGGGATATCGCCCCGACTGGAAGAAGGCGTATGTGCGGTTGAAGGCGGGCGAGAAGATGCCCGAATACGCAGAGAATCTGTAACCGCACCAGCGGTAAGTGCGGCGAGGATCGCTGCCGCGCGATGAGAAACGAGTAGAGACATGGCAATCAAAACCTACAGACCGGTCACCCCGACGCGACGGTTCACCACGACCACGGTCAACGATGACCTGACGACGAACCGGCCGTACAAACCGCTGACGGAACCGAAACAGCGCTCCGGCGGACGCCGCAATTCCGGCGACCTTACCATCTGGCACCGCGGCGGCGGCCACAAGCGCAAGCTGCGCATCATCGACTTCAAGCGCGACAAGTCGGGAATTCCCGCCGTCGTCGCCTCCATCGAATACGATCCCAACCGCTCGGCGCGTATCGCCCTGCTCAACTACGCTGATGGCGAGAAGCGCTACATCGTGTATCCGGTTGGATTGAAGGTCGGCGCGAAGGTAGTCAGCGGTCCCGAAGCCGACATCCTGGTGGGTAATGCCCTGCCCTTGCGCAACATTCCTCCTGGCACCACGGTCCACAACATCGAGTTGAAGCCGGGCAAGGGCGCGCAGATGGCGCGCTCGGCGGGAGCGCAGGCGCAGTTGGTCGCGAAAGAAGGCGATTACGCGCTGCTCAAGCTGCCCTCCGGTGAGACCCGGCGTGTGCTGGTCGATTGCATGGCGACGGTCGGACAGGTCGGCAACCTCGATCACGAAAACATTTCCATCGGCAAGGCCGGTCGCACTCGCTGGCTGGGACGCCGCCCGGTAAACCGCGGCGTGGCCATGAACCCGGTCGATCACCCGCACGGCGGTGGTGAAGGCAAGACCAGCGGCGGGCGTCATCCGGTGACTCCGTGGGGCCAGCCGACGCGCGGCTACAAGACTCGCAATAACAAGCGGACCGATAAGTTCATCGTGACCCGCAGACAGAAGTAGGACTGAGACGATATGGCACGTTCAACCAAAAAGGGTCCGTTCATCGATTCGCACCTGCAGGCCAAGATCGACGGCATGAACCAGCGCAACGAAAAGAAAGTGTTGCGCACCTGGTCGCGCCGCTCGACCGTGATCCCGGAGATGGTGGGACACACGCTGGCGGTGCACAACGGCAAGAAGTTCATTCCGGTATACGTCACCGAAAACATGGTGGGCCACAAGCTGGGCGAGTTCAGCATGACGCGCAGCTTTAAGGGACACTCGGTGAGGGCGGCAACAGAGACAGCGGCCAAGCCAGCGCCGCCGGCGCGGTAAGGAGACGACATGGAATTCACAGCCAAACTGAATTACGTGCGAGTTTCCCCACAGAAGGCGCGCCTGGTGCTGGACCTGATCAAGGGCCGGCGGGTGGAAGAGGCCCTGGACACGTTGTTATTTGCCAAGAAGGGTATCGCGCCGCAGCTGTACAAGCTTTTGCGGTCGGCGGTGGAGAACGCCAACTACGTAAGCGCCGAGAAGGGCCTGGATGTTGATGTGGACCGGTTGTACGTGAAGCGCGCGATCGCCAACGATGGCCCGCGTATGAAGCGAATCCGTCCCGCGCCGATGGGCCGCGCGTATCGCTACCAGCGTCGCATCTCGCACCTGGAGATCGCGCTGGAGGAAAAGGTGTCCGGCAACGGCAAGGCCGATCTGGTTGAGACAGTCGGGGGAGCCGCACCGGCGAAAAAAGCTGCAAAGAAAGTGGCGAAGAAGCCGGTGAAGAAAGCTGCCAAGAAGGGACCCGCGAAGAAGAAGGGGCCAGCTAAGCAGCCGGCCAAGAAGAAATAAGGTTTGCATTCCGCCGTCAGTGCGGCGGACGAAAGCGGCCCTGCCCAAAGCAATCGCCGCGGAGAAGAAACAAGATTATGGGACAAAAAGTTCATCCCTACGGATTCCGCCTCGGCATTACCAAGCCGTGGAGGTCGCGCTGGTTCGTGGAGCGCGACTACGACAAACTGCTGCTGGAAGACGTCAAGCTGAAGGCCGAGCTGAAAGACAAGCTCAAGTCGGCGGGCGTCAGCTCGATCGAGATCGAGCGTCCTGGCAACAAGCTGCGCATCATCATCCGAACCGCGCGTCCGGGCATCATTATCGGCCGCAAAGGAACGGAGATTGACAAGCTGAAGCAGGAGATCCAGAAGCGCACCAACCGCGATGTGTACGTGGACATCCAGGAAGTGCACAAGCCCGAACTGGACGCGCAACTGGTGGCCGAGAATATTGCGTTGCAGTTGGAAAAGCGCGTTGGCTTCCGCCGCGCCATGCGCAAAGCTGTGGATTCGGCGCTGCGCTTCGGTTGCAAGGGCATCAAGGTGCGCGTGAGCGGGCGCTTGAACGGCAACGAAATCGCGCGCTCCGAGTGGTATTTGCAGGGACGCCTGCCGCTGCATACCTTGCGCGCCGACATTGATTATGGCTTCGCCGAGGCGCACACCACCTACGGCATCATCGGCGTGAAGTGCTGGGTGTACAAGGGCGAGATCTTCAAGGAAAAGCGCCGCGAGCCCCAGGCTGTGCAGTCAGGCGTGTTTTAGAAAACAGTGGTCAGTGGATAGTGGCTGGTGGTTAGAAAGAAGCAACTAGCAGCTGGCAACTTGCAGGAAATGAACTGGAGATAAGGTGGCGGTAAATGGTCAACGGTAACGCTGGAACAAGGGTTTCTAGCCACTGACCACTATTCACTAGCCACTAAAAGCTTATGTTGATGCCAAAGAAAGTGAAGTACCGCAAGCAGCAGCGCGGGCGCATGTGTGGCAAAGCCTGGCGCGGCGGTGAGCTGTCGTTCGGCGATTTTGGCCTGAAGGTCATGGAACCGGGCTGGATCACCGATCGTCAGATCGAAGCCAGCCGCGTCGCCATGACGCGCTTCATCAAGCGTGGCGGCAAAATCTGGATCCGGCTGTTCCCGGACAAGCCTGTCACCAAGAAGCCGGCTGAAACTCGTATGGGCAAAGGCAAGGGCGCGCCGGACCACTGGGTCGCGGTGGTGCGGCCGGGCAAGATCCTCTTCGAGATGGAAGGGGTATCGGCGACCGATGCCGCCGAAGCCATGCGTTTGGCTTCGCACAAGCTGCCGTTGCGCACCAAGTTCGTGCAGCGCCACGGCGCGCAATAAAGGGCCTTCAAGGATTCGAACCATGAATGTAGAGAAGATTCGCAACTTGACCGATGCCGAACTGCTTCATCAGCAGCGCGAGCTCTCGGACCAGCTCTTCAAGATGAAGTTCCAATTGAAGATGGGACAAACCGAGAGCCTGAAGAAGATTCGCGAGCTGAAGAAAGACATTGCGCGCATTAAGACCGTGGCCCGCCAGAAAGAACTGGCCAGTGGCAACGGAGCGTCCGCGCCCAAGGCACCGACGGCAGCGGTGGCGACCAGCGGGCCCGTGAAAACCAAGAAGGCGGCCACCAAGAAGGCTGCGACGGAGAAAAAGTAATCCATGGCCGAAACAAACGCAAACAGCAAAGCAGCCGGCCGCCGCAAGACTCTGATTGGCGAAGTGGTCTCCACCAAGATGGCCAAGACGATTGTGGTCGAGGTCCGGCGGCAGAAGGCGCACCCGTTCTACAAGCGCGTGGTCGCCCGCAGCAAGAGGTTCTACGCGCACGATGAGGAGGGCACCGCTCACTTGGGCGATTTCGTGAAGATTGAGGAGACGCGTCCCCTCTCCAAATTGAAGCGCTGGAAGTTAAAGGAAATCGTGCGGCGCGCGGCCCTGGTAGCCCCGGTCGAAGCGCCTGCTAACGCAGCCGTGTAGGCGGCGCAGCAAGGAGAAGCGAATATGGCAGTGATGATGAGGACCATGCTCGACGTCGCCGACAATTCCGGCGCGCGCAAATTGCAGATGATTCTGCCCCTGGGCGGTTCTACCGGTCTGGTCGCCGGGTTGGGCGACATCGTGACCGCAGCGGTCAAGGAAGCGTCCCCCGACGGCACCGCCAAGAAGGGCACGGTGGTGAAGGCGGTGATCGTGCGCACTCGCAAAGAGCATCGTCGCCGCGATGGCACCTACATCCGCTTCGATCAGAATGCGGCGGTGCTGATCAACGATGTGCACGAGCCGGTCGGGACGCGCGTGTTTGGTCCCGTAGCCCGCGAACTGCGTGAGAAAAAGTTCTTGAAGATTGTTTCCCTGGCGCCCGAAGTTCTTTAGTCGAGGCAGCCCCGAGGTCCAGAGAGAAGACAGATGCAGAAGAGTGTAGACATTCGCCGCAACGATCAAGTGCGGGTCATTACCGGGCGCGACAAAGGCAAGCAAGGGCGCGTGTTGCGGGTCATGCCCGACGAGAGCAAGGTGCTGGTGGAGCACGTAATGATGGTGAAGAAGAACGTGCGCCCCAATCCGCAGCGCAATATCAAGGGCGGCATCGCCGAACAGGAAAGCCCGATTTCCATCAGCAACGTCATGCTGATGTGCGCGTCCTGCAACCGGCCAGTCCGGGTTGGCCACGAGAAACACGGTGATCGTCAAGCGCGCGTGTGCCAGCGATGCGGAGCGACGCTGGAGAAATGAGCGCGGTTTCGAGACGTCTGAGCCTCGAGCGCTCATCCTGAGCGAGGCCGCAAGGCCGAGTCGAAGGATCTGATCAAATTGAGTTCCTCACGAACCGGTGCAAAATCCGAAACCGTGAGAAAGGTAGAAAGAACGAATGGCAGACGAGAAGAAGCAGAAAGGGCAACAGCAGGCCGCCCCGGGCAAGCCGCAAGGCAAGAAGGGCAAGCCCGGGCAGGTGGAAGCGGCTGCCGAGCAGCCGGGGAGTAAACCGGCGCGGCCGAAGGCGACGAATCGCGCAACGGCGCGCCTGCGTGACCGTTACGTCAAGGAAGTACGCCCGGCGCTGATGAAAGAGTTCAATCTCGAGAACCCCATGGCCGCTCCCAAGCTGGAGAAGATCGTAGTCAACATGGGCGTGGGCGATGCGACGCAGAACGCAAAGCTGATCGATCCGGCGGCGACCGAGGTCGGCCAGATCACCGGACAAAAGCCGGTGGTCACCAAAGCGCGCAAGTCCATCGCGGCCTTCAAGGTGCGCGAAGGAATGCCCATCGGCGTGATGGTGACCCTGCGTGGCGATCGCATGTACGAATTTTTTGACCGGCTGGTGAATGTTGCGCTGCCCCGCGTTCGTGACTTCCGCGGCGTGCCGACGAAGTCGTTCGACGGCCGTGGGAATTTCACGCTGGGTGTGCGGGACCAGTTGATCTTTCCGGAAATCGACTACGCCAAGGTCGAGAAGCTGAAGGGCATGAACATCACGATCGTGACCTCGGCCGGCAATGACGACCAGGCCCGTGCCCTGCTGAAGCATATGGGCATGCCGTTTAGGCAGTAAAGAAAGTGGTTAGTGGATAGTGGCTAGTTAGAACTTAAAAGCCAAAAGCGAAGAACGCAAAAGGAAACAATGGCAAGAACATCACATATAGCCAAGGCGAACAAGAAGCCCAAGTTCTCGGTCCGGCAGCACAACCGCTGCAAAATCTGCGGACGTCCGCGCGCGTACCTGCGCAAGTTCGGCATCTGCCGCTTGTGCTTTCGCGGGCTGGCGCTGCGGGGCGAGATTCCTGGGGTTGCGAAGTCGAGCTGGTAGCCGATTGCTGGTAACCGGCTGAGTAGAAGTTAGTCCGTCGCCGCAGGTTCTTTCAGCAACGCTGGACTAAGCGTTAACGCGGACTGTTCGTGGAAAGCTAACGGGCGACGATTTGAGGAGATGCAAAGCACATGAGTTTGACCGATCCGGTCTCGGATTTTTTAACGCGTGTTCGTAACGCCATCAAGGCGCGCCAACAGAAGGTGGACGTTCCCCACTCGAAGCTCAAGGTCGAGATGGCCCGCATTCTGAAGGAGGAGGGCTACATCGCCAACTTCAAGGCGACCGAAGAAGATGGCCGCAAGGTCCTGCGCGTGTACTTGAAGTACAGCCCCGACAATTCGTCGCCCATCTCGGACCTGAAGCGGGTCTCGCGTCCCGGCTGCCGCGTGTACGTCGGGCACACCGACATTCCCCGCGTGCTGGGCGGATTGGGGATCAACATTTTGACCACGCCCAAGGGTGTGATGACCGGACGGCAGGCGCGTAAGGAAGGCGTCGGCGGCGAGGTCCTGTGCGAGATTTACTAGCGCCATGAGCGCTTCTGAGCGCACGAACAGCAGGTCCCTCGACTCGCTTCGCTCGCTCGGGATGACAAATAGATTTTGGTGTGAGTGAGAGCGAATTATGTCGAGAATTGGGAACAAACCGATCCCGCTGGCGAAGGGCGTGACATTTGCCGTGGAAGGCAACACCGTCCGGGTCAAAGGCCCGAAGGGCGAAGTCACCACCCACATGCCGGCCGGGGTGAAGCTGGAACAGAACGACGGCCACATCGTGGTGGTGCGCGAAGATGATTCCAAGGCCGCAGTGCACGGCCTGGTTCGCGCCCTCGTCAACAACTCGGTGGAAGGCGTCACCAAGGGCTGGACTCGTGAACTGGATATCGTCGGCATCGGCTACCGTGCGGAGTTGAAGGGCAAGGACACGGTAGTATTCACGCTGGGATATTCACATCCCATCGAGTATCCGCTGCCCAACGGAATCACGGCGGCCGTGGATCCCAAGCAGACGCACCTGACTCTCAGCGGCATTGACCGTCAGAAAGTGGGCTTTGTCGCCGCCGAAATGCGCTCGTTGCGTCCGCCTGATCCGTACAAGAACAAAGGCGTGCGCTATACCGGCGAGCGGCTCAAGAAGAAGGTGGGCAAGACTGGAGCGAAGTGATGACGTTTGTCGGGCGTCTGAGCCCGACGTCATCACCCCGAGCGCAGCGAGGGATCTTTTGGTGGTGCCTGGCATTAACGCACTGCAGAATATTGGCTAAGAGCTAACAGCGAAAAGCGAGCAGCGAAGAGCGAACCATGATTACCAAGACTTCGAAAGATCAGACGCGGCAAAAGGTCCATACCCGGATTCGCAAGAAGATCCTGGGCACGGCCGAGCGCCCGCGGCTCAACATTTACCGGTCGGTCAACCACATTTATGCCCAGGTCATTGACGACGCGCAGGGTGTCACGCTGGTGTCGGCCACTTCGGTGGAAAAAGGCAAAGGCATCAAAGGCGACAAGCGCCCCACCGGGGGAAATGTGGGATCGGCCAAGGAAGTGGGCCAATTGATCGCCGAGCGTGCCAAGCAGAAGGGCATCAACAAAGTGGTCTTTGACCGCGGCGGCTATCTTTACCACGGACGCGTCAAGGCACTGGCCGATGCGGCGCGCGCAGCCGGACTGGAATTCTAGGAGATGCAACAGTAATGCCAACCGTTAAGAAAAAGCTTGACGCGGGCCAGTATCAGCTCAAAGACCAGGTGGTCTCCATCAACCGCGTCACCAAGGTCGTCAAGGGCGGCAAGAACCTGTCGTTCGCGGCGCTGGTAGTGGTGGGTGATCCGGCTTCGGCGGTCGTGGGCTACGGCTCCGGCAAAGCCAAAGAAGTTCCCCAGGCCATCCGCAAGGGCATCGAAGCCGCCAAGAAGAACCTGCTGCGCGTGAACCTGACCCAAACGTCGATACCGCACCTGGTGCTGGGCCGCTACGGCGCCGGCATGGTGTTGTTGAAGCCGGCTCCGGAAGGAACGGGCGTGATTGCCGGTGGCGCGGTCCGCGCGGTGATGACTTCGGCTGGGGTACAGAATGTGCTGACGAAATCCATTGGAACCACCAACCCGCACAACGTGATCAAGGCCACGTTCGACGCGCTCGGCAAACTGCGCGATCGCAAGGACGTGGCGGCACAGCGCGGCAAGGCGGTCGAGGAGCTGTAATCATGGCGCGCAGACGCAAGAAAACGGAAGCGGCGGCGGCAAAGCCGGGCGCCAAGCTCCATCTCAAGTGGGTGCGGTCCGCTATTGCGGCCCCAGTCAAGCACAAGCTGGTGGTCAAGGGACTTGGTTTCACCCGGTTGAACCAGGTGATTGAGCGCGAAGACACGCCCTCGATACGCGGGATGGTGGGCAAGGTGCCGCATCTGGTAGTGATTGTGGACGCGGCAAAATAAGTTGCGCATTATCGAGCCACGGCGCGCGGCCGGCGGAATGAAGAACCGACAACGGCAACTCGATAGGTAAGGTACAAAGATGAATCTCAGCAATTTACGTGCACCACGAAAAGCAACGGAAAAGCGCAAGCGCGTGGGCCGTGGTATGGGCTCGGGCATGGGCAAGACCTCGACCCGCGGCCACAAAGGCCAGAGGTCACGCAGCGGCTCGCGCATCATGCGCGGCTTTGAAGGCGGCCAGATGCCGCTGCACCGCCGCCTGCCCAAGCGCGGCTTCACCAATATCTTCAAGACCGAATACGAGGTTGTGAACCTGGAGCGCCTGGCGAGTCTGGGCGAAAGCGAAATCACGCCTGAACTGTTGCGCAAAGCGGGTGTTGTCCGTTCCAAGAATACGCTGGTGAAAGTGCTGGGCCAGGGCGAGTTGACGGCCGCCATCACCGTGCGTGCTCACAAGTTTTCCAAGTCGGCCCAGGAAAAGATCGAAAAGGCCGGAGGCAAAGTGGAAGTTGTCAGCACCAGTAGTAAGTAAACTCTGACTCGCTGCCACTGACAACTGGTTTCTGACTACTGAGGTTTCTGTTCCATGCTTGAGAAGTTGGCCAATGTATTCCGCGTTCCCGACCTGCGCAAGCGCATTCTGTTCACGCTTGGCCTACTGGCGGTCTACCGGCTCGGCGGCCACATTCCGACGCCGGGCATCAACGCCGATTTGCTCTCCCAGTTCTTCGACCAGAACCGCGGCAGCTTCCTCGGCTTCGTTGACCTGTTCAGTGGCGGCCAGCTACGCCGCCTGACGATCTTCGCCCTGGGCATCATGCCGTATATCACGGCATCCATCATCCTGCAGTTGATGCAAGTGGTTTACGAGCCGCTGGCCAAACTGCAGAAGGAAGGCGAGCTGGGACGCAAGAAAATCACCCAGTGGACGCGCTACCTCACCTTGCTGCTGAGCGCCGTGCAGTCGCTGGGCATCGCCATCACCCTGCAACGGCAGACGATGAGCGGCGGCATAGCCTTCGTCAACAACCCGGGCATTGGTTTCGTTCTGATGACCATGCTGACCCTGACCACGGGCAGCGTCTTCATCATGTGGCTGGGCGAGCAGATCACCGAGCGCGGCGTCGGCAACGGCATGTCGCTGCTCATCTTCGCCGGCATCGTGGTGGGCCTGCCGCGCGGCGTAGCCGACCTTTGGGACAAAGTGCGGAACCAGGCTTGGGGCGCGTTCACGGTTCCGGCAATGCTATTGCTCGTGGTGCTGATGATAGCCGTGGTCGCGTTCATTGTCTTCGTGGAGCGCAGTGAGCGCCGCATTCCGGTGCAGTACGCCAAGCGCGTCGTCGGCCGCAAGATCATGGGTGGCCAGTCCACTCATCTTCCGTTGCGCGTAAACTCCGGTGGCGTCATGCCGGTCATCTTTGCGTCCTCGGTGCTGACTTTGCCGCAGACCGCCGGGGCCCTGCTTAAAGACAGCCGTTACTTCGGGCCGATGTTGCGCGCTCTGACCTGGGGCGAGCCGCTCTATACCCTGCTCTACGCGGTAGGCATCATTTTCTTCTCGTACTTCTACGTTTCCATTGTCTTCAACCCTACCGAGGTTGCAGACAACATGCGGAAGTACGGCGGCTTCATTCCTGGCATTCGCCCGGGCGCCCGCACCGCAAATTACATCAACGACATTCTTACGCGCATCACATTGGTGGGCGCGCTCTACTTAATCCTTATCTCCTTCATTCCGGAATGGATGATCACCGGTATTCACCTCAACCATTTGCCCGGCGTAATCGGTGCATTCTTTGAACGATTGCCAACCTGGGTGACCAACGGCCTGGGAGTGAGCTTCTACTTCGGAGGCACTTCCCTGCTGATCGTCGTGGGCGTGGCCATGGATACGGTGAATCAGGTCGAGTCGCAATTGGTGATGCGGCACTATGAAGGATTTACCCCGCGAAGCGGACGCATCCGCGGGCGCAGGTCGACGTGGTAAAGCAAGCAGCTAGCGACTAGCAATTGGCTATTAGTCGGCCTGGATTTCCTGATGATGACTACTGGCCTAATTGCTAGTTGCTAGCGCGGAGCTACCGGGAGGCTCCGGCCCGCCACGGCGGGCAAGAAAGAGCCGATGTTCGGGCTGAAGGGTACTGAACATGGGAGTGCGGACTTCCACGGCAGTGAGCGTTAGTACGAAAGAGCGAGTAGTCGGTCCCATTATCCTGCTGGGACCGCCAGGCGCAGGCAAAGGAACGCAAGCCAAGCTGATTGCTGAAACCTTTGGCATCCCGCAGATCTCCACGGGAGATATCTTGCGGGACAACGTGGCCCGCAAGACGGAGCTGGGCATGAAGGCCAAGGAGATCATGGAGCGCGGCGACCTGGTTCCCGACGAACTGGTCTGCGACATGGTGGCGGACCGTTTGCAGCAGGCCGATTGCTTTCGCGGTTTCATTCTGGATGGCTTTCCGCGCACGGTGCGGCAGGCCGAGTGGTTGGACGGGCAGTTGGAAAAGATGCGGGCAGGCAAGGACGCGAAAGGCCGGCAGGCCTGCGCGCCGCCGGTTGTGATCCGGCTGGCAGTGGAGTATAATCAACTACTGCAACGGCTTACCGGACGTCGTTCTTGTCCCACCTGCGGGCTGATTTACAACGTCTATTACCAGCCTCCCAAAGTCCAGGGCATCTGTGATGTTGATGGCACCCCATTGGTGCAGCGCCGGGACGATACGGAAGAGGTCATCGCGGAACGCCTTAAGGCCTATGAGCAGCTAACGCTGCCCCTGGTGGACTATTACGGCGCCCGCGGTCGATTGATCGAGGTGAACGGCGATCAACCGGTGGAAGCGGTGGCCGCACAAATGTTTAGCGCACTTGAGAATGTCAATCGTTTGTAAGTCGCACTCGGAAATCGACAAAATGCGCCGCAGCGGGCGCATCGTGCGTCAGGTCCTCGAGGCGGCTAAAGAATTGGTGGCGCCCGGTGTTTCCACCATGGACTTGGAGCGCGTAGCTGAGCGCAAGATCCGGGATTTGGGCGCCAAACCCGCGTTTAAGGGCTATTACGATTATCCCTGCGTGCTCTGCACCTCGGTGAATGACGAGATTGTACACGGTATTCCCTCAGAGCGGCGGGTGCTGAAGGCAGGAGATATTGTTTCACTCGATTGCGGTGTGGTGCTGGACGGCTACTACGGTGATTCGGCCATTACTGTCCCAGTGGGCGACCAAATTTCACCGGAGCTCCAGAAGCTCCTCGAAGTGACCCGTGAATCGCTGTTTCGGGGGATCGAGGCGGCCCGCGCGGGAAATACTGTCGGCGATGTCGGGGCCGCCGTGCAGCAGCTTGTGGAAGCCAACGGCTTCAGCGTGGTGCGTGAGTTTGTCGGGCATGGGATCGGGACCCGCCTGCATGAAGACCCGCAGGTCCCGAACTACGGAACGCCGGGACATGGTCCGAAGTTACGGGACGGCATGGTGCTGGCCATCGAGCCGATGGTGAACATGGGAAAGCCGGGCACGCGGCTGCTCGACGACAAGTGGACCGCCGTGACCGAAGACGGCAGCTATAGCGCCCACTTCGAACACTGTATCGCAGTGACCAAGAACGGGCCGATGATTTTGACGGAGTAGTTGTCAGTGAGCGGATGGTTCTGACAACTGGCAACTGGCCACTAACAGCTATTTCAGGGGTTGAATGAGTAAGGAAGACGCGATTGAAGTGATGGCGGTGGTCGTGGAGCCGCTGCCGAATGCCATGTTCCGAGTGGAGTTGGAGAACAAGCACCAGGTGCTGGCCCATATCTCCGGCAAGATGCGCAAGAACTTCATTAAGATACTTCCCGGCGATCGGGTCGCGGTGGAGCTTTCGCCCTACGACCTGACGCGGGGCCGCATTGTGTACCGGTATAAATAACTGAGTTGAGTCAGTGCTGAGGGCATGGAAAATCGTTTGTGGTTTGCGAGATAACCTGAAGCCCGCTCTGAACCAGCCCCGCAGGGGCGGCATTTGTTTTAGCCCAGGGCGTAAGCCCTGGGTGAGCTGAAAAATTGACGTGAGTCCCGTAGGGACGGCACAGGAAAAAGCAATTATGAAGGTACGAGCATCGGTCAAAAAGATGTGTGACAAATGCAAGGTGATTCGCCGTCACGGCGTAGTGCGCGTGATCTGCGAAAACGCCAAGCACAAACAACGGCAAGGCTAGGCACTACAAAAGTTTTGGAGCAACTATGGCACGTATTGCAGGCGTGGACCTTCCGCGCAACAAGCACATCGTTATCGCGCTGACCTACATTTTCGGCATCGGAAATTCGCGCGCGAAGCAGATTGTCGGTTCGGCCAACGTGGAACCGGCCAAAAAGGTAAGCGACCTCAACGAAGACGAGGTCAACCGCATTCGCCAGGTCATCGAAGAGGGCGGCAACGTCGAGGGCGATCTGCGTAAAGACGTCTCGATGCACATTAAGCGACTGATCGAGATCGGGTCGTACCGTGGGTACCGTCATCGCCGCAGCCTGCCGGTCCGTGGCCAGCGCACCCACACCAACGCCCGCACCCGCAAGGGTCCGCGCAAGGGCACGGTGGCGAACAAGAAGAAAGCAGCGGGGAAGACATAAGCCATGGCGAAACCAGCTGGATCCGCCGCAGCGGACAAAAAAGGCAAGAGCGGCAAGAAGTTCAAGAAGAAGGAACGCAAGCACATTCCCAACGGACTGGTGCACATTCAAGCGTCCTTCAACAACACCATCGTTACCATCACCGATCCCACGGGAAACACGGTGTCGTGGAAGAGCTCGGGATCGTTGGGCTTCCGCGGATCGCGCAAGGGTACGCCCTTCGCCGCCCAGCAGGCTGCCGCCAACGCCGCCAATCAGGCGCGCGATCATGGCATGCGCGTCGTTGACGTGAGGGTGAGTGGTCCGGGTTCGGGACGCGAGTCAGCCGTGCGTGCCTTGTCGGCCTCCGGATTGGACGTGCGTTCCATTCGCGACGTGACGCCGGTGCCGCACAACGGGTGCCGTCCGCCCAAGAGACGCAGGGTATAGGAACAGTGGATAGTGGTCAGGGGATAGTGGATAGGAGAAGCGACGTGCAAGTGGCCATTTGGTTTGGTGCTCAGTGGCAACACGGCGCATCTAATCACTGAACCTTGACAATTGCTTCGAGATCTACTCGGGTGGATGGGGTTTAACTAGCCACTGACCACTATCCACTGACAACTGATTTTTGATCGGGACGAAAGGCCGCCAAGCGCCCGTAAACCGATCGATAGCCGGATGCACAGGCTGCATCCATAAGGAGAATGTAACTTGGCACGCTACAAAGACGCAGTATGCCGCCTTTGCCGCCGTGAAGGGATGAAACTGTTCCTCAAGGGCTCAAAGTGCTTCACCGACAAGTGTCCGATTGAGAAGCGCAATTTCGCCCCCGGCCAGCATGGCAAGGACCGCAAGGCGAAAATTGTAGGATACGGCCTGCAGCTTCGCGAAAAGCAGAAGGCGAAGCGCATGTACTTTACCCAGGAAGGCCAATTCCGTAACTACTTCGAGCGTGCTGCCCGTACCAAGGGTGTCACCGGCGAGATGCTGCTTCAGCAACTGGAGCGTCGTCTCGACAACGTCGTGTATCGCCTGGGGTTCGCGGTTGCCCGCCGTCAGGCCCGCCAGCTCGTCCGTCACGGTCACGTGGCGGTCAATGGCCGGAAGGTCAACGTCCCGTCGTTCCAGGTGAACGTTGGAGACGAGATCGCGGTGCGGGAGAAGAGCAACAAGCTGGCGATCCTGGAGATTGCCAAGGACTTTGCCAGCCATCAGCCCCCGCCGGCGTGGCTGCAGGTGGACCGCGACGGCTACAAGGGCAGTGTGCTCTCATTGCCCACGCGCAACGATATCAACCTGCCCATCAATGAGCAGTTGATCGTGGAACTTTACAGCAAGTAATAAACTGCGGCGCAGAATCATCGGCGCCGTGCTTTCCTACAATCTTCGAGCCAGATCAGCCGGGCATCGCCCGTGCAGCATGGCCGAACTGACAGATAGGAGTTATGAATGCTTTGGAAAGGATTTCAGAAACCCAAACGGCTGGCTACCGACACCGAGACCTTGACCGACAAGTACGGTCACTTCTGGGCGCAGCCGTTTGAACGTGGTTTCGGTACCACCATCGGCAACGCGCTGCGCCGCGTGTTGCTGTCCTCCATTGAAGGCGCCGCTGTCACGGCGGTCAAGATTGAAGGCGTGTTGCACGAATTTCAATCCATTCCCGGAGTGGTGGAGGATGCGACCGACATCATTCTCAACCTGAAGCAGATTCCCTTCCGGCTGACTGGCGACGCGCCCAAGGCCATTTACCTGCGCGCCGACAAGCCGGGCGTCGTTACCTCGGGCATGATCGAGGCCGACGCTGATGTGGAAGTGCTCGACAAGGATGTGTACATCGCTACCATCAGCGAAGGCGGCAAGCTTGACATGGAGATGCGGCTGAAGAAGGGCCGCGGCTACGTTTCTGCCGACAAGAACTTCGACGAGGACCTCGGACTCGGGTTCATCCCGATTGATTCCGTGCATTCACCGGTGCGCAAGTGCAACTACTCGGTGGAAGCCGCTCGTCTGGGACAGATCACCGATTACGACAAGCTCGCCCTGGAAGTCTGGACCAACGGATCGGTCACGCCGGCCGACGCCCTCGGACTCGCCGCGAAGTTGCTGAAGGACCACATGAACATCTTCATCAACTTCGAGGAAGAACTGGAGGCGCAGGCAGCCCACGCCGGCGACAAGCCGGAGATTCGCAACGAGAACCTGAATCGCTCGGTCGAGGAGTTGGAGCTTTCGGTCCGCAGCTACAACTGCCTGAAGAATGCCAATATTCAGACCATCGGCGAGCTGGTGCAGAAGTCGGAAGCCGAGATGCTGAAGACCAAGAACTTCGGCCGCAAGTCGCTCAACGAAATCAAGGAGATTTTGTCCCAGATGGGACTGGGCCTGGGCATGAAGATCGACGAGCACGGCAACGCCGTGCCCGGTGCTACGACAGCAGCGTCAAGCTTGTCGCTGTCCGGTGGTTACGGCAACGATACGGAGTTCTAGAGGAACCAGCGGGACACTAGCCGCGCAGCGACGTCGAATTGAGCCCGGGGCGCGAGCCCCGGGTGAAGGAAATAAAGCGCGCCGAGTCCCTTTAGGGACGGCACGGGTAGAGCCGGGCTTTAGCCCGGCGTCCAGGCCACTTTCTTAATGTAGGGGCTTTAGCCCCTGAGGAACGGAAATGCGTCATCGTAGAGCAGGATGGAAACTGGGACGGAACACCGAGCACCGGAGGGCGCTGCTGCGCAACCTGGTGACCTCGCTGATCGTGGAAGAGCGCATCGAAACCACCCTCACCAAGGCCAAGGCCATGCGCCCGCACGTGGAGAAGATGATCACCCTCGGCAAGCGCGGCGACGTGGCGGCGCGGCGCCAGGCCGCGTCTTACCTCATGACGCGCGAAGCCGTCAGCAAGCTGTTTGACACTATCTCGCCACGCTACGGCGACCGCGAGGGCGGCTACTTGCGCATCGTTCACGGCGGATTCCGCAAGGGTGATGGCGGGGACATTGCCTGGGTCGAGCTGCTCGGCAGCGAGAAGACACTCGACGAGAAGCGTCAGAAGCGCGCCGAGCTTCGCACCAAGCGTGCCGAAGAAACTCGCAAGGCCATGGAAGCTGCCGAAGCCGACAACAAGCAGATGGCAGACGAGCCACCCGCCGCCAGCGAAGAGAAGAAAGAGTAGCGGCCCGGTATCCAATCGCGCTGCGCGTCACGCGTAGAGCATGTGTGCGCAGCGCGACATTCTAGGCCGCAGAGGCGCTCATTGCCGCTTCATAGGCGATCGCCGACTCGCTGGTTTTCTTCCCCATGACCTCCGCTTCTGCCGTTAGCCAATCGTCGAGGTCGTGACCGTTCTCGCAACCCCGTTCTTCGTAAAGTTGATAAGCGCGATTCCTGATCAACTCCTCGCTCAACTCGAGGGAACCCATATCGGGCTTTGCTGCGTGAGGACTCGATGTTTTGTGCGCCATGGCAGGCCTCCTATAGCTGACAATGTTTAGGTTCGCCCTGTTAGATATCCCCGAAGTGCTCGTGTGTTGCATCACGACATCTCTTGGGGACTGCACGCTAGTAGTCCAAGTATTGCCCTTCACAATTGCTACCTGCGCAACCCGCCTGTTGTCAGTCCGCTACCGCACACAAGTACGAAATTCCGGTTAGGATCACGGACTCACTCACCCGCGCTTCTTCGAGTGAGGCATAACATTCACAGGCCTGCTGCTCCAGCCGTTTGTGATCGAGGATGCTGATCTGACCTCGCCCGCCATGAATCACTCCCGCATTCTCCAATAACAACAGCGACACGGTTACAGAGGATCGCCTGCACCCGAGCAGCTCACCGAGAGATCTCGTGAGTGAGTGCCAGAGAATCTGAGCCAGTGCGATCGCGGGCCAGAAGCAACCAGAACGCGACGCGGCGATGCACACTGTGGAGCGCGTGGCACGCGCCGACGGCCGCAATTTGTGCCAGATACCGGCTGCTGTAGCGCCGCAGCGCGGCTGCGAATTGCGGATTTGCAGGCAGAATGCGGCGCAGCGTGTCTCGACTCAGCTTGAGAGCGTTCCCGCCGACAAGCACAACCGCTCGCAGCTGTGCGACCTCGGCCCCGAGGAACGCCGGCACGCCTACAAAGCCTTCCCTTCCGATCGCCGCCAGTGCCAGGGTCCTCCCGTCATCCATAACGGCGAGCGTGCAAACCATCCCTGACTGGGGAAAATAGAAACCTTCGAGCGGGGTAGCAGCGTCGCGCAGAATTTCCCCGCCCTGCCAGGAAACACACTGGAGATGTGGCCTTATGTAACTCAATTCCCTGCCTGGCAACCCCGCAAGAATGCCATTCCTGGGAGGCAGTTGAGCATCCACCAGTGGACAATCGGTTGACGCGGCAGCCAACAGGCCCGACTGCTTCGGCAGCTCCAAGCTGCGCGGTCGAGGAGACCAGCGCGCAAACAGCTTGATTCTTTTGAGATGAGGATTCGCTGGGCGCTTCGCGGGCGGATTCAAGGTAGCGATCTTTGGTGTCCGCTCCACCGGGAACACCTCCAACCCTCCAAGAACACCCTATGCTGATTGCCAACTTGTTTCAGTGACCTGCGACACAGGCGCAGGTACATGAGGGAGCGGGGCGCACGCGCCTAATCGGAGTGCGCGCCACCCGCTGCTGCGATGAAGGCAAGCAACGGATCATTGAAGTGCTTGGCGGCCAGTTCGTTCGGAGGCGGCGCCAGCTCTGGCCTTTGCAAAGGAACAGGGTCAATAAAGTCCGGCCCTTTGACCTTCATGGCCAAATGCCATTCTTTCGCGACCCACTCCGACTTCATGGCATGGCAACACCAGAAGAGATAGAACACGTCCGCTTTAGAAATCCTCTCCGTCAGCTCTCGTTCCCAATTCTGCCCCGATCGCAGGTTGACGACGTCCACAAACACATCCATTCCCGCCGCCTCCATTCCCTGGACCCGGCTGAGCACCTCGGCGCGATCTTCGCTGGCATAGGAGGCAAACGCGCTTCGATACGATGTGGTTTGCGAGGGAATCTCATCCACCTTGAGATTGGCCGCCCCCACGCGCACCAGGAAAGACATCCTGGCAATCTCGCCGCCGTTGAGACGAATGGAAGCCCTGCCCTGATAGGCTCCCTCCGATGTCCCCAGTGGAACCTCAACTACAAACGTTGTGCTGCCGATTTCCCCCGTCCACGTGATCCATTTGTGACTGTCCAAACACTTCAGGCCATCGATTGTGAGCCGGACGCTGACGCGGCTTCCGCGCTGCAACGGGTACGGCCCCTCAGTTTTCACCGACAGCTGTGATGGTGGCAGGCCCTGCAGCGCGCTCGCGGCCTGCAGCACGGCCAGCCTCTGCTGTTCGACGTGCAGCCAGAATTGAAGCTCGTGCGCGGTGTCGGGTGCGAGCACAAGGGGACCGGTCAGCGTGAAGTGGACATTATCAATCGGTACGTCACTAGGAACTTCAACCTGCGATGGCTCTTGGATCGCGGCCTGTTCGTCACCGATGCCGTCATCGACCCCGGATTCGGAAACCCCGAACTCCTCCGCGTCGCGAACCGGGGGAGCAGCCTTTTTCTTGGCCGCGTGCTTGGGAGGCTTCTTGTGGGATTTGAGCCCGGACCACTTCCCTGGGGCGGCGAAAGTCGGGACGGGTGCAGAAGGCGCAGGTGCAGCCAACGGCGCGGTAGGGGCGGGAGCGGCCGGCGCGGACGGCGCTGGCACCGGCGCAGATGGAGCGGGCGCAGCCGTGGCAGGCGGAGGTGTAGGAAGCGCGGCAGCAGGTTTCTGCAGCGGCGGCTCAGCCGCCTCCCCGGGCTTGTCCCGTGAGATCACCCGCGTAAACTCAGAGGGCCACCTGGGCTCATCTTCCCGCCGGGCTTGCTCAGTTCCCTGCTTGCGCTCTACTTCAGCCTCCGACATGGGCCAGCGTTCAACCGGTGGGGGTGGCGGCGGCAGAGGCCTCGCTCGTGTTCGGAACCGGTTCAAGCTAGCTACACCCACGAGGATCACAAGAACAAGAGCGCCAAGCAAGATTAGAGGCGTAACCATGGGGCGATTATAACCCTCGATCGCAACGTAAATTCATGCCGGTAGGCGCGATGGAACGGCATCGGTGACGTGGAAAGTTAACCTGAGTCCAGAAGAACCCTGTGTCATAGGTCAAATCGCAATCGGACGTGGAACAAATGTCGATGTTTGATGCCGAATGAGCCGCGCAGCGGCGGCATTTGTGTTAGCCGCGGGCGTAAGCCCGCGGTCAAAGTGGGAGAAAAACCGAGCCGCGTAGCGGCGACAGCCACGATGACCCAGCCCTCTTGGGGACGACACCGGAACGAGACAAAGCCCGTCCCTCGGCGTGTCTGCGCCTCGTCAGCGGAAATTGGGTTGACAGGGGGTGCGCGCTCTTATGAGCCGACCTTGGCCTTGATAATCGTCAGGTCAGTGTCAATCTGGGTGAACTTCTGCTGAACGGGTGGGGAGCCCATGATCTCGTCGCCAAACGCCGACATGTTGGACATCAGCATTTGTTGGAGATCGGACCAGCTCTTGACCAGCGGCTGCGAGTTCAAATCGTCGAACTTCTGGCTGAACTCGTCGAGTTTCTTGCTCAGGTCGTCGATCTTCTGGCTTAGTTCATCGAGCTTCTGTGCCTGCTCGGCAACCACGTCCCGAACAGATGTCAAATCGTCTTTGGCAGCAAATTCACTATCGCCCATAATGGCATCGCACTTTACAGGGACGGCCCGCCTGCGGTCAACAACTTTCCTGACGAACCTTTGTCGTGGTCCGTGAATATGCGATTGTAAGTGAGGGGCACCGGGCCACATTGAACAGGCATACCTTTTCAAGGAAGGTCCCAACGAATACAAGTCCAACAACCTCGGCGGATTCCTCCCCTGCGCTTCGGTTACGGCAGCAGTGCCTGGATCAACTCCTGGAGCAGGGTCGAATTGGCTTGGGTAACGCTATCGGTGAAATCGCCATAGTCCGCTTCCTCTCCTCCGCAGGTGTATCCCCACGGGTCGACACTTACCGCTCTCGTCGCACACACGCCGTCATAAACGTTGTCGCTCGAGGAGATGAAGCCATAATTGGTGTGCAAGTTGTCATTGTCGGTCAGCGCCCAGAAATCAATTCCCATGGTGAAGTAGTCGCCATTGGAGCCGCGCGTGCCCTGCATTATCTGAGTGTCAGCGCCATAGTGCTGACCGCGCACCTGCTGAGTCAAGTAATCGGCATCGAAGGCGCCATTGTCAGGAAAGTTGCTGAAATCGGAATCGGCTTGAGCGGTGACGTAGTAGAAGACGGTCGCCGGCAGTCCGATGAGATCGTAAACCGCCTGATTCGATGCCTGGCCTATCGACGGATAGTTGGAATTCCAATTGAGCACCATGACCTGGCAGCCGGCGTCGCGAAACGCCTGCGCGACGATAGTGCGCATCCCGCCGTCTCCCGTACCCCCATAAAAACCGCACATCAGCAGGTGGTTCGTGTCATAGCTACGGACGGTGCTGACCTGTGGCGAATACACCTGGTAGGCCATGGTATAGAGATACCCGTCCAGGTCAGCCTTCAGATTTGGATTCATACCTGTCTGGTTATAGTAGTCGCCGCCAAGCCAGCCGGTGTGCTGCCCATCTTCGTCAATCACTCCCGTTCCCGTACCGAATCCGCCGTCATCGCAGAACGAGGTGTAGAAGTCGCCGGTTCCCCAAGCCTGGTTGAGAGCGGCAATGTTATTACCGTACTTCTGCTCCAGGTAAGATTGCCCGGGCGGGAGGTTGATAGGATCGTTCGCGGCGGCGTTACAGGTCCAAGCCGCCTTGGCATAAAGGATAGGCCTCTGCCAGGTGCCGTTCACCGGCGGCAGGTTGTAATTGAAGGCGCTGGTGGCAACCACCATGGCGGGATGCGGGTAGACCGGGACATCATTTTGTCCAGAGCCGTTGCCCTTGAACATATACAGGAGGTCGGCATCGCCAAGGGAAAGTGCAACCACCCAGGGAGTAGTGTTGAATCCGTTCGGAAACCCGCCGATGGCCGGGTTCTGCAGCAGCGCCAGTTCTCCCTGATTGGCGACCAGCCAGTTCGGATCCATGATATCCAGGGTGTAGTTGCAAAAATCTCCAAATCCGTAGCTGTCCTGTCCCTTGCACATATCCTTGATCGGCTCGGGTATCCCCAACCATTGGTAGTGATGTATGGCGTCATCAGTCGTACCGAAGTAGAGCTGGAAAGGCAATTGTGGTATGGCTCCGTTAGCGCCGCCCTTCGGAACGGGCAGCATATAGTCGCTGTAAAAGATGTCGTTGGAGTTGTAGCCATAGGCTACTTCGCGTTGCAGCGAGTGCTTCGCGAACTTGGCGGAGTCATTTCCGTACTTGCTCTGAAAGATACCCCCAAAGATGAATTCCGTATCGGCCTGATACACCGAGAGCTGATAGTAGGCGTAACAGTTAGGGTCAGCATAGACCCACCTCATCGACCCGTCTTTTTGTGTCACCCTCAGGGCCTGGAAATAGCCGGTCTTGTTGCATCCCGGCACCGGCGCTGCTGTGAGTCCGCTGTATTGGTCAAGACCAATGACCACGTTAAGGGTGTAGCTGCTGCTCTGCTGCTGCGCTGGCTGGGAAGAGTCGGTAGCTAATACCTGGAAAGGGAACGCTCCAACTGCAGTGGCAGTGCCGGCGATGGTACCGGAGCTGTCCATAGTCAGCCCGGCAGGCAAAGCTCCGGAGGTCATCTGGTAGATGTAGGGTGGCGTACCGAACGAAGACCGCAGTGTGTACGAGTACGCCTCCATGAAGTTGGCGTTCCTGGGTGGCTGGCCCCCGGTCACCGTCAGCATTACCGTGGTGCTTTGCACGTCCCCTCCACCATTGCCGGTCACGGTGATGGGATAAGTCCCGGTTGGGACGGTGCTCGCGACCTTCATGATCATTTTCGCGGTACCGGACCCTGGTGCGGGAAGCGTGGCTGGATTCAGGGTCACACTGACTCCGGGAGGAACGCCGGAAGCCGACAGACTAACGGAGTTGTTAAATCCGCAACAGACAACTGAACTGATCGCCGATAGGGCCAAACCGCCTTCGGAAATGCTAAGAGACGAGGGAGAGGATCCCATTACGAAGGCAGAACGGGTAATCACCGTTAGCGTGAATGCGGCGTATCGCTGGATGCCTCCTCCACTGCCGGTTATCGTAATCGTGTACGTGCCGAGATTGGTATTCGTCCCGACGGTGATGGTCATGGTTGAGTTGCCTGCCCCCGGCGCCGGGATCGTTTGCGGATTGAAGCTCACCGTTGTGCTGTCGGGCAGCCCGGATGCGGAAAGGCTGATGCTGGCGTTGAAGCCCCCACTGATCGTGGTGGTCACGGTCGAGGTTCCCTGGTTGCCCTGCACGACAGTGAGCGAAGCCGGTGCAGCCGAAATCGCGAAATCCTGTGGCGAGGCTACTGTCAGTGTGACCGTAATGCTTTGCTTGATCCCTCCACCGCTGCCCGCGACCGTGATGGGATAGGTTCCGGGCATGGTGAGGCGCAGCACCGTGATGGTCATGGTCGAGCTGCCGTCGCCCGGCGCCGGAATGGTCTGCGGACTAAACGCCACGACGATGCCCAGGGGCACGCCCGAAGCCGACAAACTGATCGAGTTGTTGAAGCCGCCGTTGATGACGGTATAGATGCCCGAGGTCCCCTGATTGCCTTGGCCGATCGTCAGCGCCGCGGGTGTGGCTGACATTGAGAAGCTCGGCGGTCCCATTGGGGTGACGGTCAAAGATACCGTGGTCGCCTGCCTGATGCCCCCACCGCTGGTACCGGTCACGGTAATAAGGTATGTCCCCGGACGCGCGATCGGTATCACCGTGATGGTCATGGTGGAACTGCCCGCGCCGGGCGCTCCGATCGTGCTGGGGTTGAAATTCACACTCACGCCCGGAGGCGCGCCGGAAGCTGAAAGACTGATGAAATCATTGAAACCACCGCTGATGGTGGTGGTAATGGTTGCGGTCCCCTGACCATTTTGCGGAATGCTGAGAGAAGACGGTGTGGCCGAAACTGCGAAGTTGCCCTGAGCAGTCAGGGGCAAGGCGAACCATAGGAGACTCAGCAGGCAAACTGCGAGAACGGTGCTTCGATTGGACAAAATCCCGGCCATAGTCCCCCCATAAAACATCTTGGTTAGCAACACCGTGGGAAGGGCCGGGCCAGCTCCGTAACTTCCTGATGAACGCTCTTGCTGGCGGTAAGAGCAATCTTATCCCCTGCGGGGGCAAAGTCAAGTGCTTGGTTGAGCGGTAACCGGATCGTAATTAGATTTAGAACAAATTCGTGCTCGCTATTGACTGATACCGTGCCCGGTCTCGTTCAGCACAACTGCGCGCGTCACGCTGGCACGTGAAGCGGCGGAGCCGGGCGCCCGCCCTTTCGCCTCCTTCACGAAAGGCAGGCTCGTAAACCACGTCCCGAACGGACTGCAAATCGTCTTTTGCAGCAAATTCGCTAACGCCCATAAAGGCCGGGTCTTCTTCAGTCAGTGTCCGGAGGCTCCATAGGCCTCTTATCGTTCAGGAAGTAGTCTGCGCGCGTAGGCACCGGAATGTGCTGGAACTCTCGGGGATCATGAGTCAGCTGGAAAAAACTCGTTAGATCGGTCGTGGCCCGGTCATCGGCAAAGTTGAGCGCGCCCTCCGGTATGCGGAAATTATGCTCAATAAACCGGAGAATACTGCCGAAATCGTGCCGGTCGTTGTCTATGTAGCCGCGTGGAGTGTAGGCCGAGACGACCAGTAACGGGACGCGAAAACCGTACTGATAGTCCCCTTGACCTTGATTCGGCCGGGACAAAAGCGTCGGCGGCTCGTGGTCATACCATCCTCCCCAGTCGTCCCACGTGATGAAAATGGCGGTGCTGTCCCAATAGCTGCTGCCGTCAGGATTCTTGCACGAGCTTTCCCCAATGCTGTTGACAATCGTAGCTACCCATGAAGGACCATCCGTGTTGCCATGAGGCCCAGGGTGGTCGGAATTTTGCCCTGCCGGAATCACCCAGGTCATGGCCGACAGATCACAGGTCTCGATGTCAGCCAACACGTGTGCAGGGTTGAGATCGACGTTGTTGTCCCACTCCGGTCCAGTGCACTGTTCGTATGCACCGTCAGGCACGCATATTTCACGGATCCAATTTGGCGCCGTCCAGATCGAATTCACGCCCGGAGTGTAATACTTCCAACTCAGCGCAGGAGTGTGCTGGTCGAGCAACGTTGCCATCGTGGGATGGGAGAAACATAGCGTTCCCAGAGGATTATTTACGAGTTTGAACCCCTGGGGCGCAGTTTGCGGAGAAATCAGCCAATAGAACTCACCCAGCGGAGCAAGACATCCGGAGCCTGGACCATTCTGCGGGTTCTCGGCGACAAATGTGGCCGCCGCATCGTCGCTTGCCGTGGGCGCAGATGTTCCCGCAAAAATGAATTGATGGGCAGGCGCGCTGGGCCCCTGGTTGGTCTGGAACATGAAGTTTGCCCATCCGTATTGCTGCGCGATGGTGAGATATGGGGGAACATCGGAAGGCGGGACGAAAGCAAACGAACATTTGCCAGATTTGCAGCCCGTGCTGCTAAGTCCATCCATCTGACATTGATTGCTCCGCGGCTCCAAGTCGCACATTTGCACGAACCCATTGTGAGAATGATCCGGGTCGTACGAGCTTGCCAGCGAGACCGGAACCAAAGGAACTTGGTTTCCTTCATTATCGGTTCCAAAGTTCTGCAGGTTGTATGGGCTAGGACACAGGGCTCGGTTTGGCCCGCACAAGCCTTGGAAAAGGTTGTCGGGAGTGCGGTTTTCCTGGACGATTACCACAATGTGCTGGAAACTACTGATTTGGGCACCGGCAGGGACAGCATAGAGTGAGGCCAGTAAGAATAAAATGCTGACAGCGAGCTTCATGTTAGTTCTCCCCATGGATGCGTTAAGGCGTGATATGGAAAATAGCGCCGACTTGAGTCGGTCGCCACTTGTGACCCTATTAGATGTGGCCGCCGGCATCAACGGTCACAAAACCATCCGGATAACACCCGTCCGTCCCTCCCTGGAAATCGTAGAGGTCGGTGTACGTCCAGCTTCTGTTGGAAGGCGCCAGAGTCTCTGGTCAGGGCCATAAACTTCCCTTAAGTCGGACTACGCCCGAGCCTGCTGCCGCCGGGGCGGCGTCTCCTGCTCGGATTCCATGGTCGCGATGCCGGAGAGAATCACGGGTTTGCGATGGGGAAACTCCGCGACCAGCGACAGGCTCCCGCCCATGGCTTCAATGTAGCTGCGTAACGTCGAAATCAGAAAGTCGCTGCGCTGTTCGAGGCGGGAGACCTGGTCCTGGCCAATCCCCAGGGCCTCGGCGACACGCTCCTGCGTCAATCGATGGGCCTGGCGCACTTCGCGCAGCGACATCTCCTCCGCGATAAGTTGGGCAGCGCGGGCCTTGATCTTTTTGCGCCGTGCCGGGCTGAGTTCTTTCATCTTCTGATCGAGGGTCTTCATGGTTGTCACTTCCCCTTCCTTTTATCCTTTTGCCCTTGGATGCGTACCACATGAGCCTCGAACCGCACATCCGCCTTGGCAATCAACTGGCGATAAAAGCGCCTTTCGCTTCCGCCCGATTTGTCGCCGCAGGCTAAGAGCACTGCCCTTCGGCCCGGATCGAAAGCAAAAGCCACGCGCCACACGCCATCCGCGGCGTCAAACCTGAGTTCTTTCATATTGGTGTGACGGGAACCATGGAGCGTATCGGCGCGCGGCCTGCCCAGTTGCGGTCCGAATTGCTGAAGCAGCCTGGCGTGGGCCAGCAATTCGTCCTGGACGCTCTCCGGCAAGCGTTCGAACTCACGCTCGAATTCCTCATGGAACACGACTTCCCATGCCACATCGTTAGTATGCAACGCAAGACATATGTTGTCAAATACATATTTCAAGCTGCCGATTGCTTCGTATACGTCACGTTGATCTGTGACGTAGGCTCTTGCCTTTGCCTGGCCCGCTACGGTATCACTGGCCTTGAGGAGCGGGTTGTTGTGTCTCCTCAGGCCGCACCCAGTGTGCGGGCCGGAAAAAGCTCTTTGAAAAGCAGCGCTAAGTCATCAGCTGTCAGCTCTCAGCACGTGCCGCTGTATTAACCCTCTGGTAACTGCGCCTGACGAGCAGTTCCCAAAATGGGTCTACCCTCAGCGGTGATATCACTCGTAAGTCCTTGTGTATCAATCATCAACGTGTAAGTTGTTTGGAATCTATCATGTGCAAGGATTTATGGTCTAAACCATTGATTCTATATAGGCATCAGGAGGGGGGAGGGGTACCGGATTCGAGGACACTTCGCCCCGAATGCCTGAGAGTAGCGACAGCGGACTCGGAGTACTGAATAGTTAATACTGGCGAAAGCCGGAATGTGGTCAGACGATTCGCGCCTGCATTACCATCAGAGGCAATGGTCTCGCCGACAATTGACTCCGGCAAGGTCTCTGAACAGGACCCGCCGCGAGTCCCGAGTCCGCCGCTGGTGGCGCAGTCCGGTGTTCCTGCTGGCGCTAACGGCGGGCCTGAGCGCGTTCGTCATCCAGTCGGGAGAGCTCGGCACCGCCGACACCACGGTTCGCCTGCAAACGGCGACTTCGCTTTGGACCGACGAGCCCCAAGTTCCCCTCGACGGGTTTCCCGAATTCGTCATACACGGACGCGGCGGCAAGCCCTATAGCTGGTATGGCATTGGACAGTCGCTGCTGATGCTGCCCGCCGACATTGTTGGGACGAAGCTGGAGCAGTTGCCGGTGTTCGCCGGCTATGACGTTGATCCGGGCGTGCGCAGCATCGTGGTCAGCTACAGCACCAATATCCTGATCAACGTGCTGACCGCGCTGGTGTGTTTTCGTTTTCTGCGGCTGCTGCGCTTCAGCACGCGACAGTCGGTCGCAGGCGTGATGGCGCTGCTGTTTTGCACCACGCACCTGCACTACGCGCAGAACATGATGGAGAACAACTACATCATGCTTCTGACGCTGGCTGGCTTGACGTTTCAGTATGAGTGGCTGCTGACTGGCAGCGGCCGCGCCTTGCTGGTTGGCTCGACGGCGTTTGGGCTGAACCTGCTGACGCGTCTTACGACAGGCCTGGATTTGCTGGCTGGCGGCGTCTTTCTGCTGCTGGTATTGTGGCTCGGAGGTGTGCGTGGCCGCCCGCTGTGGCAGCGCTTCGTGACGTACGCAAGAGTCGCCGCGCCAGTATATTTGTTCTTTGTTGCTGATCGATCGCTGGTATCAGTATTACCGGTTTCGGATCGTTCACCAGCACATATGTTTCAGTGTTCGCGCGCGAAGCCCGGACGCTCAATCCGTCGCTGCCAGCGAATTATCCTTGGGAAACGCCGTTTCATGTTGGTTTTTTTGGCGCGCTGTTCAAGCCGGAAAAATCCATCTTCCTTTTCGATCCGCTGTTGCTGCTGACCATCCTCGTCTGTGTGCTGGCGTGGAAACGCTTTCACGCGCGACGTCAACGCGTATGTGATCACGACTTGGCTGCTGCTGTTCGCTTACATCTGCTTCTACGCGAAATACACGATCTGGAGCGGCGATTTCGCTTGGGGTGATCGTTACGTTTCCACCGCAGCCGAGTTTGCCGCGTTCATCTCCGTGCCGCTGCTGCTGCGTTACCGCGCAGAACTTGGACGAACTTGTGTGGCGAATCGGAATTGCGCTGATCGCCGTGAGCTGCGCGATTCAGCTCGCTTCCCTTGCCTTCTGGTTGCCGCTGGAAATCTATCAAATGGACACGCTCGGTCATCCGACATTCGTGGTCGCGCTGCGGTTCAAGAACATCGTCGCGTTCGCCCTCGGCAAGATGGAAGCTTGGGGTTTGACCAACGATTCGATGACCTACGACCCTTGGGATTACGTGCACATCACGACCTGGAACTTCCTTCCCTTCCTGCTGCGCCGCGTTGGCGTTGCTCCGCGCTGGGTCGTGAACGTGGCCTTCGTTGTCTGGTACGTCGCGCTGTCTGCCACTGCTTCGGTGCTCTGGCAACTGCGCAAGGTGCTTCGTAGCGGCGACTTCGATAACGATCCTGATCTGGAATTTGGCGCCAGCGTTCCGTCCTGATCGCGAGCTCTGGCTCACGCCGAAAACCAGTTGCGGATAACGTGGCTCCGTATATGATGTCTGATTCCAGCAACCCTGCGCCGGAAACTGTCCATGGAAATGGTGCGCATCTTCGGTCTGCCAGCCGCACTTCTGGTGCTGGCATTCGTCGCCAACCGGCTGTCGAAGCTCACGCGCGTTCCTGACATCATTGTGCTGCTGCTGATCGGCGTGACGCTGGGCCCGATTCTGCACTGGGTCAATCCCGAGACGTTCAAAGGCGCCGTCCACATTCTCGGCATGCTGGCGCTCATCCTGATCCTGTTCGAAGGCGGACTCGAACTCAGGCTGCGACAGGCGCTGCGATACTTCCCTGCCGGTCTTCTGCTGGTGTTGCTGAGCTTTGGGCTAAGCCTGGGCTTGATCACGCTGATGTGCCGCGCACTGTTGCACCTGAACTGGAGCGATTGCGTGCTGATCGGAGCGGCGCTCGGATGCACCAGCGGAACGATCGTCATTCCGGCGTTGCAGCAGATGGTTGTGCCGGAACCTGTCAAGATAACCCTGACCATCGAAGCCGCGCTGGGAGAAGTTATTGCGGTGCTCATCGTCGGCAGCATGCTGAACATGGGACCGCAACAGTCGCTCATCACAGGAATGGCCGCCGACTTCTCCCACAGTATCGTCATCGCGTTGATTGTGGGCATCGTCTTCGGCATGTTGTGGTGGCGCTTGTGGCCGTTCGTCGCCGGTCTGCCGTACAGCAACATCCTGAACCTCGGAGTTGTTCTGGGCATCTTCGCCATCGCCCGCTACGCCGGCGGAAGCGGATTGTTGGCTGAGCTGATCTTCGGGGTGACGCTGGCCAATGTGCCGCGAACGCCGCACATGGTTCGCCAGAGCCTGCGAATGCATGCCTTCCATGCGGAAGTCAGCTTTCTGGTGCGCTCCTTCTTCTTCGTCATGCTCGGGATTGTGGCCGAGTTCATCAGCCGCAAGTACGTCGTTCCCATCCTTGGGATTCTTGCGGCGTTGCTCCTGGCACGATTCCTGGCCGTCCAGCTCAGCCGCTGGGCGGTGCGCGATGTGACCCGCAAGCAAACTGAGTTGCTGTTCTGGATGCTTCCGCGCGGACTGGTTACCGCAGTGCTGGCGTTGGAGATCGTGGACGCTCGCGGTGCGGTGTTTGCCTTCCTGCCAGCCATGGCGTTCACCGTTGTCCTGGTGACGAACCTGTTCATCGTTTGGGGCGCAGTAAAGGCCGCACAAGCTCCGGCCGTTGAAGAGCCTACGCACGACAAGGCGTTGGCGATGGCGGCTGGCTCCGGCGCGGCGTCGGCTGCTACAGCCCCGCAGACCGAGCCATGAATAAGAGCCTGGCTTCTCGATTATCGGAACTAGAATCAAGCAGGTTTTGCCACCAGCGCGGCTGCGCCGCGTCGGTCGAGACGCTACTGGTTGCGCTGAAGAGCGCCCGGTTCGGCGATGCCGAGTCGCTCATCCGCTTCCACGATGCACTGCTGTTCCTGCGCTCCTTTCCGCAGAGCCGCAGAGTGATTCAGCTCACGGAAACCCTGCTGGCCGGCTTCGCACAGCAAGTCGCAAGCCTGCGGGATTCCGGCGCCAACATGGAGTTGTTCGACTCGGAGCAATTCTCCGGCATCGCTGGCACCGTCATCAGCGACAGCTTCACTTTCGAGGTCGTCCGCTGGCTGGTGCAACGCTACCCAAAGGAACTTAGCGTCGATTGGGACTTCGATGAGCAAGGCCGACAATTGGGTGTCAGCCTGCCTCGCGTTCTGCCGCTGCTGGCCGACGACTCGCTGGTGGAAGCCGACACACCGTATCTGGATTGGATGAGAACTGCAGCCGGCGGAGCGCAACGAATCCTGCCGTGGCTGCTGCAGCGCGTCGATGACATGCCACTGGCAATGTTGCAGAAGACGGCATGGTATGACGCGCTGAAGATCAGCGTCTCATGGAACCTGGCTAACTCCCCGGCGAGCCGCACGCATGCGCGGCGCAACCCGCCCGCAATGTACTTCCATCGGGAGCCGCTCATCCGGCGCAGTCAGGTGTCGTTGCAGGAAGAGCTTAGCTCGCCGCCATTGTCAATCCGAAAGCTCCCTCGGCGCGAGGGTGAAGAGATTCTGGACATGGTGCGCGACGCGCTCACCGTGCGTTATCGCGAACTCTATGGCACGACGCGCGGCGATCCCGAAAGCGTGGTGAAAGCCGATGTCGGCCGAGGTGTCCATATCTATCTCTGGGGCTTGCCGCGAGAACGGCGTTTGCCGCTGCGCGCCTATCACGCCGGAATTACGCTCAAGAACGGCGTGCCTATCAACTACATCGAGGGCATTTCGCTGTTTGAGTGGATGGAAGTCGGCTTCAACACCTTCTACGCGTTCCGCGACGGCGAGACCGCGTGGATCTACTCCAAGGTGCTCCATCTGTTGCATCAGCTCACGGATGTCACCTGCTTCTCGGTCTATCCATATCAACTCGGCGACCACAATGAAGAGGCAATCAAGTCTGGGGCTTTCTGGTTCTATCGTAAGCTTGGATTTCGGCCGGGACGCCCGGAATTGCTGGCGATGACGCAGCGCGAAGAAACGAAGATTGGGAGCAGGCCAAGATACCGGACATCGGCTCGCATCCTGCGCAAACTGGCGGCTGCACATGTGTTCTACGAGTTTGGCGAGGGGCGGCGCGGACCGTGGGACACATTTTCCGTGCGCAACATAGGGCTGCGTGTACAACAGCGAATGAGCAGCAAATTTCACGGCGATTGCGACGCGATGTGCCGCGCCGCGAGCGCCAATGCGGCAAAAAATCTTCGCGCGCACACCGGAACGTGGAGCGCCCTGGAGCAGTCGACTTTCGACGATTTCGCGGTTGTGCTGGCGCTTGTGCCTGAACTGAAGGGCTGGACGATCAAGCAGAAACAGGCACTGACTCAAATCATTCGCACCAAGGTGTCTGGGGATGAATCGGATTATCTTCGTTTACTCCAGCAACACGAGGCCCTGAAGTCGGCCTTTTTGGCACTGGGTTCCCCACGGCTAGCCGGCGAAACCACACGACGATAGTTGTTCGTCCCGGGCTCGCGCTGGCAGCCGCGATTACATGCTGGCCATGATGAACAGCGGCTTCATCTGGAAGCTTTTGTAGAGCGGCCGCAGCCGTTCCGTGTTGTAGTGTTCTTTCACGTTCACTACCTTCTTGGAAGCCACAACGGCTTCAATGGGCACATTGTCGTAGCGGCCATCCTTCAGCACTACCAGTCTTCCATGCATACCGTTGAGCAGAAGATCGAGCGCGAGATTGCCGAACGCCATGGGCACGATGGAGTCGATGGCGTCAGGATCGCCGCATCGTACCAGGTAGCCCAGCTTCTGGTTCATAACATCCACGGTCTTGCCGCTGTTGTATTTGGCAGAAAGCTCCTTGAGCTTGTGGGACACAAGGTCGCCCACTCCGCCCAGTTTCCTGTGCCCATAGGCATCCGCGGCGTCTTGTTCGAAGACCATATCTCCACCCTCGAACGTCGCGCCTTCGGAAACCAGCACCACCGAATACCGGCTTGGATTGCGGCGCCGGTCCAGCATTAACAACTCGGTCAACAACTCGATATCGAACTTGTATTCCGGAATGACGCAGCGATGCGCCGCCCCCGCCATGGTGGGAAGGATGGCGGTAAATCCGGCATAACGGCCGAACACTTCCATCACCAGCAGGCGCTCGTGGGAGCCGGCCGACGTCCGCAGGCGGTTGGTCATCTCAATGATGCGGGTGACACAGGTGCTGAAACCGATGCAATAGTCGGTGCCCGGAACGTCGTTATCCATGGTCTTGGGGATGGCGATCACTTTCACGCCTTCTTGCGACATCCGAACCGCATAGCTCAGAGTATCGTCGCCACCGATCGGAATGAGATATTTGATCCCGAGCCATTCGAGGTTCTTCAGCACTTCGGCTGTCAGGTCGTTCCTCTCTTCGTTGTAGGCACCTTGCAAGTGAAGCGGAACATTGGCCTTCTTGATGCGCGAGGGATTGGTGCGCGAAGTGTGCAGGAAAGTCCCGCCGCTGCGACCGGCACGGTTCACCAACTCTTCGGAAAGGGTCTGGAAGTTGTCGCTGTTGTCGTAATCCTTATCGCGCACCATGTCCACGAGGCTGGCCCATCCCCGCCGCAAGCCGATGACCTGGTATCCTTCTCCCAGAGCGCGGATTGTCACGGCTCGAATCGCTGGGTTGAGCCCCGGCACATCGCCTCCGCCCGTCAGGATTCCAATGACGCCTGTCTTGGTGCCGATGTTTGCCATGCCGAACGTGCCTCTTCCTGAAGTTCAAGTACCCGAAACCGCACACCAACAGTTTATCTGGACTTAGGCGAATCGTGCGATCACGCCGCGGTTAGGCTCGGGGAGTTTGCTAGGAGCCGGCGCCGCGAAACCTAATCCATCCCCAGATGACCGCCAAGATCGTCAGGACAGCGATGATGGCTTGCGAGATTACACAGTACAAACACCAAACCTCCAGGACGTGAATCTCGATGTTGGTTAGATAAAGCGCGAATGCGAGTCCCACAAGGACGGTGAGCAAGAGCCAGCCGCGGCGCCGTAGAAATCCCAGCACCGCAATCAGCAGATATCCGGCGATGCCTATCGCTGCCACCGGCACGCCGTGAAATACAGCGTATGGACTACGGTTCACGACTCCGCAATCCCACTTGTCATTGATGCGGCACGGCTCGGAGCCGTTATCGTAATGGACTTTCAGGGCCAGCCCGGAAACCACCATTCCGGCAAGGGCAAGCACAACGATCACGTAGCGCACGAAATCTCCCGTCCTATGATTGTAACTTGCGAAGGCCCCGTAGCCTGTCGGCAGCGAGCCGATTCACCGCCGTCACGCTCGCTTGTGATGTACAATCCATTTGCTTATGCGCCGGATCCACGCCAGTTTGCTGCTTGCGCTGCTGTGCCTGGGTCTCGGCCTGCCCTTCCTGCAAGCGAAGCCCGGCAGCGTACCGGCCTGTTGCCGGCGCGACGGCAAGCACCATTGCGCCATGTCCCCGAACGGGGACGGTTTCCGGCTCCTCGCGCCCACCTGTCCGTTTCGGCACCTCGGTGTGCTCCTTTCGCCCCGGGCAGCCTTGCATATCTCGTCGAGCCTTCCGGGCATCAATCC
Organism: uncultured Acidobacteriaceae bacterium; assembly: GCA_963760415.1. Taxonomy (GTDB): domain Bacteria; phylum Acidobacteriota; class Terriglobia; order Terriglobales; family Acidobacteriaceae; genus Bog-257. Next base: position 108,707 of record CAVXDA010000015.1, on the reverse strand, counting down.
GGATGGGCACCTCCGCGTCCGAAATACCCTGCCGCTAGTTGCGCTGCACTCGTGCGATACCACCCAACCGCGCGGCCCACCTGCCGCGTAGTTTCTGCTTCGAATCGCGCAGAGTTTGCTGGATCGGCACCGTGCTCACCCGTGGCGCGAGAACAACCTGCTTTCCGCGGGTCCGTTTGCCGGTCCACCGTGCTCCCTTTCCACACTACGAAAGTCAGGGTTCAGTTGGTGGGGATGTTCATGCTGTACGTATCAGACAAGCCGCAATGGCGTGGGGCGCGTCGTCGTCTCACGTCTGCTTCGTTGGTTGCCGGCTTGGGACTGTTTCTCACTTCTACGGCCGCTGCCACCGTCTTCGGCAATATTCGCGGTGTCGTACACGATCCTCAACACCAGCCCGTCAACGCTGCGCACGCTACCTTGCAGGCCACAGATTCAGCCTACAAACTGACCGATGATACCGGCGCGAACGGAGAGTTCCACTTCGACGCCGTGCCGCTCGGCAGGTACACCATTACCGTGGAAGCCGCCGGATTTGCGCCGCAATCGCAAGTACTGGCGGTGGTTTCCGGCTCTGCGCCGGTGCTGCATTACCAACTCGCTATTGCCGCTGCGCAGGAGAAGGTCACGGTGACCGTGTCCCCGGAAGACCTGAACCCTGATTCGTCCCGCCGCGACATTCTTATCAGTCAGCAACAGATCGCGCGCTATGCAGGCGTGGACTCCAGCAACAGTTTCAAGATCATCACCGAGTTCGTACCAGGCTCCTACATGGTGCACGACCAACTGCACGTGCGCGGCGGCCATCAGGTCACGTGGGCGATCGACGGCGTCCCGATTCCTAACACCAACATAGCCTCCAACGTGGGACCGCAGTTCAATCCCAAAGATGTCTCGTACCTTCAGGCTGAAACAGGGAGTTACGCCGCGGAATACGGCGACCGCATCTACGGCGTATTTAACGTTGCCCCGAACACCGGCTTCGAGCGCAATCGCCAGGCCGAGTTGATTGCCAGCTATGGCAACTACAACCAGACCGATGACCTGCTGAGCTTCGGCGACCACACTGCGAGGTTTGCTTATTACGCCAGCATCAGCGGCAACAACACGGATTGGGGCCTGGAGCCGCCGACCGATGTCAACTTGCACAATCAGGCTCACGGCGGCGGGGGATTCACTTCCCTCATCTACAATCCCAATCCCAAGGATCAGATTCGTTTCGACGCCGGTCTTCGCCTCGACTATTACCAGGTGCCGAACGGTCCCGACATGCAAGCGAAGGGGGTAAACGACCGCGAACGCGAGCAGGATATCTTCGGCACTGCGACCTCGGTGCACACATACTCGCCAGGTCTGATGCTTATCGTCTCGCCGTTCTATCACTTCAACCGGGCGGCGTATGAAGGTGGACCCAACGATGTTCCTATCGCCACCGACAATCGCGCGTCCAACTACGAAGGCGGACAGATCACCCTTTCGGCGTTGAATGACAGGAATAACGCTCGCGTGGGCCTCTACGCGTTTGCCCAGCAGGACAACACTTTTTTTTCGGTGATCGCTAACGATGGTTCAGGAGACCGGCTCAGCCAGCGCGTGTACCCAACAGGCAATCTCGAGGCGCTGTTTCTTGAGGACCAGCTCAAAGCAACCTCTTGGCTGACTTTCACCGGCGGGATTCGGCTCACGCATTTCTCCGGCGAGGTCAATCAGACTGCCGCCGATCCGCGTTTGGGCGCCGCCATCCGCATCCCTAAGCTTAACTGGGTGCTGCGCGGCGCTTATTCGTATTACTACCAGCCACCACCACTCGATACCGTCTCCGGGCCGCTGCTCCAGTACGCCGCCAGCCAGGGAGTCACGTTCCTGCCGTTACAAGGCGAACGCGACATTCAGCAGGAATATGGCATCACGATTCCGGTGCGCAACTGGGTTTCGAGCGTGACCTATTTCCGTACTGGGGTGAAGAACTTCTTCGACCACGATGTGCTGGGTAACTCCAATGTCTTTCTGCCGCTCACGATCGACTCGGCTCGCATACGTGGCGTTGAAGTCGCGGTGCGCTCGCCGCTGGTTCTCAGCCACTACCGCACTCACCTCGTGTATTCGCACCAGCAGGCCCAGGGATTCGGCGGCATCACGGGCGGGCTTACGAATTTCTCGCCTCCGCCGGAAGGTGGCTTCTATCTGGACCACGACCAGCGCAACACACTCTCGGCAGGCATCGAAGGCGACTTACCCTGGCACAGCTTTGCTGCCTTCACCGTGAACTATGGTTCTGGCTTTCTCAACGGCGATGGTCCCGATCATCTGCCCGGCTACACCACCTTTGATCTGTCGGTGGGAAAAAGCTTCGGCGAGAACTTCACCCTTCGCCTGTCCGGCACCAACATCTCAAATGTGCGCTATCAACTGGACAACAGCAATACCTTCGGCGGGTCGCACTGGGGAGATCCTGCCATGGTTTCCGTGCAGATAAAATTCAGGTTCCACTATTGAGGCGGTTAAGTATTGCGTGCTGTCCGGGTGGAGACGCCGTAGGCCGCTTTCATAGTGTGGACAATGGCGTCAAGCCGATTGGCCAGCTGCGCCTGCGAGACCGTGTCTAAGGTGAGGCTGCAGCCTTGCAGCCACTCGCCATCGTCGTAATGGGCGGCATTGCCATCTCGATGGGGCTGTCGCCTATCATCCCAAGCGCCGCGCATTTCCACCTGAGCCAAGAAAACCTCGGTGGCACGGAAGCCAACTAGGTGCCTAGTTGTCTAAAGTTGGCGCTTCGCATCGCAAGCTACCAGGTAGAGCGGGCCTTCAGGTCCGCTGTTCTTCCCAGACCCGGCTCCCCCTTACTGCATCTGCAAAAGGGCCTGCAGGAGTTGCTGCAGGATGCTGGAGTTGGTCTGCGTGACGTTGTCCAGGAAATCGCCGTAATTGGCGGCCTCGCCACCACAGGGATAGCCGTATTGGTTGTTACCTGCCGCAATCACGGCGCACTGGCCATCGTAGGCGTTGTCCATGAACGAGATCAGCCCGAAGTTGGTCTTTTCACTGTTGTTGTCAGTGAGCGACCAGAAGCCTGCACCCAGCACATAGTAGTCGCCGTTCGTGCCTTGTGCTGCAAAGATGGCCTGCTGATCGCTGGCGTATTGCTGGCCGCGCGTCAGTTGGTTTGGATAGTCGGCGAAAGCGACGCCGTAGTTGGGATAGGTATAACCGCTCACGTCGGAATCCAACTGGGAGCCGACCGCATACCATAAATACTCCGGCAAGCCGCTGGCGTCGTATTGTGCCTGGTTGCCGGACAGCGCCAGCGAGGGATAATAGGAGTTCCAGTTGCCCACCAGAACGTTGCAGCCCGAGTCCTTCAGGGCCTGCAAGACCGGCAGTCTGGTTCCTCCCTCCCCCACGCCGCCGAAGATGCCGCACACCAGAAGATGGTTCTGGTCGTAGCTCTTGATGGTACTGGCCTGCACCGAATACACCTGGTAGGCGAACTGGTACAGGAAAGCATCCATGTCCGCGACGAGGTTGGGGTTGACTCCGATCTGGGTAAAGTAGCGATCGTGCAGGTCGCTACCGAACCAACCGGTATGGCGACCATCTTCATCGAGGACACCGGTGCCGTTTCCGAAGCCGCCGTCATCGCCAAAAGCCGTGTAGAAGCCACCTGTGTTCCAGGCGGCATTGAGGGCGTCGATGGTGCCGTACTTGTTCTGGAGATAGTTGACCCAGGCGTACTTGGAATACAGCGTGTTGTCCTGAAAGCCGGTGTATTGGAAGTTCACTGTAGCCACCAGCATTCCCGGGTGAGGATAGGCGGGCACGTTATAGGTGCCTGCCCCGTTTCCTTTGATGGCGAAGACGTAGTCGGTATCGCCCAGCGAGACCCCCATCACCCACGGATCGGTATTGAAACCGCCCGTGTAAACACTCTGCTGAACCGCCAGTTCGTTGATATTCGCGGTCTGCCACTTGGGATCGAAGATATCCACCAGGTTGCTGCAGTAGAAGTAATAACCGTTCACATCAAATCCGCGGCAGATATCCTTGATGGGCTCGGGCAAGCCAACGTTCTGCGGACTGGTCAAAACCTGCTGCAGAGTCGGGAAGAACAAAACGAAGGGGACCTTGATCGCCGCCCCCGGATTGTTATAGGTGCCGACCGGCAGCATGTAGTACGAGGTGTAAACGTCGATAGCATTGAACCCCCATCCCGTCATGCGTTCCAGGGAGTGGTTGGCCCAGGCCGCTGTGCTGTTGCCGTACCGCGACTGCATGATCTGCTGCAGGATGAACAGCCGATCGGCATCAAACACAGACCGCTGGTAAAAGGCATTGCAGTTTGGATCAGCCAGCAGCCAACGGCCATTCACCTTCATAACCTGGAAATAGCCGTTGGAAACACACCCTGGAACCGGGGCAGCACTCAGCCCGCTGTAGCTATCCAACTGGATCGCGGCGCTAAGCGTGTAGTTGAACACTTGCTGCTGCGGTGGCTGGGAGGAATCCGTGACTTGCACACTGAAAGCAAACTGCCCAGCAGTCGTTGCCTGGCCCGTAATGTTGCCGTATGCATCCAACATGAGCCCCGAAGGAAGGCTGCCGGCAACCAACTGATAGCTGTAAGGCGGCGTACCGAAAGAAGCCTGCAAACTGTACGAATAGGGCTGCAGAACGGAGGCGGTCGGGAGGCCTTGAGCTCCAGTTGGCGCCACCGTCAGATTAACCGTGGCCGTCTGCTGAATTCCCCCGCCATTACCGGTCACCGTTACCGGATACATTCCCGCCGGCGTACCTTGGTTGACCGTGAAGGTCAGAACCGCGTTGCCGTTTCCGGGCGCGGCAAGGGTGTCCGGAGCGAAGCTGGCACTAACGCCGTTCGGCAAGCCCGACGCCGACAGGGCGATGGCACTGTTGAACGGGCCGCTGATCGCGCTGGTAATCGAGGTCCCGCCCTGGAGACCCTGCACCACGCTCAACGAAGCCGGTCCAGCCGCCAACGCAAAATTGGCCTGGCCTAAAGGTGTGACCGTGACCGTAAAAGTCGCCGACTGCTTTAGGCCGCCCCCGGTGGCCGTCACCGTGACAGGGTAGCTGCCCGCCGGCACAGTTTGGAAAGCCACGACGGTGATGGTCGCGTTGCCCACGCCTGGGGCCGGAATCACACTAGGACTGAATCCCACGGTTAACCCGTGAGGCGTGCCCGAGGCCGCTAGATTGATGGAGTTGTTGAATCCGTTGATTCTGGTGGTGGCGGTCAGAATTCCCAGAGTATTGGGTGTCACGCTGACGCTCGCCGGAAACACGCTTAACGTGAACCCGGCGGTAGGCACGGTCAGCGTCATCGTGAGATTCTGCTGCAATCCGCCGCCGCTGGCCGTTACAGTAATGGGATAGGTGCCGACGGGCGTGTTGCTGCCCACGGTAATGGTCATGATCGAGCTGCCTGCACCCGGGGCCGGGATGGTCGTCGGATTAAAGCTCACCGTAGTACCCGCGGGCATGCCCGAAGCCGACAAACTGATCGGGTAGTTGAAGCCGCCGTTGACGGTGGTGGTGATTTGCGATGTCCCCTGATTGCCGGGTGCGATGCTGAGAGAAGCCGGTGCGGCCAGAGGCGTAAAGGACCCCACCATCACCGTGACCGCCGCCGTCTGCCAAAGGCCGCCGCTACTCGCTGTCACCGTGATGGGGTACGTACCCGAGCCGAGATTACTGCTCACCGTTATGGTCATGGTCGAGCTGCCATTGCCCGGCGCAGGAATCGCCTGCGGGTTAAAGTTGACGGTTATGCCCGCCGGCATGCCTGAAGCGGAGAAACTGATGTCGCCACTAAAACCATTGTTCACCACCGTGGTCAGAGTCGAAACCCCCTGCGTCCCCTGCACGACGCTAAGCAAAGTCGGCGAGGCTGAAAGCGCGAAGTTCGGCTGCCCTTGCGCCGTCACCGTGAGGGTCACCGTGGCGCTCTGCTTGATGCCTCCGCCAGAGGCATTGATGGTGATCGGGAAAGTTCCTGCCCGGGCCAGACCCAGCACCGTCACCGTCATGGTCGAAATGCCGGAGCCGGGCGCTGGAATGGTGCTGGGATTGAAACTCACCGACACTCCCAAAGGGGCGCCCGAAGCAGACAGACTAACCGCGCTGCTAAAGCCACCGCTGACGGTGGTGACAATGGTGCCGGTGTTCTGACTGCCCTGCGTGATGCTGAGCGATGCTGGCGATGCCGTGAGGGTGTAGTTGGGCCCTCCCGCGGTCACCGTCAGCGTCACGGCGGCGTTTTGCTGCAGACCGCCGCCGTTGCCGGTCACCGTGATCGGATACGTTCCCGGAACCGTGTTGCTGGCGACCGTGATGGTCATGGTCGAGCTACCCGCGCCCGGCGCGGGAATTGTCTGTGGATTGAAACTCACGGTGACGCCGGAAGGCATCCCCGTAGCCGACAGCGCAATCGCGCTGTTAAAGGCACCACTGATGGTCGTAGAAACCGTCGAGGTTCCCTGATTGCCTTGCTGAACGCTGAGCGAGGCGGGAAAAGCCGAAATTGTGAAGTTCGGTGCTGCCGTCACCGTCAATGTGACGGTGGTGTTCTGCTGGATCCCGCCACCGCTGCCCGTCACCGTGATCGGATACGTTCCCGGAGCCGTGTTGCTGGCGACCGTGATGGTCACGATCGAGCTACCTGCGCCCGGCGCAGGTATTGTCTGCGGATTGAAGCTCACCGTAACACCCGATGGCATTCCCGAAGCGGACAGCGTCGATGTCCGCATTAAACCACCACTGATCGTCGTCGTAATGGTCGAATTACCCTGATTGCCCTGCTGAATACTTAGCGAAGCGGGCGAAGCTGAAATCGTGAAATTCGGCGCTGCCGTCACCGTCAATGTGACGGTAGTGTTCTGCTGGATACCGCCACCGCTGCCCGTCACCGTGATGGGATACGTTCCCGGAGCCGTGTTGCTGGCGACCGTGATGGTCACGATCGAGCTACCTGCGCCCGGCGCAGGTATCGTCTGCGGATTGAAGCTCACCGTGACACCCGATGGCATTCCCGAAGCGGACAGCGTCGACGTCCGCGTTGAAACCACCACTGATCGTCGTCGTAATGGTCGAATTACCCTGATTGCCCTGCTGAATACTTAGCGAAGCGGGCGAAGCTGAAATCGTGAAACTCGGCGCTGCCGTCACCGTCAATGTGACGGTAGTGTTTTGCTGGATACCTCCGCCGCTGCCCGTCACTGTGATCGGATACGTGCCCGGAACCGTGTTACTGGCCACCGTGATGGTCATGGTCGAGCTACCCGCTCCCGGCGCAGGTATCGTCTGCGGATTGAAGCTCACCGTGACGCCCGACGGCATGCCCGAAGCGGAGAGCGCGATGTCCGCGTTGAAACCACCACTGATCGTCGTCGTAATGGTCGAATTACCCTGATTGCCCTGCTGAATACTTAGCGAAGCGGGCGAAGCCGAAATCGTGAAACTTGGCGCTGCCGTCACCGTCAATGTGACGGTAGTGTTTTGCTGGATACCTCCGCCGCTGCCCGTCACTGTGATCGGATACGTGCCCGGAACCGCGTTACTGGCCACCGTGATGGTCATGGTCGAGCTACCCGCTCCCGGCGCAGGTATTGTCTGCGGATTGAAGCTCACCGTTACGCCGGAAGGCATCCCCGAAGCGGAGAGCGCGATGTCCGCGTTGAAACCACCACTGATGGCGGTGGTGATGGTCGAATTACCCTGATTGCCTTGCTGGACACTCAGCGAGGCGGGTGACGCTGAAATCGCGAAGACAGGCAAGGGCAAAACCGTAAGCGTAACGGTGGTGCTTTGCTGGATACCGCCGCCGTTGCCTGTAACCGTAATGGGGTAGATTCCAGCGGGCGTGTTGCCTCCCACTGTGACGGTCATAGTGGAACTGCCGACCCCCGGCGCTACTATCGTGCTCGGATTGAAACTGACGCTCGTACCCGAAGGTACCCCGGAGGCCGACAGAGTGATCGCGCTATTGAATCCCCCATTTATGATGGTGGTGATGGTCGAAGTTCCCTGATTGCCCTGTTGAATACTGAGCGTAGCGGGCGAAGCCGAAAGCGTAAAGTTGGGGGCACCGGAGGCCTGCGCCACTCCGAGATAGGCGACTGGTGTAATGTCTCCCGCAATGCTCGTTCCCACTACCACCGTCAGTCGCGTACCTATCAGCGTCACCTGCTGGCTGACGTTGCTGCCGGGCCAAGCCGCAGCCGACCAGGCATTCCCCTTCGCATCGTAGAAGTAGCCCTGGTCGATTACTCCCCCGGTCACTGTCGCCAGCACTGTACTGCCATCCAGAAACTGCACCTGGCATTGGATCCGGCATCGTTTGGCGCCCGCATCCCCCAGCGCGAGCGACAGGTTGTAGGCGCCCGGCGCCGGCAGGTCCACATAGAACGTCGCCGGCGAACCATTGGTCACGAGGTTCACGCCCGCCAGCCGCGGGTCTAACTGGGCATTACGGTCTGCACCTCGCACCAGGGAAGTTTTCACCCAGCCATACGTCACTCCGTTCCCTTTGGTCGGATAGGCAGTGGTGGCCAGGACGTACGTGGATCCCGGCGGATCGCTCACAAAGCTTTTCGTGTTGCGGAAGTCGAACCCCTGCTGCCAATTGCCCGCTGCTGTCACCGTCAGGGTGACGATGGCGTTTTGCTGAATGCCTCCGCCGTTGCCGGTCACCGTGATGGGATACGATCCCGCGGGTGCACTCGTCCCCACGGTGATTGTCATGGTGGAGCTGCCGGAGCCGGGGGCAGGAATCGTGGGCGGATTAAAGCCCACGCTGACGCCCGATGGCATGCCCGAAGCCGACAGGTCGATGTCCGCGCTAAAGCCACCGCTGATACTTGTGGTAATGATCGCTACACCCTGACCATTTTGGGGAATACTCACGGAAGAGGGTGTGGCCGAAACGGTGAATCCGGCCTGCGCGCTCATGGTTGTGCCGGCAGCGATCAGCACAAAGGCCAGCAAAAGGGCGCATAAAACTCCACGTCCAGTCGGCCAGATAATCCGCATGCTTCTACACTCCTCTTATCGCGGCAGCTGCACTCTCCTTCGGGCGAGAGTTCTGAACGGCCGCTACTGAAAACGTCGTGGCGTACGTGTGTTCTCAGCCGTCGTAAAGTGGCGCTTCAACTCGGCTTTCCTTAGCACTTAGATAACCTAACGACTGGTTACCCGTGCCACGGGAATTCTTTCGCCCCCAGTTATAGTCAAACCATTGCCCGACAATGCGGTAGCCGCATAATCGGCGGGGCAATCTCGGCTGCAAATTTTCCAGAAATTCTGCTTTGATGTTTCGAGCACGCGAATTGTACACCTAATTCGCCAACTTCCGACTACCACAAGCGTGCTATCTCAATGCGAGATCAGCGCAGAAGTGCCGTAAAGCCGTAGAGCGGATCCTGATATCGGCGTGTTTGCTTCGACTGCCTCGACGCGGATGGAGCAAGCAGTTTCACAGTGCCAGCGATAAGCTGTGAAGGAAGTCCCGGTTCTCATCGAATCAACACCGAATCCGACGTTAAGGCGGCGCAGGAATCGGACTTGGTTACCCCTTAAACCCACCGGTTTGTTCCCCTTAAACCCACCGGTCGAAGAAGCGCCCAACCTTCGACCGCTCACCAAAGTGGAGTTGCATCGTATAATACTGTGGTGGGTGCTGGTTTGATAGTGAGCCGTGGACCATTGCAGATGGCATGCTGGCGTTTCTTGTTGCTCGCATGTTGTGTCTTGGTGTTCTTGTTCGCGCTGCACGCCAAGGTGTCGGTCTACCAGCAGCAGCACGTAGATACTTCCACGTCTTCGAAGCTGTGGGTCAGCTGCGAGAGGCACGAGCTGCAGCCCGCTTCCAGCAGCGTCACGCTCTTCTGGTTCGCCGCCGTACTCGTCATCCTCCTATACTGCCAATCTGAGCCGCGCTATGACTCTGTCTGCCGCGCACCCGCGCCGGCATCGCCGAACCAACGGTACCTGCATCGTTTTCTCCGTCCTCCACCTTTCCGATAAACTTTGCGTCGTTCGCGAATTCCCAGTCACCACTTTGTCCTTTCGTGAAGCCTGCTGGCGTTGAACGCCGGCAGCCCGGGCCCAGCAGGTAAGACACCTTGCTTGCAGCGAGGAACACGCATGAAGTTAAGTCGAAACCACAAATTTCTTGTGATCGGCGGGGCGGTGTTATGCCTGCTGATTGCATTCTTTGCCGTGAAGCATGTGGGGGCCGGGGCGCCCTCGCGCACCCGCAACACCGATGAAATTATGTCGGCCGCCGTCGCGATCGCCAAGCGCGCTCCCATTAGTAACACCTTCTCGGTGGCAGGAGAATTCCTTCCCTACCAGGAGATCGAGGTCCACGCCAAGGTAGCCGGTTACATCCGCAAGATCAACGTTGATATTGGCGACCGGGTGAAGACGGGCCAGGTGCTGGCCGTGCTGGAAGTACCCGAACTCGTCGCCGAGTTGCAGGGCACGCAGGCCGGCGTGCGCCACAGTCAACAGGAAATTGAGCGGGCCCAGAACGATGTGGCGCGCGACCAGGCACAGTTCACCGCGCTGCACGCCAACGCAGTGCGCCTGGCGCAGGCCTCCAAAGCGCGGCCCGGCCTGGTCGCCCAGCAGGAATTGGACGACGCCGAGGCTAAGGACCGGGCCGCGGAAGCCCAAGTGGAGTCCGCCAAATCGGCGCTATCGGCAGCCAGGCAGCAGTTGGAGGTTTCGCAGGCCAACAACAGCCAGATCTCGGCGATGTCGGACTATACCCGCATCACCGCCCCCTTTGATGGCGTGGTCACCTGGCGGTATGCCGATACTGGCGCCCTGGTGCAGGCCGGCACTTCGAACAGCAATTCAGCGCCCGTCGTGAAGCTGGCACAGGTCAACGTTCTCCGACTGCGAATACCGGTGCCGGAATCGCTGGCCGGGTCGGTCCGCGTGGGAGATCCGGCGGATGTAGCCCTGCAGGCCACCGGCGGCCACTTTACTGGTCACGTAACCCGCTTCACCGATGCTCTCGACCGCACCACTCGCACCATGCAGGTGGAGATAGACGTGGCTAACGACACCTACAGGCTGCAACCGGGAATGTATGCCAACGTGGCATTGCAAGTGCAAAGCCATGCCGACGCGCTGACGGTGCCGATCAATGCAATTCAGCGCAGCCACGACGCCACCACCGTTCTGCTGGTTGACCCTCAGAACCGCGTACAGCAGCGGGAGGTGCACATCGGAGTGGAGGACGCGAACAGCGTGGAGATTCTGTCGGGGCTCTCCCAAGGTGATCGGGTCATCATTGGCAACCTTGCCAGTTATCAGCCCGGTCAGCTGGTTCGGCCCAAGGAGAGTGCCCAGTTGACCGTGAGCGGAGAGGCGGAGTAGCCATGCCAACTTTTTCCATTCGCTATCCGTTTTTCATTCTCATGCTGTGTCTGATGATTCTGGTGGTCGGCGTTGCCACTACCGTGCGCATGCCGGTGGACCTATTTCCAGAAATCAAGATACCGGTTGTCGTGGTGGCCACCTTCTACGGCGGCATGCCACCCGAGCAGATCGAGGCCAACATTACCGATACCTTCGAGCGCTTCTTTACCCTGGGCAGCAACATTGACCACATCGAGTCGCGATCGCTGACCGGCGTCAGCCTCATTCGGGTGTACTTTCAACCCGGCACCGACGCCGATGCCGCTGTCAGCGAAATCGCCAGCCTAGCGATGGCTGACCTGCGGCGCTTACCGCAGGGAACGCTGCCCCCGGTGGTACTGAAGTTCGACGCTTCCAGCTTGCCGGTTTGCCTGGTCACATTGAAAGGCCAAGGCCTGAACGAGACCGAGCTCCACGACCAGGGACAGTTCAATGTGCGCAACCAGATCGCCAACGTGCCCGGCGCCTCGGTCCCGCAGCCCTATGGCGGCAAGTACCGCCAGATCCAGTTTTACGTCGATCCGGTAAAGCTCCAAGCCGCGCAACTCAGTCCCATGGACGTGGTACACACAGTGAACGATGCCAATGCCATTCTCCCCGCCGGGGACGTCCGCATCGGTCCGCGCGACTACAACATTTATAGCAACAGCCAGTTCCCAAACACCCGCGAGATGAACGACGTCCCGTTGAAGGCCATCGGCAACGGCGTTCTGCGCTTTGCTGATGTCGGCCATGCGGAAGACTCGGCCGCCATTCAATACAACATTGTCCGCGTGGATGGCCAGAAGTCTGTCTATCTGCCGATTCTGAAACAGGGAGGAAACAGCAACACCATCGCCATCGTCAATGGTGTCCGCGATCGTGTGAAGAAGCTCTTGGATATTCCCAAGACTCTGGTCGCCAGCGTGGTCTTCGATCAATCGCAGTACGTAAAGACCGCCATCGCGAACGTGTTGCGCGAGATCGCAATCGGCCTGCTTCTGACCGCCATGATGGTGCTCATCTTTCTTGGCTCCGCGCGGGGAACGGTTTCAGTCTTGTTGTCGATTCCGTTGTCCGTCCTGGCCGCTTTCCTTCTTTTGAACGCCTTTGGCGGCACCATTAATACGATGGTTCTAGGCGGCCTGGCGCTGGTCCTTTCGCGCGTCATCGACAACTCGGTAGTAGTGCTGGAGAACATCTTCCGCCACATGGAGGAAGGCGAGGACCCATCCACAGCCTCGGAACGCGGGGGCGAGGAAGTGGCGCTAGCGGTCCTAGCGGCCACCTTCACAACAGCCATCGTGTTCTTCCCCGTCGTATTTCTGTACGGTATCAGCCAATACTTGTTCACCGCCCTGGCCCTGGCCGTGGTGTTGGCGCTGGCTGCCTCGTACCTGGTGGCCATGTCGGTGGTGCCTCTGTTCTGCCAGCGATTCATCAAGTCCGTTCACGGGGCGGTGGGCCATCACGCGCGGAAGTCGGTTTTCGACCGCCTCGTCTCCAACTTCAACCGCAAGTACGACCAGATGTTGATGCGCTACGACCAGGCCGTCGGAAAGGTCCTGGGACGTCCCGGCCGGACCGTGGCCGTCATCATGGGCGCCTTCGTTATCAGCCTGGCGCTGTTTCCGCTGCTTGGAGTTGCATTCTTCCCGCGCACCGATCCTGGTCAGTTTGTCATTAACGTGAAAGCGCCAACCGGTACGCGCCTGGAAGTCACCAACCAATACATCGGGCGGGTCGAGGACGAGATTCGCGATGTCATTCCCAAAGATGATCTGAAGATGGTCGTGTCGAACATTGGCGTGAATGCCGACCTGTCGGCCATCTACACCAGCAACAGCGCGCAACACACCGCCTTTGTGCAGGTAAGTCTGAATCCGGAGCACAAGCTTTCTACCTTTACCTACATGGATCGCGTGCGCCAGAAACTCTCGTCCGACTTGCCCGAGCTCTCTACCTACTTCCAGACTGGGGGCCTGGTGGATTCGGTGATCAACGCCGGCATGCCGGCGCCGATCGACATCCAGGTTACCGGCAACAACCAACACGCCGCTTTCGACGTCGCGGCGGCGGTCGCAAATCGCGTGCGCAGCCTGCATGATGTCAGCGATGTACTCATCCCGCAGGACCTCGACTATCCGGGCATCGAGCTCGATATCCGTCGCGAAATGGCTGCTCGCCTCGGCCTGACGGCCAGCGATGTGGTGCGCAACGTGACCACGGCGTTGAATTCGAACGGCATGATCGCGCCGGGATACTGGGTCGATCCGCGCAGCGGCAACAACTACTTCCTTACCGTGCAATACACCAATCAGCAGATTGGCACGATGACGATGGAGAAGTTCAAGCAGATTCCTCTCAAAGCCAAGACCAACGACAACACCACCATGCTGGAGAACGTCGCCGACATCAAAATGATCGACACTCCCACCGAGGTAGATCACTACCAACTTTTCCGCGTGATCGACGTTTACGTTGCGCCCAAGGGTGAGGACCTCGGCGGTGTCTTCAGGCAAGTCGAGAAAATCATCAAGGACACCAAGCTTCCGCCCAATATTCGCGTTGAGGTGCGGGGATCGGTGCTGGCCATGCGGCAATCATTCAAGAGTTTCGGCTTCGGCCTGCTGCTCGCCATCGCCTTGGTGTACCTCATCCTGATGGCGCAGTTCGCATCGTTCATTGACCCGTTCATCATCCTGCTGGCAATTCCCCCGGGGATCACCGGCGTGATCTTCGTGCTTTTGGCGACGGGTACCACGCTCAATATCATGTCGCTGATGGGTGTCATCATGATGACCGGCATCGTGGTGTCGAACAGCATCCTGATCGTCGACGTCACGCGCATCTATCGGCGGCAAGGAATGCCCATCGCGGAGTCGGTCGCGCTGGCCTGCCGAGTGCGACTGAGGCCCATTCTGATGACCTCCCTCGCAACCATCCTGGGATTGCTCCCGATGGCACTGGCTCTCGAAGCCGGCAGCGAACAATACGCTCCGTTAGCGCGAGCGATTATCGGAGGCCTGTCGGTTTCGGTCGTCGTAACCGTATTCCTCGTACCTGCTGCTTACCTACTTATCCACCGCAAAGAAGAACAACCTACCCAGGAGGTACAGGCTTGAGACGCAAGACGGTTGTGCTAGTGCTCTGTCTCTTGTTTCTGTCGGCTGTTATGGAGGCCCAGGATAGCGCGCCTTCGGCCCAGTCACCACCTACAAGTCCCGCACTGCCCAATCCTCCGCAGCTTCCGGCACAACTTCCGCCGGGCGCGCCTTTGATGCGATTGACCGTGCAGGACGCGGAAAACCTGGCGTTGCGCAACAATCCGCAAGTCTCAGTGTACCGATTGCTGGCCATGGCTTCGCAACAGGTCACTCGCGAGACCAGGTCGAATTACTACCCAACGGTTTACGGCAGCCTCACCGCCGTCGAACCAAATCCGGGAAGCCGCATCTCCGCCGGTGCCTTGAACAATCCCATCATCTACGAGCGCTTCGCCGGTGGCGTGACCCTGGCGCAGCTCATCACCGATTTTGGTCGCACCAACAATCTGGTCGCCACGGCTGCCCTGCACGCCAAGGCCGCCGACATGAACGCCGTTGCCACCGCCGCCCAAATCAAGCTGGCGGTTGACCAGGCGTTTTACAACGCCCTCCAAGCCAATGCGGAGCTGAAGGTCGCCGAACAGACCGTAAGCTCCCGCCAACTTGTGAGTGACCAGATCACGGCCCTGTTCAACAACAAACTGAAGTCGCAACTCGATGTCAGCTTTGCCAACGCCAATCTTTCCCAGGCACAGTTGCTGCTGCTCAGCGCCCAAGGCAATTACCGGGCTGCGCTCTCCGCCCTCTCGGAGATTCTGGGCTATTCGGCGCAGCAACAGTTCGATCTTGCCGACACCCAGGCCCAACTCACCCCTCCCCCCGATGCGGTGAGCCAATTGGTTGACCAGGCGTTCAGTAATCGGCCCGAAATCGCTGCCCAGAACTACGAATACCAGGCCGCACAGCGTTACCAGAAGGCGGAACGCGACCTGCTCCTGCCCGACATCCGGGCCTTGGGCACGGTGGGCGGTGTGCCCACTGGTGCTCCGCAACTCGACACTTGGTACGGCGCGATCGGGGTCAATGTCAACATTCCTATCTTCAACGGCTTCCTGTATCCGGCGCGATCGCGCGAAGCGGCGCTGCGGGCGCAGGCCAATCAGGAGCAGTTGCGGGACCTGAAAGATCGCATCGCCAATGATGTGCGGACGAGCTGGCTGAACGCGATCACGGCCTATAACCGGATCTCAGTCACACAGCAGTTCGTCGATCAGACCAATCTGGCCGCGGATTTGTCGCAAACCCGATACACCCTGGGGCTGGGCTCCATCGTGGAGCTGAGCCAGGCACAGTTACAGCAAACCGAGGCCCAGATTCAGTTCGCGGCTGCGAAATACCAATACCAAATTGCGGAGTCCGTGCTGCGGTTCCAGATCGCTGCGCCATAAATTCTCCGGATGCAGGAGCATCCGAAACCTTTAACCAGGGACCATCCGCTATGGGTGGCGATCTGTGAAGCGCATGAGTAAACGAAGACGCACACGCAACCGGCAAGACCATACCGTAACCGCATTCGGTTCCGCCGCGATCGCCGGAATTGGAGTGGTCGCCCTGGTGGAAGACCTCTGCTATTTCGCTGCCGGCTCGCCAGAATCGTTCTGGCGCACCTGGCACATTCATCCGGTCTCGATGTTTGCCGGCTCACTCGCTTATGTCGCGATCCTTTATCTGCTCCAACTCCTAAATGATCGCGATCGCGCTGTCGAATATCTTTATCCTTATCTGCTGCTGGTCGGGTTCACCGGGGCCGACTTGGCCCTGCGGCTAAATCCCCTTTGGGTTGCGCTCGTGGCCTTCGGGTGCGTCGGATGGAGCGTCCTTCAGGTAAAGTCCTCGCGCAATCGACGAGCGGGCTCGGCCCGGGTTTAGCGCGTGCGCTCATACCCAATCGAAGTCTCAGGAACTTTCCGACTGTGCCGCCAGCGCGGCGTGAATGGTCTTTAGCAATACAGTTCGCGTGAATGGTTTTTCCAGAAGAGTGATTCCGCTAGCCAGTCCATGGTCCCCGGCGACCAATTCGCCGGTATAGCCAGACATATAGACAAATTTCATTTCTGGATGCGCCTGCATCAGACTCAACGCCAAGTCCGGCCCGCTTATGCCACGCATAACCACGTCGGTCAGCACCAAATCGACCGTCTTCTTTCCATCCAATTGGGCCAAGGCTGACGCTCCATCTCTTGCTTCTATCACGGCGTAACCATGGTCCTGCAGCATCTGCCTGGCTAGCTTGCGCATAAGGTCGTCATCTTCGACGAGTAGAATCGTTGCTCCTTCATGTCTTGGCAAGGCATCTTCGGCCGTGGCTTCCTGCACCGCTCCAACCTTGTCCTGGGCCGACGGCAGATAGATCTTGAACGTGGTCCCACGCCCCGGTTCGCTATAAACAAAGATCTGGCCGCCGCTCTGCTGCACGATGCCGTACACGGTGGCCAAACCCAGTCCCGTCCCTTTGCTCATTTCCTTCGTTGTAAAGAAGGGCTCGAAAATGCGCGATACGGTGACATGGTCCATACCGCATCCACTGTCACTGATGGCCAGCATCACGTAGCTGCCGGCTTTCATGGGGTGGTGTTGCCGGGCAAAGGCTTCATCGAACTCCACAACCGCCGTCTCTACCATCAACTTGCCGCCGTTCGGCATAGCGTCACGGGCATTGACTGCTAGATTCACCACCACCTGGTCCAAGTAGCCGGGATCCATCTCCACAATCACCCCCGCGGAACGCGAGAGCAGCGAAATCTCGACGTCGTCTCCCATCATGGGCCGCAATAGTTTGCTCAGCTCCTTCAAGCGCTCGTTCATGTCCAGCACTTGCACCTGGGCCGTCTGGCGCCGGCTGAAAGTGAGCAACTGCCGCGTCAGGGTGGCGCCGCGCTTGGCGGCTTCCTGGATGTTGTCAATGTATTCCGGCGGGACACTGCCCGGACCAATGCGGCAGCGCAGAAGTTCACCGCAAGCCATAATGATTCCAAGGATGTTGTTAAAGTCGTGGGCGATCCCCCCCGCCAGCCGCCCAACCGCCTCCATCTTCTGGGCCTGGCGAAATTGGTCCTCCGCGCGCTTCTGGGCTGTGATATCGCGGGCGATGGTCGATGCCCCGATGATGTTGCCGTCCGTATCCCGGATGGGCGAGACAGAGATGGAAATATTTAGACGCCGCTGGTCTTTGGTGACCCGGACCGACTCAAAATACTCGACGCGCTGTCCCTTCCGGATCTTCTCCAGGATTTGCGGAATCTCATCCACACGCTCCTTGGGGGTCAGCATTGTGATGGACCTGCCAATGGCTTCCTCAGACTTGTAGCCGTAGATCTGCTCGGCTCCTTTGTTCCAGTGGGTAATGACGCCGTCCAGGTTCTTCCCGATGATGGCATCCTGGGACGAATCGACAATCAAGGCCAGCCGGCTTTGGTATTGCCATAACTGCCGGTCCTTTCTCTGCTCTAGTTCGTGGTGGACACGACGCAGTACCTCTTCGATGCGCTTACGGTCGCTTATGTCACGGATAGCGCTCAGCACCAGCAAACCGTTGCTGGTAAGCACCGGACTTAGGCTGATCTCCACCGGAAATTCTGAGCCGTCACGCCGTCTTCCGTGTAGATCGAGACCCGCTCCCATGCGGCGGATCTTGGGCTGATCGGTAAACTGCTTTCGATGATGGTGGTGTTGGGCGCGCTGGCGGTCAGGCACTAAAACTTCGACGGATTGGCCGATCAGTTCGTCCCGCGTGTAGCCAAATAAGCCCTCGACCTGCGAATTGACTTGTAGGACGATTCCTTCCTGGTCAACGACCAGCGTGGCGTCGGGAACCGCCTCCAGGAAGCTGGAAGACAGCAGCGCCTCCCCGGCCAGCCGAAGCGACTCGCCGACGCTTCCCTCCCCATCGGCATGAGGAAGCAAGTTCATATTGCGCCCCACATAGACGTCTTTTGCTTGTGCCACTATACGATAATTTGCTTTTTTGGTGGAAAAGGCGAGAGGCTATGTCCGCGACCGTTCAGCCTCCTAGTCGCCAATCAGGCCAAGACGTAGCCCTAACTGGGCATGTTGAGGAAAACTGAATCCTTAATTCTAGGGGGAGTGGGATGGCCGGGAAGCGCTTCCCCCCGCCATCATCTAACGGAAAACACCCTTGAGTGTCGCGGATACTCCCGAGGAATCGCACGGAATGGGTGGCCAACCACCCATTCCGCATGACCTTTCAGACTTTCAGTTTGCGCCGGAGCACTCCAGCCAAACCGACGACGCCGGAGCCAAACAGGATGAAGCTGCTTGGTTCCGGGGTTGAGCCGCTACCCTGGCCATAGTTCACAATCCAAGCCGCGTTGCCGCAGGAACCGCCATTGTTGGCGCAGCCCTCGTTGTTCCAGTTCGAGCCGAGCAGACTACCGTTACCGGAGTCATTGTTCCACGCGAAGTAATATGTGCTGTTCCCATTGGCGAAGATGTCGCCCCCCTGAGAACCAGCGCCAAACTGCGCGTCGTTGTTGTAAACGTTGTCAATCGTAAGGCCGAACATGTAGATCGTGCCGGCCGTTACAGGAGCGTTGATGCCGCTTATGGTGTATTCAGTGAGCGATCCGCCGCTGCTGACAGTCTGAATCGGACTAAGATAAATGGCGCCCGCCAGACCGCCAGGGATCAGGTAATTGTTGTTGTCCCAAGGGGCGACGAACGCCTGGAACTGAAAACCTGTGGCTTCATTCAGCCAGAAGCTGATGCTGGACACGTTCGACGCGCCAGCAGGCGTGGTAATCGCCTCGCCGTAGGTGGCAGTGTTGGGATAGCCAAAACTGGAGATCGTATTGGACCCGTTCCAACCTGGATCGGTACTGATTTGTTGCGCGCCAGCGGGCAGCGCTACCAACGCCACCAGAACCAGCGCTACAGGGAGCACATAGCGGGAGAGTCTTGCCAAAGTAGCCTCCTTAGCTCTTGTCTTTCTTGGCCTATACATGTTCCGAAAGCTCTTACAGTCGGCTTACAGAACGGTGGGGAACAGTCGACACATCGCCGGAATCCTTTGCAGTCGACTCCGCGCGACATTCACAATGTCACGAGCATGTCAACTACCGTGCTAGTTCTTAATGTTGTCTATTATTATCAATTACTTACATATGTTAACAACATAGTTAACATGCAACCGATTGCATTAACATTCCAAGTTAATAGCCTAAACGCGCCATTTTGCAGAGGACTGAGCGGAAAGAACCGAACTGACTGTTTGCCTGATTTCGACGTGAAAACCCACTCTCCGCAGCCACTAAGATGCCGGGTGTAGAGGCCTTCAAACTCCGCCATGGACCGGTCGATTTGGGCGGGCGATGCATTGTCATCACGCCTTGGAAACTTAGTCTTGGCCGCGGAATTTCCTAAACTGCCGCAGCACCGCTTCGCCAAAGAGCTTGGCTTGCTCCTCGCGGTCCTCGCCCCAGATCTCCAGCATGATGTTGGTACAACCGGCCTGGCGGTATTCCTCGATCCGCTCGCAGCATTCGTCCGGAGTTCCCGCGATGGCGCAGACTTTCTTCAGCACATCTTCGGTCACAGCTTGGCCCGCGGCCCTACGTCCGCCCTTCTCCATGGCATCGGCGATGGGCGCAATCTCCTCGAAGCTCAACCCAGCCTTCTGCAGCAGCACATCAGCCGAGTCGCGAATGTTCTGCACTTTGTTGGCGAGATACATCGCCGCCATCTCGCGAGCGCCTTCTTTGCCTTTCTTCGAATCGCGGTTGATGCTGCCCACGATCACCGCGCCGAGATCGAGCGATGCTGAATCCCTACCGGCCTGCCTCGCGCCTTGTTCCATATTGCTGCGCGCATAGCGGACGAAATCGGGAGTTGTGATGCTGGCGGTCAGCAGTCCGTCGCAATGTGAGCCCGCCAATTTCTGCAGTACAGGGCCGGTGGCGCCAATGTAGATCGGCACACGGACGCGCGAGACGTCGGCCTCGTCCTTGAGCGCAGGAGTCAATGCGGCGAAGGCCTTTCCGTGATACTCGACGGCTCCCCCCGCCAGCATAGCCTTTACGATCTCGATGCTCTCGCGCATGACGATTGCCGGACCCGCATCTTTGCCCTTCTCGCCTTCGCCGATCTCCTTCATGAAGATCTTGGACGCTCCCAGCCCGAGCAGAAACCGTCCGTCACCGGCGGCGTCCTGCAACACGCGCGCCTCCATCGCGATTTGCACCGGATGCCGCGTGTAAGGCGAAATGATGCCCCAGCCGATGGCAATGCTCTTCGTTTGGGTGGCGATTACCGCCGTCATCGCGGTCGACGAACGCGCTTCCATGCCGTGCTTGCGCCACCACGGATAAGCTTCCGCCAGCCAGAAGATATCGAACCCGGCGCGCTCGCAAGCCTGTGCCATGCGCACCGTCCGCTGCAACGGCTCCATGCTCAACTGCAGTACGCCAATACGGAATGGAACGGGCATTAAGGTCCTCAATACTTCAACGTCATCTTGGCTACTAGCTTTAGTTCTTAGCTCTTAGCAACGTCGGCTTGGTCCGCTAGCAGGCTGCTGAAAAAGTGTTCTTGACGGTCATTTCGGACAGAAAATCGACTGTAAGTGGTTGAATCTTCGTTCGACGAAATGATCGAAATTACCAAGTTGGTTCATTTTTCAGCAGCCTGCTAGAGGCTAAGAGCTAAGAGCCAAAGGTGAAGGGCGAATAGCGGAGTCTTACTTCCACGACTCCTCCAGCCCCTTGATCAGCGCCCACAATGCCCGGTTGAGCGGCGTGGGTACGCCATGCTTCTCTCCCGCCTTCACAATCGCGCCATTCATGAAGTCAACTTCCGTGGTTCGCCGAGCCAAGACATCTTGTAACATGCTGGCCTTATGCTCGCCCGGAGCGTTCGCTCCCTTGGCGACCAGGTCGCGCGGATCGCCGTGCAACTCGATGCCCATTGCCTTCGCGACAGCTTCGCCCTCCTCGATCAGCGCTTCGAACAGCGCGCGCGTCGGCGGGAAGCGCGAAGCGGCCCCGTGATGCAGCCGAGTCAGGGCCCCCACTGGATTGGTGGCCGCGTTAAAGATCAGCTTCGTCCATTGCGCACCGCGGGCGTCCGGCATCGCGATGGTGTTCATGCCGCCGCGCGTGAGGAATCCGGCCAGCTCCTCCACCCGGTCCATTGGAGTGCTCGACGGTTCGAAGGGACCGATCCAGGTGTCGCCCTTAATATCGAAACCGATGTGCCCCGGCTCAATCACGTGCCCGGCAGGGAAGGTAGTTCCCCGGATAACGTACTTCACGTGCTCGGCGATGATCTCTTCGTTCCCGGCGCCGTTCTGCACCGAACACGCGACGCTGTTGTGATCAAAGCAGCGCGCCGCCGCCTTGATCGCCCGGGCGGTGTGGATCGCCTTGGTGGCGACGATTCCGTAATCGCACACCGGAAGCTCCGCCGGATCGCTGCTCGCCTTCGCCAGCTTGGCGTGGACGTCTGACGCGCCCGAGAGCCGAAGCCCATGTTGGTTGATCGCGTCCACATGCGGCTGCGAGGCGTCGAACGCATAGACCTCGACCTCGCCGGCCTTCGCCAGGTGGGCGGCGAACAGACTCCCGATCGCGCCGCACCCCACGATGAGGACCTTCTTCATCGCCCCGCCGCCGTCTGCCGCGTCTCCCGGCCGGAGTAGAACTTCCAGGGAATGTCGCTCAGGTTTTCGCCCTCAGTTGCGCCGATACGGAAGGTGTCCTGGGTGTAAAGACACACCTTGCCATCATTATCTATAACTTGTGGATGCAGAGAAAATATCATGTTCTGCTTTAACTCCACTCGGCTCCTGGCGCCGATCGCCGGATGCTCAATCATCGTCGTTCCAATCGAGTGTCCCGACAGATGCCCGAGCGAGAATCCGTGGCGAGCAAAAGTCTCCGCCACAACCTTGTGAACGTCGCAGGCGAGCACACCTTCGCGCATCAGTTGGCGCGCTGCCTCCATGGCCTCGGGATAGGCTTCGGCCATCTGCTGGGTTCGCTTGCTCGGCCGGCCTTCGATGAGCGCACGCGAAAACTCCACCCAATATCCGCCCGCGCCGGTGATCTCCAGCGAGTACAGCATAAGGTCGCCCTCTCCGACCCGGCGGTGACCCGGAACCTTGAAGTGGGCTTCGGCCTCGCCGTTCTGTCCGGACAGGACGATGTTCATCATGCGCGGACCGGCGCCGCGCGCGAAGAAAACCTCGACTGCCGGAGCCATGATTTCGGCTTCCGTCTTGCCGGCCTCGAAGCCATTCACCAGCGCCCAGAATCCCTCGTGGATGATGTCCATCGCATCGCGGACTTCGGCCAGTTCCTCCTCGCTCTTCACCGCGCGCGCCATGTCGAAGTGGAAGTCGAAGGGCACGATCTCGAAGGAACGTTGCTGCAGCTCGCGGTAGTCGCGCACCGGCATGATGTAGTCGAGACCATAAACCGCAATCCGCTTCCAGCCTTCGTCCTGCGCGCGCTCACTCAGCCACCGGCCGGGCACTTCGGCCCAGACTTTTTCCTGCACGAACGGTTTTTTCTTGTCGCCGATCCAGCGTGCTTCTTGCGGGAAGATCAGCGCCGGCTCGCCCTTCAACGGGATGAGCACGTACACGTAACGATGCACGATCTCGAAGCCTGAGGTGTAGAAGACCGCGCCTTCGAAGCCGGCATATTGATTGCCGCAGACGATCAACACGTCCACATTCTGCTCGCGCATCGCGGCACGGATGTTGTGGTACCGGCGATCGATTTCAGTCTGAGTTGGCAAACCAAACCCCTGCGAAGGCTAGCTTAAAACATTCCTAGTTCACGGTTCCTGCAAGACGGCACACATTCGATATCGACCGCGGAAGTACAGGAGCGGGGCGCCCTCGCCCACGATCACTTCTCTCACTGCGGCGACAAAAATCGTATGGTCGCCGGCCTCGTGGGCGCTGACCACCGAGCAATCCAGATTGCCCAGAGCGTTTTGCAAGACCGATATGCCGCTCGTCATCGGACGGTACTTGATACCTAGGCGATACCCCGCGTCTGGATTGCGCTCTGGATCGGCGAAAAATTCCGACAACGCCTCCTGCTCTTCTTTCAGGATGCTCACCCCGAACTGGCGGCGCTCCCGCAGGTGAAGATAAGTCTCGGCCAGATGATCGACGCAGACCAGCACGAGCGGAGGGCGCAGCGAGACCGAACAGAACGCGCTCGCGGTCATGCCGTGCACCTCGCCCGCGACCGTCTCGACCGTGATGACCGTGACGCCCGTGGCGAAGCGTCCGAGCGCAGATCTGAATTCGTCTGGTTTGACCAGGTCTGGCATGCGATGCAGGTCGGGTGCGAAGCTGGACCCAGAGGCCAATATACCTGATCCCTCGACTGCACCTGGGATTTCGGCTGGCGCAACCAGCGGTGGGAAATGCGGGCCCCGGATCTCCACGGATCCCACAGATCAGGCCTCTAGATTCTTCCTCCTTTTTGATAAATCCCTGTTGATCCGTGAAAGTCCGTACTAAAGTAAACCTGCTAGCGGTGCAGTCGATTCCCTGCGCTCTTCAACCTGCAAAACGCCTCAATTTGCGATAAGCTTACCCACCGCGGGTGCAAGTCTGCCCGACCGTGTTGGGGTTGGATTGTGGGGTGTGGATGTATCCTCGGGCATTTGCATATCACAGGGCGAAGTCGTACCCGGAAGCCGTGTCGCTGCTCAGCCAGTTGGGCGAGGAAGCCAAGCTGCTGGCGGGCGGGCAAAGCCTCATCCCGCTTATGAAGCTGCGGCTGTCGGCGCCCCGGCATCTGGTCGATCTCAACTTCATTCCGCAGACCTCGTACATCCACAGCAATGGGGCGCTGGGCTTCGGCGCAATGACCCGTCACGCGGAGATCGCCGCTTCGGCCGATGCCGCGCGAGTCCCCATTCTCCACGACTGCGCCGCCGGAATTGCCGATCCGCAAGTCCGCAACCTTGGGACCATCGGCGGCTCCATCGCCGAAGCCGATCCAACCGGTGACTGGGCGCCGGTATTGCTGGCGACCGGTGCGACCGTGCACACGCTCGGTCCAAACGGCGATCGCGACATCGATATTGGCGAGTTCATTCAGGATGCGTACACAACTGCGTTGCAACCGGCCGAGGTGGTGACTGAGATCGTCGTGCCGCTGCAACCCGAGCGCGGGGGCGGCGCTTACATTGCCCTGAAACGCTGCGCCCCGGTTTATGCCAGTGCCAGCGTGGCGGTGCAGCTTACGATGCACGACGCGCAGACGTGCGATGACGCGCGCGTTTATCTCGGCGTGCTTGGCCTCACGGCCACGCGCGTCATCGCGGCGGAAGATCTGCTTCGCGGCCAGCGAATTACGCCTCAACTTATTACCAGTGCCGGCGCAGCGGTGATGGACATCGCGCAACCCCAATCCGACATGCGCGGCTCCGCCGAATACAAGCGGCACGCCGCCGGCGCGTTGACCAAGCTCGCGCTCGAGGCAGCGCTGAAGCGCGCCCAGGGAGAACACGTGGAGGTCGCGCATCTCTATGCCTGAGGAGATTCCGCGCGTGCGAGTAAGTTTGAAAGTCAATGGCAAGCCGGTTTCGCGTGAGATCGAGCCGCGCACCTTGCTGGTACAGTTCCTGCGCGAAGAGCTCAGCCTGACCGGCACCCACATCGGATGCGACACCAGCTATTGCGGCGCCTGCACCGTACTCCTCAACGGCAAGAGCGTGAAGTCATGCACGGTTTTCGCCTTTCAAGCCGACGGCGGCGGCGAGGTGCTCACCGTGGAAGGTCTCGCCAAAGATGGCGAGCTTCATCCCGTCCAGCAGGCCTTCAGCGACTGTCACGGATTGCAGTGCGGCTACTGCACGCCCGGCTTTCTGATGAGCACGCTGCAACTGCTTGACGAGCATCCGCGGCCGACCGAGGCCGAGATTCGCAAAGGTATCGCCGGCAACACCTGCCGCTGCACCGGATATCAGAACATTTTCAAGGCGATTCGGGCCGCTGCCGCAGCCGGATCGAGGAGCTAGTTGTGGCCATCAAGTTTACCGGCGAGTTTATCAGTCCGCGCAGTCCCGACGAGGTCTTCGAGTTTCTCTCCGATCCCAACAAGTTCGGCCCGCTGCTCCCCGAGTTCGAGAGCATGACTGTGCAGGACGCGACGCACTTTAGCGTCAAGGTACGCGTGGGCGTGGGCAGCATTCGCGGCACCGCCGAAATCAAAATGGAACTCGCTGAAGCCTCGCGCCCGCTGCGCGCGCTGTACAAGGGCCAGGGCACCGCCGTGGGCAGCCAGATCACCATCAGCGCCGGCTTCGACCTCTCGCCGTTGCCCGAAAGCACCCGAGTCGCATGGCAGGGTGAGGCTAATGTGTTCGGCAAGCTGGCTTCGATGGCGGGCGGCATGCTCGAGCCGGTCGGCAAGAAGAACATCCAGAGACTGATTGACGGATTGCAATGGGCGCTGACCATGCCCGCAGCCCAACCAGTAGTAGAGACGCCGCTAGTGGAAATGTCATCGCCGGTGGTGGAAACGCCTACCTCGGCAGTGGCGGCCCCGGGATTTATCCCGGCGAATCCCGATCCGCCGCGGAGTGGGGCTTCAGCCCCAACAGGAGCGCCTCTGCCTGCTGCGGAGAACGTCGAGAGCGAAGGAGATCATGGCAACCACAACCCATAGCGAGACGGTCGGGTGGGTTGGGCAATCACTCCGGCGCAAGGAAGACGCGCGCCTGGTCCGCGGCAAGGGCAAGTTCGTGGACGACATCAAGATGCTTGGCATGTTGCATCTGGTGTTCGTGAGATCGCCTTTCGCTCACGCGAAAATCACCGGCGTGGATGTCTCGGAAGCCGAAGCCCTTCCTGGCGTGATCTGCACGCTCACCGGTGAGGAGATCTCCAAGCTTATCGACCCGTTTTTCGAGATCGGGCCTTCGCCAAGCAACAAAATTCTTGATTACCCCATGGCGGTGGACCGCGCGCGCTATCAAGGCGAGCCGCTGGCAGCGGTCATCGCCGAAACGCCGGCCACCGCGGAAGATGCTGCCGAACTGGTGCGGGTAGACTACGAACCGCTCGACGCGGTGATCCACGGCGAGGTCGCGGCAACGGACAAGACAATCCTGCACGACGCGATGGCAACCAACGTCGTGTGGAACGGCGTGTTCGAGTATGGCGAGGTGGACAAGGCCTTCGCCGAAGCCGCGCACGTCATCCACATCGATCACCTCCACATGCATCGCTTCTCTAGCACGCCGCTGGAGAACAACGCGGTCATCGCGCAATGGGACGACAACGATCAGCGCCTCTACTTCTGGAGCAACAATTCCTTCCCCACCATCGGCATTCAATTGCTGGCGCCAGCGCTGCATCTGCGCATGGACCAGGTGCGGGTGCAGACGCACGACATCGGCGGCAGCTTTGGCATCAAGATCACCAACTATCCGCAGATGGCGGTCTGTGCGCTGGCTTCGCGCAAGGCCAACGGCGCACCCATCAAGTGGGCGGAGACGCGCTCCGAGCACATGGTATCGAGCGCGCATGGCAACGAGCGGACCTTTCGCGGCACCCGGGTGGCGCTCGACAAAGACGGCGTCATCCTTGCTGTGGATTCCCGGCACATCGACGATTGCGGCGCGTATCCGCGATACGAGCCGCTGGGCTGCGTGATCTGGTCACAGGTGACGCCCGCGACCTACCGCCTTAAGAACCTGCGCATAAACTTCACGCAGGTGGTTACCAACAAGTGTCCCGTGGGCCCGAATCGCGGCTATTCGCGCATGCAGCACCTGTGGTTCCTGGAGCGCGTGCTTGACATCTGCGCGCATGAACTCAACATCCCCGCCGACGAGATGCGCCTGCGTAATTACATCCGGCCTGACGAATTTCCCTACACCACGCCCAACGGCTGCATCTACGACTCGGGCAATTATCCCGGCATGTTGAAGCTGGCCAAAGAGCTGATTGGCTGGGACAAGTGGCAGGTCGAGCGCGCGAAGGCGCACGCCGAAGGCCGCTGGTTCGGCATCGGCATCGGCACCACGCTCGATTCCGGCACCAATAATTTCGGCCAGGCGCAGATCGTCAATCCGCAAGCGCCGTTCTCCGGCAATTCGCAGGCGGCCAACGCCAAGCTTGACATCTACGGCGAAGTCATCGTTGCCGTCGGCTCCGTGCCGCAAGGGCAGGGGCACGAGACGACGGTGTCGCAGGTCGTGGCCGATATCCTGAACATTGCTCCCGAAATGGTGAACGTGCGCGTCGGCTTTGACACCGAACGCAATGTCCACACCGGCCACAGCGGAACCTACGCCAGCCAGTTCGCGGTGTCGGGGCTTTCCGCCGTGCACGGCGCGGTGCAATTGTTGAAGGCGGAGATGAAAAAGCTGGCTGCATTCGCGCTGCAAGCGAACGAGGATGACCTGGAGCTTGGCATCGGCGCACAGGGGCCGGAGGTGCGGGTGCGCGGCAGCGAGAAGGCGATCCCCTATATCGGCCTCGCCAATCTCGCCAACGTCAACACCGCTGTCGTTCCCGACGAACTGCGCTCCATCACGCTGAACTGCCGCTACACCTGGCGCGCACCTTTCCATGTGCCTGACGTAGCCAGGAAGTACGGCAACCTGACGTTGACGTACTCGTCGCAACTGCACATCGCGGTCATCGAAATTGACAAGGAAACTTTCATCCCCAGGATTCTCGATTACGCCGCGGTGGATGATTGCGGCACAATGATTAACCCGATGATCGTGGCGGGCCAGGTGCACGGCGCGACTGCGCACGGCATCGGTGCAGCACTGATGGAACATTGTGCCTACGACGAGAACGGCAATATGCTGGCCAGCACCTTCAGCGACTACACACCGATCACCGCCATCAACATGCCGAACGTGAAGTATGGCAACATCGAGACGCCGTCGCCGCACAGCTACAGTGGGGCCAAGGGCATGGGCGAAGGCGGCGGCGCGCCACTGCATGCTATCAGCGCGGCGCTGCAGGATGCGCTGTTCCAGGAAGGCATCATCATCGACGATTCGCACAACAACGCCAGCACGCTGTTTGAGCTGATCCAGAAGAAGCGGCGCGGCCAGCTGCAATCGAATGTGAAGATTGAGCGCCGAGGAAATTAGGTTCACGACAGAGGCACAGAGAAGCAAAATCTGTCACCACGGAGAAGTTTGAAACGCATCCTCATTGTCGGAGCCGGTGCGATTGGCAGCCTGTACGCCGCGCACCTGGCGCGCGTCGCGGAGGTGTGGGCGCTGGTTCGCCGCGAAGAGCACGCGCGCAGCATCAATGAGCGCGGCATCC
The DNA here is from genome assembly GCA_963760415.1 of uncultured Acidobacteriaceae bacterium. Classification (GTDB taxonomy): domain Bacteria; phylum Acidobacteriota; class Terriglobia; order Terriglobales; family Acidobacteriaceae; genus Bog-257. The sequence continues at coordinate 79,895 of CAVXDA010000015.1, read as the reverse complement.
GCGTCACTGGACACAACCAGTTCCGCGCCGACTTGAAGGCGCAACCAATCCCGCCGACTTGCCGCAGTTCGATTTCGGCATCGTCGCCACTAAGGCCAGCCAGACGCGCGCGGCCTTCGCTCGGGTCGCCCACTTGTTTCGTCATGGTGCGGTGCTGTCGGCGCAGAACGGCTTGGGCAGCGAAGAAATCATCGCCAGCCTCATGCCCGGGGGCTACGTGATTCGCGCCACCACCTTCATGAGCGGCACGCGCGTCGCCGACGACCACGTGCACTACGAGCTGAACACCCCGACCTGGATGGGCCCGTTCGAGCCGATCCAACACGCCGTTCGAAATGGTGGAAGAATTGGCCGCACTGATCAACGCTTCTGGACTCAAGGCCGAGGCGCTGCGCGATGCCCGTCCCGCGCAGTGGTCGAAGCTGATCTTCAACGCGTCGGTAAACAGCGTATCGGCGTTGACCGAGTTGCCGCATTCTCCGCACTTCGCGGCAGAGGCAGAGTTCAGCGACCTCGGTCATCTGCTGCACGACCTGATCGACGAAGGCAAGCGGGTTGCGGCGGCGCTCGGCATTGAGCTGCACGAGGACCCGTGGACGATGAACTGCATCGGCGCGCAAACCAATCATCCGCCGTCCATGCTGTACGACGTGCGTCACCGCTGCCCGACGGAAGTGGATTTTCTCGGCGGCGCGATTGCGCGCGAAGCCAGGCGCGCTGGGGTTCCAGCGCCGTTGCATACCGCGCTGTACCGGCTGGTGAAGGGCAAGGAGGCAAGTTGGTCGGGTGAAGAAAGCGGAGAGTGGAGAGGCAACCCGGTCGGCCCGTAAACTATCCACTGCCTATGCCCTATCCCATCGACGAAACCAAACTGCAACGCGTGCGCGAACTGATGAAGCAACACGACCTCGACGCGATGGTGGTGCGCGCGCCCGACAACCTCGTCTACCTCACCAACTACTGGTGCATGAAGGGCTACGACATTGCCGTCTTCCCGCGCGAAGGCGAGGCGACCCTCGTCGCCATCGAGCCGCAGGAAGAGGACGCGCGCCGCACCTCGTGGACGCAAGACATCCGGCTGTTCAAGGGCTATGACGAGCGCGATCCGCGCCCACCAACCTTTCGTTCCCTCGACGTCGCGTTGCGCGTCCTGAAGGAACGCGGGCTGACCGGCAGGGTCGGACTGGAACTCTCGCAAGGCACGCAGAGCACCGATCGCATGGTGGGCGAGCCGACCACCTGGTCGCAGCCCTGGTTCGACGCGTTCAAGCCAGTCGCGCGCGAGGTTGTGGATGCCTCCAGCCTGCTGGCCGAAGCGCGCGCCATCAAGACCACGCAGGAGATCGAGCGCATGAAGCTGGCCAACGAACTGGCCGCCCTCGCCATGGAGCACACCTTCGAGCACCTGCGTCCCGGCATGAAGGAGAGCGAGGTCGCCGCCATATTCGAGGGCTACGTGCATGCCAACGGCATCGGCTTCAAGAACAAAGTCGAAATGGCGCGCGCCTTCACGCTGGTGTGGTCGGGCAGAGGCATTCGCACCTTCACTGCGACCGGCGAACGCCCGGTGCAGCAGAACGAGCCCACCCTGTTCGAGATATGGGTTTGCGTGGACGGCTACTGGAATGATCTGACCAAGAATCTTTGCCCCGGCGACCTCACTCCCGAGTATCACAAGCTGCTCGATCTGCTACTTTCTGTTTTCCGTGAAGCGGCAACTTACGCGCAGGACGGCGCGAGCCTACCCGGCCTGGACCGTCTGATTCGCGCCCGCATTGCCGAAGGCGGATATCCAGGCCAGCCATCGCATGCCGTGTGCCACGGTGTCGGAGCCCGGGCGCACGAACCGCCCTACGCACATCAGGCGGGCACAGGCGTTATTCGCAAAGGCATGGTGTTGGCCATTGAGCCAGGGGTCTACTGGCCTGGCGGCGGCGGATTACGCCTGGAAGATAACTTCTGGATCACCGGCGACGGTAACCAGAAGCTGTGTTCGTTTCCCGATGACTTTCGCCAGCTCCGCCCTCCGCGCAGCGAAAGGGAGCGAGGCCAATGGCTGTGACCGGCGCCAAATCTGCGCTCGATGATGGCAAGAGACATGCGATCCTCAACCACGTTCTTGAGGAAGAACTCGTCTCCACGTGTTGCGATCTGATCAACATTCCCAGCCCGACCGGTATGGAACTCGACCTAGCCGAGTACCTGCGCGCGGCGTTTCAGAGCTTAGGGCTCGCGGTCACGTGGCAACAGGTGGAGGACACGCGCGCCAACGTCATCGGCCGTCTTGAAGGCGCGAGCGCCGGCACGTGCCTGATGTTCAACGGCCACATGGATACGTCGAACACGGGCGGGGAAGAGTTCCTTACCGGCATCGGTTACAAGCCGCACGCAGTGGTGAAGGACGGCATGATCTACGGCCTCGGCATCTACAACATGAAAGGCGCGCTGGCGTGCTATGTGCACGCGGTGAAAGCGCTGCTCGGTGCCGGGGTCAAGCTCGACGGCGACATCATTCTCGGCGCGGTCTGCGGCGAAATCGAGAAGGCCCAATGGGGCGAGTTCCAGGGCAAGGAATATCGCGGCTATGGCGCGGGCACGCATTATCTAGTGAGCCACGGTGTCCTACCCGACATGTGCATCCTGGGCGAACCCACCGACATGAAGCTGGTGCTGGAGCACGCGGGCTCGATGTGGGTGCGTTTCGGTATGACCGGCAGCTACGTGCACTCCGCGTTCGCGCCCGGCAAGGAAGACCAGAACGCCATCCGGCGCATGCATCAGGTGCTGGAAGAGGTGATGCGCTGGATTCCGGAGTGGCAGGAGCAGGCGCGCTGGGCTGGGCGTCCGGGCTTCCTCAACCTTGGATGCGTGCAGGCCGGACATCCCTGGCGCGCCAGTCGAACACCCGAGCGCGCAGATCTCTTTCTTGACGTGCGCGTGCCGCCAACCATCCCGATGACCGATGCGCGGCGGACAGTGAAAAAGCTGTTCCTCGCGATGAAGGAAAAGTATCCCGAGTACGGCTTGGAGTTCGAAACTTACGTCTCGGTTCCAGGAACGAAGATTGACGAGGGCCATGCGATGGTGCAAGCCATCGCGCGCAATCATCAGCAGGTCATAGGCTCACCGCCGGAGCGCGACACCGTGCTTTGGTGCTCCGATGCGTCGGTGCTATCGCGGTTCGACTGTCCAAGCGTAAACTACGGGCCGTCGAGCGGGCCCCGCGACCACGAAGGTGAAAAAGTGGCGATCAAGACCCTGGTGGATATCACCAAGGTTTATGCGCTGACCGCGGCGGAGATTTGCGGGGCGCGGTAAAGCAATGAGCAATTAACCGCTAGCATTAGCCGCGGACAAAAAGAGCGTACTTCATTAACGCTGTCATCCCGAAGGCGCGCGTAAGCTCTCTATTTTTGTCGTCCGAGCGACGAGCCTGGCGAGGAGTCGAAGGATTTGTTGTTACCGCAGTTTGCAGATGACGTTGAAAATGCAGCTCCCGGCATCTTGCGATATTCTTCCTAACGCGGCTCGCCTTGGGTCAACGGCGTCGCAAACGGATCTCTCCTTGCCAGCAGGAACCACAATCCGAATCAGCGCTGCGGATCATGCCTCTTATTTGTGCGACGTTCGCGACGGCCATCCCCTCTCGCCCGCAATCGCCGTCCAACTCCTGACCTGCGACGACCGACTACTTCCTGAGTTGCTGGCGACGGCACGCGCCCTGAAGGAGCAATTCCGTCCTGGTGTCATCAGCTACTCAAGGAAAGTTTTCATCCCGCTCACCAACCTCTGTCGTGACTACTGCGGATATTGCACCTATCGCCGCGATCCGGGCGACCCCGGCGCGCACACCATGACACCCGACGAGGTGCTCTCGGTCGCGCAGCAAGGCGAGAAGCTGGGCTGCACCGAGGCACTGTTCTCGCTCGGCGACAAACCAGAAATGCTGTTTCCCGAGATGCGCGAGATCTTATGCAAGCTCGGCTATCGCAGCACTCTGCATTATCTGGAAGCCATGTGTCAACTGGTGTTGCGCGAAACCCGCCTGCTGCCGCACGCCAATCCCGGCCTGCTGAGCGCTAACTGGATCGAGCGCCTGCGCGCCAGCAATCCCAGTCTGGGGCTCATGCTGGAGAGCGCCAGCACGCACCTGCCGCAGGCGCATCCCGCGGAACAGACTCCTGATAAGCTTCCCGCGCTGCGCTTGAAAACCATGGAAGACGCCGGCCGGCTCGGCGTGCCCTTCACCACCGGCATCCTGATCGGCATCGGCGAGACCATGCCGGACCGCGTGGAATCGCTGCTAGCCATCAAACGGCTGCATGCGCGGTACGGACACATACAGGAAGTCATCATCCAGAACTTCCGCGTCAAGCCGCAGATTCCCATGGCCGCGTGGCCCGAGCCGGACACGGGCGACATGCTGCGCACCATCGCCGTCGCCCGCCTGCTGTTGGGCGACATGAACATTCAGGCGCCGCCAAACCTCACGCAGCATGGATACGAGAAGCTGCTGGATGGCGGCATCAATGATTGGGGCGGCGTCTCGCCGCTCACCCCCGACTACATCAATCCCGAAGCGCCTTGGCCGCATCTGCAGGACTTGCGGCGCCGCACCGAGGCCGCCGGCCAGACGCTGAAGCAACGCCTACCGGTATATCCCGAGTTCGTGCCATGGGTGCAAGCCCGGGGCGGATTGCTGGCCGACAAATTGGCCGCTGCGATTGATGAACACCAGTACGCGAGGGCTGCGTAATGGTGGTCGTATTCACCGGCGGCACCGGCGGGACAAAGTTGGTGCAAGGCTTGCAGCAGGTGATCGCGCCGGAAGCTCTCACCGTCATCGTTAACACCGGCGACGACCTCGAGTGGTGGGGCCTGCACGTTTCGCCCGACGTAGATTCCGTTCTGTACGGGCTCTCGGGTTTGCTCAGCAACGACCGCGGCTGGGGCGTGGACAACGACACCTTCCGCTGTCTCGAGCGCATGCAGCAACTCGGGCAGCCATCGTGGTTCTCGCTGGGCGATCTCGATCTGGCTACACATCTCACGCGCACGGCCATGCTCGCGGGGGAAAGTCATTGAGCCAGGCAACGGCCGCGCTTGCCAAAAGGCTTGGAATTCGCGCGCGCGTGTTGCCCATGTCCGACGACCGCGTCTCGACCATGCTCGACACCGCCAAAGGCACGCTCACATTTCAGGAATATTTTGTGCGCGAGCGGCATCAGATAGAAGTTCGCCGCGTGAGGTTTGAGGGTGCACACCAGGCTCGTCCTGCACCGGGTGTGATCGAGAGCATAGAAAGGGCGGAGGCGATCATATTCGCGCCGAGCAATCCAGTCACGAGCATCGGACCGATCCTGTCCGTGCCTGGAATTCGCCATGCCTTGCGGCAAACGAAGGCTCCGGTTGCCGCGGTGAGCCCCATCGTCGGAGGAGCCGCGGTCTCCGGCCCGGCAGGCCCGCTGATGGAAATGATGGGCTGGCCCAGTGCGATTGCAGGAGTTGCGAAAGCCTACGAGGACTTTCTGAACGTGCTGATCGCCGACCACGTCGACGAAGCCGAGGCTTCCGTCCTCCGCACCGAGAGCCTGCGCGTTCTGTGCACCAGCGCCATCATGAAGTCGTTGGACGACAAGTGCGCGCTAGCACGTTTCGCTTTGGAGGCCTGCGCCGCACCGCAGGCGGCAAGGGTCTAGTCGTGCGTGGCATCCTCCTCATCCCGGTAAAAAGTCTGACGACGGCTAAACAACGTCTCGCCGCCGCGCTTAACCCTTGGCAACGCTCGCACCTGGCCGAGGCCATGCTGCGCGACGTGATGGCTGCCGCCTCAGGGGTCCGAAACCGTCTCGATCTCGCCCTGGTTACCGGCGACGCCCGCGCCCAGATTCTTGCCCGCAAGCTTGGCTTCGGCATCATCGAAGACACGCGCAACGAGAGCGAGACCGCGGCCATCGAAATGGCCACCGCCTGGTGCGAGCAACGCGGTTACGACACAACCGTCGTGGCGCCCAGTGACATCCCGCTCATCACCAGCGACGAGTTGCATAGCGTACTCAACGCGGCCCCGGCCGAAGGCGCCGTCTTTGTCCCGGCGTACGATCGCCGCGGCAGCAACTGCATCCTCCTCCGCCCGGCCTCGCTCATCCCGCTGCGCTTCGGCAATGACAGTTTTGTGCCCCACTGCGAGGCCCTGCGCAATACCGGCCGGGAGTTGGTGGTTCTCGAAATGCCCGGCATCGGGCTCGACATCGACAATCCTCACGAACTCGATCTATTGTTGCAGCGCGACGGCAACACCAACACCCACCGGCTCTTGCGCTCATGGGCCTTCAGCGATAATGAAGCGCAATGGGAAGCAGCCGTCTGATGCCATCTCCATCCCCTGTCAACACCGGCGAACTCCACGCAATTCCCGTGCTCGGCATTCGTGACGTTTTCGCGGGCGACTCCGTTGCCAACCTCGTCGTTGACGCGCTGGCCCTCGGCGGTCTGCGATGTCAGGACGGCGACATCCTGGTGGTCAAACACAAGATCGTGTCCAAGGCGGAGAACCGTACGGTCGCACTCGATTCGGTGAAGCCGTCCGCCGCTGCCAGGCAGTTTGCCGCCAGCAACAGCACCGACGCCCGCGTCGTAGAATTGGCCCTGCGTGAGGCTGTACGCGTCGTGCGTAAGAAGCACGTTCTGATCACCGAGACGCGACAGGGGTTGGTCTGTGCCAATAGCGGCGTAGACGTTTCCAACGTGGATGGCGGCAACAGCGCCGCACTGCTGCCCGTCGATGCCGACCGTTCGGCAACGCAAATTCACAAACAATTAAAGAGGCGTACCGGACTGCACGTTCCCGTGATCATTGCTGACAGCTTTGGCCGACCCTGGCGCGAGGGTTTGTGCGACGTCGCCATCGGCGTTGCCGGAATGCAGGTGATCCACGATTATCGCGGCAAGCGCGATCGGTACGGTTACAAGATGCACGCCACGGAAGAGGCAGTGGCTGACGAATTGGCGTCCCTCGCTGGGTTGGTCTGCGGCAAAGATGCGCGGGTTCCGGCTTGTATAATCCGGGGGTATCGTTACTGTCGAGGTAACGGTGCTGCACAGCAGTTGGTGCGGCCCGCGGAGAAGGATTTGTTCCGGTAATGGTTTGGGGAAATATGCACGACATCAGTTGGGCCAATCGGCAGACAATCCAGAATGCAACCTGGGACGTCGTGCGACACCGCGTTGCTCCACTGGTGCAGGCGGCGATCGAAAAAGTTCTGTCTTCACTCGACGGCGGCCTCCTCACCCGCGAGGAATGTCTCACGCTCGCCAACTGCACCGGCGACGACCTGTTCGGGCTGGTGGTCGCGGCCAATGAAATCCGGCATCGGTTGGTTGGTGACGTGGTCAGCTATGTGGTCACCCGCAACATCAATTTCACCAACATCTGTTTTGTGGGCTGCAAATTCTGTGCGTTTGGAGTCAGCTCGCGCGACTACACAGCCTACTTCCTCTCCCTCGATGAGGTCGCGCAGAAGGCGCGCGAGGCCGAGCAGTGGGGCGCAACCGAGGTCTGCATCCAGGGCGGACTGCCGCGCAACCTTCCGCGGTTTTACTATCGAGACATCCTGCGCGCCGTGAAGTCGGTCACGCCGAAGATGCACTGCCACGCTTTCTCGCCCATGGAAATGGTTTATGGCGTCGACCTGACGCGTATGCCGATCCGCGAATATCTTTTGATGTTGAAGGAAAACGGGCTCGACACCTTGCCGGGGACCGCAGCCGAAATTCTCGACGACAGCGTGCGCCACGTTCTCTCGCGCAACAAGCTCAGCACGGGTCAATGGCGCGAGGTAATCGAGACCGCCCATCAGTGCGGCATCCGCAGCACCTCCACCATGATGTACGGCCACGCCGAGACGCCCGAGCACTGGGTCAACCAGTTGCTGCTGTTGCGCGAGATCCAGTCGCGCACTGGAGGCTTCACCGAGTTTGTGCCGCTCGGATTCATTCACGACAACACGTTGCTGTTCGCGCAGGGACTGTCGCGGGCTGGCGCAACCATCGAGGAACACTTGAGGGTACATGCGTTATCTCGCGTTGTACTGGCGGGTTCCATCAATCATGTTCAGGTCTCGTGGGTGAAGCTCGGCCGCGAAGTTTCGCAGTTGTCAATGCTGGCTGGCGCAGACGATTACGGCGGCACGCTCTTCGAGGAAAACATATCGCGGCTGGCCGGAGCGACCGCGGGACAGTACATCTCGACCGCGGAATTCCAGGAACGCATTCTCGAGTTGGGACGCATTCCTGCCCAGCGCAACACGGTGTACACAAAGTACGTTTATCCCATGCAAACAAACGGTCCGTGCACGTCGGCAGCGGACGGCGCGGCATGATCGCAATCGTCGGGGGTACCGGCCCGGAAGGGTCCGGCCTTGCCCTGCGTTGGACGCGCGCAGGCGAATCGGTCATCATCGGCTCGCGCGATGCCGAACGCGCTCGCGCGGCGGCTGCCAAAATTGTGGAGGCCGTCGGCCCTCTGGGCAGCGTGGAAGGCGCGGAAAACGCCACTGCCGTCAAAATGTGCGACACCGTTGTGCTCACTGTCCCTTTTGCTGGACAAGCCGACTTGCTGAAGCAGCTCAAGCCCTCATTTCGGCAGGGCACGGTTCTCATCGACGCGACGGTTCCGCTCGCCGCCGCCGTTGGCGGTCGGCCCACGCGCATGCTCGGCGTGTGGCAAGGTTCGGCAGCCGAGCAGGCAGCGGAGATGGTTGGCAAGAACGTTGCGGTAGCCGCAGCCTTTCACAGTCTCTCAGCAACCATACTGCAAGGCGATCAGCCTGTGGATTGCGACGTCATCGTGTGCAGCGACGACGAGCGCGCGCGGCAAGTCGCGTCCGAGTTGGCGGCCAAGATTCCCGGTGTGCGCGCCATCGATGGCGGCAAGCTGGAGAACGCCCGCATCGTGGAAGCCATGACCGCGCTGCTGATCACGCTCAACATCCGGCATAAGGTTCACGGAGCAGGATGGAGAGTCACAGGGCTAGGCATTTAAAGGGATCGGCATCGAGGTAGCCGTAGGCCTTTACGCAATGTTAACCGCGTTGCGATAGGTGCGATCTTTACACACATTCTCGAATGGCAACAATGCTTACCGACTGTTGCATTACTCTGCAGCGGCGAAGACTCAGTGTGGAAATTTGGTTTGACAGCAAGAAGCGGAGTGACGCCTCCGAGCTAAGGCTATAGGGTGGCTATCAGAGAGACCACCCTTGCCACGAACTCCGGGTGAGTGTCCCAAGGGCCAAACAAAAGGCGAAAAAAAGACTGCATCCTACTCTTGCTCTTAACCCTCTAACTTATATAAGGTGGTTAGTCATGGCGATTGGTGAGACCGTTTACGTCAACAGCGTCCGCGAGCAGCTGCTGGCCGGACGCGCGCGGCTGGCCGACGTGCTGGCCGAGAACGAGAGTGACAAGGTGCTGCGCCTGCTGAATGAGGTAGACAGCGCGTTGCATCGCATTGACCACGGTTCCTTCGGAGTCTGTGAAGTCTGCATGGGTACGGTGCCCGGCGACGAGTTGGCGGGCAATCCCTTATTGAGGGTCTGCCTGGATTGCCTGACACCCAAGCAGGCGCGCGCCCTGGAATACGATCTGGAACTAGCGGCGCAGATACAGAAAGGGCTGTTACCGCCGCAGGACCTCACTCTGTCTGGGTGGGACATTTCCTATCACTACCAGCCGGCCGGCATGGTGAGCGGAGATTATTGCGACGTAATCAAGGAGGATGGACATCTCCATTTCATTATGGCCGATGTGTCGGGCAAGGGCGTCGCGGCCGCCATGCTGGCTTCGAATCTGCGCGCCGTCTTCCATACGCTAATCCCGTTGCGGCTGTCGGTCGAAGAGCTGATGGTCCGCGCCAACCGGCTCTTCCACGAGAGCGCGCTGCCTAATCAGTACGCCACGCTGGTGTTTGGGAGCATCTCAAGTCAGGGTGAACTGGAGTTGGCCAATGCCGGACACTTGCCTGTGTTGCTGGCGGGCAAGTCCGGGGTACGGAGCTTCGAGAGCAACTGCAAACCGCTGGGGCTGTTTTCCGACGACCGGGTCGGGGTGGTGCGGGCGTCCATGTCACCGGGCGATACCGTGGTTGTCTACACAGACGGAATCAGCGAAGCCGAGAACGAAGCTGGCGATGAGTACAGCACTGAACGGCTTCGGCACTTCATTGCGGAAAAGCACTCGTGCTGCCCCAGCGAGCTGGTAAATGCCTGCAAACAGCACGTCGCTGCATTTCGCGGATCTCGGGAGCGGGCGGACGACGAGACCTTGCTGGCGATCCAGTACACTCCCGTAGCCGGAAGCAATTTCGCGACAGCGTGAGCTGAGAAGTTGTGTGCCGGTAGATCCTTCCCTTCCCGCTGGCCCCCGACGGTGCGTTTATACTCACGGGAGCGATGAGGTCGAACTCTGTCAACTTCGATGGACCAGTAAGGGCAACGGATCGTCTTGGTTTGGTCGCGCGCGGAAAGCGGCTGGAGTACTTCACGCTGGCGTGGAACAGCTTTGAGGCTGCGGTTGCGCTGATTTCTGGAGTGCTCGCCGGCAGCATAGCGCTCATGGGCTTTGGTCTGGACTCGGTGATCGAAATGGCGTCGGCAGGAATTCTGCTTTGGCGGTTCCGTGCTGATGGCGACCCGGAACGCCGCGAGCGTGCGGAACGGACCGGGCACCGTCTGGTCGGAATTTGCTTTCTGCTGCTGGCTGCTTATGTGGCCGTTGAATCAGTTCGTGCTCTCTGGATGAAGGCGCAGCCGGAACGCAGCCTGCCGGGCATTCTAATCGCGATAGCTGCGGTAGCCGTCATGCCGCTGCTGGGGCGGGCCAAGCGCCGGGTTGCCGCTCAACTCGGCAGCCACGCGCTTGACGCCGACTCGCGCCAGGCTGATTTCTGCGCTTATCTTTCCGCCATTCTTCTCGCAGGATTACTGGTGCACGCAGTGCTGGGCTGGTGGTGGGCCGATCCGGCCGCCGCGCTCGTAATGGTACCGATCATCGCGCATGAAGGCATGCGCGGTGTGCGCGGCCAAGCCTGCGACGACTGCGCGTAATCGATAATTCACCATAGAGACACGGAGGCGCAGAGGGTTTTTGCTCCTTATGTGTAGCCTTATGGAATACCGCTCAAAATCATGAAACTACATTAGATATAACCGTCAGAAATCCTGGCTTCTAGTTCCCTCTGTGTCTCCCCGACGCTCTGGTGAGGGGTTCCTGGACCTGCTTTTGTCGTGTCTCGGTGGTGATTAAATCCCTCCTCCTTCGCCGTCTTTTTCCGTTATTCTGTTTGAGCGATATTTCGTTCTCCTAATCATGGCCGGCAACGCTCACTCCCTCGACCGCAAGTTTATTCCGCTGTCCATTCGTTTCGATCACGCTCTGCTGTTCACCGCCCAGGTGCACCGCAATCAGGACCGCAAGAAGAGCGGCATTCCGTATCTCTCGCACCTGCTGGGCGTGGCTTCCATCGTGATGGACTATGGTGGCGACGAGGAGATGGCCATCGCCGCGCTGCTGCACGATGCCGTCGAAGATCACGGGGGACGGCCGATGCTGAGAGTGATCGAGCAGATTTTCGGGCCGCGCGTGGCCAAGATGGTGGATGGCTGCACCGATTCGTATGCTGAGGACCCGAAAAAGAAAGAGGATTGGGAGACGCGCAAATTCCGCTACCTGCGGCGAGTGCGCCATGAGGATGCTGAGACGCGCTTCGTGTCGGCCGCCGACAAGCTGTATAACGTCCGCGCCGTGCTGCGCGACTTGCGCTACAACGGGGACGCAGTGTTCGCACGCTTTTCCGCTCCCAAGGCGAAGATCATCTGGTATTACCGCTCGCTGGTCAACGAGTATCGCGCCGGCGGAGTGACGCATCTGTTGAAGCCGCTGATTGATGACCTTGACCGCGCTGTGATGGAGGTGGAGCATCTGTCGGGATTGCTGGCCGCGTCACCCAAACCGCATCGCAGGCTGACCACGAAACTCAAGAAGCGCTAGTAAGCTTGAAAACGGGGCAAAGGTGGAAACGAGGGGAGCCTATATACAGAGATAAAACTATGGCCGTGTTATAGGGGTCCTTCGACCACGGTTCGCCCGGGATGACATTACTGTAGCGGCTGCTCGCATTACTGTGCCGCTGATGACCTTGCAGCATTCACTTCCTTGTAATTCCGGAAAAGCGCAGCTGATCGCGCAAACTTACCGATCAGGAGCCGCCATTGCCCACGACCGAAGCTGAGCGCATTACCCAACTGCTGGAATCCGCCAGGACCATCGCCGTTGTGGGACTTACCGACACGCCCATGCGGCCCAGCTATGGGGTCTCGCATTACATGCAGTCGCAGGGATATCGCATCATTCCGGTCAATCCGAACATCACGGCCTGGATGGGCGAGAAGGCCTACGCGTCACTGCTCGATGTTCCGGAGAAGATTGACATTGTGAACGTCTTTCGCAGGCCCGATGCTGTGCCTGAAGTGGTCGAGCAGGCCATCCAGATCAAGGCGCCGGTCATCTGGATGCAGGAAGGCGTGATCCATCAGGAAGCGGCGAATAGGGCGCGCCAGGCGGGCATCGTCGTCATCATGGGCAAGTGCATCTTGAAGGAGCACATCAAGAGGCAGTAAGACCTTTTCGGCGCAGGGCGCACGGAGTCTTCAAAAAATCACAATCCCTTTCGCGTCAGGATCCCGGCCAAGAGAAGGCCGCGAGTTTTGACCACCAACCTGTTTCGCCTCGGAGACCCTGGGGACACCGAGAAGAATGGATTTGAGACTCTTCTTCTCCGTGCTCTGCATGCCTCCTGGTGAATTAGCCTTTCTTCGCTCTCGCCTGCTTGCTCTCCTCCAGCCGGGCTTTAATGCGTTTCTCCACCCCTTCGTCGGTCGGATGGTAGTACACGCGGTTTTTCAGATTGTCGGGCAGACACTGCATGTCCGCAACTTTCGACTCCAGATCGTGGGCGTACTGATAGCCCCCGCTATAGCCCAGCGACTTCATCAGCCCGGTCGGCGCGTTGCGCAGATGCAGCGGAACTGAGTCTTGCGCGGTACGCTCCACATCGTCCTGCGCGGCTACGTATGCCGTGTACAGCGCATTGGACTTGGGCGCCACCGCCAGATAGACGACCGCCTGCGCCAGCGCGAGGTTTGACTCCGGCGCGCCGAGGAAATCCACGGCATCACGCGCGGCGAGCGTGATCGCCAGCGCGTTGGGATCGGCGAGGCCTATGTCCTCGGAGGCCATGCGCACCACGCGCCGCGCGATATACAGCAAGTCCTCGCCCGCTTCGATCATGCGTGCCAGCCAATAGAGCGCGGCGTCAGGATCGCTGTTGCGAACGCTCTTGTGCAAGGCGGAGATCAGGTTGTAATGCTCTTCGCCGGCCTTGTCGTACCTTAAGACCCGCTTCTGCAGCGCGTCGGTGACGATAGCGTCGGTAATGCGCGGTCTCGCGCCCTTCTTTTGCTGCTCGACCGCCAAGGTCGCCGCAACTTCCAGCACGTTGTAGGCACTGCGGGCGTCGCCGCTGGAATAGGCGGCAATCTTGCGCAACGCATCGTCCTCCGCTTCGAGATGAAGGTCGCCAAGACCGCGCTCAGCGTCATCGAGGGCGCGCCGCAGCAGGAGCACGATCTGCTCCTCTGTTAGCGGATTCAGTACATACACGCGGCAGCGCGACAGCAGCGCCGAGATGACCTCGAACGACGGGTTCTCCGTGGTGGCGCCGATCAGGCGGATACTTCCCTTCTCCACGTAGGGGAGAAAAGCATCCTGCTGCGCTTTGTTGAAACGATGTACTTCGTCAACGAAGACGATAGTCCGAGTGCCGTACTGGCGCGCGCGCTCCGCGTCGGCCATGACCTGCTTGATTTCTTTTATGCCGACCAGCACGGCTGAGAATTCGATGAAGTCGGCTTGGGTCATGCGTGCGATGATCTTGGCCAGCGTCGTCTTGCCGACCCCGGGAGGTCCCCAGAAGATCAGTGAGCCGGTGTCATCCCGCTCGATCTGTACCCGCAACGGCTTACCGGGCGCAAGGATGTGCTCCTGGCCGATGAATTCGCCAAGCGTCCGTGGACGCATGCGATCGGCCAGCGGGCGCGATTTGTCAACGCTCTCGTCGGGCTGCGGGATGTGCTGGAAGAGGTTCACGGAATTTACTTATCACAGAGGCACAGAGAAGATCAGGCCAGAAAATATCTCTCCGACTCGGAACTCACCCAAACCCGACTCCAAAGCATCTGAAAAGTGATTCTAAACCTGTGGGTCTCTGTGATTGCGGTTCAAGGTCTTTGTCTCTGCCGCGTGGCCTCGTACAGCAGGATCGAGGCCGCGACGCCGGCGTTGAGCGATTCCACTCGCGCGGACTGCGGGATGGCGACCACCTCATCGGCCTGTGCAAGGAGGTCCTTCGGGATCCCCGCGCCCTCGTTGCCGACCAGGAAAGCCAGCGGCCCGCGCAAATCGGCATCCGCGATCATTGTGCCTTTGTGCGATGAGGTCGCGAGCACTCGCAAGCCCCGAGCCTTGATCTCCATCAGCACCTTTGCCAGTTCTACCTTCAGCGTTGGCAAGCGAAACAACGATCCCGCTGACGCCCGCAGTGCCTTCCAATTCCATGGACTCACGGTGCGCTCTCCCAGCAACAGGCCGGTCACCCCGAAGGCTTCCGCCGATCGGGCGATGGTGCCCAAATTTCCGGGGTCCTGCAGGCCAGCCGTCACCATGAGCAGCGCCGGCGGAGGAGCAAACACCTCATCGAAACCGAATGATTTCGGCCGAACCAGGGCTGCAATTCCCTGGGGCGTCTCGCTGGGCACAGCGCTGGCGAAGACGTCATCCGGCAGCAGCAGGGCTTCGGTATGTGCCGACAGTTGGGGTATCAGCTTATGCGCGCGCTCGCGCGCCGACTCGCTAAAGAAGACCGTTCCAAGCCGCAGTCCGCTGCGAATCGCCTCTTCTGCCAGGTGCATGCCTTCTATGGCAACCTCACCCTGCTCGTTGGGCGCCGCCTCGGTGAAACCTCGCCGCAGATCCTTGACACGGGCATTCTGGCGGCTGTTGACACGCCGCAGACGACCTTCGAATTCAGCAGAACGGACCATCGCGCGAGGGTGACCGGCGTCTATCGTACACTGCCTGAACGGCGCTCACAGCGTTTCGGGCTGCCGCGTGGTAATCTGCTAAGTTGCCGTCACTAGGGGCGATATGTTACGGTTTCGCCCCATCAGCTCATTATAAGAAGAGGTACGGGTGCGCCCCGAAATCGTCAAAATCAACAGCCAGCAGCCGGAAGGCTCCCTGGTCACCTACGTGGCGGAGAAGATCCGCTCTGGTCAGGTGCTGGGCATGCCGACCGACACGTTCTATGGATTGGCTGCCGATCCCTTCAACCTGCACGCGGTGGATCGCATTTACGAGATCAAAAACCGCTCGCGGCACAAGCCGCTGTCGCTGCTGATCGAGTCGGTGGACCAGGCCGCAGACCTGGCATGGCCGGTGCCGGAAATCTTTTATCTGCTGGCGCGCCGATTCTGGCCAGGACCACTGACCATCATCGTCAAGGCCGATCCCAAGCTGCCGCTGAAAGTCACCGCCAATACCGGTAACGTCGCCCTGCGTGTGCCCGCTTCGGAAATTCCGCTGGCCATTATCCGTGCCGCTGGTTTGCCCATCACAGCAACCTCGGCCAACCTGCATGGCGAGTCGGAATGTACGTCTGCCCTGCAAGTGCGGGATCAACTGGGTGATTGCCTGTCAGTCATCGTGGATGGCGGCCAGTCTCCGCGCGATATGCCTTCCACGATCGTCGATCTGACCAGCGAAGATGGAGGCTGGCGCGTGCTGCGGCACGGCGCCATTCCCGAGGAGCAACTGGTCGAACTGCTGGGCCGGGAGTAGTCGTCACGCCGGTCGAGAAGTCCAAATTGCCTCTTAAAGTATGGATCGTCATCCTCGCGGCAGTGGTCGCGGTGGGCCTTCTACTCTACACCAGCGCCCGGATCATGGATGAAGCGAACGTGGATGAACCGCATGCCGCCGACGCCATTGTGGTCTTCGGCGCGGCAGAGTATGTCGGCCATCCTTCGCCCGTGTATCGCGCGCGCCTGGACCACGCTTACGAACTGTTCGAACGCGGATTGGCGCCCGTCATCATCACCACCGGGGGCGCAGGCAAAGACCCGCGCTACAGCGAAGGCCAGGTGGGCCGCGATTATCTGGAATCTAGAGGCGTGCCGGACGTCAATCTGATCGCCGAGACCCAGGGCGACAATACCGACGAGTCCACGCATCGGGTGGCGACCATCCTGCGCGCCAATGGCATGCATAGCGCCTTACTCGTCAGCGACGCCTATCACCTGTACCGCGCTAAAAACATGATGGAGCGTGAAGGAGTTCAGGTGTACATCTCGCCGCGTCCCGGCTCAGTCCCCAAGACTGCCTTCGGACGCTGGATGGCGGCCTTGCGCGAGAGCTTCAGCTACCTGCTGTATAGGGCGCACGTGACCTAGGGCGCGGTTCGCTCTTCGCCTTTCGCTTTTCGTAATCCACGATTTGAGACTGACCATATGGATTGTTGGATCAGAGCGAAAAGAGCGAAGAGCGGAGGACGAAAAGCGGCCTTTACTTCACCAGCGCCAGCACCCGCGCCGGGCCACCGGAACCATGTTCCAGCTTGATAGGAGCGACTACGACCGTCGCTCCCGATAGGGGGACCAGTCCCAGATTGGCGACGTTCTCAAGATGGTACACACTCGCGTTCGAAGTGAATACGTGGACGGGATAGGTAGTGGTGGCGCCGATGTCCACGCTCATGGTGTCAATGCCAAGCCCCACTACGTCACGCGTCTTCACCAGGAATTCCGCGGTCTCGATGGAGTAACCGGGATAATGAGCAAGGTGGTCGCTGCCCAGATTCTGAAATTCCTTCTGTGAGTTCCAGCGAACGTCCCAGCCGGTGTAGGCCATGACCACAGCGCCGTTGGGAACCGGCCCGTGCGCACTCTCCCAATCGGCCACGTCCTGGACGCTGACTTGGTAGTCAGGATCGTTTTTCGCCTTCGCGCGAACATCGAGCACCACCAATGGCCGCACCAGCCGCTCCACTGGAATTTCATCCACCGTCCACATGCCCTTGGCGAAATGGGCGGGCGCGTCGAGGTGGGTCCCGTAATGCTCCTGAGTGGTGAAGATGCGCGAATAATATCCGTCGCGGTCAATATTTCCCAGTTCCTTCGCATCGAAGGGCGACTTCACAGTGCCTTCCCAGTTAGGGGAGTGGCCGTTCAGATTGTGCGTCAGATCAATGACCGCGCGATAAACGTTCGGATTGGACATGGCGGATTTGCGCTGCGCGAACAGCAGTAGCGCCAGCGCCAGACTACAACCTATCGCAAATGTCTTCCAGTGGGTCATCACAAGCGCGGAGGACGTTGCTCCTTCTTATTATCCGATGCGAGTACTCCGGCAACGGTTCGAAGGCTTCGGGAACGCTCAATAAGGTGGTGCTCTATTTCCCGAAGGTAAAGCCCCTGACTCTTACGAGTGACTTCGACGCCAGCCTAAAGATCAGCTCTTCCACCGAAGCCCCTCGTTCAGACCTTCCACACAGCGAGGAGTAAACCCGGTCTATAAACATTTGACGTGCTCCCATCCGATTCGTCGGTTAAAGCGCGGATTTTTAAGGCTGTGACTGTGTAGCCCAATAACTGCTGCGCGCCAGAACAGTCGCATCACCGGGTTCCTTGAGACGGACGCTGAGTCGGTGTAGTCCGGGATGGGGGTGCGCCGGCTGAAAGCTCAGTAGATACCGGCTGTGCAGGTGATTGGAGAAATCGTTCATGTGCGCGTCAAACCCGCGGCGCGAATCGAACATCTGGTACTCGCCGCCACTCAGAGAGGCGATCGCTTTGGCGGTATTTTTGCGCATGGCCTGGGCTGCCAGCAGAAGGGGCGCCAGCAGGTCCGGCCCCTCGTGGACCTCGGTCCGTTCGGGATGGAAGTCAGGATTATTCGCTCCACGCAAGGTGTCGAGCACGTTCGATTTGGACGGCGAAAACGCCAGCGTATACACGACCGTATTACTATTGCCGATCGCCCTGATAACGTCATCGATGGTGGCGGAATGGCTGCCGTGATCGCGAGTCTCGCTGATCAGCAACAGCACGTGCCTGCGGTTCTTCGGGACTCCGTCGAGCAACTTTACGGAATAGCTCACTGCATCCAGAATCGCAGCGCCACCATCTCCGGGCTGCAAAGTTCGCAGGTCGCGCTCGACAACATTCTGATCGCCGGTGAAATCTTCCATCGGGTGCACCTGGCTATCGAAGGCGACCAGGGCTACCTTACTCTGCGGTTGCGCCATCAGAGGTTGCAACATCGAACCCAGACCTTGCATCCTGGGAAGCTCGTAATCAGCCCGCCGCCCACACTGAATAGCCACTACCAGCGAAACTGGTTCGGACTCCGCGGTCTCGTCGAGCTGGACGGCCTGAGGCGCACCGTCGTCTTCGATGACGAAGTCCTTCGCCTGCAGACCATAGACGACTTCGCCTACTTTGGTGCGGACCAAAGCAGGCACAATTACGACATTCGACTGGGTGCGGAAAGTGGGTTCCTCCTGGGCCTTGGCAACGCCCAGCAGCAATGAAACCGAGAGGAGGATCGTGGTCCCAGGTCGACGGAAGGTATGACAATTCATGAATCTGGCGACTCCTCGTTACGGAGCGACGGGACCGGCACTCCTCCTCCAGCGCCCGGGTGCGCGCACCGACTGCTGGCGTTGCGTTAACCACGCCTTGCCTCAGCAATTTGATACGGCCAAAGGACTCCCGCCCTTTCGCGTGCCGATTGCATCCATTATGGTGCAGCCGGTCACAATCTGCGAGTCGGCAAACAAAACCCTTGACTTCCGGTGAGTGAGCTTCGGTTATAATGCCGAGTTAAGCCGATTCCCTGATGCCCAACATCATCGATCGCCGCAGCGTTTGCTTCGCAGTGAGCATCTCTTCTATTGAGCACTTCAGGCACAACAGCCTCACAACTTGTACCACTCCGCTTTCGAAGGAGCGCCAGTATGCCGATGGCAATCAAACCGACTGACCACGTTTGGCACAACGGGCAATTGATTCCCTGGGATGAGGCAAAGATCCACGTGATGTCCCACGTGGTCAACTACGGCTCATCGGTGTTCGAGGGGATCCGTTGCTATCACACCGCGAAGGGCCCTGGCATCTTCCGCCTGGCTGACCACATGCTGCGTCTGGTCCAGTCCTGCAAGATCTACCGTATCGATCTGGACTATTCGCTCGACGAGCTATGCCAGGGAGCGGTAGAACTTGTCGCGGCCAATAAGGTCTCGCCGTGCTACGTCCGGCCGATTGTTCTGCGCGGCTACGGCCAGGTTGGCGTGAACCCGTTCAATTCGCCGACCGAGGTTTACATCGCGAACTACGAGTGGGGCAAGTACCTCGGCGCTGCGGATTGCGACGACGGCGTGGAAGTCTGTATTTCGTCCTGGAACCGTCTAGCTCCCAACACCATGCCGACCATGGCCAAAGCCGGCGCCAACTACATGAACTCGCAACTCATCAAGATGGAAGCCATCGTGAACGGCTACGCCGAGGGCATTGCACTCGACGTCAACGGCTACGTCAGCGAAGGCTCCGGAGAAAACGTTTTCGTGGTGCACAAGGATCGCGTTTATACCCCGCCACTGGGCAACAGCGTTCTGCCTGGCATCACCCGAAATTCGGTCATGCATATTGCCCACGAGCTCGGCATACCGGTCATCGAGCAGATCATTCCTCGCGAGATGCTGTACATCTGCGATGAGCTGTTCTTCAGTGGCACCGCGGCTGAGATCACCCCCATCCGCTCCGTGGACAAGATCACCGTCGGCCGCGGAATCGCCGGCCCCATCACCAAGGCCATCCGCAAGGAGTTTTATGGAATCGTGAATGGCACTGCCGAAGACCGCTTCAATTGGCTGACGCCGGTGCCCGTCAAGCAGCCTTCACCGGTGACGGTGTAAACGAGAACTCCATAGCAATGAAAGCCGCCGAGATTTCCGGCGGCTTTTTGTTCCGCCACCTCGCCCGTTATTTGCTCCTCCCGCCAACGGTGTAGGGATCGGTCATCTCGGCCAGCGGCAGTACCTGGTAAGTGGCGAAGTTGTATACCGGCGACATAGCCAACAGTCGATCCAGTTCTTCATTGGAGCCGACCTTGTAGATCCAGGCTCCGCCGTGGCTGCCGACCACATGATAGCGGCACTCCAGCTTGCCGTCGGCTTCCAGTTTTTCTCCGTATTTCGGCTGTTCCGCGATGGCGCGAACCACCTCTGGAGTTAGCCGGGTTACATCGAAATGCCACAGCACGAGAAATTTCATGGCTCTTCTCCTCCGCTCGCCAGGCTGGCCGAATACAACCGCGCGTTGAGGATTGTACTCCGATGCGAACCCAAGACAGCCCTGTTCGCGCTAACCTTGCAGAGCGGGCAACCCGAGGCAGTGTGACGGCTGCACGTCGCCTGTGTGACGGCCCCTATCGGAACGATCACAGCTTCACTTTACAATAAGGCTCGTTGTCAAGAACGGTTTCCCGTTCTCACATGGGCGGTGGCAGCGCAGTTGGTGGAAACAACTGGAGGCTGGTTTCTGCTCCTGTCATTCTAAAATCGGCAAAGGAGATTTTCATTCATGAAGCGTTCTCTAATCATCATGGCAGCATTCACACTGGCATCGAGCGTGGCTTGGGCACAGGATGGAGCTGCTCTTTACAAAACAAAATGCGCGGCGTGCCACGGCGCGGCGGGCGAAGGAAAAGTAGGCCCCTCCTGCAGAAGACCGCCCTGACTCAACAGCAGATCACCGATCTGCTCACTAAGGGCGCTGAGGGCAAGAAGGCGCCGCATAGCAAAGCGGTGTCCGGGTTGACCGCAGACCAGGCTGCGTCGCTTGCCACCTACGTTGGGACACTCAAGAAATAACGCCGTTCATCGTGATAGAAAGCCGGCCCGAAATGGGCCGGCTTTTTCTACCACCAGGCCGCCAGCCTGCCGGTTACCTTGCCGGTGGAAGTTACGAAAGTACAGTTACCCACCCTGTACCTTCGTAATCTTGACAAAGCGCTGCCCCGCGCTATGTTGGAACTTGTGGCCGCTGTCTGCGATCACCGGGGACATGTGTCTTCACCCGCCCCAGGGCGTGGTGGATCGTTCTTTGACAATTTAGTCGCTACGGGGTCGGGGCACAAAACACGTGTGCCATTACCAGTTGAGTAACACACTCTGGTGTCGTCTTCCCCAGGAGTATGTTTCGGAGGGCGAAGTGTCGCCTGTAAGTATTGCAGCAAAAGCACTTAGCTGTAAGCCATTGGGGATCAATAAGTTGCCGGGAAAAGTCTCGTAATCGAATGATTCTAAAGAACCGGGAAGGGAGAGGGGGAGTAACTTGTTAAGAAGCAGTTGCGCGGCAAAATGAAAGGGTACCTGCTAAGGGATGGATGTTCGGGGTTAGTTAACAGCGGAGCGCCTGCGACAGGCTTGCTTCAGCCGCCCCAGGATAAAGCGGCGCTTTAACTGGATCATTCACTAGGGTAATGACCGCAATACCTATGCTTCTGAACAATCCTGGTGAAGGCCCGCTCAACTCGAACGGAACACAACAACTGCGCGAAACCACTCTAAAAGGTCACTCGCACTCCAAGTTGAGCGGCGAACGGTATGCCTACGGTTGTTCCAGGCCCGAAGAAATCGCCGAGCGCGCCGGCTGGGACCAGCAACTGATTCGGGTTCTTTATCGGCACGCTGCATGCCGGCGTCGGGCACAAAGCTGTTGCGTTGGATAGATTGTTGACCGGCGTCGGCAAGGCTGAGATGTCAGTGACATAGTTGGCGCCGGGATTGTTACGGTTGAATAGATTGAAGAACTCAACAAACGGCATGATCTGCCAGTTTTCTTTGACTTTGAAGGGTCGGGTGACACGCAGGTCCACCTGAATGTAAGGCGTTCCACGGAATTGGTCCATCGTCGTCTGGACACCGTTGATCACGGCGCGGTCGTTCGTAGGATCGCCCAACCCGTTCACATCCACTGGGGTGGTGAGCGTAATCGGACGGCCAGTCTCCGCCTGGATCAGCGTCGACACCTGAAAGCCACCGGGAATGTACACGATTCCCGCCAGCGTGAAGCGGCTGGTGACATCTTCCCCAGACGGACCATAGTTACCCCGGCCGAAGGGGTTCAGGGGGTTGCAGACGCCGTTTACGTAGTCCCAAAGCTCTCCGAGCACGCAACCGTAGACCTTGGCACTGGACAGCACATAGTTGGCAGTTAAATTGACACGGCGCGTGATGTTCCCCTGCAGATGCAGCATCATCGCGCTGTAACTGGATCTGTTGTCCGACTTGAAGACGGACAAGTTCGGCACGTTGGCCATCTGGCTGTCGGGGTCGGATGGGAACAGCGGCGAAAACAACGTGTAGCCTGCTGTGTATTCGTAACGCTGGTAGCCATGCCTACCCTGTTCAAGAACGTAATCCGCACTCATGATCCAATTGCGCTTGAATTGATATTGGACCCCACCACTTACGTGCAGAGCATAGGGGGTATGGTAATGGGGATCGATCACCACACCTGCGCCGCCGTCGGCTGCACCCGGCAGACAGCCGGGATCGCCAGGCTGATGGCAAGGTTGAAATGCGGCCGGGGTATTCACCGCCTGGAAAGCCGTCGCCCAGCCATTCTGCGCCAGATCGTTGTAGTAGAGTCCGATGCCGGCGCGAATCGACCAAGTCTTCAATTTGGTCTGGAGAGTAGGCGATGCCCAGGCGCGGCGCGAAGGCCTTGCGATAATCCTGTGGGGCTCCCGTCGGCAAGGGCAGTTGCAGCCCTTGAATGGTTTGCACGCCTGGGTTGAGCAACTGGCTCACGCCCGACGCCTGGAACAAGCCAAAGGTAGTGTCCCAGCGCAGCCCGTAGTTGATGGTCAGCTCCGGTGTTACTCGCCAGGAATCCATGGCGTAGAACCCCAATCGCTGAACGTTTTGCGAAAAGCTGCCGTTCCCTGCCGGCGTGGACGTGGTCTGGCAGTTCGTGCCGTCAAATGGCGGCAGGCAGTTCAGTTCCGCGGTGAGTTGATCGGGGTTGGTCAGGTAAAACGTCGGGTTCTCAGAAAGGATGTAAGTGGTTTCTGCCTGCCCCGGGAAGGAGCCGCTCAGGACTGGCTCGTGGATAAAGTCGATCCCAAACTTGGGTGCATGCCTGCCCACGGTACCACTCACATCGTATCGAAACTGGTATTTCTCCTGATTGCGAATCACAGGAAACGCGGTGATGGGAGTAACAAACTGGTTGTCGCCGTAGGTTTCGAAACCGGAGATGGTCTTCGAAGTGGAGCTGAACGGAAACGCCAAGGCAAAGCCGAGGTATCCATTACGGTCTGCCGTACCGTGCAGATAACTGGTGCCAAAAGTGAAATTTCCCACCCACGACGGGCTGAAGGAAAAGGTGTTGCTGATGACGCCGTTCTGATAATTGGCGTGCGTTATAGCGCCGGTGGAGGGTAACGTGGCCTGTTGGACCAGCGCATTGTTGGTGGTGTTGTTGTCGAGGGCGTAGCGCACAAACCACTGCGACCGCTGCGATTGCGACCAGTCGAATCGCATCATGCCCAGATAAGACTGGAACGGAACCCGGACGTACGGCGGGACCGCGACATAACTCGGTGTTGGGGATCAATCCTTCCTGCGCCAGTTGGGCCAGTGCATTGAACTGTGTCAGGCTGTCTGGACTGTAGTTGATGCTGGCGTGCTCGTTCACCATCTCAAATCCGGTGAATATCCAGAGCTTGTCCTTGACGATTGGCCCACCGATGGTGCCGACGTAATTCTGGCGGGAGAACGGCTGCTTGGGTTCCGGAGCAGGGTTCTCGATGGGAAAGCGGGCATTCAACGCAGCAGCGCGCTCAAACACCGCGAAGTCGCCATGCCAGTTGTTGGTGCCGCTTCTGGTACTGATGACCACGGCCGCGGCAGTAGTGCGGCCAACGTCGGCATTGGACTGCGAGGTTTGCACGGCGAACTCGCGAATGACGTCGGGGGAGAAATTCTGCAGGAACCCGCCTATATAGTCATCCGAGTTGTCGGCGCCGTCGACGGTGAGTTGATTGTTGAGGCCGGAGCTGCCACCCGTGGAAACGGCGGTAATACGCGCCTTGGTGGGATCGGACGGCTCGACCGGCTCTGTTCCCGGCACCATATACGCTATGTTGGCAAAGCTCCGCGCCGCCAGAGGAATGTCCTGAAGATCCTTCTCAGTAACCACGCCGCCATTCACTGCGTTCGTGGTATCGAGTTCCTGGCTGGCAATGGAAGAAGGCTGGCCCTTAACGTTCACCGTCTCTTGAACGGCGGCTGGCCGCAACGTCACCAGTACGTCGCGGACCGTGCTGACCTGCACTGTCACATTGGAGCTGGCATCGGCGAATCCGTTGGCGCTGACGACTATCCGATAGTCACCGGGCATCAAGTCAGGAAAACGAAATTCTCCGCGATTACTCGTGGTCGCCTGCCGCGTCACGCCGGAACCATTGTCGGTCGCCGTGACCTTGGCCGACTTAATTCTTGCTCCGCTGGCGTCCTGCACCTCCCCGAGGAGTGAGCCCGTAGCGTTCTGGGCCTGCACGATAAACGGAAAGGATAGGACGCTAATAAAAAGGAAAATCGCAATTACGAACATACGTGGAAACACGACTCTAGCGCGCATTTAAGCGTAACCCCCAATGGATGTGCGGGAAGTCTCGGTGATGGCCAAGCTCAACCGTTCGGTGGACCTGTCAAATCAGGCTACGCTGTGGGGATAGCTACTACCATTGGTAGTACATAGCAGCCGTTCTGGCGCGGCCACTCCTCACAAACAGACGGAAAGGCGCGCTATCTGATATTCATGTACGGCAAAACGGATGGGCTTGTGGCGCGGTGTCTGAAGGCAGTTGGAGGTGGAAGAGTCGCCAGCCGGCTGAAGAGCATCCGCGAGTCGGGGTCGGGAAGATTTCCGTGGTGGTGACCGCATTTGTGGGTTCGGCAGCGACGCGCGGCTTCAGGCACAACACCTACCAGATCACTTAATCCATCTGCCGTTCAAACGCGCCCATGTCGCAGCCGCTGGTGTCCTCACGGTCGGGCCGCGGCATTCCACGTTGATCGGTGGTTAGCAGATGACCCTGGCCGTCGGTGCAGCCGCTAGGGTTGCCAGCATCAATCGCCGGGCTTCCCGCGAGTAGAGACATGGTCTGGGTTGGGCCGCCATTGTTATACAAAGGGCCAAGCTTGGGGTCGACATTATTAAAATCACCCCCACCGTTGAAATTGCAGGTACTATCACTGCTCAGGTTGTAGCCATTCGAAGTTATGTTTCCGTAGCAGTTTCCTCCGGAAGGGCTATTCGCGACGATGCTGTTCTGGAGTGTCGTCGTGCCGCTGTTGTAGATAGCGCCGCCTCCGTAGCCAGAGGCGTTATTCCGGCTGAGGGTGCTGTTGCTGATCGTTACCGTCCCCGAGCCATTGTAGATGGCGCCGCCCCCATAGCCAGAGCCGCTGTTCCCACTGAAAGTGCTGTTGTTGATCGTTACGGTTCCAGGTTCACTGTAGATACCGCCACCACCGCCGCCGGTAAAGCCAGTCGCAAAATTTCCATTGAAGGTACTATTGTTGATCACCACCGTACCGCTATTGTAGATGCCGCCGCCGTAGATGAAGTTGGTGCTCCCTCCGTTTCCGGTGAGGGTGCTATGGTTGATGGTCAGCGTGCCGCTGTTGTAGATGCCGCCACCAGTCGCGGAGTATTCGCTTGCCGCATAATTCTTGCTGAGGATGCTGTTGTTGAGGGTCAGCGTTCCCCAGTTGAGAATGCCGCCGCCGCCGGCGGCGACACCATTGCGAATGGTCAGTTTGGAAAGGACAACAACTGCCCCGGTATCCTCGATTGAGATCACCCGCAAGGCGGCCTGGCCATCAATAATCGTTTTCTTGGCGCCGGCACCGGTCAGGTTCAAGTTAAAACTGATGTTGAGATTCTCTCTATAGGTCGCGGCAGCTACCATGATGGAATCGCCGGGCGAAGACATCGAGATGGCATGCCCAATGGTCCTGCAGGCGTGCTGGCTTGACATGCAGTCGTTGTTATTATTGCCATGCATCCCATCGACATACCATGTGTTGCTGGCCAGCGCGCTCGGAGCCAGGGACAGAAGCAAAGCCAGAAGCAGCAGATTCCCGCCGCGAGCGCGCGAGTGTTGAGCGTAGCCTGATTGGGGAAAACCGGCTGTGTTGCGGGACTGGCGATTCGGGTTCATGAATCCTCCTGGAGCGGCGCAAACTCCCGGGATCGGTCACTCAGGTGCGCGCTGATCAGTTTGCGGTTCGACATTTGGCAGCGAATTATACCGCGCAGAGCAAAGTGCATGACACTCTTCGGTTCCGCCTGCAGCGGCGGCAGACTTTTCAAAGTGCATCCGCCCTGGCCGTCCGGATTCCCAACAGCAAGGCAATCCGCCTTCGCTTGACAGCCTTTCAGCCTGTTTAGCGGTAGTAACTATTAGCAGTTCTGGCTAGCATCGTTTTGTTGCCGTCGTTCATTCGGCGGCACTGATTTCACCAACCTTTCTTGCCATCGACCTCGGAGGAGAAAAATGCCTGAAGGGCGCCTTGTAAAGCCGGGCGATGTCACGTAGCGTGTCGGAGTGGAAGTGATCCGCGCGCGTGGCGTCGATGTAGAAAAACTGATTCGAATGCTGATCGCCAATGCGGCGGCGGAATTCGCCAGCACCTATTACTACTACACCATCCTGCGCATGCATTTGGCAGGCCATGAGGACTACAAAGAAATCTGCGAAGATGCGCGACTGGAAGACTGCGCGCACCTTGAGCTGATCGTGCCGCGCATTTATGAGCTGGGCGGCGAGCTCCCGAACAGGACGGCTTCCCTTCCTGAACGAGTTGTCTGCACCCCAGATTATGTGTTCCTGCCAACACGGTCATGAAAGCAGGGGGGCCGATGAGCAGAGCAGCCCCGCTGGTAAGAGCTATTGGTTGGAGATAGTCGCCGTGGTGCCATCGAATTTCGTGATATGGATGGTGAACGGCTCCTTGTAGCTGTTGGCTCGGTCCTTCAGGACGCTGATTGCCACCTGCTCGCCCAGCAAGATCGAGTAGTAGGTGGAGCTGCGGAAGTGGATGCCGGCGTGGATGCCGTGCCCGGCGCTGATGTTCCACGCAAGCTTCGACAGCTCGCCGTTGATGGTGAGGCTGTCGCGGTCGGCGCCGGTGTACGGAACCAGCGACAAGCCATCCGGGCTGGGCACCATGACATCGGAACCGGCGGCCAAAAGCAGCGGCCGGATGGGCTGACTGCAATCGAAGAAAAACTTGATCGCTGTTATGCAGGCTCCGCCCACTGTTCCGTGTCCTGTGGGGTAACAAGGGTGTGCTGGCGCTCCCTCGGGGAATGCCTGCGGCAACAGGTAGGTGCCGTATTGTCCGTGAATGATGGGCAGCACGGCCGAGTTGAGAAGGTCGTGGTGCAGCGCGGCAGCCGCCTGCGGCATGGGGTGCTGGTTGGTCAACCGCGCATGAAGCAGGGCACCGACCTCCTCCGGGCGCTGCCGCAGGTTAACAACCCACTTGTGGAACCACGAAGCTTTCAGCGCCCGCGTTGCCATCTCGGGGACTGTTCCCTTGGCATCTACCGGTCCGCCTGCCACGGTACCAAGAGTGCCGAATCCGTGCTGGGTCAGCGAGGCGTTGTAAGGGTTACCCGGGTTGACTGGCGTAGCGAGCTCGGCAAGCACAAGACAGGCGACAAAGTACGCCTGATGAAGCGCGTCCACATGGGTATAAGCGTTCAAGTCGCGCCCCATCCGTGTGTAGCGGAATACCGGATCGAACCGCAGGCTGAAGGACGGCGGGAAGCCGCTCTCAACGCTCTGGTATTCAACCGGATCGGTGAGGTAGTCCGCTCCGCCCTCGCTGACCGACAAGAACCGGTGGCATTGCTGGCTCATCGGCTGAGCACCCATGAACGTCGGCTGGATCATGAACTGTGAAATGTACGGTCCTTGCACGCTGCCATCCCCAGGAACGATCTGGCCGCAGAACAGATTTTGCGATGTGACCGGGTGGGGAAATATGTTGTTCGCGCTCTGAATATAGGACATGTTGTTCAGGTCGGCACAGGCTTGTGCCGCCAATGAACTGGTCGGATAGTCCGTGAAATGGACGTCGCGCATCAACGCCGCCCAGTAATGCTCCACCTCCTCAGCCGCGGTCTGCGCGCTGGTGACGCTGGGTGCGGGCGGTATCACGGTCGCGAAGGGGTCTAACCCCTCCAAGTCGAAGGCTAGCGCGCCCATGGGGCCATTGAGGGTGCCGGTGAAACCCGGTCCGCCGGGATTGCCGACCTGGATGTTTTCAAAATCCTCCCAGCGTTCGGTCTGGAGCGCATGCACCAGGCTCAACCAAGAGGAGCGGTTCACGATGCCAAGGTAATCATGTTTGAGGCACTTGCTCCAGCTGCCGCTAAAGTCAGTGAACCTCTGCGAATCGCCGTTGTCCGGCAGTACGCCAACGTCGATCTTCTCAGCATCGGCCGTGCCATCGCGGTAATGCCAGCTGGCGTACGTGCGACGCGAAGAACCGTAGGGTACGACCGAGGCTTCGGCCTGTCCGTGCTTTCCCTCGAATAGAGGTTCCAGCGGTATGCCGGCAGCCAGAGCTACTGCGGTGGCACCGCCGACCTTGCAGAAGGAGCGCCGGCTGCTGTTAGCCGGCCCTTTTGGGCCCTCCTTCCGGGGCTTTTCGTTATCGTTATGAGTCGCCTCGCCCTGGACAGGCGTGGCGTCTTCAGAGCAACCCTGCGAATCTTTCATAAAGTTCTCCCTTCAATGGTTAACTGGCAAAGCAGGAATTTCCGCCGACTTAATCCGTTTGACGTCGTCGCGGCCGTGGAGCCTTCCGCGTCGCGTTGATCAGTTGACACGATTCTCTAAGCTCATTTCGAGCCTCCTTTTCCCTCATGGAAGCGACCACCCCAGTCTCGAGGACTGGGCACAGTGGTGAGAACCTGCGCAGGTTTGGATTTGCCTTTCGGGCTGAGATGACGCCCCTCTCAAGCCTGCAAAATGTCGCCAATGAGTCAGCGGAGAGTCGTACAAAGACTCCCGACAAATCGGCGAATTGGAACAGCGGGAAAAAAGTGAAGGTTCATCAATGACCCACCCCCAATGGGCTATCGGTGGGACCTTCGGGTTACAGTTTTGCGGTCATTGTGCGAAGCGGAACGTAGGGCTGTCAAGAAGATTCTTTACTGCCGGCTAGATTCTAACGATCGCGCTTTGAGAACCAGCCCACAAAGGTGTCAATGCCTTCCCGGAACGGCACCTGCGGCGAGTAACCCAGCACTCGCTGGGCCTTGGAGATATCAGCGTAGGTGATCGGCACATCACCGGGCTGGTCCGGCAAGCGTTGAATGGTGGCTTCCCTTCCCAGACTCGCTTCCAGCGTGCGAATCAACGTATCGAGATCGACCGGATGGGAGTTGCCGAGATTGAATATGTCGTATTGGCAATCATGATGGAGGGCCGCCACAATACCGTCAATCGTATCGGTGTAGAAGGTGTAATCTCGTCCGCTCGTACCATCGCCAAAGACTGGAATGGGTTTGCCCTCTGTAATCAGCCGGGTGAACTTGTGAATGGCAAGGTCGGGCCGTTGCCGCGGCCCATACACCGTGAAGAAGCGCAGGCAAACCGTGCGAATGTTGTACAGATGAGAATAGGTGAAGCAAATTTTTTCGCCCGCGAGCTTGGTAGCCGCATAGGGAGATATGGGAAGATTGAGGGCGTCGTCCTCGGTAAACGGCACGCGATTGGCGATGCCGTAGATGGAGCTGGAAGAGGCAAAGACGAACTTGGGCACACCAATCTGCCGAGCCACCTCCAGCAGCACCATGGTCCCGCGAACATTGACATGCTGGTACAGCAGGGGATTCTCGAGAGAAGGGCGTACACCCGCCCGTGCAGCTAGATGAATAATCGCATCAGGCTTTTGCTCGCGGCCGACAGCAAGCATCTTCTCCTGGTCGCAGATGTCCGCTTGGTGGAACGTCGCAGCACCGGCGCGCAGAACAGCCTCTAGATTGGCTTGTTTGACCTCCGGCGAGTAGAAATCGTTCAGGTCGTCGACGATGCTGAGGGCGTGTCCGTCGCGCAAGAGGCGTTCGCTCAAATGCGAGCCGATAAAACCAGCGCCCCCGGTAATCAGAATTCGCATCTGCGATACCTTTCTCTTGACCGCTGCCTCCCGCCGGCAAGGGATCGAGCAGACACTCGCTCCTCCGAATCGTTCATAGTACCAGCCGCTTGTCCTACTCGTCGCACAGAACGAAGCCGGTGGGACTCTGTTCTTTGGGCGCAGCGAAGAATCGATAATCACGGTAATGTATCTCTGTAGGTTGTCCACAAAGCCTTGATCTGTGGTCCTCAATGCCAATGCGGATCTTGACGTTCACCAGTCTGTTCCCGAATGGAAAGAACCCTGATTTTGGGGTCTTCATCTTCCAGAGAACGGCGCATCTTGCCCGGCGCGAAGGGAACGCGGTGGAGGTCGTCGCTCCGGTCCCCTACGTACCAACCTTTCTTAAGGGGACGGTTCGCGGGTCTGTGGCGTCAATTCCCCAAACCGAGGAAGTTAGAAACCTGCAGGTTCATCATCCGCGCTATCTGCTCATACCCAAAGTCTCCATGCCTTTACACGGCCTTCTGATGTACGCGGGATGCCTTGGCTATGTAAAGCGCCTTCATGCGATACACCGCTTTGACTGCATCGATGCCCACTACATATTCCCAGACGGGCTGGCGGCTGTGCTGATTGGAAGATCACTCGGCATTCCAGTCGTCGTATCGGCCCGGGGCACGGACATCCACACCTTTCAGGGCTTCACGACCATTCGTCCCCAAATCCGGTGGACGCTTCGGCATGCCGCGGGCGTTGTCGCAGTTTCCGATTCCCTGGCCAAGATCATGCTCAATCTTGAGCCAAGCCTTCCAAACGTTCAAACCATCGGCAATGGGGTGGATAGTCATCGCTTTTTCGCAGGAAACCGTCAGGCGGCCAGGGAAACCCTCGGACTAGATCCGCAGGACAGAATCGTCCTCTCGGTTGCTGCGCTTAAACATGTGAAAGGACCCGACCTGCTTGTGCGCGCCGCCGCACTACTGAAGAATAGTTGCGCGCGCTGCAAAGTTTTGTTCGTCGGAGCTGGGGACGAATTAGAACGCCTTCAGAAACTGGCGCTGCAATTGGATTGTGCTGACATCTGTCAGTTCATTGGCCCAGTTCCCAATGAGCAGCTTGCAGCCTATTACAATGCCGCAGATGTTAGCTGCCTCGCCAGTCGCAATGAGGGATGGCCCAACGTAATCCTGGAGTCTCTCGCATGCGGCACTCCCGTGGTTGCGACTGGAGTGGGGGAAGTGCCCCGCCTTCTGGCCAATCCAGAGCTTGGAATCATTGTCGCTCCGACGCCGGAAGCGATTCACGCAGGGTTGTCGCGAGCCCTGCAGAGGCAGTGGAACCGCGAAACACTTTCCGCCTACGCACAACAACACACTTGGGAAAGCGTTGCCGCGCGCGTCGAGGCGGTTCTGAAACAGGCAACGGAAGAGGGGGGGGCCTGATGGTTCGTTGCGCTCTGAATCTTCCGCTAGAATGAGGTTCGTCGCTTTCCCGCAAACCGCCTGAATGTCTACTCCGTCCGATTCTCGTGCAGAGCCGAGTTCCCTCTCCCCGCCAACTGCAAAATTTCGGCGTGCGCCTCAATTTTTCTTGTACTCGGCGGTCGGGCTCCTACTGCTCATCACTACGATTCGGGCGGCAGTGTGCTGGAGAAACGATAGCTGGGTTGAACACCCGTCGGGCGTAATTATTGCAATGGCTGCCGACTTGAGGGATGGTGTGTTTTACCGTCCTCTGTTCGGCCCCGAGGGATACGGCGGTACGCGTTATTTCCCTCTGTATTTCGTCTTGCATGCCTTGCTGCTCAAACTTGGTCTTCCGGTGCTGGTGAGCGCCTACCTGCTGTCCGCGGCAGCAGTTTTGCTTCTCCTACTGGGCGTTTTCTATTTACTGCGAGGACTAGGCGCGGAGCCATGGCTGGCTACTTGCTCATCCGCTGCGGTCTTGGCCGCGTCCTCGGCGCAAATGGCGCTGACAAATCCGCACGGAGACGGACTAGCGAGCGCTCTCAATGTGTGCGGTTTAGCGGTGCTTGTCCGCCCGAAACTAAATCACCGGCATATCGTTCTGGCTTCGATCCTGTTCACGCTAGCCTGGTCCACGAAGCTCAACATGGTGTTCGGTGTTGCTGCCGCATTCGTCTGGTTGCTGTCCAAGGGTTCGCGGCGATTGGCTTTAGAGCTGGCAGCTGAAACCGGCGTTGGTTGCCTGCTGGCCGCTGGGGCGATGGTACTTGCCAGCCAAGGCCGCATTGTGGAAGTGTTCAAAGCTTGTGTCTTTGGTGGTACCAACCGAAACCTCATGATGTTAGGTCCGCTTCACGTGTGGTTAATAGCATCTCGTGCCGACAGGGGGCTGCTCCTGTTTTTTTTCTTAGCGCTGTTTGCGTTAATGTTCCAGTTGTGGTCCCCGCCGGTCAAGTATCTGCAGAGCCTTCCTGTAGTGTTCTTTCTTACGACCATGGCAGTTATGTTCGTAATCTTTGGCTCTCCTGGGGTGGTCACCAACCACTTGGTGGATGTACAGATCGCGTCGATAATTCTGCTCACTGCTTGGCTGGCTAAGGGAGCCACTCCTTGGCTGAAGCAGTTCGGCATTCTCGCCTTCACGCTGGCCATCATACTGGCAGCCGTACCACTGTTGCACAAACTCATGGTGTGGGACCGAAGGTTCCAGCCGCACCGATTCGAGAGAGCAATTGCCCTGATCGGGGACACCCGTAAACCAATTGTCGCGGAAAACCCGGTCCTCCCCGTACTGGCTGGGCAGCGCGCCTACGTGCTCGATCCCTGGATGCTGCGGATGCTGAGGGAGCGTATCCCCAATTACGGAGAACCGCTCCTCGAAGGATTGCGTAACCGGTCCTTCGGGGCCGTCGTGCTGTCTGTGGCCAACGCACAGACAGCGCGGGCACGAGCGTGGTATACGTGGAGTAACTTCGGACCCGGATTCCTTACCGCCCTCAACCAAAATTATCGACTCGCGGCAGTGGTTGAGGACCAGCTGATCTACCTGCCAATTACAGATAACTCGGAGGGCGTTCGGACTCAAATCGAAGCGCCAAATAGCGCCGAACGACCAGCGCACGATTCTGCTGCGGAAGGCCAGCCTGCGAAGCGTTAAGCGGTTTCGACCGCCCGGGCGCCTCCTCGCTGCTAGCCAGGCGAGACTTGAAGATACGGTAGAATGGCCGCACTGACGGACGAGGAATATCGGTCAATGGCGAGCGCGGAGGAAGCTGACTCAGCGAAGCTGAGTGCTGGGGACAGGATCCGAAACTCAAGATAATAAGAGAGTTCCAAAACAAGCGAGCAGGTTCCTCAGCGATGCGACAGCCCAATGTATTAGATGATCGGGAATGGATATGCAGACCTTAGGGAAGGAAGTGTCGCAACATCCAGGCTTTCGCAAGAAAGACCAGACAATGTCACCGGTGGGCATTTGGAGCCTTCTCTTAGCAACATTGCTGGCTGCTTTCTACCTGACGACAAGCCTGTACATCTCTTCTCACCGCCTGCTTTGGGTCGACGAGATCTTGACCGTTCTCAACACCCGGCTGCCCTCTTGGACTGCGATTTGGGAGACTTCCGCCCAAGGCGCAGATGGGCTGCCGCCTATTTATTTCCTAGTGGTCCGTATATTCGACGATCTCTTCGGCCATACTGATCTCTCTATACGCCTGCCCTCGGCCCTGGCCATGACAACCGGTTTACTTTTGACCTTCGACTGCGCCCGGCGGCTGACGGATGGCCTGCACGGACTGATTGCGCTTTCCATCTTAAGCTGCTCATTTCTACCCTACTACGGCCATGAGGCCAGGTCCTATGCGCTTTATTTCATGTTCGCGACGCTGGCATTCTGGATTTGGGCCTATGACAAGGACAACAGCCGGGTTGGCGCAGTCTTCTTCGGAGCCGTGCTTTTTCTGGCTGTCGGGATGCACTACTACGCGATTCTGTGTCTTGTGCCCTATGCGGTCTGGGAGGTCTGGAATTGGAATCCCTGGCGCCTACCTTCGCACAAGATGATCACCGCATTGTTAGGCATGGCTTGTGCCGCAGCAGTCTTATGGATTCCAATCCAAGCTGGAAGGCGTCAGTTCCGGCCCGATTTCTGGGCCAATCCCACCCCCGACCTCCTACGCGATGCCCTTCCCGGCCTCTTTCCCGACGGCCTGCTGCTTCTAGCTGTGGTCACGGTTTGGATCGCGTTGTCTGCACCCAAGGACAAAAGCATTTCTTTGCAGCCAATGCTATCTACTGAGCGCATCGGTTGGTTCTTCCTGCTCATACCTCCGGCTGGCTATCTTTTGGCGAAGATAACCCATGTTTTTCAACTCCGTTATTTCGTTTGCATGCTGCCGGGCGTCGCGATCGCCTTCTCCTGCTGGTCTTGGCGGCACTTCCAAGGGGCATGGCGCGTCTCGATCGGCGTTTTCCTGATTCTGGCAACTTGGGGAGTGGCGAAACAGGTGACGGCAGCGCAGGACCCTAATCGGTTTTATTATTCGCCAGTCCGGCAAATACTGGGCATGGAAAACGCCCTGCGCGACGACGGCAAGCGCTACTTTGTGCTTTGCCACCAGGGCCGGTACGCGGAAGCTCGCCACTACTCGAGCCATCCCGAAGAGTATGCGTTGCTGACTTCCCTGGACCACGGTAACCTACACGAGACGATGATCCTGGCGCAATATCACTCGATGCAATTCTGGACCTTGGAAGATCTGAGGATCCACGCCCAGGAAACGGCCCTGATTGCGCCTCTCCCCAGCGATTTGGATATCCTGAAGCAGGCTGGCTTTCAGACTACGATTCGATTCACGAAACCACTCATGGTCGTTTACTTCGAATGAACCCTTTAGGCTGCCCGCGGGTTTGCCGGAACATGCGAGTATCGTGAAGGATTAGGGGGCGATCTATGGCGAAGATCCTGGTAACAGGTTGCAAAGGAACTCTCGGGAAGCCCTTGGTGCGCGAACTTGGGCGCCGAGGACACGAAGTCTGGGGAGTCGACCTGCAACATCAGGCGGACGAAAAATTCATCCGCGCTGACGTCGCATCCTACCGGCAGCTGGAGCGGGTCTTTGAACAACACTATGACTACGTTTACCACCTGGCCGCGGAATTCGGCCGGATCAACGGGGAAGAGTATTACGATACTTTGTGGGAAACCAATGTCATTGGCACCCGCAACGTTCTGGAATGGCAACGCAGGAAGGGGTTCAAGCTCATTTTCGCCAGCTCATCCGAGATCTACGGCGACAAGCACGCAGACATTCTGCGCGAGGACATCCCGCTGCAGCACTCGATTATCCAGCACAATGACTACGCTGTGACCAAGTGGGTAAACGAAATACAGATCATGAACTTTGAGAAGCGCTACGGTAACCAATGCGTAAGGCTGCGTTTCTTCAACGCCTATGGCCCCGGAGAGTACTACCACAATTATCGCAGCGTTGTTTGCTTGTTTATTTATCGCGCCTTGCATGATTTGCCATATCAGGTATACGAGGGCTACCATCGCGTCTTCATGTACATCGACGATTTCATCCCGACACTGGCTAACGTTGCCGATAATTTCGTTGCCGGCGATGTGTACAACATCGGAGGCGAGGAATTCCGCAGCGTCCGAGAGTTGAGCGATCTGATTCTCCGGCATCTCGGGAGCGACGATCGATATGTGACTTACCTGCCCGAAGACAAGCACAACGTGCAGAATAAGCGGCCGGACATTTCCAGGGCCAAGAGCGCCTTCGGACACAACCCAGAGACAACATTGGAGCAAGGTGTCCCGAAAACCATCGAGTGGATGAAGCAAGTCTACTTTGAAACCTCGCACCACGACCGTGTGCCGAAGCTCTAAGACTAAAATTTGTGGAGCTATTGATGGAAGTTTCCGGGGCCGAAAGCCGGAGCAGTCCCGTAGTCACCTTCATCGTTCCTGCGCTGAATGAACAGGACAACCTGGCTCCCCTCATCGAGCGCCTGACGGCGCTTGAACAGAAATCTCGGCCCTGTGAAATCGTCATCGTGGACGACGCCAGCACAGATGCTACCTACGAGCGGGGATTGCAACTTGCCGAGCGGGATTCGAGGATCAGAATCCTTCACAAAGACGAGCCTCGTGGGCTCGGTAGAGCGATTCGACATGCCCTTCCCCATGTGCGCGGCAAGCTCGCCGTGGTGGTCATGGCCGATGGTGTTGACCCTCTGGAAACCGCAGTACCTCAGTTTTGCGACAAAATTCTAGAGGAAGGCTGTCATCTCGTCCTGCTATGCCGCTATACGACACCCTCTGATTCCGACAGCATCCCTTTCTCCTATAAATTCTTTCAGTCGGGATTCCGCTTAGTGACCAAATATGGATTGGGTGTTCGGTTCCGCGATACCACTTATGCGTTCCGTGCTTTCGACACAGACTTCGTCCGTAAGCTAGGCCTCAAGTCCGAAGGCTTCGAGATTTCACCAGAGACCAC
This sequence comes from uncultured Acidobacteriaceae bacterium, assembly GCA_963760415.1. GTDB lineage: Bacteria > Acidobacteriota > Terriglobia > Terriglobales > Acidobacteriaceae > Bog-257. The sequence goes on along the minus strand of CAVXDA010000015.1, from coordinate 43,074 downwards.
GTTCAAGGTTATTCTGGCGGGCGGAAAAGTGGGCGAGGTTCCCGGCCGGCAGACACGGCGGCTGCGGGGCAAATCGAAGTTCCGATTCCTGAAGGCATTTCGCGGATACAGTCGGGTCGTCCTCGAAGGTCTCTACCTTCGCTGGTTCCGACCCAGTTGATTTACCGGTGATGGGAACAGCCGAACGTATCTGCGGGCCCTGCTGACCGGCCCGACTTCAGGCGGTGACGTGCTTGGCATCGACAGGAACTTCTGAACGAGTTATCACCTCGGCGATTCGCTCGGCCGCTCGACCGTCCCAAAGCGGGGGGATGGTTCCGCGCTTGGCTTTTCCTGCAAGGACGGCTTTCAGTGCAGTCCGCAGCCGCTGAAGGTCGCGACCCACCAGGATGTTGGTCCCCATGCTTACCGTAATGGGCCGTTCCGTGTTTTCGCGGACCGTCAAGCACGGCACGCCCAGGAACGTGGTCTCTTCCTGGATGCCACCTGAGTCCGTGATCACCCCCGTTGCTTTACTCTGTAGGCCCAGGAATTCGAGGTACGGAGCAGGATCGAGAAGTTGCAGGCTTGAGCTGCCATTGGCTATGTCAATGCCAGCTTCAGCAAGCCTGCCTCGGGTGCGGGGATGCACTGGAAACAACACGGGGATATCGTGGCTGATCTCTAGAAGCATATCGAGCAACGACTTCAGCCAGGCAACGTCATCGACATTGGAAGGACGATGCAGCGTCACCAAGACATAGCGTTCGGGAATCTCTTTGGGCAATCTCTCCATTGCGTAAGGCAGTAGCCGAACCAGAGTATCGATCATCACATTGCCGACAAGATGCACCTTCTCCTCGGCAACCCCTTCCAGGCGCAAGTTGCGATTTCCGTCTTCCGAAGGGGTGAACAACAAATCGGAGATTTGGTCCGTCAGAAGGCGGTTGATTTCTTCCGGCATCGTGCGGTCGAATGACCGCAATCCAGCTTCCACATGCGCGACTGGAATCAACAGTTTGGCGCAAACCATGGCGGCTGCAACGGTGGAGTTGACATCCCCGTAAACCACCACCCAATCGGGTTTGTGTTCAACGACAACGGCTTCAAATCGGGCGATGATCTGACTGGTTTGCTGGGCGTGACTGCCCGATCCCACCTCCAGGTTGATGTCCGGAGCTGGCATCCCCAACTCCTGGAAGAAGACGTCAGACATGTTGAAGTCGTAATGCTGTCCCGTATGGACAAGCGTCTGTCTGATCCCGTCCTGTCGCGACAGCGCCCGCAGGACCGGCGCCGCCTTCATGAAATTCGGTCTCGCTCCAACAACGTGAAGGATATGCATATTGCCGATCCAGCCCATGCATCTGATGAGCTTTTGGACAAGGCGATCAGGACGCGCAGGTAGGTTGCCATCCCTCCGCCACTCACCTTCCGTCGGCCGAGACAGCATGTATATTACTGAAAAAGCGATATCTTAGTGCCATTCTCGGGCACGGCTCACAGGTTAGTGCGGATCGCCCGGCGGTCTGCTCGGAATCTCAAAACTCCCCGCAGTAAGTGAAATGTTTTTCCCACGGATTCGGAACTTTCCTCCTGCACCCTCTTCCTGCTCCATCGTGCGCTGCTGTACAATCCATCGTTTCTGACACTTGGGAGCAGGCTGCTATGTTCGCAATGCACGATCCATCGTTTCTACCGCACCGCATGCAAGCTGTAAGGATCGTAGAATGAAACAGGTTCGAGAGATTGATCAGAGTGCCAACTTATGTGCTAGAAACCGCTGAGTCAAGTGTCGATGTCCCGTACTCTGGCCATTTCCGTGCAACTACCAGAGCAAACTATCAAGAAAACACTGGGTGCATCGCAAAATGTGACTCGGAGGATATTGGTGTGACTACTGAGACGTTCGAGTATGAGCCGATGGTGGTAGAGTCGCACGGCCCGTTCAGTGGGGATGGGGCCCAATGGTACGCTCTCCACACCCGCGCTCAGCACGAAAAGTCGGTGGTCTCCCACCTTCACCGGCAAGGCATAACCACGTTTCTTCCATTGGTCAGCGAAGTCCATCGCTGGAGCGACCGGCACAAAGTTGTTCATTTGCCGTTGTTTACATGCTATGCCTTCGTCCACCTCCGTCTGGTGCCGGAGTCGTGGGCGAAGGTAATGGGGGTAACAGGAGTGCTACGATTCGTTGGCGCTGGCAACGGCGTTCCCATACCCGAAGGACAGATCCACGCCGTACAGACGCTGCTGTCCAGTAACTTGTCCTACCAGATTTGCCCGTTTCTTCAAGTCGGCCAACGCGTTCGAATCAGAGGCGGATCCCTGGACGGCGTCGAAGGACTCCTGATCGCGCGCAATGGGGATCGCACGCTGATCATTTCGGTGGAACCGATTCAGCGTTCGCTCTCAGTCCGGATTGACGACTACAAGGTCGAGCCTCTCTAAAGAAATCCGCGCGGGAAGCCTAGGGGCGTCTGGCAGGATCGCCTCACTCAGGCACCGGAAAAAAGTCATGATGCCGAAGTTCAATCAGGAGATTGTGGTTGAGAGACACTTCCAGATTGTGGGCGATCACGTTCCTGCTCGGCGGCAGCCTGATGTGGGTTGGTTGTCAACCTCGCGGTCAGCCCGCTGGCGGGTTATACCTCATCGAGACCCACCCGGCTGCTGCAGTTCCCCGCTATGACGTGCTTGAGCTTTCGTTCCAGCACAACGGTCTTTACCGAAACAACTTCTTCGATGTGGACCTCGAAACAATTCTCAAGTCGCCTTCTGGCAGAGAGCACCGGGTCAAGGGATTCTTTTATGGCAGAGACCTGTGGAAGGTGCGATTTCGTCCCGATGAAGCTGGTACGTGGACTTACTCCTACACGTTCACCGGAACGGGGGGATTTCGAAAGCAAGGGACTGGAACTTTTCTTTGCTTGCCGAGCGACCATGACGGTCCGGTCCAGCGCAATCCCGTTGATCCGTTCCGTTGGGTATTCGCCAGCGGCAAGCCGTTCTTCCCCTTTGGATTGCAAGACTGTATTCACCTTGACGGAGAAAGCGTCAAGGACCTGGTCGTTGATGGCGAAGACCGGAAACATCCCGGCCGGCGAGTGTCTCCGGACGCGTACTTCTCTCTCTATGGCCAGGCTGGATTCAACCTGCTCCGCTTTTCCCAAAAGAATTGCTCTTACTCGCTGATGGACGATCTGGATCATTACCGGGTAGCCGAGAGCATCGCCACTGATGATCTTCTCTCGTCGGCTCGCAAGAATGGCTTTCGAGTTATGTTCGGGTTCTTCGGGTTTTACGGGAAGCAGCAAAGCGATGTCCGCGCCCTCAACCTGTTGGAGCGCGCGATGAACAATGCCCTGGGCAGACCTACGGAAGCCATCGAGAATCCTGCAAACCACGAGCTGGTCGAGAAGGAAAAGCGGTTTGTGGCTTACTGTGTTGCCCGATGGGGAGTCTATGCCGACTTCTGGGAGCTGCTGAACGAACGCAAAGCTTCCGACCAGTGGACCACTCTGATGGCTGAATATGTGCGCTCCATCGATCCCGACCATAAGCCCATCGGCACAAGTTGGGAGAAGACCCATGCTGCCAGCCATCGACATTAACACCCCGCACTGGTACGAGAGCGAGAACGAGTTGACCTCTGATCTGCGGTGGCAACAACTAGCCGGCAGATGGAAGCAGTACGGGAAGCCCGTCATTGTAGGTGAACAGGGCAATGTGGGAATGAACTGGGACCCGCGTTCTGCCGTGCGCATGCGCATCCGGGCCTGGACGGCGCTCTTCCAAGAGATCGGCCTGATTTTCTGGAACACGAGTGAGTCTAAAGCAGCCATGTTTGGCGGCCATTACACGCCTGGAACGGGCGCCAACATCTATCTCGGTCCGGAAGAGCGTGGTTACATTCGAGTCCTGCAAGAGTTCGCATCTCGTCTCGACGCTGGTGTTCGCATGGCCCCGGTTTTGGTTTCTTCGCCCACCCTCGTTCGTGGCTATGCCCTGGTTTCAGGCACCTCAGCCGGTTTCTATCTGCAGCACGCCGCCAACCACGCAACGCCGGTTGAAAATGTGGAGATCAGCTTCGATTTCTCTCCGCTTGGCCATCAACAATTGACTGGCGAATGGATTGACCCCGCTACAGGGGCAGTAGTTTCCCGCGTCCCGATTGCAGCGCGTCTCACGACGTTGCAGGTCCCACCATTCACGGTTGATATCGCTCTCTCGGTAAGCCCGCGGCAGCCCGAAGTCCAGTCAGAGGTTGGACGACGGTAAAACTGGAAACGCGACGAGAGCAGAAAACGCGGTCCTTTCGCCGTTTTCTGGGGATCGCAGGCCGGATCATCGTCTCGATGGTTGTTGTTGTCGGCCTGATGGCCCTCACGCCCCTGGCTTACTACTTCGGGAGCCCGCTGCGAGAGCTGAGCCAGCCCCGACCGAGCGATGTGATTGTTCTTCTGTCGCATGGCCAAGTGGACGATCAGTGGCTGTCACCGGAAGGGGCCCAGCGAACGTGGGCAGCCCTAAGACTGTACAAGTCAGGTTTTGCGCCTCGGATCATCAGCTCCGGCAGCAGCCATGGTGGCCTTGATCAGGCCGGCCTGCAGGCCAAGTGGCTGATGCTCGCCGGCGTGCCGAGCGAGGCCATCCTGGTCGAAGGGCGATCCGCCAGGACCTACGAATCAGCGGTGGAGGTTGTAAAGTTACTCAAAGCGAATGGATGGCAGAGCGCTGTTATCGTGACGTCGGAACTTGACGTTCCCAGGGTTCGCGCGGTCTTTCGAAAGCTGGGTTTCTCGAATCTCTCGTTCCAACAAGTGCCTGAGTTCGGTCCCCCCACGGGAATTTATTACCACTCAGGCTGGAGAGCGCTTTACCACGCTACCTACGAATACGCTGGCCTGGTGCTTTACAAGTGCAAGGGATGGATCTGACTGTCCCACTCTCACCCAGAAAGATGCCAGCCGTTCAGTTGTAATCAGCTACATCGTCAAATGTCTACCGTAGCCGCAGCCGCACCTTTCTTACAAGCCGGAGCCATCGATCCTCGTGTCGAGCGCTCGAAGCCCGACGTGCGCCGCTTTACCATGCTGGTCATTCCGCTGGTCGCTGCTGCTGTTCACGTTCAAGGTGTACAACCTGGAGCAGCCTGCGTTCTTCCGGCTGGCGTGCATCGTCTTTGCCGGCTTTGTTGTTTCCTATTGGCTGCCATTCCGATACAAAGAGCCGTTCGTGATTCTGCTCTCGCTCGCCGGGGCCTTCGGTTTGCTCAGTCCTCTGGTTGCCAGCTTGCTGATCGCCGTCGGCCTGCTGTTGTTTGGCATCGTTCGAAGCGGACTCGAATTTCGTTGGCGCGTCCTGGCGTTGCTGGCTGTTCTATGCGCCTTCATCTACGGCCGCGCTAGCGGCCGGTTCCACGTTCCGGGAGACTTCTGGCCGGTCCTGGGCGCCATGTTCATGTTCCGTATGATCATTTACCTGTACGACGTGAAGCACCTGCCCGGCCCGGTCAGCTTGAAAGACTACCTCAGTTACTTTTTTCTTCTCCCGAACTACTACTTTCTGCTTTTTCCCGTCGTTGATTTTCAGACGCTGCGCAGAAGCTACTTCCAGCGGGACATTCATCCGGTTGCGCAGCAGGGGGTCTGGTGGATCTTTCGCGGCACAACCCACCTCCTGCTCTACCGGCTGATCTATCAATTGCAGGGAAGATTCTCACCGCCAAACGTGAGCGGTGGCTACAGCCGTCGTCGCAAAGATCATCTGCTGCTACCTCTTGTACCTGCGAGTCTCGGGCCAGTTCCACATTATCGCCGGCATGTTGTGCCTGTTCGGATATGACATGCCCGAGACCAATCACCGTTACTTGCTGGCCCACAGCGTCAACGACTTGTGGCGCCGGATGAACATTTACTGGAAAGACTTCATGGTGAAAATCGTTTATCTTCCGGCCTACTTCAAGCTGCGGCGGAGAGGCGCACTCCGGGCCGAGCTCTCTGGCCACCGCGCTGGTTGTCATCACGACGTATTTCCTGCATGTGTATCAGTTCTTCTGGCTCAGAGGTAAGTTCAGGTTCACGGTAAATGACGCTCTTTTCTGGGCAATCCTGGGAAGCGTGATGCTGGTAAACGTTTGGATCGAGTTCAGGAACAGGAACCGTCCGCGCCGCTCCGGATGGGGTGGCTGGCTGCAGAACGCCATGCAAATCGCAGCGACTTTTGCCTTTATAGCCCTGCTCTGGTCGATGTGGAGCGCCGACAGCCTGACCGAGTGGCTCTATTTTCTGCGGAGTGGCAACATTTGATGGACGTGGGACCGGTAGGCTGGAAGCTCGATTAGAATGCACAACGACTTCACAAAACGATTCGCCATCACCGTAGTACTCTTGCTTGGCCTGCTCGGTTTGAACCTGCTTCCCGCTTTGCTGGGACATGGCCAGAACCGTCTCCGCGTACAGAAGGTGCTGGCAGAGATGCAAAACGGTGACTTGAATCGCGAGGACTTTGACGCTCTGGCTGCCGGTTATTACGAAGGGCTGCAAAAAAATGCCGGCCACCTGGGCATGCCAACCGAGCGGGACGATGTCCGTTTTCGCGACGACTTCCTGCTCTACGAATTCAAGCCCAATGTGCGACGACAGTACCCAGCCGGAATGAGAATCACCAACAGTCTGGGCATGCCGAATCCGGAGTATGGCTATCAGAAGCCTCCCCATACCCGGCGCATTGCTTTGCTCGGAGACTCGCTTTCCGTTGGGCCGTTCGGACAGGACTACGTCGCGCTATTGGAGGCCCGCCTGAACCAGGCGAACACGACGCCCGACACCCAGAGGTTCGAGATCCTTAATTTCTCCGTGTACGGATACAACATTCTGCAAATGATGGACGTGGCGCTCTATGTCGCTCCAAAGTTCCATCCCGATGTCTATCTGGTAGCGCTCACGCATATCCAAGCCGGAGGGAAAAAGGCATCCACGGGTCTTCACCTCGCCAGGTTGAAGCTGGAGGGAATCGATCCCAAGTACGACTTCCTGCGGCAAATCGATGCCCAGGCAGGGATCCAGCCCTCTGACCATATGAACGCCCTGATGAGAAAGCTGACACCTTTTCACTTTCAGATGACGCAGTGGGCGCTGGAGCAAATCAGGGACCATGCCGCGGCAGAGGGAGCTCAAATGGTCGTCGTTCTGGTTCCCGCTCCTATTCCGGCCGCAGTCGAGGCACAGGCTTTTGACGATATCCTCCCCACCATCAGCCGCGTGGGTGTTCCGGTCATCGATCTTCGGGATACTTTCAAGTCAAAAAGCGTGGCCAACCTGCAGGTCGAGTACGGAGTTGACGTTCATCCCAACGCGCGCGGTCATGAGATGATCTTTGAGAGCCTCTATCAGGCAATTCAGCAGGACCCGAGATTCTCTGCGAGTCTGCTGGGCACCAGTAGCACCCACCAGGATTCGGTGGCGAAATCAAGGTAACGTCTTGCAAATGCCTTCCCCCGTTGTCAACAACTCCTAAAAGGAGTACGAGAGCGAACGATGGACGAAACCAAACAGGAGATCCGGCAATTTCTTTCTGAACTCCTCCCTCCCGAGAGATTGGCAAACTTGCGCGACGATACACCGCTGCGCACTAGCGGAATCCTCGATTCGATGGGACTGTTACGATTGGTCGGTCTGGTTGAGGAAAAATTCGGAATCGAAGTTTCCGCTTACGAAGCCGGCATCGAGAACTTCGATCGCATTGACGACATCGCAGCCTTCATTCAGAGAAAGCAAGGCGGCGAAAGCGTAACACCGATTCAGTGCCGTCAAATACAAACCTGCCTCTTAGGTGAACGAAAACATTGGTGGTCGACTTCCATACGCATGTAGGTCACCGGCGATTCTGGAATCCCAAAATCGTCGAGGAGTTTTCCAAACTGAGTCCTTCCTTCGTGGAATCGATGGAAACCCTGATGACTCCGGCGAATCTCATTGAGTTCTTCAAGGGACAGGGCATTGATTACGCCGTCTGTATTGCAGATAACTCAGCGGTGACCGGGTGTGTGCCCAACGACTTCGTGCTCGACTTTTGTGAGGGGCACCCGGAACTGATTCCTTTTTTCTCCGTCAATCCACACGACCCTGACATTACCGAGATTATGGTGCCTTATGTCCAGCGCCATCGGATTGGCGGCTTCAAATTCTTCCCTACATATCAGTATTTCTACCCCAACGACCGCCAGCTCTATACCTTTTATGAGTTCCTTCAGAGCGCTGGAAAGGTCGTGATGTTCCACACTGGGACCTCCAACTTTCCCGGCGCAAAAACCTTGTATGGCGATCCGATTTACATCGAGGAAGTCGCTGTGGATTTCCCTCAGCTTAAGGTGGTCATGGCCCACAGCGGCCGGCCGTTTTGGTATGACAAGGCCTTTCATCTATCGAGACTCCATGAGAATCTCTACATGGACCTCGCCGGGGTTCCCCCACAACATTTGATGACTTACTTCCCCAAGCTTGAAAGCAACGCCGACAGGATCCTGTTCGGCACCGATTTTCCCGCCCAGCCAAAGCCTCTTCGCAGCCTGATCGGCATCATAGAGGGACTTCCCCTTCGGCCTGAGTCCATCGAGAAGATCCTGGGGGAAAACGCCAGAAGAGTGCTGGGTTTATGAAGATTAGAGGCGCAACGCTAGGATTAGGTCTGGCATGTTGAACCGCATTGTCCAAGAGGTTTGCCGCACCGCTGGGGCTCGGGCGGCGCTGGTATTTGTAAACGAGCGCTACACCTATGCCCAGTTGGAAGAGCAGGTAGCGCGCTGTGCGGCAGGGCTTGAAGAAGTTGGGCGCCGACTCCGAACGGGGCGTGGCCCTGGTGTTGAAGAACAGTCCAGAGTTCATCTTCGCATTTTTGGCGGCGTCCCGCTTGGGGAGTCCCGCATTCCTGGTGGACTCAGGTTCCAAGGCCAGCGAGCTCCGCAGAGTGTTTACGGAAAACCAGATGGCCGTAGCGGTGTGTGAGCCCGAGCAAGTCGCGTCCATCGAGCAGAACCGGGAGGAGACGGGCCAGCGCTTTTCTATCTATTCACGCGGAGGCAACTTTGGCGATTTAATGGGCTCTGCGACCGAGCCGCCGTCGTCTCGGGTCTATGAAAATGAAATCGCCATCGTGCAATACACGTCAGGAACCACGGGCGTACCGAAATGCACCGCGAGGTCGCATCGGAACCTGGCCTGCGAGGCCAAAAACTTCAACGAAACGACCGGAGTCGCATCCGACGATCGCGTTCTCTGCACCGTTCCGCTGTACCACGCTCACGGATTTGCGAACGCCTTCCTGGCTGCGCTTTACGCCGGGGCGACGCTGGTTGTAATGGAGGAGTTCAACCGCGCTGCCGTGGTCGAACTGTTCGCCCGCGAGCGCATCACGATTTTTCCCGCCGTCCCCTTGATTTTTGACTTGCTGGGGCGGCGCGTCATGGGACAATCGCGGCCGGGAAATTCGCTGCGACTGGTCTTTTCGGCTGGCGCGCCGCTGTCTTCCGGGGTGGCGCGGGAGTTCAGAGAGGCATTCGGAGTCTATGTCCGCCAGCTCTATGGGACGACCGAAGTCGGTTCCGCGGCCATCAACCTTGACCTCAACTTGCAAGCCTCCCTGGATTCAGTGGGCTTGCCGATGAAGAACGTCCGCATCGAGATACTCCGCGAGGACGGCAACATCGCGCCTCCGGGCGAAGAAGGTGAGGTCGCGATTCAAAGCCCGAACATGCCTGACGGGTACTTTCGGCAGCCAGAACTCAGTCAACAGAAGTTTCACCATGGATACTTCTGGCCGGGCGACGTTGGACGCAAAGACGAACGCGGTTACCTTTACATCCGAGGGCGGGCTGCGTGGCTGGTTTCGAGCGCAGGCCGCAAGGTTGACCCGTTCGAAGTCGAAGCCGTGATCGCCACCTTTCCCAAAGTCCGGGAAGTGGTCGTAGTTGGAGTTCCAGGCTACCTCGGCGAGCAAATGGTGAAGGCCGTGGTGGTCGCCCGCGAAGCCTGTCGGGAGCAGGAGATCGTGGATTTTTGTCGTGACCGGCTGGCGGATTTCAAGATTCCGCGCGTCGTGGAATTCGTAAATGAAATTCCCCGGAACGCCTCCGGAAAAATCTTGCGGAAGGACCTGATCTGACCGAAGAGACGCTGCCCGACCGAATCGCAAACCAGGTTGTCGTGGTTGTACCCTTCACTCGGTATAACTGAGCTCGACAACTGAAAACTATATGTCAGCAATCGATATCCTCGCCAGCCTGAACGGGTTCGACGTGAATTCCTTGGAACCACTTCAGCGCGTACTCCTGGTCACCGATGGCACGTTGACCGAGATCCTGGAGGCGAATTTCTTCGAACGCATCCGGCTGGTTAAGGTATCCCAAAGAATTATTTCTGCCACCGCTTCCCACACGCTGCTCGAACCGAATCCAGAAGAAGTCGTGATTGAAAGAAAGATCCTTCTTCAGGGTGAAGGCTCTCACCGCAATTACGCCTACGCAGAATCATTTATCGCGGTTGATCGGCTTGGCCCCTCGTTTCGTAACGCGCTCCTCGATTCAGACACTCCGCTGGGACGGTTGTGGCTGGAGCATAAGCTGGAGACCTTCAAGGAACTGCAGCAAGTGCAGTGCCTGCGCGCGAATGGTCTCTCCTGCTATTTCGAATGTGCAGAAACTGCGCCATTGCTGGTGCGTACCTACCGTGTATTCTCCGCGAGCAAACCGGTGATGGTCATCACCGAGTACTTTCCGGCTGCGTATTCGCATTCTGTGGAAGGTGTCGCTCAGCAATCTGCCCGGCAGTCCGGTGCCGCTCGATGAGTGGCGAGCCTGAACGGATCGACCTCGGTACTATCCGCGATCGGCTCACGGTCTTGGGATTGCGGAGAGCTTCTTTCAATCCAGCGTTCTGTTTGCCCTTGCCCGGCTGAAGATCTTCGAGCTGATCGGGGAGGGAGACAAGCCCCTGAACGAGCTTGCCGCCCAGGTGGGTACCCGGCCGGAAACTCTGACACGGTTGTTGAATGCTGGCGTAGTGTTGAACCTCCTTGAAACCAAAGATGGCAACATCTACCGGGTAGCTCGCATGGGGCGCTCCCTGCTGTTGCCTTCTGCAGGCGAGGCTTACCTCGGCGACTGGATCCGCAACTCTGGCTTATTTGAACGTGACCATGGCCAACCTCGATCAGGCCGTTCTGCAATCCGGGCCCACCGTTGACCCCTTGACCCACTTGGGAACCGATCCGGATCGGACGCGAGAGTTCACGTTGGCCATGCACAACTACGCTGCACTCTACGGAAGCGAGTTGGCGCATTATCTTGACACGACTGGTTGCCAGAGCCTGCTCGACCTCGGCTGTGGGCCGGGCACTTACGCTTTCTATCTGGGGATGAAGAACCCGCAACTGCAACTGTATCTGCTGGACTTCCCCGGAGTGTTGCAGGTCGCCAAAGACGTACAAGCGAGATACTGCGCTTAAGAAATGACGTCCACTATGTGCCCGCGGATGCGGTAAGAGACGAGATCGCCGGACAGTATGACGTGATTCTGGTTTCGAACACATTGCATCAGTTAGGACCGCAAGCCAGCTCGGCGCTGGTCAAGCGACTGTATGAGTCTGTACGGCCAGGGAGGCTCCCTGGTCATTCAAGCGCGATTTCTGAGGGATGACCGGTTAGGAGACAAAATTCCAGTTTTTCTCGATCTGCTGGAGCTCTGTATCACCACCAATGGGAGCAACCATTCCGTCGCCGAAACTCGTGGCTGGTTGCAAGAGGCTGGCTTCTCGAAGCTGGAGTACTGTCCGATGAGTCTCTTCAACGAGAATAGCTTTCTTCGAGGCTACCGGCTGTAAGCCCATTCGGAGAGTTTCTGCGGCGCGCTCCCATGATCCATCCGTCTCTCGTGTCCACCATGATTGAAAAACCGAGAGGCTCTCACGAAGACCGCTCGCGCTCCCGGGAATCCGGGCTCTGGCCTGTGCCGTCGGACTCGGCTAACGAGCCAGTCGCATGGGGTTGGCTGGCCGGCCTCGTTCTGGTCGCCGCTGTTCTCCGCGTGCTGGCGCTGAATCAGCAGTTGTGGTTTGACGAAATTGTGACGCTGCTGGATTCGGCCCGCCATCCAGTCTCGCGCATCGTGACCCAGTACGCTGGGCAGAACCAACACATGCTGTACTCCCTGCTCGCACACGTCTCGATCCGCATTTTTGGCGAGCAGCCTTGGGCGCTGCGCCTGCCGGCGGTGTTATTTGGCGTTGCTTCGATTCCAGCGCTTTATTTTTTTGCGCGCCTGGTGACAACCAATCGCGAAGCTTTGTTGGCCTCCGCCCTGATGACAGTCAACTACCAGCACATCTGGTTTTCGCAAAATGCCCGCGGCTATACCGGGATGCTTTTCTGGACGCTGCTCACCAGCATTTTCTTCATCCGATGCGCGAGTAATGGGAATCGCCGCGATTGGATCCTGTACGGCATTTCAGGCAGCCCTGGGGATCTACACCCACCTGATGATGGCGTGCGTGGTTGCTGGCCATGTGGTCCTCTATTTCTGGCTGCTCGCATCAGCAGCGAGATCCGGCCGTCGCTCCCAGAGCGTCTTCGCTCCGCTGTACGGTCTGGTCCTGGCCGGTGTCGTCTCCTTGCTGCTCTATGCGCCGGTAATTCCGCGCGTCCTGGCCCACACCGTAGGCGTCGCGCGGGACACCCAGCGCTACGAATGGGCAAGCCCGCTCTGGGCTTTGGCGGAACTGGTGCGAGGGCTGCGCAGTGGTGCCGCCGGAGGCTTGCTCGCTCTCGCGATCGGTGGTGTCATTCTCTTGAGCGGATTGCTCAGCTATTGGCAGGACAACCGGTTTACCGTCGGCTTGTTCGTCTTTCCCGGCTTGATAACCGCGGCGGCCGTCCTGGCAACCAGCCACAATTTCTGGCCGCGATTTTTCTTTTTTGAGGTCGGCTTCGCCATGCTCCTCCTGGTGCGTGGCGCGATGGCCTTGGGCAAGTTCGGATCACGACTGCTTGCAGGCTCGCCAAAGCTCGGCCTTCAGATCGGCACCGCCGTGGTGTTGTTGATGCTGGCCGCGTCGGTTGTTCCCCTGCGGGCTGAGTACCTGTATCCCAAGCAGGACTATCTCGGTGCGATGAAGTTTCTGGACGAACAGCAGCAGCCCGGCGAACAGGTTGTGACCGTCGGCGCCGTCACAACGCCTTATCAACGCTACTACGGGCGGGAATGGCCGCTGGTGCAGACCCGCTCAGAACTGGATTCAGCCCTGCGGAACAACCACGCCACGTGGCTGATCTACGCCATGCCAGGCTCCATCCGCGCCAGCGAACCGGAGTTATGGGAAGCGATCCAGAGCAAGTTCACCCTGGTTCGCGCCTTTCCTGGCACGCTCGGCGGTGGCGCCATCTACGTTGACAAATCGAACGCCTCCGGCGACATGGTTCGTCCTGTAAAATGAGCACTCGCGAGGGAGACACAGTGCACGAAACGGCGGAACGTGCAATCGCCACCGAGCTCCAACCAGGAGGAACTCAGTCCCTCGGGCCGGTGGCCGTTTCGGTCGTTATGCCGGCCTACAACGAAGCCCAGATGGTGGGGCCGCAGATCGAGAAGATCCGCGAAGTCATGGACCGGACGAATGTTCCCTACGAATTGATCGTGGTGGACGACGGCTCGATTGATGGAACTGCCGATGTCGTGCGCCAGCATGACGTGGTGCTGATCTCGAAGAAATACAACCGGGGTTACGGCGCAGCTCTCAAGACCGGCATTGCCGCCGCTACCCACGAGTGGATTCTCATCATCGACGCTGACGGAACGTATCCCGCGGAGAGCATCCCGAAACTCTTGGAAGCGCTTCCCGAATACGACATGGTCGTGGCCGCTCGAACCGGAAAGAGCGTCCATATCCCGCTGGTTCGCCGGCCCATGAAATGGGTCCTGGGGCGGCTGGCGAACTACCTCGCCGGGCAGCCCATCCCGGACCTGAACTCCGGCTTGCGCGTCTTCAGAAAGTCGTTGTCGGAAAAATTCGAGCACCTCTTGCCCTCCGGCTTTTCGTTCACCTCGACGATCACCATGTCGCTCTTGTTGAACGACTACCGCGTTCTGTATCTTCCCATCGACTATCACAAGCGCGTCGGGCTATCCAAGGTCAGGGCGCTTCACGTCTACGATTTCCTGCTGGTCATTCTGCGGACTGCCATCTACTTCAACCCGCTGCGCTTCTTTCTTCCCTTCGGCGCTCTGTTTTTCATCGTCGGGCTGGGCAAGCTGGCTTACGATTTCTGGCGCTGGAAGTTCTCGCCCAACGGCGGAATCCTGTTTCTGGCGGCATTCATTATCTGGGCGGTTGGCTTGCTCTCTGACCAGATCTCCCGGATCGCTTTGAGCTCAAGATCGAAATGAGAGCGCGAGTAGCACAGTCCCTGCGCAATCCATGGCTCCGCATCAGCGCGAGCCTGCTGATTTTGGGACTACTGCTGGCCTTTCTGCCTCTGCACAAGCTCGAGGCCGCGTTGCGCCGCATTCCCCTGGGGCTTTGGTTGTGGATTTTGGCGGGCTATCTCGCGACTCACGTGCTCGGAGTGGTGAAGTGGCGGCTGACCCTGCACCTGAGCAATGCCCATCTGACGTTTGCGCAAGCTCTTCGTTGTTACTATGCCGGGTTGTTCGGCACCGTGTTCCTACCCTCGGTTGTCGGGGGAGACGTCGTCCGGATGGGTCTTGGCTTTTCGCATCGAACGCAACCGGGCCGGCGTCCTGCTGGGTAGCCTGGTGGATCGCCTGCTCGACACCATCTCTCTTGCCGTAGTCGCGGGCATTGGCGTCCTGCTGATCCCCGGAGCTTTAGACCCTCGACATCGCCGCGCATTTATCGAGCTCGCCGTCGTATTCGCATTGGCGCTTGCGGGACTATTTGTGTTGCTGCGGGCCATCCCCTGGCGACGTCTCCCCTTCAAGATGCGACGCGCTCTTGTGAAGGTCAGGCGGGCGGCTCGCTCCATGGCCTCCCGGCCGCAGTATGTTCTGGTCTCGCTGTCTGCTCGGCATTATCATCCAGACCAATCTGGTTGTTCTTTCGGCCTTGATCGCCGCTGCCTGCGGCCTTCACGTCCAGTTCCGCGTATGGCTGTTGGTGTGGCCGCTTGGCGAAGCTCCTGGCTTTGGTTCCGCTTACGCTGGGAGGCTTGGGGATTCGCGAGGCTGGCTTAGTCGCGCTGCTGGCCCCGTTTGGCGCTCCCGCTACCTTGGCCGTCGCTACCGGGCTGGCTTGGGAATCCATCATCATCGCGGGCGGCCTGGTGGCCGGACTGATCTCGTTCCTGATGGGTGGCACGGCTTTTGCCCGCTCGGTTCTCAAGGTTGACCGGCTTCGTTCCTCCGAAGAGCTGACCCCGATCGGATAAGAAACTCTCGAAGTGAGGGTTTCGAGTGTAGCCGGCCTCGGCCCTGCGTTAGCCGTTGCAAATAGTCCGGAGCTTCAGAGCGTGTGACAACCGTCTTGTTTGCGGCCGTGGAATGAAGTGCCGCGAGACCGGCCCGTAGTTGGGCGGATTGGTAAGAGCGGTTTTTACGTTGCAACGGTGGAACGAACCCGCGCGAAATTAGCCCGGAGGGCGATTCAGTTTAGCCCAGCACGAAGCCGAAGCGCGGAGTGCTGGGTTAGCTGGAAAATCGATCTGAGCCGCGTAGCGGCGACACCAGTCGCGACACAATTCTTCAGCCCCGATTCCCTTCCATGACTGAAATTACGCAACCAAACGCCGACCTGCCGCACGTCGTAGTTCTCGGCGCTGGTCCGGCCGGAGTCGGCGCTGCCTACGAACTGACCCGTCTCGGCCGCGCCCGCGTGACGGTCCTCGAACAGCGCGACACCGTGGGCGGCAATGCCGGCAGCTTCCAACTGGATGGCGTTTGGGTGGACTACGGGAGCCACCGCCTCCACCCCGCTTGCGATCCCGAAATCCTGAGCAACCTGCGCGAACTGCTCGGTGACGATCTGCTCGATCGGCCACGCCACGGGCGCATCCGTCTGGAAAACCGGTGGATCCACTTCCCTTTGAAGCCTGGCGATCTGCTGCTGCGCATGCCCAAGAAGTTTGCGCTCGGCGTTGCTTTCGACATGGTTCACAAGAAAGGCGCCGCCACCAACGGCCAGCCCGATTCCTTCGCCTCGGTCCTGGAGCACAGTCTCGGAAGCACGATCTGTCAGGGCTTTTACTTTCCCTACGCGCGAAAACTGTGGGGCCTGCCGCCGGAGCAATTGGCCGCCACGCAGGCCCGCCGCCGGGTTTCCGGCAATTCTGTGGGCAAGATCCTGCGCAAGGTTGCGAATGCGGTCCCCGGCCTGAAGCGGCCCGGTGCTGGGCGCTTTTTTTATCCTCGCCGTGGGTACGGCCAGATTACCGAGCGTCTCGCGGAGGCGGCGAAATCGGCTGGCGCAGAATTCATCATGACGGCGCGGGTCACAGCCGTGGAGCGCGAGGGCAACAACGTAGCCGCCGTTGCTTACGAGTTGGACGGCAAGGCTTACCGCATTCCCACCCACAACGTTTGGTCAACCTTGCCCATCAGCTTGCTGGTTCGAAGCATGCGACCGGAGCCTCCCCGTGAGGTGTTGGAAGCCGCCACCCGCATTTCTTTTCGGGGGATGATCCTCATTTACCTGACCCTCGAACAGGACCAGTTTTCCGAATACGACGCCCACTACTTTCCCGAGGAATCCATTCCCATCTCCCGGCTCTCGGAACCGAAGAACTACAGCGCATCGAGCGAGCCCCGCGGCGCAACGGTGTTATGCGCGGAACTGCCTTCCGATCCTGGTACCAGAGAATGGGAGATGAGCGATCAGGAATTGGGAGACTTGCTCCGGCAATGGCTTGAGCAGGCCGGTCTGCCGGTGCGTGCCAAGACTCTGCGAGTCACGACGCGTCGCTTGCGGCAAGCGTATCCCGTCTACATTCGCGGCTACGAAAACGATGTTGGGCTCGCCGACCGGTGGCTGGGACAAATCGAAGGACTGCTCACCTTTGGCCGTCAAGCGTTGTTCGTGCACGATAACACGCATCATGCTTTTTACATGGCCAACGCAGCGGCAAAGTGCCTTAGGGCCGACGGCACTCTCGATCATGCGCTTTGGGCCCACTACCGCGAGATTTTCGAAACCCACGTGGTGGAAGACTGATGTCCGAAGACCTGAGCACAATCGAACGGGGAGCAGAGGGACCCGCGACCCCAACCACGCCTCCGCCCGTGTGGGGCCCCGACGCTCTTCGCGCCAGCCGGGAGGCCCGCCGGCGGCGCCAAGGTGAGCTTGCGGCTACCCGCGACCGATGGGTGCGCTCGAATCGCTATTTCTACGACCGCTTCAAACGCCTGCTGCGTTTCATCATCGAGCCTTCCAAGCGTGTGCTGGAAATTCGCTGCCAGACCGGGCATCTCTTGGCTTCGGTCGAGCCTGCGTACGGGGTCGGGGTAGAGATCAGCGAACGGCTCGTGGCAGTGGCGCAGCAAAATTATCCCAACCTTCATTTTGTGACTTCGGATCCTGAGGACCTGCAACTCGACGAGACCTTTGATTACGTCATCTTCAGCCACCTGTTCGACACGGTTGACGTGTTGGGAGCGCTGCGCAGGGCGCGCCACGCATGCCAAAGCCACACTCGTTTGATCGTCTGCAACTACAACCCTTTGTGGCAGCCGTTCCTGGAATTGGCGAGCCGTCTGGGGCTGCGCGCTCCGTTCGAAGAGCCTAACTGGATGTCGGAGCGCGACGTGACCGGACTCCTGGAGTTGGCCGATTTCTCCGTCGTGCGCAAGTACCGATTTCTGCTGTTTCCCAAATACATTCCGCTGCTATCAGCATTCTGCAACGAGGTGCTGGCGCGAATACCGGGCATCCGGCGTTTGTGCCTCATGCAGCTCATCGTGGCCCGGCCCAAACCGCAGCCGCAACCCGAGAGCGCCGTGTCTGTCTCCGTCATCGTCCCCTGCCGCAACGAACGCGACAATGTCGAATTCGCAGTGCGGCGCGTCCCCGAGATGGGCAATCACACCGAGATCCTTTTCTGCGACGACAAGTCCACCGACGGCACGGGCGCCGAGGTGGAGCGGATGATCGCTAAGTATCCGCATCGCGACATCCGGCTCATCCCCGGCCCAGGCATTTGCAAAGCGGAAAATGTGTGGACTGGATTCCGCGCGGCCAAAGGCGACGTGCTCATGATCCTGGACGGCGATCTCGCGGTGATGCCGGAGGAGCTTCCCTACTTCCTCAGCGCGCTGCTATCGGGCAGCGGCGAGTTCATCAACGGAAGCCGCCTGGTCTATCCCATACCGAAGCAGGCGATGAAGTTCGCCAACATGATCGGCAACAAACTGTTCGGGATGACGTTCTCCTATTTGCTGGACCAGCGGATCAAAGACACGCTCTGCGGTACCAAGGTGCTCTGGAGGAAAGACTGGCTTCGCATCGAACGCAATCTCGGGCACTGGGGCATGAAAGACCATTGGGGCGATTACGAACTCCTCTTCGGCGCCGGCAAGTTACAACTGCAGATCCAGGAAGTTCCGGTACATTATCAGGAGCGCATTTACGGAGCCACCAAAATGACCAAGGTATTCTCCAATGGTCTGCGGATGCTGAAGATCTGCGCCGGGGCGTGGCGCAAGTTGATGGGTTAGCGGGGATTCCGGCAACGGTTCCTGATGTTAGCAGCGGGGTTTGAAGTCGCCGCAGCGTGCGCACTGAAGGAACTGGTTTTGAGGAGCGGAGAGTCCCGAACCTGCCGCAGATCCAGCCCCCGCAGGGGGCGGCATTGATGTTAGCCCCGGGCGTAAGCCCGGGGTAAAGCAGAAAATCGACCGAGTCCCTTCAGGGACGGCACAGTTCTCCGCACCTTCCGGCCGTCAGTGGACCACGATCATCGAAGGAATAGTTCTTGATGCCAGGTAAGAAAGCTATCATCACCGGTTCCGGTGGACTGATCGGGTCGGCGTGCGCTCGCCTGCTTCACGAGGAGGGCTGGGATGTCATCGGCGTGGACAATGACATGCGCCGCCAGTTTTTTGGCGAGCCAGGAACCACGCTGCCGGTGGTGCAGGAGTTGCGCGCGAATCTGCCGCGATACCGGCACCTCGACTTGGATATCCGGGACCGCCAGGGCCTTCGTGATCTCCTGAAGGCCGAGCGGCCCAACTTCATCATCCACGCGGCGGCGCAGCCCTCCCACGACAAAGCCGCCGCCATCCCTTACGACGACTTCGACGTGAACGCCGGCGGCACCATGAATCTTCTGGTGGCTGCACGCGATTTCTGTCCGGAGTCGCCGTTCTGTTTTACCAGCACCAATAAAGTTTATGGCGACCGGCCCAACACGCTGCCCATGGTGGAGCACGAAAAGCGTTACGACTACGCTAATGGCCTGGATGGTATCGACGAAACCATGTCCATCGACAACTGCCTGCACTCGCTGTTCGGCGCTTCCAAAGTGGCTGCGGATGTCATGTGCCAGGAGTTCGGTCGATATTTTCACATGCCGGTCGGCATCTTCCGCGGCGGCTGCCTTACCGGGCCGCAGCACGCCGCGGTCGAACTGCATGGCTACCTTGCCTACATCATTGTTTGCGCGGTTTCGAACCGGCCGTACACGATCCTGGGCTACAAAGGCAAGCAAGTGCGCGATCAGATTCACTGCCGCGATGTGGCCCGGCTCTTCCTGGAGTTCTACCATCATCCGCGATTTGGCGAGGTTTATAACCTGGGCGGCGGAAGGCAGAACAGCCTCTCGATTCTGGAAACCATCGAGTCTGCTGTGCTAACATGGGGTTCGCTTTGCAATATGACTACAACCCAACGAATCGGGTGGGCGACCATATCTGTTACATCTCTGACCTCTCGAAGATTCGCTCCCACTTCCCCAACTGGAATCTTGAGTACGACCTGCCGAAAATCGTAACTGAGATCGTTGACCGCCAATTGCAATTGCTAAAGGCGCAACCCGCTGCAGCCCGCACAATATAGCGACATTTTGAGATCCTTTGTCATCACGAGCCGCCGCGGCGGGCGAGGGATCTGCTTTGTCCCTTTTCCACCGGAAAGCAGATTCCTCGCGCCCAAACTCAGGGCGCTCGTAGATGACAAATGTTGTGGTGATGCGCAAGGTAATTCTGCACTGCCAACGTGCCGCTGATCTCGCCGTTCCCAATTGACGACGCTCGCTCACGCGCAGGAGTAAGCTCGCGCCCAGCCTTCATGCTGACCAAACCCAACTTCGCCGCTCGCGCCTATTGCATGATCGCCGTTGCAGCGACTCTGGCTACTTTGCCGATCGCGTTTCGCGGCAATCCCTGGGGGCATGACGTCAACCTTCACCTTCGCAGTTGGATGGATGCTGCCCAACAATTTCGCGAAGGCAACGTGTTTCCACGATGGGCCGCCGGAGCCAACCAGGGCTTTGGCGAGCCTTTCTTTATTTTCTATCCGCCGCTTTCGCGCCTGATCGGAATGACGCTAGGCCTGATACTTCCCTGGAAGATCGTATCGGGCATTTATATCTGGCTGATGCTTTTGCTGGCAGGCGTAGCCATGTGGAAGTGCGCCAGCGAATGGCTGGCGCCAGCGGACGCGATGATGGCCAGCCTGCTGTTTGCCGTCAACCCGTATCTTCTGATCATCGCCTACAAGCGCGGCAACTATGCTGACCTGCTGGCGTGCGCTCTCTTTCCGTTGCTGATTTGGGGCGGAATTCGAATGGGACCTGCTCCCGCCAGAACCGCGCTACCTCTAGCCGTGGTATTCGCCGCCATCTGGCTTTCCGATCTACCTGCTGCCGTGGTTGCAAGCTACGCTTTGGCAGCATTGCTGGCATTCAATGCCATCGCCTACCGGTCTTTACGGCCTCTTTGGTTCGGCGCGCTGGCTATTTTGTCGGCCTTCGGAAGCATCGCTTTCTTCTTATTCCCAGCGGCATGGGAGCGCAGGTGGGTGAGCATCGAGGAAGCGGTCCGCTCGGAATGGGCCCCCGATCATAATTTCCTTTTCACCCACAACAATCTGCCGCAGTACGTCACCTTTAACCGGGGCCTGTCGTACATTGCGCTCTTTCTCATTGCCGTCACCTTCATCGCAGCCATTCTTGCCCGCCAGTTGCGGCAGGACGATCCCTGGGTCTGGCGGTCGCTTGCGGCGCTGGGCGCTATATCCGTTTTCATGATGTTCCCCCCGAGCATGGTGCTCTATAGGACCTTGCCGGAAATGCGCTACGTGGAATTTCCCTGGCGTTGGCTGTCCCCGCTTTGCGTGGTAGGCGCATTTCTGGTCGCATCGGCCTTGTCCGAAGTTCAACGCAAGTGGATCGCCTCGGCAGCGGCAGCGCTAATCGTTGCTGCGGTCAGCGCATTCATCATCTACACCACCAACTGGGATACGTCCCACTACCTGGAAGGCCTTGTCGCCGACGCGCATTCGGCAACCGGATACCCAATCCGTTTCGGCGATTGGAGCAACCCGCTCGGAAGCCAGCTTTCGAAGCTGGACAAAGCGGCGCCTTTGGTGGCTTCCGCAGAGCCGGAAGCTGAGAACACCAACTTGCGCCAGACCCTCAGATCCAAATCGAACAGTGGCGAGGCGAGCGCAAGGTGTTCTCGGTCACCTCGCCCCGTCCGCTTCTGCTCAAGTTGCGGCTGCTGGCCTACCCTGCGTGGCAGGCAAGCCTGGATGGAAAACCAGTTCCTCTGCAGACGGATCCGAATGTTGGACAGATGCTGGTTGCGGTGCCCGCCGGGTCGAGTCGCGTCGAAATTGCCTTCGGCAGAACCTGGGACCGCTCACTGGGAAACATCGTATCGATCGTTACCGTCCTGACGTGCGTACCCGCTGATGTTGTGGCTTAGAAAGCGGGATGCTGAACCAATTCGCGAAAGAGTCATGAGACGAGTCACGTGCGATGAGCAGTAATGACGCCGGCCTTGAGCAACGCATCGTTCGGCCGGTGATGCCGGAGCTCGACGCAATCCGCGGTGTCGCCATTCTGCTCGTGTTCTGGTTTCATGGATTCATGTTCTTCACCCCGCCCGCGGGTACGGTCCCGGCGTGGGAACGAGCGTTCCTGGCCGGGGCAAGGCAGGGTGGATCTGGGGTTAATCTCTTTTTTGTCCTTTCGGGTTTCCTGATTACGGGCATCCTGCTCGACAGCGTCGGCAAGCCTGATTACTACTCGCGTTTTTATTACCGGCGCGCCCTACGCATCCTTCCGGCGTATTACCTTTTGTTGCTGCTTCTCGCCGGGCTGGGATGGGTCAAGCTTCGTACATCGCCATAATTCCTGGGCCTTCCTGGGACTGAGTTTCATATATCTCTCCAATGTGACCCCTCTGTTCGGAGTGCCGATGCAGTATGGCCCTCTGTGGTCACTGGCTGTAGAGGAGCACTTTTACCTGCTTTGGCCTGCCGCCGTGCGAGCTCTAACCAAGCGGGCGTTGGTCGTGACGGCGTCGTTGATTTGCCTGGTTGAGCCATTCTTGCGGACCTATGCGTTCCATCGTGGCGGACTCTGGTGGGGCCAGTACACATGGTTGTCCGCAGATGGATTGGCCCTGGGCGCGCTGCTGGCAGTGTGGGCCCGTTCGACCTACGCGACTAGAGCTAACTTGCTCAAGCTGTCGGGCTGAGTGCCGCATTTGCAGCGTCAGCTCTGGTAGCCAGTCTCATGTTTTCTCGCGCGGTGGCGGTTGGCCTCCGCACCACCGCCGTGAACTACTTTGCGATGGCCGCGGTCTCGTGCCGTTTTGTGGTTGGGAACGGGTCGATATCGCGGCCTTGCTAACCTGCGTTTGCTGTCCTTTTTTGGCTATATCAGTTACGGCTTGTATCTGATCCACATGCTCTCCCTGAATTTGTACGATGACGTGGCCAGACAGGTGGCGCCCTCTCTGTTGGTCGGGAATGAGTTTTGGGAAGTGCTGCTTGCGCCTCCTGATCGCACTGACGCTAGCCACTGGAGTAGCCTACCTATCACGGATCAGCTATGAGGAATTCTTTTTGCGGATGAAAAACAAGCCTCCAACCGCACGGGACGGCGTGAGCACCGTGGCAGCTGCACAACCTGCGCTGCGAGGTTAATTCCAGCGCGTCTTATGTCCGCCAGTTTGATCAGTCATCCTCCGGTTCAGCCCAAAACGCGGGAGACAAAACACATCCCGGAACTGGACGGAATTCGCGGCATTGCAATCCTGGTCGTCTTAATCGGCCACTTCGGCAGCACCGCCAATGGCGAAACGGTCAAACTGGGACGCACTCTGAGCGAAGTCTTCGGCCTGGGATGGACCGGGGTCGACCTTTTCTTTGTTCTATCCGGGTTTCTGATCACCGGCATCCTTCTGGACTCCAAAGGTTCCAACGGCTACTTTTCCAATTTCTACGCCCGGCGGACGCTCAGGATTTTTCCTCTGTACTTCCTGTATGTGTTTGTCTTCTTTCATGTGGCCATGCCGATTGGCGGTCTGCTACATCATGGAGAGAACATCGATCGATCCGGAGAAATTTGGTACTGGCTCTATCTGGCAAATTGGTGGAACGGCCTCGGCCATAGCATCAAGTACCTGATTCATTTCTGGTCTCTCTGTATTGAAGAACAGTTCTACTTTACCTGGCCGCTTATCGTGATGCTGGCCAGCAAGAAAACCCTGAAGGCGATTTGCTTGACGTTTGTCGTCCTGTCCCCCGTCCTGCGCGTACATCTTCACGACTCACAGCTCAACACCTCCGCTTTATCTATACAACTTCACTCCCTTTCGCCTGGAGCCCATTGCGCTGGGTGCGCTGATTGCGATTTTGGTTCGAGAGGACGACATGTCCGTCCTCGTGACCCGCACCATGAAGTACCTGTGGATACCGGCAGTCCTGATATTTGCCGGGATTTCCATCTACTCGGGGACCAGTGGCCTGAGTGCGATTGCGATCAGCCGCTTTGGATACACCTGCGTTGACCTCACCTTTGCGTCCTTTGTATTCTTCGTGGCCCAGACTGTCCGCCAGAATCGTAAGATAGACTTCCTCAGAAACCGTGTGTTGCGCAGTTGCGGGAAGTACAGCTACGGAATGTACGTCCTGCACATGCCCATCGTGATCTTCCTTAGCATCCCGCTTGCCTACCTGTTCGGCAAGATTCAACTGGACTCGCCGGCCGCCAAGGTGGTGGTTGCAATCGCAGTGGGCACTGGGCTGACTTACCTTGCGGCGCTCATATCCTGGAACGTGCTGGAGAACCCGCTGCTGAAGCTGAAGAGCCGGTTTCCGGTTGCGGCGGTCAACCTGCAAGCCACCCAAGGTGCGCCGCGATGAACCGGCTCTGGCGGAACTGGAGCCTCTTCCTTCCCGTAGGCTCGCTTCGTGGTTGGCGCGGAGACCGAATCCGGAGCGTCAGGGACGGGCGTCGCCGCTCCGCCAAAGTTGTCGAGCAGAATAAGAAGCGGCTACACCTTTGCC
The DNA here is from genome assembly GCA_963760415.1 of uncultured Acidobacteriaceae bacterium. Lineage (GTDB taxonomy): Bacteria > Acidobacteriota > Terriglobia > Terriglobales > Acidobacteriaceae > Bog-257. The sequence continues at coordinate 18,576 of CAVXDA010000015.1, read as the reverse complement.
GCCATTATTTTCCTCAACAGCCTGCTCCTGTTCTTGTTCTTGAACCTGGTGCTCTGGGTGGGGATGGAAGTATGGCACATCATCAAGCCCAGCCCGGTCGCCGGCCCCTTAGGTTCGTATGGCAAGGACGCGGTATTCAAGGCCTATCCTGGGTGGCGGGAAGAGGATGTCAGGACCCTGCTTAAAGAGAGCTGGGGCCGGGGTTATAACTGGTTCGAGTATGAGCCGTTCACCGGATTCCGGGAGAGGCCGTTCCAGGGAAAATTTATTCACAGCGATCCCGCCGGCTTCCGCCTCTCCAAAGATCAGGCGCCATGGCCACCGCGTTCGGACGCCATCAATGTGTTTGTGTTTGGCGGCTCGACTACCTACGGATACGGTCTTCCCGACGATCAAACCATTCCCTCCTATCTGGAAGAATGTGCTGCGGCCAGCTATGCCCCGGCTCGCGTCGCGGTTTACAACTTTGGACGCGGCTCCTACTTCAGCACCCAGGAGTTAATCCTGTTTCAGCAGTTGCTCAGCGCGGGCTTCGTTCCTCAAGTGGCCGTCTTTATCGACGGCCTCAATGAGTTCGACCACGCCGATGGCCAGCCCCGGTTCGCCGGCTCGTTCCGGCGTTTCATGGACGGGCAAGCACCCATCTCCAGCCAGCTCGACAACGTGCCTGTGATCGCGGCCGCGCGCTGGGTAAGCCAGCGTTGGGCCAAGCCGCAACCTCGCAAGTCGTCGGACTACGCAGACCGTGCGCTGCTGCAGGGCGTGATTGACCGCTGGCAGGCCAACAAGCGAATGATCGACTTGATCGCCGCCGGCTTCGGTGTGCGGACGATTTTCGTGTGGCAGCCGGTGCCGGTTTATAACTACGATCTTCGCTACCACTCCTTTCTCCACTCCGACAGGAACTTCGGCGTCTATGCCCGCAGCAAGTACGGCTATGCGCTGATGGCAGGACCTGCGAGCACAAGGCAAGCTGGACGCCAACGTCCTGTGGCTGGCCGACCTGCAGCAGGACAAGACGGAGAACCTTTACGTTGACGCTGTGCACTACAACGCCCCGTTCTCCAGGGAGATTGCGTCGCAGATCTGCAGCTTTGAACGCCAACACCGCGCCGGGACCCCGTTGATGTTTGCTCAGATGCACGGCACTCCTTCTCATCATAGTGAGACGCCATCGGGCCCTGCCGAAGAGCCGGACAACTCGCAGTCTGGCAGTAAGTGGCTGGGCAAACTTGCTCTCGCCGTGCTTGTTCCGCTGCTGGTCTTGTGCGTTCTCGAAGTGGCCCTGCGGGCCTATGCGCACCTGGCCTCGGAAGAACGCCTTATCGTCGCCGACGATGTCCTGGGATGGAGGCTGATCCCTAACGCCCGAAAGTTGTACCGCAACGAAACCCAGCCGTACCTCGTGCAGATCAACTCCAAGGGCCTGCGGGACGTCGAGCACTCCTACGATAAGCCTGCGGGAGTCTTCCGGATTCTGGTCATCGGAGATTCCTTTGTATTTGGCGCTGGCGGCGTGGAACCATCCAACCGATTTACCGACATTCTGGCGAAGTCGGCAAAGAACCTGGAAGTGATCAATACCGGAGTTCCGGGCTATGGCGCTGATCAAGAGTATCTGTACCTGAAAACCGAAGGACTGAAGTACCATCCCGACCTTGTGCTTCTCTGCGCTTTTTACAATGACTTCAGTGAAAGCTTCTCCACCATTAACCCTTCGATTGGCCGGCCCAAGGGATATCTTTCTCTCGACGGAGACCAGCTCGTATTTCACCCGCCGTCGTTTTCAACCTTTTATCAAACTCTCCCAGCACAGCTACGTGCTCGGACTGGCTGATCTCGCGTTGAGTAAGATCTCGGGCGCTTACTTTAAGTCCCAGCGGATGCCCCAGGGTGTACTGACTCCAGCAGAACGGATGGCCACCTTTAGGCAGATTTATGCCAGCGCCCAGAAGCTATGCCGAGGAACAAGGGATAAACTTCGTAGTTGTGTATTTGCCCTTTAAGGGGCAGTACGCCCCGATGGTCATTGAGGAAATAATGGCTGACCTCGCGGCCAACGATGGCCTGAAGACGCTTGATCTGATGGACACCATGAAAAAGGCGAACCGCATCAAGCCAGCCTATTTCGAGCACGACATTCATTTCAACGAGTACGGCAACCAGGTAGTGGCCGCCGCGCTGTTGCAATATCTGGTGAGCAATGGGCTCTTGAACTCGCCCGCCCCGCAGGCGCAAACAGGTGAATCTCGCCATTTTTGATCCTTGTCATTACGAGTGGGCCCCAGCCCACGAGGAATCTGCTTTCCCGAGCTTTTCAGGAGCCCTTTACCCGCAGAGCTACGTCGTTTCGGACCCGCAAATGAGGATCCCTCACGGGCCGAGTCGTAGGATTGCGCCTGCCGAGTGAAGCGTGTACCCTCCAATAGCTATGAATGATCAAGGCGAACTCTCGCGCGAAGAGTTGCAATTGCTGCTGCAAATAGCAGGAGAGTTGGCGACACAAACCGATCAGGACAAACTGGTCCACGCCATCCTGGAGAAAGCCTGCGCCATGACGCAATCCCCGGATGGCTCGGTGCTGCTCTACGATCCCGAGCACCAGGGCCTGTATTTCGCCGCCGCGGTGGGCAGCAAAGGTCCCGAGCTGATGCAGAAGTGGGGAGTGCAATCCAACCAGCGCGTGCCGCTCGAAAGCAACGCCGGCAAGGCCTTCACCTCAGGAGAAATCAACCACGAGTCGAAGGCCCGCACCGATGATAGCCACTACAAGGGAGTTGATCAGCAAACCGGAAAGCAGTCGCGGGCGATCGTGTCGGTACCGCTGCGCATTGGCGACAAGAGTGTCGGCGTCCTGCAGGTGTTGAACAAGGTGCCCAGTGATGACGGCTCGGCAACCTATGACGCCCATGATTGCGCGCTGCTCACCCACTTGGGACGACTGGCGGCCACCGCCATCCACAACACCAGTCTGGTACGGAAACTGACGGCGCAGATGGGTCTGTACTCGCGCGACTTGGCGGAAGACCTGGTGCAGCGCCTCGACCAGCCCGCGACCCGCGAGAGCGTGACCCTGATGTTTGCCGACCTGCGCGGCTTTACCCGGCTTTGCCAGGCGCTGGCAGCCGAACCGGAACGCACTCAGGAGATCATGAATGATCTGTTCACCATGTATGCGGACCGGGTGCTGAGCCGTGGCGGCATCGTCAATAAGTTCGTCGGCGACGCAGTGTTCGCCATCTTCCGCGGACCGGACGGCCCCAGGCGGGCGGTACGTTGCGCCTTCGACATGCTGGAGCGCTTCGACAGCCTGCGCCGCCGCTGGGACGCGTCGTGCAACGAGGACTTGAGTTTCGTCGATCTGGGCATCGGTATTTCCACGGGGAAGGTTGCGCTGGGCACCTTTGGCACCGGGATGGTCCGCGATTTCACCGCGATTGGTACGGTGGTGAACCTGGCCTCGGCGTTTGAGTTCGCTGCGCGTGGCGGCCGCCGCGTGCTGGTCGACAATATCACCTACCAGTCCGTGCAGGACATTGTCGAGGAGCACGAGGGACCCACTCTCTTCGAAGTCACCAAGGCTGGAGAACCCGTCATCGGGAAGTACCCGCACTTCCACCTGAAGCGGCTGGCAGCTGACCGCCCGGTGCGCGTGTTCATCAGCCACAACCACCGCGATCGCGAGTTTGTGGAAGCTGCCATTACCGGACCGCTGGCAAAACATGGTATCGAGACCTGGTACTCCAACGCCGACATTATTCCCGGGCAGAAGTACATTGAGCGCATCGAGGATGGGCTGCTGAAGTGCGACTGGGTAGCGGTTCTCATCACCGAAAACTCGGTGCAAACCGGCGATTGGGTGCGGGCCGAGGTGAATACCGCGATGAACGACCCGCGCTTCCGCGATCGCATCGTTCCGTTGAAGAGAGGGACCGCCATGCCCGCACAGATCAGCCACGAACTGGGCGTGCTCGATGCCCTGGATCTATCGTCGGTTTCCGATCCCGGCGACGTGCTGTTTGAATTCCTGACCCGGCGCGAGACGGATTTGCGCAACGCCGCCAAAGCGAAATAGGTCGGGGAAAGAATCGCAGTGATCTGATCCCCTACCGTTCCTGACTCATGCGCCAGTTCCTGCACATTTTCTTTACCCGGGGAGAAATCCTTCGCGACCTCATCTTCTTAGGTTGCCTGGTTTTCTTCTGGTTTGCACCGCGCTTTGCCCATGGCCCTTTCGGCGCAATCGAAGCCTTTGGTTCACGCCTGGCCGAACGAAAGCTGTTGGCGATTTTTTCGATTGCGCTGGCCACCATCGTGATCCGGCTCTGTCTGTTGTGGTTTTTCCCTGTCCCCTATCCCCAGGTCCACGATGAGTTCAGCTATCTGCTGGCGGGTGACACATTCGCCCATGGGCGGCTTACCAATCCGACCCATCCGATGTGGCTTTACTTCGACACCATTCACGTCAACCAGCACCCAACCTATATGTCGAAGTATCCGCCCGCGCAGGGAGCGGTGCTCGCGTTAGGCCAGTTGCTCGGCCATCCCTGGATCGGTGTGCTGCTCAGCGGTGGCGCCATGTGCGGCGCAACTCTGTGGATGCTTCAGGGATGGCTGCCGCCGAGGTGGGCCCTCTTAGGCGCTACGCTCGTAATGTTCAAGGTCGCGCTCTTCAGCTACTGGATGAACAGCTACTACGGAGCATTCGTACCGGCGATCGGTGGCGCTCTGGTGGCGGGTGCGCTGCCGAGGATTCTTCATTCTTGGCGTGCGCGAGACGCCTCCATTCTCGGAATCGGCGTGGTCATCCTGGCCAACAGCCGTCCCTTTGAAGGCGCTATCTTTTGCCTGCCGGTTTTCGTCGCGCTCTTGCTGCGCCTTTGGCATCGCCGCGCCCCTTCGTGGCGGATTGCACTGTCACGATTCGTCGTGCCGCTTTGCGCAATTGCGATTCTCGGTGGCGCGTTCACGGCCTACTACAACTGGCGGGGCACCGGAAGCGCCCTGGTCTTCCCTTACGCTCTCAACGAGAAAACTTACTTCAGTACGCCCACCTTTTCCTGGCAGAAAATGGGTCCCGCGCCACATTACGCCAACCCGCAATTCGAACAGTTTTATAACGTCGCGATGCGGCAATACTGGCTGCAAAACGGCGTAAACAGCTGGTCGAAAGGTGTCAGCAAGGCAGGTTACATCGTCCTGATTTCGGTTTTCTTTTACCTGTGGCCGCAGCTTCTGGTCAGCCTCCTCGCGTTAGGACGGGTGCTGCGCGACCGCCGGGTTCGCTTCCTGATGGTGCAAACCGCCTTGGTCTTTGCCTCATTCCTGCTGGTGCGCGCACGCTTCAACCCTCACTATACTGGGCCGCTGGCGGCAGGCATTTTCGCCCTGACAACGCAGGGACTTCGTCACATCCGCCGCTGGGAGTCCTGGGGCCGCCCCGTGGGAATTGGCGTTACGCGCGCGGTTGTCCTGTTCGCCGCGCTGCTGGCTCCTTTCAATCTCGATAATAAGACGCCGGTTCGCCCCGCCCGATCCCATTCAATTTCGCGTCCAGTTTACAAATCAACTCGACGTCATGCCGGGCCAGCATCTGGTGATCGTGCATTATTCGCCGCAACACTCGGTTTTCCGCGAATGGGTTTACAACGGCGCCGACATCGACGGTTCCAAGGTGGTGTGGGCGCGCGAGATTCCCGGCGTCAGCCTGCAGCCGCTGCTCGACTACTTTCGCGGACGACAGATCTGGCTGGCCGAGCCCGACGCTTCCCCGCCCCGCATGAGCCGCTACGATCCCGGCGCAATACCGCAAGGGGGCTGAGATCCAAGTACACCGGAGCAAGAACGCTAGAGTGTTGTGTGAAGTATGTTTTTTGCAGTGGTGGACTGTAGCGCCAACAGAGCAAGCCCCCACAGGGGGCGAATTAGTTTAGCCCAGCACGGAGCCGCAGGCGGAGTGCTGGGTAAGTTGAGAATACGTCCGAGTCCCGTAGGGACGGCACAATTCACACCCACACTGGGAGCCGGCCGCGACCGGCTATAGAACCCAAGTGAGCACTCACCTGCCACAACTCAACACCGAGCTGACACAGGAAGGCCCGACGCCGGGCGGTCGAATCTGTGCCACGCCCGAGCAAGCTTGTCTTGCTGCTCGTCTCCCTCGCCCTTAGCGGAGCGCTGTTCCTCACCCTGGATTGGATTCGCACCCGGGCCATCCTGCGCAAAATGAACTTGACGCCGCAAGCCGACGCCTGCCAGATGCGCGATCCGGTTCGCCATCACGCCTACCAGGCCAACTGCGAGGCGACCGGCTATTGGGGCGCAGATGCGTACAAGATATTTACCAATAGTCTCGGCTTTCGCGACGATAAGATCAGGGAGGTTCCTCCCACCGACGCCCGTCCCCGCATTCTGTTCCTGGGCGATTCGTTTACCGAAGGCAAGATCGCATGGCGCAATAGCTTTGTCGGCAAGATTGCGGACGATTTCCCGCAATACGACTTTCTCAACGGAGGCCTGTCCGGCTATTCCCCTTCCAACTACCTGAATACCACGCGGATGGTGCTGGCCAAGGGGATCGACCTTGACGAGGTCATCGTCTTCCTTGACAACTCAGCCGTGCAGCTCGAGGCCTCCTTCTACCACGATATTGATGCCTCTGGCGCGGTGGCCGGACTGGAGCGCGACCAGCAACATTCGGCGACCTCCTGGTACATGAAGTTCCGCCGCCTGCTCGGCAGACACTTCGCGCTCACCGCGCAGATTTTCCGCTTCTTCGACCGGGTGCAGCTAGTTCTCGTCCGCCATGGTTTTTATCACCTGCCAGGGGACTATTTCGGTGACCCGTTTGATATGGAAATGTCAGGGTGGACGTATCGCAAGGTCAACGAAACCGACATCTTTCCGGCCGGATATGCGCCGCTGGGAGTGGAGGGTGGCATCGCCAAAGAGAAGGCTAAAATGACGCTGCTTTGGCAGGAGCTGCAAAAGCGAAACATTCCCATCAGCATCGTGATCTACCCCCATCTAGGACAGATCGCTCACGACACCGCCGATCCCCGGCAAGTGCAAATCTGGCGCGAGTGGTGCGAGGGTAAGTGCAAGCGCTTTATCAATGTGCTTCCGGCGTTCTTTGCGGTCAAGGACCAATGCCCGCGAAGCGAGCCCGGCTGCTGGTACCCCAAGCTATTTGTTATCCGGGACATTCATTACACCGCTGCCGGTAACGCTCTGGTTGCGGACGAGGTCATCAAGAGCCTGCAGCAAGACCCGCCGAGCAAGCATCCGCCCGCCCCTGCAGAGCCTCGTTCGGGAACATCGAACCTCTCTGGCAGGAGTGAGTTCACTCCCGATTGGAGAGCTTCAAGCATGAATGCTCCTGCTTCATGCCCGCGCAGAAGGTGTAACTTTGGAGTCAAGAAAGGCAGCGATGTCTTCCAAAGTCTTTGACCGCCGGATATTCCTGAAAATGGTCGGGGCCGCCGGATGGGTTCCGCTGATCGGCACATCTTTTGCCACAGCGCCCAATCAGCCCACCCACGCCTCGGCGATCAAGGGTTCCGCGAAGTCCGTGATCATCCCCACCCAGGAATGGGCAGGCGACTTAAGCGAGCGGCTGGATTTCCCCGGCGATTGGCAAATCGAAGTGATGGACATGCACGGCGCGAAGACGCCGGGGCTGACCGCGCAGCAGATCGGCAGGCAACTGGACCAACCCATCGGCACCCACCCGCTGCGGGAGATTGCCGCCGGCAAGAAACGGGTGGTCATCACCTTCGACGACCTGGCCCGTCCCACGCCCACGTCCACGGTCATGCCCTGGATAATGGCGGAACTGCGGGCCGCGGGCGTCAAGGACGAAAACGTGCTCTTGCTGGGGGCCTTCGGCTCGCACCGCGCCATGACCCAGACCGAAGTGGACAAGAAGCTGGGGAAGGAGGCGGCCAGCCGCTTCGCGTGGCAGAACCACAATGTTTTCGACAACGTGAAGCAGGTGGGCACCACCAGCTTCAACAACCGCGTCAAACTCAACCAATCCTTCCTCGCCGCGGACTGCAAGATATGCCTCAGCGGCGTGAAGGGGCACGAGCAAGCCGGGATGAGCGGCGGAGCCAAAGCGGTCATGCCCGGCGTGGCTGGGCTGGATACGATTCAGTACAACCACTGGGTGCTGCTGCCGCGCACCAAAACCGCCGGGACCTTCAAGGTGTTCCAGAACGAAGTGCGGCTGGACATGATCGAAGCGGCGCGCATGGCGAAAGTTGATTTCACCGTGCAGATCGTGACCAATCAGAAGCGCCAACCGGTCGGCGTGTTTTCCGGCGATATCGTGGGTGCACACCACGCCGCGGCCCGCATGGCGGTCCAGCATTACGCCACGCCCACGGCGAAGAATGCCGACATCGTGGTTGCGAATTCCTATCCCCTGAGTGGCCAGGCATTCCGGGCGCGATGGTGGATCGACCACGCGCTGCGTGACGGCGGCACCGGCGTGCTGATTGTCCAGGATCCGCTGGGACTCGACCCCATACACTGGCTCAACGCCCGGGTCACCGGCCGCAATGGCGCCACCTATTTCGACATGATGGAGCACCGCTCCAAGACACACCTTCCGCGGGATACGGGTCTGATCGTTTACTCCCAGTACCTCACCCGCACCATGATGGACATCTATCCTCCGGCGACGCGTTTTGCCGGCAACTGGAATGATGTCATCCAGATTCTGCGGGAGCGGCATAAGGGCCAGGCGCGGGTGGTCGTCTATCCCTACGGCGGCATTCAGGAGCAGGAGATTCCTCTTGATGCGGATGCCCGACCGCCAGCCCCGGAACAACCAAGACTGACACCAGAGCCTTGGCTCGATTGAGGTGGAAGCGCCGAGCTTCAGAGGCTGTGTCGCCGTGGTGATATCCCAGCCCTTAAGAATTGTCATCACGAGTGGGCCTCAGCCCGCGAGGGATCTGCTGTTCCGTTGTGGCCCAGGGTGTCATGCTGAGCGAGCGCGGCCCGCCTTTGGCCACGCGAGTCGAAACACCCCTATACAACTCACATCTGTAGATCGAATAGGGGTCCTTCGACTCCTCGGTCGAACAGCGAACTCGTCGCTCAGGATGACACCCGAGGAGTGTGATGAGTCCTCACGCCCATCAAGGTAAAACTTGAGCACCAATCTGACCGAACTGGAAAAGGTAAGCTCCAGCTCGCACCTTCCCCGACGGCGCGGCCAGGTCAGGCTTCTTGTGTTTCTGGTGTCTCTGGCCATCAGCACCGTGGCCTTCCTTGGCTTCGATATGATTTACAGCGCCGCGCTTCGACGGACTTCGGACGTCTCCGCCGCCAAGCCGAACTTGTGCAGGGTTCCTGACCCCGTGCGGCATCACGCCCTGAAGTCCAATTGCGTCTCTGTCGTAGGCTGGGGCAAGGACACCTATCAATTCTTCACCAACAGTCTGGGTTTTCGAGATGAAAAGATCAGACAGGTGCCTCAGACCGACCCCCGGCCGAGAATTCTATTGTTGGGCGATTCGTTTACCGAGGGCGAGCTCACGTGGCGGGACAGCTATGCCGGCAGAATTGCGGCCCAGTTCCCGCAATACGACTTTCTCAATGGAGGCAACTCTGCCTATTCCCCCTCCAACTATCTCAATGTGGCCCGCATGGTGCTTACCGCCGGATACGAAATCGACGACGTAATTGTCTTCATCGACATGGCCGATGTGCACTTCGAGGCCGCCTTCTATCGGGACGTGGACGGCTCCGGAACAGTGACCGGGCCCAAGCGGGAACACCGGCGTTCGCCCTGGTACGCGAAAGCGCGTGTCTTCATTGCCCTGCACCTCTTCGCCACCGACGATATCCTGTCGTTCCTTGAGCGCCAGCTTGTTGCTCATGGCGTTGACGCAATCAATTATTTCGACGGAGTCAATGCGTTCGACGCCGAGTGGGCGGCGTGGACTTATCGGAAAGTGAACGAAACCGACGCCTTCCCATCCGGCTTCGCACCGCTTGGGTTGGAGGGTGGCATCGCCAAGGAGACAGCGAAGATGAACCTCCTCTGGCAGGAACTGCAAAAGCGCAATATCCCCATCAGCGTCGTAGTTTACCCTTACCCCGGACAGATCGTTCACGACACTGCCGACTCCAGGCAGGTGCGTATGTGGCGTGACTGGTGCGAAGGCAAGTGCACGCGCTTTGTCTCGTTGTTTCCGGCTTTCCTCGCCATAAAAGACCAATGCCCCTGGAGTCAGCCCGGCTGCTGGTACCTGAGCCACTTCATCTTCGGGGACTTCCATTACAACGCCGCCGGTAATGCCCTGGTCTCCGCTGCGGTGATTCAGAGCTTGACGGAGGAGCCGCCGATCAAGCGGGTGGCCAGCACAGCATTGGATACACTGCACTAATCCAAGATGTCACGCATTGCGCGTCAACTGCCTCGGAATCGAAAGAAAGTACCCGGCACGCCACTTAAGTTGCTTGACACTGGACAAATTCGAGATATACTCCCGCCCCGAGATAGCTGGGCCCCTCCCTTGGCGTTGCGTCGCACCCCTGTGGGGCAGGTGCGATGGATTGACCGAATCACAGAATGCAAGTGCCGAAGCGTCCCCGGTACTCCTTGGGACGTGGTTTCACCTTGGAGGTGCGTGGTGTCGAAATCCCTTCGTCTGACGGGCCGCAATGTTCTTACCTTAGTATGTTTCCTGCTCGTTCTAGCGCTGGTCGCGGGTCCAGCGTTCGGGCAGTCACAGCGCGGCAGGGCAGCCATCTATGGCGTCGGCCCCAACAATACCCCATTGCTGAATCAGGCCCCTGCTCCTGCCGGGACACCGGTTTGGGTGGACACGCATGCCAAGACATTCATCGAAGGTTGGACCGAGTACGATCCTGTTAACTGTGTCGATATCAGCACGGGAAGCTTCACAATTCTCACTGCCCCTACGCACGGTCAGCTTTTTTTCGATGTAGAGATGGGCACGTTGGGCAATGGGGACTGCCCCGGCATGATGTTCCCTTTCGCGGTTGCGCGCTACACCTGGACGGACCCGGAACGCAGTGTTCTGCAGGACCCCTTCACGCTCAACTGGTCGACACCGGATGGCATGTTCAGCATAGATGAGGACTGGATCGCGGAACTCGCCAAAATCGTGCAGCCGAAGTCGGTGTGGTGGATATGCGGCGTGACCCGGATGACGCTCCCCCGCAGCGTCGGGCTGAAACTTAGCAATTCACCGTCCGGCGCCTCCAGCTTTGTATGGACGGTCACCGCGGGCTCCGACAAGCTGGTCTTTTCCAACGGCATGCCCACCATCACGACTGCCACCGACACGGTCGTAGTTAAGTCTTTGGCGGCCAGCACGGCCATGAAGGACGTCATCGTCAAGGTGGACGTGCAAAATCTCTCCTACTCCTTCAAGACCGACGTGCGGACCCCAAAGCAGTTGAAGAGGCGGGCTGACTTGGACCAGGACAACGGTCGCGGTGCCAGTTGTGCCGTGGGGGGCAACCAAGGCTGGCAGTCCTTGATCGGCTATGAAGTGGATGACCAGTTTGGCGTCAACACCTCAAGTCCGGATAACGGGAATGCCGGGATAAACGAGAAATTTGGAGCTAAGACAGACGTTAAACCGAACAACTGGCCGATTCCATCGGAAGGCGGAAGTGATACTACAGGCGGGCTGTTCAACGACAATATGTGCATCACCACGACAGCGTTTCATGCCCCATCCCAAGCCGCCTCAAAGTCCCTTGACCAGTAACAAGATCGACCACATCGCTCAGACCTGGTTCGCCGGGGACAGTACGACACCCGCGGACCACAAGGGTTGCAAGGTGTCGACCGATGCTTTTACGCGGTACATCGATCACGGACGTCACTTGAATATCGTGTCGCCTCCAGCGGCGCCGGCTGAGCCCGATGGACAGGCGACTGTCGCAGGTGGGGCGACCGGCTATCCCATGCCCGTGCCGAACGTGCGGTATCTGGAGGAGCAATCAACCCTGATTGTGAAGGGCCGGGTTTTGACGGTCAACGTCCTGGGCTCCGTCAAGAAGCCAACGGAAAACGGCGCACTGACCTTGCAGCAAATGACCGCCTCGGTCAAGGTTGACAGTGTCTTGAAAGGAACCGTTGGAGGCGGGGTCGTAAACGTCGAGTTCTTGAGAAATCCTGACGTTCTGGCGACCACCCTGGACGAGAACGAATACGCTTTGTTGTTCCTGACGCGCGCCGCCGACGGCAGGTACACGTTCGCTGATCCGCAGGTTGGCAAGATGCCGATCACCAGCCGGAACGTTCCAGCCATCCGGCGCTTCTCAGACGACTGCAGGCAAGATCGAAGCCGAGCTGTTCGCATCCTTGTCGGATCCCAATCGCGAGGTGGCGCGGGCCGCTCTCGTACAAGTAGCCAACCTGGGAAGCGTGCAGTCCACGCAACCCATCCGGAACATCGCGACCGCTGGCGACCCCGAGTTCCAGGGACTCGCTTATGTCGCGCTGCTGCGGCTGGGGGACTACTCGCAATTGAATCAGGCAATCCGATATGCGGAACAGCCGTCTCAGGAGCTCCAAGTGCGGCGACAGCAGGTCGGCGTTGCCGAGGCCATCGGCGATATCCAGAACCGCTCTGAGTTGCCTGTGCTGAACTCGTTGCTTGCCTCGCAGAGTGTGAGTCTGCGGCGGGCGGCAGCCAAGGCCTTGCGCGGCATGAGCGATCCATCCAGCGCTTCGTTCCTGGTACGTGCGCTCGCCGATAGCGACGCCGATGTCCAGTACGACGCGGTGATGGCTTTGGCTGCAATCGCAGGCGCCTCTGCGGAGAACGCTCCGGCTCGAGATATCTTCGACCAGGACCCGTCCAAGTATGTGGGGTACTGGAAGAATTGGTGGCAGACGTCGCACAAATAAGTCTGACCTACGCGGCCAGCCACTAAGTTCCTGAGCTGACGTAGAAACTGTCGCAAGACGTTTTGTCAGGGCACGGGTTCGGCCGTGCCCGAACTCGCGTCAAGCCTTGGGGATGGCACCGCTGGATCATTAGAGATTTTCAGCCAGCCGCCGCCGCGTCGCTTGAGTCCAAAGCGCCGGGCACGCATCTACGTAAGCATGTCAAGCTTGCCGGAATTCAGCCCGCCCGAGGCCATCGCAGTTCTCGCCCGCACTCCCGCTGCGCTGAATGCCCTGTTGCGTGGGCTGCCCAACATCTGGGTGCGCGGCAACGAAGGACAAGATACCTGGAGCGCGTTCGACATTGTGGGCCATCTCATCGTCGGGGAGCGCACCGATTGGATGCCGCGGCTGCGGATCATCCTGGAGAACGGCGAAGCGCGGCCGTTCGATCCCTTTGACCGCTTTGCGCAGTTGAAAGAGAGTCAAGGCAAGTCGCTGGAGCAGCTCTTGGACGACTTCGCCCGACTGCGAGCGGAGAATCTGGCAGCGCTCCAGGCCCTGAATCTCGGGCCCGAGGACTTCACCCGGCGAGGAAGGCATCCCAGGCTGGGAGTGGTGACGCTAGCGCAACTTCTGGCGACCTGGGCGGTTCACGACCTGACGCATCTGCATCAACTCTCCCGCGTGATGGCTCATCAGTATCGTGACGCGGTCGGTCCGTGGAGCGCCTACTTGGGTGTGCTGCAGTGTGCGGGTCATAGCGCTCCGTAGGCGATAAGCGCATCGCCTTGCGCCTCCCGCCACGGGAGCCTTCAACTCCGTCACCCGGCTCCAGCACGCCCGACCGGTCGCCGCACCAGCCAAACTTTCGACATGAGCCAGCTCACCAATACGCCTACCACGCAACCGAAGAGCACCTCGGCGACCTTGTGCAAGCCACGTCCGATTCCAACCGTCGCAGAGCCGCCCGCCAGACCGGCGGCGATGACCACGGCTGCGGTTATTGGTGCCTGGCGCCACTGGGTCCTTACGCGCACCAAATAGGTTGAGATCAATACGGTGACTGCGAGTGCCACCGGGATCATCCGCTGCTTGCCGGTGCCCACGACGAGGAAAAGGAACCCGACCGCGCAGCCGACCGCCACGTTGACGAGCCGGCTCCGGAACAGCCGGCGCGCCTCCTCGGGCTCGGGGTCTGCCGCCGCGACCATCGAGGCAATCGCCCAGATGGGATTGCTGTCGCCAACTTCCCGCACGACGAACCATACGATCGTCGTGGCCAGCAAGACGTTCACGGCAAAACGGAAGCCGAGGAGATGATCGTACGAAAGGCCGAGCCGTTCCGCGAGCGTCTCGGCCTTACTGGACAACGATGGCGACACCGTCATTCGTGTGCCTTGGGCGGGTTCATTGACTGTGGCATGGTGTGCTTTGCGTGATCTACTGGGTTTTCTTTATTGCACCCATCAAACTTTGACTGCTGCCGCTCGTCGTTGTCAGTGACGCTTGTCACTGCGGAGTGACAAGCCAAAGCACCTAGCCAAGATCCCCTTAGGTCGGGATCTCCTACCGAGCACTGCTCTTGTGCTCCTTGGGGTGGCGCAGGCGGCACTAACCCTTGCGCCTTTCTTGGTGTGTTGCCGAAACAAAGAACAAAAACACTGGAAAGTGTGCTCCAATATCGTTTGGAGTAATTCCAACGTATCGGGCTGATCACCCAAGAGAGAGTTGTCATACCAATAAATAACCGCCAACGAGGAGCGACTATGCCAACCGCCACAGCAACTGCACCAAGCCGCACAAAAGAAGGCAAACTTAGCCCGCATCCACCAAGACCCGCGAAGCGGCAACCCCGAGTTGGGTAGGCCGTGTCCCCCAGCTCAAGCCGGGCCAGTATGCCGACGGCATGCCCATCCATTCGCCCGAATACATCTGCTGCAAGCTCATCCTGCGGCCCAACAAGTTCCATTCGCGCGAGAGCTTCTTCGACTTCGGCAAGGTCTTTAAGGAGCCCGCAAAAGAGCACGGCGTAAAGTACACGACGGACGGCTTCCTCGAACAGCCGGTCAAGATCCGCGAAGTGCTGTTCGTCGATACCGACGACTTCCGCCTGTACAACAACGCTTTCATTCTGCGCCGCCGAATCCCCTACAAGGACGGCTTCCCCATCGGAGAACCCGAGATCGTCTTCAAGTTCCGGCACCCCGATTTGCAGATGTGCGCGGAGACCGACGTTCGGCCAAATATCCTGGGCGATCACCGCGTCAAGTTCAAGGTCCAGGCCCTGCCGCTCAAGGAAAAGCTCGGCGGCATCCGTCTGCTCTACTCCCATAACGTCCAGTTCAATCGCTCCGCGATTGGCATGGGCCGCGAGAATATCCGCGACATGGACGCCTTGATCGACGTACTCCCGATCCTTGCCAAAGTCAGAAAGCACCCCAAGGAAGAGATCCATCTCGTCAGCAACACCATTGTCGAGGAGGTCCTGCAGGACATCGGCCTGCTCGACTTCGGCGACGGGCCTCACCTGCAAGGCCAACGTGGCCATCTGGCGTACCCGCGGCGAGCACCGCCCGCTCATCGGCGAGTTCGCTTACCAGTTCCGATTCCAGGACCGTGCAAAGCTCGAGCCCGGACGCTTTGCGTCGCACCGAGGCGTTCTTCATAGGACTGCAGTACTCCGCCGAAGGACTACATCAACCTGGGTGCCACCAAGACTGCGACGGTTTACCGCCTGCTGGGCAACCCGCCAAAATCACACGAATGATTGCGTGAACGTCCATGTCACATCAGGCCGAGATGCTCGGCAAGCGGCTCGGCCTGATGTACGGCCGTCCCCTCCGTGCCGGAGAGTTGACGTTCATTCGAAAGACTCTAGTTGGGGTTTCCGGGCGTGGCAATCCACATCTGCGAGCTACAGTTGGCTAACGTCAGCTCTGCAGCGTGGGCCCTTGGATGTCAGTATGCGCTCCGTTGCCCGGTCAATCACGCTAACGACTTCAGCCGCAAACTCTGAGGTCCGGGACTTCTGCAGCCGTCGCTTCGCTTTCGGCACACTGAACCACCTTGGATCTCGGTGCTCCTCGAGTGGTGGAGCCAAGTGCTCGACCTTGCACAAATGAGCATCCACCAGGATGACTTGTCGGCGCGAGCCCAGCCGTCTGGGTTTGCAATGCCGGTAGGAAAAAAAGGGGACGGGTTCCACTGAGCCTCTTACGCCGGCTTCTTCGTAGGCTTCCCGCGCGGCGGCGTGGGCGTTGCTTGCGTCCTGGTCCACTCTACCCTTGGGAAAAGTCCATCGGCCGTTCCTGGTGCGTACCAGAAGGAACTCCAGTTCACCGCCGCGTACCCGGTAACACACCGCAGCCACGTGAACGCGCTGGAGACTCGATGGTGAGCGAGAAGCTGAGCGGCGGAATCGTGAAGCGCCGCCGTACAGGGACGGTGGACCATCCTTGCGAGACAGGAATTGCACCAGAACTCCCACGCCTCAGTATGCTGCACTTCACATCCTGAGAAGCGTTAATTGTGCGTTAATCGCTGAACCAGTACCAACTGCGTAAATAGGAAGCAGCGCCACTAGAAGCTCGCCGGGCACCCCACTCATCCGCGCATTTTGAAATGGTGGGAAGACCGTGCAGTGGCGTGGATTGCTGGGATACAGGTCAACGTAAGATATTGCCCGCACCCAATCGGCCGGTGTACATTGTTGCTTGCAGTTTTGGAGGCTCCGCGTGCCAAGTTCGCTCTTCCGTCGCCGCGCTGCTGTGTCGCTTTTCGCAGCCCTTTCCATTGCTCTAACCACTGCGGCGTATGCGCAGAACGCGAGCGGCCCACAGCCCGTACCGCTGCCTCCGCCCATTCCCGCGCCGGCCGACACGCCTTATCCCGGCACCATCTCTCTGAGCGTCGATATCACCAACATCACCGATCGCGTGCTGAATGTGCATGAGACGGTACCGGTTAAGGGCCGCGAGATTACACTGCTCTATCCGGAGTGGCTTCCCGGCACGCACTCCCCATCGAACCCGGTGGCGAACATGGCCGGGCTCGTGGTGACGGCGAATGGCAAACGCGTCGACTGGGTCCGCGATCGCGTGAACATGTACGCCTTCCACATACAAGTACCGCAGGGTGCAACCACGCTGGAAATCAATTTTCAATACTTGGCCCCGCTGGACCCGAAGAAGGGTCGGATCTCGTCCAACTTCGCCGACGTTACCTGGAACAGCGTGCTGCTCTATCCGGCGGGCTACTTCTCGCGGCGCATCCTGTTTGATCCCGCCATCCGGCTGCCGGAAGGCTGGAAATTCGCGGCTGCGCTGGAGCTGGGATCGCAGGATGGAAACCTGGTTCACTTCAAACCGACTTCGCTGAATACCCTGATCGACTCGCCGCTCTATGCCGGCGTCAATTACAAGCGCGTCGACCTGTCCACGGGCGCGGACAACCAGGTGTTCCTCGATCTCTTTGCCGACAAGCCTGCCGATCTCGAGATCACGCCGGAGGAGCTGCAATACCACAAGAACCTGGTGATCGAAGCGCAGAAGCTTTTCAACTCCCATCACTACGACCACTATGATTTTCTTTTTTCGCTCAGCGATACGGTTAGCGGCAAAGGCCTGGAACACCATCAGTCCAGCGAGGACGGTTCCCGTGCCAACTACTTTACCGACTGGGCTGCGGGAGTTGGCGGTCGCGCTCTTCTGCCCCACGAATACACCCATTCGTGGAACGGCAAGTTTCGCCGGCCTGCCGACCTGTGGACGCCCAACTTCAACTGGCCGATGCAGAACGACCTGCTATGGGTTTACGAAGGCCTGACCGATTACTACGGCAACGTCCTGACCGCCCGTTCCGGAATGCGTACCGCGGAGCAGGCGCGCGACGTGATCGCGCAGATCGCTGCCTCCTTCGAGATCAGTCCGGGACGCACCTGGCGCCCCTTGGTGGATACCACCAATCAGCCCATCATTTCGTCTCACGGCGCCGCGCCGGAGGCCTGGCCAAGCTGGCAGCGTTCGTACGATTACTATCCGGAATCGGACCTCATCTGGCTTGATGCCGACACCAAAATCCGCGAATTGAGTGGCGGCAACAAGTCTCTCGATGATTTCGCCCGGCTCTTCTTCGGCATGGACAACGGGAGCTACATCACCAGCACCTACACCTTTGACGATCTGGTTGCGGCGTTGAATAAAGTGCAGCCGTTTGATTGGGCAGGGTTCCTGCGCGCACGGGTTTACGAGCTGGCGCCGCAGACTCCGGAGAACGGGATTACCCAGGGAGGCTATCGGCTCGTCTACAACGACGACCAGCAGGAGTGGCTGAAACACCAGGACAGCTCTCGCGGAACCAGCTTCGCCACTTCCCTGGGGTTCTCGGTGGACAAAGACAATGTCCTTACTAACGTGTGGTGGGATAGTCCAGCGTTTAAGGCAGGCATCACGCCGGAAATGCACCTGGAAGCCGTCAATGACCAGAAGTTCACTCCTGCGGGCCTGCGCGAAGCCATCCTCTCCGCGGAGAAGAGTAAGCAGCCGATAAAGCTTCTGCTCAAGCGTGGCGATGAGTTCGTCACCGTAACGCTGAATTACGACGGCGGGATGCGCTACCCGCACCTGGAAAGAGTAGAAACAACCCCCGATCTCCTTGATGCGATCCTCGCGCCCTCGAAATAGAAGCAAAGG